>NZ_VKHR01000026.1 GCF_009663145.1 Shewanella sp. TC10
GATGAAAAAGCAAAACAAGTTCACTTTACTGAACGTGGTCAAGAAAAGGTAGAGCAACTACTWTTCTTGACCACGTTCAGTAAAGTGAACTTGTTTTGCTTTTTCATCAATACTGAAATCACCTTCACCAATCTCATCTTCAGTATCTTCTTTCTCTTGAACGATAAGGTTAGGAATTAAGGTATTTACTTTAATGTATAGCTCAGAACTGTTTTCAGCAGCGCCTGAAATAATCAATGGAGTACGTGCTTCATCAATTAAGATCGAATCGACTTCATCGATAAGTGCATAATGAAGAGGACGTTGAACACGCTCTTGAGGAGAGAATGCCATATTGTCACGAAGATAATCGAAACCAAACTCATTGTTAGTACCATAGGTAATATCTGAGTTGTAAGCTTCTTTCTTCTCAACTTGGCCAAGACCAGCAACGTTAATGCCGACAGTTAGACCAAGGAATTCAAAAAGAGGACGGTTATTTTCAGCATCACGACCCGCAAGGTAATCATTCACGGTAATAACGTGAACACCTTTGCCAGTTAAACCGTTTAAGTATGCTGGAAGTGTTGCGGTAAGTGTTTTACCTTCACCCGTTCTCATTTCAGCAATACGGTTACTATCTAAAACCATACCACCTAATAATTGGACATCGAAATGACGCATTTCGAATACACGCTTTGATGCTTCACGAACTGTAGCAAAAGCTTCAGCCATAATAGTTTCTAATGTCTCACCGTTTTCAATGCGCTGACGAAACTCTTCTGTTTTTGCTTTTAGTTCATCATCTGTCAGCTTTTCATATTCAGCTTCTAATGCGTTAATCTTAGTTACAACTTTACCAAGGCCTTTCAAGGTACGGTCGTTACGACTGCCGAATACTTTTGTCAGTAATTTGCCTAACATCTTAATCACTTATCTCTTGTAGGTTGAGCTCAAATGAGCGACTTAACCGAAAATGTTATTAACTAGCCTTGCGATAGACGAACTTTCTTGGATCTATTTGCTGTCCATTTCGCAACACTTCGTAATGCACGTGGGGACCGGTTGACCGGCCTGTGCTACCCATACTGGCAATTTTATCGCCTTTGGCAACGACGTCACCTAGGTTTACTGACATAGATTTATTGTGTCCATAACGAGTGCGGTAACCATTTCCATGATCAATTTCCACCAACCCGCCATAACCAAGCATATTTCCTGACCATGTAACCACACCTGCAGCAGTTGCAATTACATCGCCGCCTTCCTTACCCGCAAAATCAATGCCTTTATGCAAAGTTCTACGACCATTAAAAGGGTCATTTCGTAAACCGTAGGGCGAAGATAACCAACCTTTAACGATTGGTCGCCCTGATATATAACGTTCTTTATCTATATGGAGATTAGTTGCCACGGTTTCAAGTAGTGACAACTGAACATTATTATTATCAATTCTGGAGGCCAACTGTGACATATCGTCTAACAGTTGGCTTAGTTCGACGCCAGCGCCTATTTCACTTAAACCACCAACCCCTACCTCGGTAGAGAAATCGAATTGATCTTCAAGTAAATTATTTTCGGCAACTTGCTGGCCTAACGCTTCAAGTCGAGTAACGTTAGCTTGCATTCTTGCGACGTGGGCAACTAAGGTGCTTAATTGAGTTTCTGTCGCTTTTTTGAGATTAATGACTTGTTGTTTCTGCTGTTCTCGCAGTTTTTGATTTTCATCAACTTTGGTTTGCTGCGCAGCAAAACGATCAGCACTCTGCTGGTAGAGACCAGTTCCTGCCGCCACTAAAAAGATAGGTAGAAGTAACCAACGTTTGCTAGGGTGCCAACGTGTTACTCCATTTCGACCTTGAATAAAAACTGTTACACTCATAGCCTAACTCAGCCATCTTATTATCATATGAAAAAGCCCCCTCAAGATCTCAGTAGATTACTACATCAATCGGGAACATTACCGGAACTCGCTGAGAAAGCAGAATTATTAAATCAACTGAATACTTATGTAAAGCAGTGTTTAAATGGTCCTGTTAGTGAACAGCTAAAAGTCGCTAATCTTCGTCAGGGTGTTCTTGTTATTGAAACTACTTCGGCTGCATGGGCTGCTAGAATAAATTTCCAAAAGACCAAACTACTGCAACAACTTCAGGAAGAAACGCTTCCAATGCTTACCGCTATAGAGGTTAAAGTCAACCCAGGGATAGCAATTACACCAAGTAAAGCACCAACTAATTATGCAAAAATCAGCCCTGTTGCTGCAGAACACCTGCAGACATTGGCTGATCACGTAGAAGGTTCACTAGGCGAAAAACTAAAACGGCTGGCTGCATTAGCCAGCCGTAATAGGCAATCTTAATTTTTACGCTAAAGATACTGCGCCTGGCACCATGAAGCTCAGTGGTACATCAACTTCGTTTTCAAAGCTGACTAATTCCCACGCTTCTTGTTGTGCAAGTAATGCTCTAACCAATTGGTTATTTAGTGCATGACCTGTTTTATATGCACAGAACTCACCTACAATGGCATGGCCTGCTACATATAAATCTCCAAACGCATCAAGAATCTTATGCTTAACAAACTCGTCCTCATATCGCAGACCGTCAGGGTTAAGGACACGATACTCGTCAAGCACAACAGCATTTTCCATGCTGCCACCTAGTGCTAAATTATTAGCACGTAGATATTCGATATCTTGCATAAAGCCGAATGTTCTAGCTCGGCTAATATCTTTAACAAAAGCAGATGTTGAAAAATCCATCACCATATGTTGTTGGCTGCGTGAGATTTCTGGGTGATTAAAGTCAATTTTAAAATCGACTCTAAAGCCTTTAAATGGCTTTAATTCTGCCCATTTGTCACCGTCTTCAACACGAATGGTTTGATTGATTTTGATATATTTTTTAGCTACCGATTGCTCTTTAATACCAGCGCTTTGCAGTAAAAAAACAAACGGACTTGCACTGCCATCCATAATCGGGATTTCAGGAGCATCAACTTCGATAACCGCGTTATCTATGCCAAGGCCTGCAAGTGCTGCAAATAAATGTTCGATAGTTGAAATGCGAACACCTTCATCATTTACTAATGCCGTACACATTGTTGTTTCACGCACAAGATTAGCCTTAGCAGGAATTTCCACTGCTGGGTTTAAATCTGTACGTCTAAGTACGATACCAGTATTGACAGGTGCGGGCATAATGCACAGAGTGACCTTGTTGCCGGAATGCAATCCGACACCAGTACTCTTCACCATTTTTTGAACAGTTCTTTGAAAAATCATTCAGTTACCCGTTTTAATCACTTTAAAGTAAACATTCTTGAGCTATAAATACTGAGTTAACCCAGTAAGCTGAGGCGGTATACTACCATAAAATTGTCTTTTCACAAAAAAGAACCCTTTAAAGTCTTTTTATCCGTCTCTACTTACATAAGCAACATTTTATCAACATCTTAGATTTTTTAGATTTTCATTTTTACTATCAGCAACTAATCTGCTTGCTTACGTAAAAATGCTGGAATATCTAAGTAATCACCATCAACTCGTGCAGCTGGTTGTGCGGCTTGTTGAGGAGCTGGAACTGCATTACCCGTTGGTGCAACGTAACTTGCTGCAACAGCTGGCTCTTCTACTGGCTCAACTTTAGGCTCAATTACCGGTGCAGGCTCAGGGCGTGAAACAGGCTTAGTGACTAATTGAATATCAGGCTTTTTCTCAGCGCCAATACCAGTAGCAACAACCGTTACACGTAGCTCTTCGCTCATTTCAGGGTCAATAACAGCGCCAACAACCACAGTCGCATTATCTGAAGCGTAAGCCTTAACATGGTTACCCACTGTTTCTAGCTCTTCAATGCTGATATCCATACCTGCTGTAATGTTAACTAATACGCCACGCGCACCAGCTAGATCAATATCTTCAAGTAATGGACTTGCTACTGCAGCTTCAGCCGCCTCTTCCGCACGATCATCACCTGTTGCGACGCCTGTGCCCATCATGGCATTACCCATTTCTGACATAACCGTTTTAACATCGGCGAAATCCACGTTGATTAAACCTGGACGTGTAATTAACTCAGCAATACCTTGTACAGCGCCTAATAAAACATTGTTAGCCGCAGCAAATGCGTCAAGTAATGAAGTACCTCGGCCTAACACTTTTAATAACTTTTCATTAGGAATGGTGATCAGTGAATCAACATGTTTTGCTAGCTCCGCAATACCTTGATCTGCAAAAGTCATGCGCTTTTTGCCTTCAAAAGGGAAAGGTTTTGTCACAACTGCAACAGTTAAAATACCTTCTTCGCGAGCAATTTCAGCCACAACAGGCGCAGCACCAGTTCCGGTACCACCACCCATTCCTGCAGCGATAAAGACCATATCAGATCCTTTAATCGCAGCGCGGATGTTTTCTTTATCTTCAACAGCAGCTTGGCGACCCACATCAGGGTTAGCTCCAGCTCCAAGACCTTTAGTGACATCGCGCCCTAATTGAATTGTTGAGCCAGCACCTGATTTGCGTAATGCCTGAGCATCCGTATTCGTTACGATAAACTCAACACCTTCGATGCTGTGTTTAACCATATGTTCGACAGCGTTACCGCCACCACCACCGACGCCGATGACCTTGATCACCGCTTCGTCATTATGTGTGTCCATGATCTCAAACATTGTCTGATCTCCGTTTGTCTGCGTTATTAAAATTCACCCTTAAACCAGCTTTTGACCCGATTCAAAAGACTGGTAACCCCTTGACGTTCAGGACGCTCGAACTGACGTTCGATAACGCGTCTGGCGCCATAATGAAGCAAGCCTATACCTGTAGAATATATAGGTTGATCCACGTATTCATTTAACCCTTTTACTGGCAGCGGCGACGCCACCCTAACTGGCATACCGAAAGTCGCTTCAGCAATATCAACGGCACCAGTAATCGATGCTGTCCCGCCGGTTAATACTATGCCTGCAGCAATTTGATCTTCTAAGCCACAATCAGTTAATTCTTTTAATACCAGTTCAAATAATTCCTGATATCTTGGTTCCACGACTTCCGCCAATGTATGGCGAGACATACTGCGTGAAGGACGGCCACCTACTGATGGCACTTCAATGCTATCTTCACGGCTCACCATTGAACTTCTCGCGCTAGCAAATTGCACTTTAATCTGCTCAGCATGCGTTAATGGCGTTCTAAAAATTTTGGCAATATCACTAGTAACTTGATTACCTGCAACAGAAATCACGGCGCAATGTCTAAGAGCGCCATTCGTGTAAACTGCAATGTCTGTCGTACCGCCGCCAATATCAACGATGCAAACACCTAGATCTTTTTCATCATTGGTTAACACTGAATCAGCTGACGCGATACCAGAAAAGACCAAATCATCGACAGTTAAGCCACAGCGCTCAACACTTTTAGTGATGTTCTTAGCCATGTCATTTGCACAGGTTACAATATGTGCTTTCGCTTCCATTCGCATACCAGACATGCCGATAGGACTCTTAATACCATCCTGAACATCAATTGAATATTCTTGTGGTAACACGTGCAAAATTCGTCGTTCCGTTGGTATTTTTACAGAACGTGCAGTATGAATAACGTTATCAACGTCTTCTTGTGTTACTTCTTCATCATTAATTGACACCATGCCGTTCTCGTTCTGGCACGCGATATGTTTACCTGAAATACTTAAATACACTGATGATACTTGGCAATCAGCCATTAGCTCAGCCTGGTCTAGTGCACGTTGGACACTCTTAACAATGGAGTCCAAATCATTCACTCCACCTTTATCCATACCACGCGAAGGGTGATTCCCTAAACCGACCACGCTTATCTCACCGTCAGGCAGCACTTCACCAATGATCACTGCGACCTTGGACGTGCCAATATCTAAGCCTACGATAAGATTTCTTTCCTGATTTTTGGTCATTTAGTGTCGACTCTCTGTTTTAGTATCATCCCAGCCAACGGCGACTCCGGTGTCATAGCGTAAATCGATCGTTGCTATTGGCCTTTCATTACGTGTTATTTCAGGATAAACATTAATAAATCTTTGGATTCTCGACATCTTGTCTTCTCGTCCTAGTTCGAGAAGGATGCCGTTATCTAACGTTGCATGCCATGCATGCCTAGGGCTTAAACTTAAACTAGCTAGTTTAAAACCATTAATACTCAATAAATCAGACAATTGCTGATAACTGGTTAACACTTCAGAAGACATTTCTTCTGGACCTGAAAGCAAAGGTAAAAGGCTAATGCTCTCATGGGACTGTGCAGCAAACACTTCACCATTAATGTTAAGCCAATCATCACCATTCCAATGTGCTACTGCATGCTGCTCTTGCAAGGTCACCTTAAGTTTTGCCGGCCACTCTCGTCTAACAGATGCATGGTAAACCCATGGTAATGCTTCTAACGCTTGTTGTACTTCACCTACATCTGCACTAAAAAAGCTTCGTTCCATTAGTGCCTGTAACGCCGCTTGTATCTCTGCATCTGAGGTATAAACTCGCTCGCCTTTAATAGCCACTGCCTCAATGGGTAAAGCATCAGCATCGTTGAGTAAAACATTCAACTTCAAACCCGCCCAAACTATGGTGAGTAGCACCGTCAGCAAAAACAGTAAGCCTGTATACAAGTACCAGTTGACTTCACTCAAATGGCCTTTCAGTTGGCGTGCTTTATCACTCCACGCCACAGTTACTGTAACTCCAAACTGTACACTGTCACTTTCATTAGGCAATTCACCATTATATCCAGCATGCTGACTGTATTAAAGCTTATATTTACAAACAGTTATAGTACAAAAAACGCTCACAACACCTAAGCCGCAATGTTCAAAACTAATTATCAAAACCTAAATTGCTCGACGCTAATAACTTTGATAATGCGCCAATATTACCCGCACCTTGCGTCAGTAATAAGTCACCTTCTTGCAATACATCAGGCAGTACATCAGTTAATAATTCAGGCGAGGCGACAAAAATCGGGTCCACTTGCCCACGAAGTCTGATGGAACGACACAAGGCTCGACCATCGGCTCCAGGAATTACGCTTTCACCTGCTGCATAAACATCTAACAGTAATAAACCATCAACTTGTGATAACACTTCAACAAAATCTTCATACAAGTCGCGTGTTCGACTAAAACGATGCGGCTGATATGCCATGACTAAGCGCTTATCAGGCCAACCAGCTCTAGCTGCTTTAATCGTTGCCAATACTTCGCTTGGGTGATGACCATAATCATCAACTAACATCACTTTGCCATTGGCCGTGTCAAATTCACCAAGATGCTGGAACCGTCTACCGATACCTTCAAATTCAGCTAACGCTGCAACAATAGATTCATCATCAATATCGTCTTCACTAGCAACTGCAATTGCCGCTAATGCATTTAACACGTTATGTTCGCCAGGAAGATTTAACACGATATCTAAATCATCACGGTTTTTACGACGAACACTAAACTGGCTCTGATGACCTATTTGCTTAAAGTTAAGTGCTTGCACATCAGCAACATCACTAAAACCATAAGTCACCACTTGTCTGCCAACTCTTGGCATAATTTCTTGAATCACTTCATCATCTATACACATTACCGCCACACCGTAAAATGGCAGGTTATGTAAAAAGTCCACAAACGTGGTTTTCAACTTTTCAAAATCACCACCATAGGTGTCCATGTGGTCAGCTTCAATATTGGTAATCACACTGACCATAGGCTGTAAGTGTAAAAAGCTCGCATCACTTTCATCAGCTTCAGCAATCAAATAACGACTTGTACCTAGGCGAGCGTTGGTGCCAGCACTGTTAAGTAACCCACCAATAACGAAAGTAGGATCACGCTCAGCTTGTCCATACACGCTAGCAATTAAACTGGTTGTCGTTGTTTTACCGTGAGTACCAGCGATGGCAACTCCGTGACGATAACGCATAAGCTCTGCTAACATTTCCGCACGGCGCACGATTGGAATACGACGCTCTTTTGCGGCAATGATTTCAGGGTTTTCTTTATCGATGGCAGTCGAAACAACAACCACATCAACATCAGCAACGCTTTCTGACTGATGGCCAATAATGATCTTCGCCCCTAAACTCTCCAATCTTTCGGTAACACTGTTGATGGCAATATCTGAGCCACTGATTTGATAACCTTCATTCACTAACACTTCGGCTATCCCGCCCATACCTGCTCCGCCTATACCGACAAAATGGATTTTCTTAATCCTTCTCATCTCTGGGATCATGGTGCGTAACTGGGCATACTTTTCTGTTTTAGTCATTTCAATCCTTTCGTGCTAATTCAGCACAAATACTCGCTACACGTTGGGTTGCATCTAAAACTGCAACACTTCTGGCTTGCTGTGCCATCTCTGATACAACGTGTCTTTGTTCAGCGAAAAGGGTTAACTTCTCAGCTAAATTTTCTGCGTTTAATATGGTTTGCGGTAATAAAAATGCCGCACCGGCTTCTACTAATACTGAAGCGTTCTTTGTTTGGTGATCGTCTACTGCATGTGGATAAGGCACCAAAATACTGGCTCTTCCCACTGCAGCTAATTCAGAAACAGTTAACGCTCCTGAACGACAAACAACAATATCAGCCCAGCGATAAGCGGCTTCCATGTCATCTATAAATTCTGCCACATTGACACTGGCTGCTTGACCCTTGTCTTGATATTGGCTTTTAACGGTAGCCTGATTTCCTTTGCCTACCTGATGCCAAACCGTAATTGAATGTTGTTGACTTAACTGTCCTACAACATCAGGCATGACATCGTTAAAAATTTTGGCGCCTAAACTGCCACCCACGACTAATACTTTTAACGCTTCGTCGTCACAGACCTTGGCTTTCTCTCCTAATTCGATAAGCTCTTGTCGAATTGGGTTACCAACTACCTCAGCATTGGTTACAGGTAAAAAGGTATTTGGAAAAGCACAAAGTACTTTACTGGCAATACGAGATAACAACTTATTTGTCATACCAGGTATCGCATTTTGTTCATGCAATACTAATGGAATACCAGATAGCTTTGCCGCTACGCCACCTGGGCCGCTAGCGAAACCACCCATACCTAAAATGACATCAGGCTTATACTCATTAATAAACGCTTTTGCTTGCATGATTGAACGTAAAATCTTAAACGGCGCTGCCAGCTTTCTAATGATGCCGTTGCCGCGCACGCCTTTAATATCAATGAACTCAATATCAAATCCGTGCTGAGGCACTAAACGCGCCTCCATCCTATCAGCAGTACCTAACCAACGTACTTGCCAACCTTTTTTAGCTAATGCTTTTGCTACTGCTAACGCCGGGAATACATGTCCGCCCGTACCGCCAGCCATCACCAATAATTTGGGTGCATCCGTCATATTAGGGCTCATTTCTTTACTCTCCCTTGCACCGCCTGTGTCAAACTTAGCCGCCTTTCGTAATCGATTCGTATCAATAGCATCACAGCTGCAGTCATTACCCAAAGGCTACTGCCACCGTAACTAATAAAGGGCAGTGTTAATCCCTTTGTGGGTAGCATCCCAATGCTTGCACCAACATTTACTACTGTCTGGAAACAAATCCAAATGCCAATTCCGTAGGCCAAATAGCTTTCAAATGGGCGCTGAATACTTAAACATAAGTTGCCCAAACGAATTGCTCTGAACGATACAAAAAACAACACGGTTAATACACAAACAATGCCTACAAAACCTAACTCTTCACCTATCACAGCAAAGATAAAATCTGTGTGAGCCTCAGGCAGGTATGACAGTTTTTGAATACTATTACCTAAACCTTGGCCAAAAATATCGCCGCGTCCATAGGCCATCAGGGATTGGGTTAACTGGTAACCACTACCAAATGGATCTTCCCATGGGTCCAAAAAGGACGTGACCCGTCGCATACGATACGGCTCAAACACCACTAAAAATACAAACATCGCAATACCGAAAAATATCAGTACTAAAAAGTCCATAATGCGCGCACCAGCCAAAAACAAAAGGCTGACAGTGCATACGAATAAGACGACTACAGTACCTAAATCCGGCTGCGCTAGAATTAAGAAAGCAAACAGCAAAAAGACAAATATAGGCTTATAGAACCCTTTACTGTTTTCTCTTAATTCACCATGTCGTCTTACTAAATAACCCGACATGTAAATAATGAACACAAACTTCGCAATTTCAGCGACTTGGATCCTAACAGGTCCAACCGATAACCAGCGTGTAGCTCCATTTACCGTTGTACCGACAACTAAAACGGCTACCAACATTAGCAACACTAACAGCACTAAGTAGGCGCTATACCTTTCCCAGAACTTCAGTTCTATGTTCAGCACTGCATAAGCAATCACACCGCATCCAATAAGGTATGCCACATGCCGATAAATAAAATGGAACGGATTTTCTGTCAGCTTTTGTGCTTCCGGCATAGAAGCTGACATCACCATAATAAAACCAAAAGCAATCAGGCCAACAACAGCAACAAACAAACTCCGGTCATACAGCTGATCACCTGGCGAAGTTTCAGATAGAATATCTGGCCAAGACCTTTTTAGGACTTGTTGGAATAAGCTAAGCTGCTCACCCCTCGCCATCTTCAATCTGCTCCACTAATTGCTTAAAATGATGACCTCTTTCCATGAAGTTCTTGTACATATCTGTACTGGCGCAAGCTGGAGATAATAAAACGATATCCCCTGAAAAAGTGATTTCAACCGCTATAGCAACTGCTTCTTCAAGATTCTTAACTGTCAGACTGCCCGCTTTTAATGCCGCGATTTTTGCGCCATCTTTGCCAAAGGTAATCACTTGAGTCACATTGCTAAGTGAAGCTTCAAGCTCTTTAAAGTCAGCACCTTTGCCTTCGCCACCTGCAATTAGAATCAAATCACCTAAGTGATCGCTTAACCCATTTAAAGCCGCAACAGTTGCCCCAACATTGGTAGCTTTCGAATCATTGATATATGTAACGCCTTGCTTAAGGCCCGCCATCTCGCACCTATGCTCTAAGCCCGCAAAATTAGATGCGATATCAATCATAAAGCTCTTATCAATGCCACAAGCATCCGTTAGCGCCATGGCGGCTAACAAATTGGCTTGGTTATGACTACCGATTAAGCTGACTTCATGTAAATTCATGATTTCACTTTCGCCATGCAATATCTTGCCGTCTGCAATACCCCATTCATCCCCTTCAGGAACCCCTAAACCAAACGTATTTTGATTCGTTGGTTCATCAGGAAATGTAAGTTGATCATCGCGATTAAACATCACGAAACGGCTTTGCTGATATAAACGTAACTTGGCCGCTCGATACGTATGGATATCATGGTACCTATCCATATGATCTTCACTCACGTTCAAGCAAGTGGCCGCTATACAGTTCAGGCTGTGTGTCGTTTCTAATTGGAAACTCGATAATTCCAACACAAAATACTCAGCATCTGTCGCAAGTAAATCCAATACAGGAATGCCGATATTGCCGCCCACCGCTACCTTTTTACCAGCAGCTTTGAGCATGTCGTAAACAAGAGTCGTAACGGTTGTTTTACCGTTTGAGCCGGTAATCGCAACCACGCAAGGCGCTCTATCGGCAACCGCTTGAGCAAACAGCTCAACATCACCTATCACTTCGATGCCCATATCAATCGCTGCGCGAATTTCAGGCGTATCAACCGCAATACCAGGGCTTACAATAATATGTTGTGCTTGTACTAAGTAACGACATACAAACCCACCAGTAAGTAGCTCAACATCTGGGAACTCCTGAGCTAATGTGTCTCGCCCAGGTGGCGCTCGTCTGCTATCCATCACCAATGGTGTAATACCTTGGGACATCAGATAACGCACAACAGATAACCCTGTTGCACCTAACCCCAAAACAATATGTGAATAGCTTGATTGCATTATTTACTACCTTAACTTAAGGGTTGCCAGTCCTAGCATGACTAGGAATAACGAAATAATCCAAAAGCGAACAATCACTCTTGGTTCTGGCCAACCTTTTAATTCGTAATGGTGGTGAATCGGTGCCATTCTAAAAATACGTTGACCACGCAATTTGTAAGAACCCACCTGTAAAATCACCGACACTGTTTCCATCACGAAAACACCGCCCATAATCACTAATAACACTTCTTGGCGGACTAATACCGCAATGGCACCAAGACCCGCTCCAAGTGCTAATGATCCAACATCACCCATGAATACTTGTGCTGGGTAAGTGTTAAACCATAAAAAGCCTAAACCTGCACCGACTATCGCGGTACATACAATAACCAGCTCACCTGCATCTGGCAGATGTGGAATATGTAAGTAGCTAGCAAACTGCGCATGACCTGATAAATAGGCAATAAGAGCAAATGCTGCTGCAACCATAACGGTTGGCATGATTGCTAAGCCATCAAGGCCATCAGTTAGGTTCACAGCGTTACTTGCACCGACAATGGTGAAGTAAGCCAGCACGATATACAGTAAGCCGAGCTGCGGCATCACATCTTTAAAAAAGGGCACAACTAACTGAGTCTCACCTGGTATTGTCGCTGAGCTATATAAGTAAAAAGCAACAGCTAAGGCTGCTATTGATTGCGATGCATATTTCCAGCGTGCAATGAGCCCTTTAGAATCCTTTTTGACGACTTTAAGGTAGTCATCAAGGAAGCCAATACCACCAAACGTGCCTAAAACAAACAACATCACGATGACGTATCGATTGGATAAATCACCCCACAATAAAACACTGACAAAAATTCCAGCGAGGATCAGTAAACCACCCATAGTAGGGGTTCCGCGCTTACTGAAATGCGACTCAGGACCATCATTTCTGACCACTTGACCAATTTGTAGTAGTTGCAATCGCTCAATTAACTTGGGACCAAACCACAAGCTAAAGATTAGACCCGTCATAAGCCCTAAAATGGCTCTAAAAGTCACATATGAAAAAACATTAAACCCTGTGTAAAACTGGGTTAAATACTCAGCTAAATAAGCCAGCATCTAAACAAACTCCCCGCGCCTATTGGCATTTAATAACTCTTCGACCACAGTTTCCATCGCTGCGCTTCGAGAACCTTTTACTAAAATAGTTACATCATCCGGTAACTGATTTATCTTTTTCATTAATGCTTGAGCGAGTAGGTTTGAGTCACTAAAGTGCTCAGAACCAAACGCTTTGCTAGTTGATTCAGTGAGTTGTCCGCAACAAAACAGGTCATCGATCCCAGCGAGTTTGGCTTGTTCGCCAACCTCAAAATGCAAAAGGGCGCTATTGTCACCTAATTCACCCAAATCTCCCAGTACTAAACACCGAAAACCTCGAGTTTGTTTTAACCAACTTATCGCAGCATCAACAGAAGTTGGATTGGCGTTATAACTGTCATCAACGAGTAAAATCCGCCCCATCTTGTGCGGTACCATTCTTCCTTTAACAGGTGTTAACGCACTTAGCCCCGTTACAATATCTGCAACAGGGATATTTAAAGCGATACAAATGGCGCTAGCAGCTAATGCATTACTGACTTGGTGTAAGCCTGCTAATGGAAGTTGTACTGGATATGAATGACCCGAAACCAATAAAGTAAACTGGTAACAACCAGTATCGTCAGCAACAATATCAAGCGCTTTAATATCAGCGTCGATAGTTTCAGAAATTGAAAACGTCAGTTGCTTGAAGGCCGATGCTTTTTTCACCATGAAATCTGCAAAATCATCATCAGCATTAATAATGGCAGTACCGTCTTTACTTAGATGGTTAAAGATTTCAGACTTTGCCTCAGCAACGCCTTCAATTGAACCAAAACCTTCAAGATGAGCACGGCCGACATTATTCACTAATGCCACCTGAGGCGTCACTAAAGATGAAGTATAATTAATTTCACCCTGATGATTTGCACCTAACTCAAACACGCCATATTCATGGCTTTGCTCTAGTCTTAACAGCGTTAACGGCACACCGATTTCATTGTTAAAGTTACCAGCAGTAAACAGCACTTTATGATGCTGAGTTAATATTGTCGCAACGATTTCTTTAACCGTTGTTTTTCCATTAGAGCCAGTCAGTGCCACTGATTTAGGGTTCACTTGTTGACGAACAAATGCACCAATAGCGCCCATGGCTTTTTGAGTATTTTCGACAACAAGCTGTGGAATATTTACATCAAGCTTTCGCTCGACCAGTAACGCTTTGGCACCATTTTCAATTGCTGTTTCAGCAAAGCTATGGCCATCAAAACGTAAACCTTTTAAAGCAACAAACAAACTGCTGTCCAGCATTTTTCGGCTGTCACTGGTTACATCATTAATAGTGATGTCAGCACCAATGAGTTGCGCGTTAAGCTCAGCAGTCAATGTTGATAATTTAATATCTATCATCAAACGCCTCCTGTTTTGACAAGAGGTTGTACCGCGTCTGGACTGGTTAACATCATGGCTAATGCACGCTCATCGTAATCAACTCGACAACCAGCGACTTCTTGGTAAGTTTCATGCCCTTTACCCGCTAGCAAAACAATATCGCCAGCTTTAGCCAATTGTGACACGGTTTTTATCGCATCAACTCTATCAACTTCAACTAAAGCTTGCTCTGGGTTTGTTAGCCCTGCAACCACATCGTTAATAATGTTCATAGGCTCTTCGCTACGAGCATTGTCACTGGTAATCATCACTTTATCTGCATATTGTTCAGCAGCTTGGGCCATTAATGGACGCTTACCCTTATCTCTGTCACCACCGCAGCCAAACACACACCATAAGGTGCCTTCGCAATGAATGCGCAGCGCTTTTAACGCATGCTCAATCGCATCTGGTGTGTGAGCATAATCAACAACTAGCGTTGGACCATTAGCTTGATTAAATCGCTCCATACGTCCAGCGACAGGCTTTAGTTGAGGCACTAAAGTCAGTAGCTCACTCATTAATTCTCGACCAGCGGTTTGGGCGTTTAACGAGTTTTGCAAATACAATGAACCTAAGGCTGCAACAAGGTTAGATAAATTAAAGTCACCTAAAAGCGGCGAAGATAACTGGCCTTTCAACAATTCTGAGTCAGAGTCATTAATGTCTGCGGGGTAATACAAATCACATGTCACGCCTGCATCATTGAAATCCATATTGTCGGTATAAAAGCGTGCTAAAGGATGCTTTTTAAGGCTGAAACCAAACATGTTGGCCGATTTAAGCTCGGTAAACCAACTCTCACCAACGGCATCATCAAGGTTCAGTAAGCCATTTTTAACACATGCAAAAGTAAATAAGCGTTTTTTAGCTGCGCCGTAAGCATCCATATCACCATGATAATCAAGGTGGTCACGACTTAAATTGGTAAACACAGCTGTATTAAAAGGCACTGCTTCAACTCGGCCTTGTACTAATCCGTGACTAGAGACTTCAATCGCACATGCATTAACATTTTGTTGCTGAAATTCATGTAGCTGTCGAACCAGCGTAATGGCATCTGCAGTCGTATTACCACTATCAATCAAGCTTCCCCAAACACCATTACCCAGCGTGCCCATAACAGCCGCTTTTTGCTGTTTTAAAGTCACTAACTGGGCAATAAGCTGACTCACTGAGGTTTTACCGTTTGTCCCAGTAACCCCAATAATAGCCATATTTGAATTAAGTAATGGATATAGCTGCGCGGCGACCGCCGATAATTGACGACTTAACTGAAAAAATGAGACTAGTACTGCGCCAGAATCATGATGATTCACTTGACCATGTTCATCAGGGTTATCAGTATGAATCAAGGCACCAAGGGCGCCAGCATCAATGGCCTTGTTAATAAATGTTCTGCCATCTACTTGATGGCCAGGTAACGCCACAAACAGGCAATCTTGGCTGACTTCGCGACTATCTAAGGTCATTGAAGAGACTGACTCACGGCCAGCATAATGAAACCAAGGAGCTAATAAATCACTAAGAAGCATTATTCTGCCCTCCTAGCGATAGCTGCCAATTCAACTTTTTCTTTCTCATTTAATGGCTCTACATTGAGCATTTGTAATGCTCCAGACATAATTTTTGCAAAAGCAGGGCCAGCAACATCACCACCGTGGTAGCGATCGCCTTTAGGCTCGTTAACGACAATCGAAATCGCTAGGCGAGGATTGTGCACTGGCGCCACACCGGCAAAGAGCGAGACATAATCATCGCCATAACCACCCGCGATTGATTTGCGGCTAGTACCGGTTTTACCTGCAATAGGATAACCATCAATATGCGCTTGAGTTGCTGTGCCGCCACGTTCAGTCACACCTACCATCATTTCCATGACATCTTTAGCGGTCTGCTTGGAGATCACTTGCTCGCCACGGGGGGCTTGCTTTAGCTTGAGTATGGATACCGGGTAAAGTACTCCACCGCTGCCTAATGTGGCATACATTCTTGCCAACTGGAGTGGTGTTGCAGTGAGACCATAACCATAGGATAAAGTCGCTCGTTCAAAGTCTGACCAACGGCGGCGGTCATGAATAAGGCCCGCGCTTTCGCCTGCCAAATTAATACCAGAATAGTTACCTAGCCCCATAGACTGATAGGTACCCAGTAACTCCTGAACGGGCATAGATAAAGAAACCTTACTGATCCCAACGTTACTGGATTTCACTAAGATTTTGTCTAAGGTCATATTGCCATAGTTGATTGTGTCGCGAACTTGTCGTCCACCCACTCGCATCCAACCAGGAGAAGTATTAATTAAATCATTTCGCTCAACAGTGCCCGCCTCTAATGCCGCAGCGACCACGAATGGTTTTACGGTTGAACCCGGCTCAAAAGTATCGGTCAATGCGCGATTACGCATGCGATAGGATTGTAAGTTTTCACGGGAATTAGGGTTGTAAGATGGTGTATTGACCATTGCAAGGACTTCGCCTGTTTGCACGTCTAGCACCACCACAGAACCTGACGTGGCTTGGTTAATTTCTGTTGTGCGCTTTAACTCACGATATGCAAGTTGCTGAATACGCTGATCAATACTAAGTACTAAGTCATTAGAGCTCTCACCCTCTTCAACGATATCTAGACGCTGAACCACTTTACCATCGCGGGACTTACGTACTTTCTGCTTAGAAGGCGTACCTGTTAGCCAGCTATCATAGGCATTTTCAATGCCTTCAATACCCACATCATCAATATTGGTTAAACCAACCAGCTGCGCAGCAGTTTCACCCGCAGGATAATAACGACGAGATTCAGATTTTAAATATATGCCAGAAATTTTTAACTGCTTGATGTACTCAGCAACAGCTGGCGTCACTTGGCGTTTTAAATAAATAAATCGACGCTTTGGATCGCGCTGCACTTTATTAACGATTTTATCTACAGGCTCATGCAACACATCTGCAAGGGCTTTCCAGCGGCGCATATCTTTAAAGGCATCTTTATCGTGGGAGATTTTAGGATCGGCCCAAACCGCACGTACAGGTACACTTACAGCCAGCATCTCACCGTTTCGGTCTGTGATTAAGCCACGCTGTACTTGGTTACTACTGGTTCTTAGCGTACGCATATCACTTTCGTGGCGTAATTTGTCCGGTTCAATAATTTGAATATAAGCTGCTCGAGCAATCAAAGCGGTAAATAAAAGCAAAACAAAACCAACCACAACGAATAATCGCCACGGAATTAGCTCTGGATTTAACTTACGCTTAGCTTGTCTGCTCATTTTTACTTACTCAACAATCCTTATTTCATCGAGCCCTTTAATTGCAGCCCTGCTATTTCAACCTTATTTACGGTAATCGAATAACCACTTCTTCTTTGGGTAATGGCCTCACCATTTTCAAATCTTGGGTCGCAATCCGAGTCACTCGACTGTGTTCCGACTTAGATTGCTCTTCTAATAACAAGTTGCGCCATTCAATGTCTAATCGGTCGCGCTCTTGTAATAAATGATCCATCTGCGAAGTTAACTTACGGGTTGCATGACTGGTATAAACCACACCAACAGCATTGATGAGTACGACCATCGACATTAATAAAATCCACTTATGTCGCCAAATATCAGCGAGTACAATACGTGATAATTTTATTGATGATTGCCCCAAGTTAACTCCATTTATCTTTCGATATTTGTCACACTAACCCGTTAAATCACTAGCAAGTTAGAGTTATCATTTGCTTTTAATAATCAAGACGCTGCGCAACACGTAGTACCGAGCTACGTGCACGAGGGTTTTGCTCAATCTCAATATCAGAAGGCTTCATTGCCTTACCCATAGATTTAAGCTTTCTTGATTTATTGATTTCAGCTTCAGTGATAGGCAGGCCATGTGGCACACTCTCACCTTGGCTATTCTTGCGAATAAAACGTTTCACCATTCTGTCTTCTAACGAATGGAAACTAATCACAGACAAGCGACCTTCTGGCGCAAGTATCGATACCGCACCTTCTAATGCTTGTTCGATTTGCTCAAGTTCACTGTTGATGTAAATTCTAATCGCTTGGAAAACACGAGTAGCTGGATGCTTATTACGCTCTTTATTTTTAGTAATACGAGCAATTAAATCCGCTAAATCTTTGGTTCTTAGAAAAGGTTTTTCATCACGGTCAGCCGCGATACAACGAGCAATATGGCGCGAGTTCTTCTCTTCACCATAGGTTCTAAATACCCAAGCCATATCCTCAATGTCAGCTTTAGCAATCCACTGGGCAGCAGTTTGGCCTTGGCTGTTATCCATACGCATATCTAATGGCCCGTCACGCAGGAAACTAAATCCACGTTCAGCATCATCTAATTGCGGTGACGACACGCCGAGATCCAGTAACACACCATTGATTTTTCCTTTCAGACCTAACTCAGTCACATATTCAGCTAACTGGCCAAATCCACCATGAACAATCTGAAAGCGAGGATCGTCAGCAAACTGTTTTGCAGCTTCAATCGCTTGAGGATCGCGATCGATAGCAATCAAGCGACCATTTTCACCGAGTTGACTCAGCACATGCCTAGAATGACCACCACGTCCAAAAGTGCCATCGATATAGATGCCATCTTCATGGATATTCAAACCGTCAACGGTTTCTTTTAGTAGTACAGATAAATGGGCAAATTCTTGGCTCATCACACTCTTCTTAATTGGTTATTTATAATGAAAAATTAGCTAATCTTTCATGGTTAGCGAGATCTTCAGCTTGGATCAACTCATGGCTTTCATCCATTTGTGTCTGCCAAGCGGCTTCATCCCACAATTCAAACTTGTTCAATAAGCCCACCAGCATGGTTTTCTTTTGTAACCCTGCATACTGTCTTAAAGCGGGAGGAACAAGCGCGCGTCCATTACCATCTAACTCACATTCATGAGCGTGGCCTAATAATCTTCGTTTCATGGAGCGTTCAACTTTATCGGTGTCAGATAGCTGCAATAACTTTGCTTCTATCAACTCCCATTCGTGGATCGGATAGATCAATAAACAATGCGATTGAATATCTACTGTAATAACGACGATACCTTCGTGCTCAGAACGCAAGGATTCTCGGTATCGCATTGGAATAGCGATCCGCCCTTTTGCATCCATGTTTATCGCACTAGCACCCCGAAACACTGTGATAAATTCCTATTAATTGTTATTAAAATTCCCACAAATATCCACAATTCCCCACAACCCTTAAGTTTAGGGATACAACACAAGTATTGTCAAGGGATGAGAACATTAATTAAATCCAGTTCTGAAGCGGGTTAGCAGCAATTTATTATTAATGAGTTCGAGGTGGAGAAAAGTGGTTTATTGACGGGTAAATGAACGAAACCATAGACATAACAGGATTCATAACAGTAATAAATGTGGGGAATTTGATCCTAAATGTGACTTTTTTCATATAAAAATAACAATAAGCATCGATCTAAGCTGAATTATTAATTGATAAATATCCATCCAATGTGGGATAGCTCACTTTCTGAAAATAATATCTGCCAAGTATTTCAGAAATCATTCCAAAATTGAAACGGCGAAGCGATTTAAGTAACTTAAGATAAATAGATTAAATATTAATCAGCAATTGCCGATATACTAATAGCAGATAACCTACATTTTGATGAGGAGGCTAAAATGAGTTTAGACAGTATTTATGCCATTACCGCCAGGCCGCCAAGACAGGTCGATGGGGTAAAAAGAAATGTTAAAAAAGTCAGTGATAGCGATTCTATCTCAGCTGACAGCCATGAAGCGCCTCAATCTCAACTGCCACCAGAAATCAAACTAGCGCAAAAAGGCACTAGCTCGACTAAAACTTCAGAACAGTCTGATGACGATTCACATATCAAACACATCGATATCGAGGTTTAACCTTTCAGGTATCTAAGTTAAGTCTCAAAGATACCAAAGTCGAGTCTCAAAAATATCATAGCTTCAGTAATTAACTATTCTTAGCCTAATCATCGTAATATCAGGACTTCAGAACGGCTAAAATCAACCGCTCACAGATTTGAGCAGTTGCTGACTAACTTGGTTCGGTTATTTAGAAATAGTTTGCTGCACCGCCTTCTGCCAACCTTGATATAAATCGATTCTCACAGCGTCATCCATTTGGGCACAGAATTGCTTATCTGTGATGGCGATATTCTTAAGCTCATCTGTAGATTGCCAAAAACCAACAGCTAATCCTGCAAGGTAAGCCGCTCCCATCGCAGTGGTTTCTGTCACTTGGGGTCGAATAACATCAACATCACTGATATCAGCCTGAAACTGCATTAAGAAGTCATTGGCAACCGCGCCACCATCGACCCTTATTTGTTTAAGTTCAACACCAGAGTCTTGGCTCATCGCTTCCAGTAAGTCCTTGCTCTGATATGCAATAGCTTCTAATGCTGCGCGAATAATATGACTTCGGTTAACCCCTCGGGTTAATCCAACAATGGCCCCTCGGGCATCAGCTTCCCAATAAGGCGCGCCTAAACCAACAAAGGCTGGCACTAAATAAACACCATTGGTGTTTACCACTTTATTGGCAAAGTACTCAGTGTCTTGTGCGTCTTGAATAAGTCCCATTTCATCACGCAGCCACTGGATCACTGCGCCGCCCATAAATACCGCACCTTCTAGAGCATAATTAACCGATAAATCACCACCTATCCCTATGGTAGTTAACAAGCCATGGGTGGAGGATACCGCTTTATGCCCCGTGTTCATCAATAAGAAACAACCAGTGCCATAGGTATTTTTGGCCATGCCAGGTTCAAAACACAGTTGACCAAATAGTGCAGACTGCTGATCGCCAGCCATTCCTGCCACTGCGATTTCACCACCTGCAATTGTCGTCGTGCCGTAAACCGCACAAGAGGGCTTAACTTCAGGAAGCATAGAGCGCGGAATATCAAAAGCCTGTAGTAGTTTTTCATCCCATTGCTGCTGATGAATATTAAACAACATAGTGCGGGATGCATTTGTCGGTTCAGTGACATGCACTTTGCCTTGTGTGAGTTTCCACACCAGCCAAGTATCAATGGTACCAAACAGTAAATCACCCGCCATTGCTTTTTCACGAGCCCCAGCCACATTATCGAGTAGCCATTTAATTTTACTCGCTGAAAAATACGGATCTAGCACTAAACCTGTGGTCGATTTTATATAATCTTCTAATCCGTCAGCTTTAAATTGTTGACATATAGCTTGGCTTCGACGGCACTGCCATACAATCGCATTATGAATTGGTTTACCTGTATGCTTATCCCATACAACAGTTGTCTCACGCTGATTAGTGATACCAATTGCAGCGACATCATCACAACTGATCCCCGCTCTTGCTAACACCTCGATTAACGACGAGCTTTGAGATGACCAAATCTCCATCGGATCATGCTCAACCCAGCCGGCTTGAGGATATATTTGAGTAAACTCACGCTGGGATACTGCCACCATCTTCGCTTTATGATCAAAAACGATAGCTCTTGAACTAGTAGTGCCTTGGTCGAGCGCGATAACATATTTCTTCGAATTCATGTTTAGCCTATCAATGCAGGTGGTGCTGTAATAAAAATCTCTGCACCTTAATTGCCTTATCATAATAAGTTAAGACGGATACCGCTCAATCACAAGTCAGATAGCAGATGTAATGCAAGCAATTGAAATAAAATGTATATATACCCATGATACTTCAAGATGCAAAGTCAGCAAGTCAAATAGTGCCAAGATGCTAGGCATAAAATTGAAGTATAGTTATTCTACATCGATATTTTATAACAACGCAGATTGGTGCTATTTGGCTTGCCCTATGGGGCGCAAGCTCGAAAACCACTGCTATGTTGTAAGCTTTGAAAAGTGAATAACAATTACCTCAGCTTACGCCTTGCATTGTTATCCGAGCTTGTGCCTGACAAAGCATCTTGAGGTAACATGGGTATAACAAGCATAAAAAAGCCCCGCATTTGCGAGGCTTAAATCTAAATCGGCAACTTACGTCACTAAACTACATCTTGTAGCTAAGTTGAACACCGACTAACCATACATCAGCTTCAACATCGCCGCTGTAGTTAACCGACGCTAAACCCAATAGATCTTGAGTTTCGTCAATCGGTGCATCACCTACACCTTTAATGTAAGTTACGGCAAAATCAACGGTTAGGTTTTGTGTTGCTTGGTAGCCAGCACCCGCGCTAAACCATAAACGGTCAGAATCAGGAATAGTCGTCGAACGGTATTCGTCCTGTGCAGCGCCTTTATCTAACGCCATACCACCACGTACTAACCACTTATCATTCAGCTGGTAAGTTGTGCCTAATGCAAAGCGCCAGTTATCTTTAAAGTTCTCTTCTTTTACTAAGTCAGACTCAAGATCGCCAACCGGCTTATTTTCGCCAGGGAAATAAGCAACTAACTCTTCGAATACACTCCACTGAGTCCAATTAACACTTGCGTGCATTGCCCAGTTGTCAGTGAACTGATGATGCGATGCTAGTTCTGCAAATGCAGGCAATTCAATAGGTAAGTAACCTTCGATGTAAACATCTTGGCCACCATCATAAAGTAAACCAGAAGCGTGACCATCAAGTTCTAATTCAACACCACTATGGTAAGCAAAGCCTAATCGGTGAGTCTCGTTAATTTGCCAGCTCGTACCTAACTGCCAACCGAAAGCAATATCATCGCCTTCCATGTACTTAAGACTTGCACCTGCTTCAGGAAGCATTGGCGCTAAATCTGGTACCGCTTGTTTTACACCGTCAATCCAACCAGGCATTGATGCGCCGACATGACCTTCACCGTAAACGACACGAAGACCTGCACCCACACTAAATGCTTCATTGATTTTGTAAGCAATATTCGGGTTGAACTCAACGGTAGTGATTCCAGTTTCATCACCAAAAAGGGCAGCTGAGTGAGTCGCATCAAGCTCGGTTGCTAGACCATAGTTAGAGTTTACTGCTAAACCCCAAGTCCATTGGTCATTAAGCTGATTTGAATAATAGAAATTAGGCACAATTGCGCTATCAGCAAAGTCGATAGCATCGGCAGGAATTGAAATAGGATCAGGGCCTAACAATGGAGAACTGATACTAACATCACCAATAACATCAACATTTGGCATGACGTAAATAGCACCACCAGAAAGCTGACGGCCATCAAGATAAGTTAACATTGCAGGGTTTCTAGCTTGAGCAGCAGCATTGTCTGCCATGGCAGCTTCACCAGCAAAAGCACGGCCTAAACCAGTCGAAGAATATTCAGCTAACTGGAAACCAGCCGCATTCACTTGAGTCGTTGCCCCGAAAAGCATGGCACTAACAGCCACAGTCAATATTGTCTTTTTCATTATTAGTCTCTGTTTATAGCAAATCTCATGTTTGCCTAATCTCTTACATCATTAGAGCAATTGCTCAATTTGAAATCGCGGCAAGTTTACTGATGCAGAATAAATTTACAACCAAAAGCCATAAAACAGAGTAAATAACTACAAAAATACAGATAGCAAATATTTTTAGTGACTAAGATCACGCGCAATTCGCCATAAAAGCCCATTTTTATAGAAAGTATTCGCTAAGCATTTGTTAGCACGAAGGTAAAATAACGATTAAAATCATATTTATCAGACAGATAGATATTTAAAATTTTTAAACACTAGTACGCTTAAAAAGCCAGTGATTAAAACTGCTTTTTTACTAAAGAGCTACAAATGAAAAAATTAAACAATTAATTCAGAGACTTAATACAAGAACAATTCTTCAAACCAATAAAAAAGCCTCTACAGATAACAGTAGAGGCTTTATGTAAAATCATCTTGGTACAAGTGTGCGCTGAATGTTAATTATTTTGATTTTTGTTAAACAAAGTTAAATGCTCAATTTAATTAATCATCAGGCTCAACTAATATTTTAGCTGCGCCAAGCTGGGATTTTCGCTTCATAATCGCTAATCGCTTGGGCATATTCAAGCGTTAACCCAATGGCATCTAATCCGTTTAACAACTTATGTCTTGCTGATTCAGCAATAGTAAAACTGAACTTGCTGCCAGATGGAGATGTCACGGTTAATGACTCTAAATCAACAGTAATATTAGCGCCTTCACTCGCCTCAACTTCAGCCATTAACTGATTAACTTGCTCATGGGTAAGTTTAACGGGCAACAAACCATTATTGATTGAATTACCGTAAAAAATATCCGCAAACGTTGGCGCAATCACCACTCGTAAACCAAAGTCAGCTAACGCCCAAGGTGCGTGTTCACGGCTTGAGCCACAACCAAAGTTTTCTTGAGCCAATAATACAGAGGCTCCTTTATAGCGTGGTAAGTTTAGCGAGAATGTTGGGTTATCTTGCTCACCTGCTTCATCTAAATAACGCCAGTCATGGAATAAATGTACTCCAAAACCATCACGGGTCACTTTTGATAAAAATTGCTTCGGGATAATTTGGTCAGTATCGATATTCGCGCTATCAATCGCCACCGCTAGACCAGTATGTTGAGTAAAAGCTTGCATCTGTTTGTCCTTTTGGATGACGGTTAATAAGGCTTACGAATATCCACAAAGTGGCCAGCAATTGCAGCAGCGGCTGCCATCGCAGGGCTCACTAAGTGAGTACGACTACCACGGCCCTGTCGACCTTCGAAGTTACGGTTACTGGTCGATGCGCAGCGATCGCCCGCTTCTAAGCGGTCATCATTCATTGCCAAACACATTGAACATCCAGGTAAACGCCATTCAAACCCTGCTTCTAAGAAGACTTTATCTAAGCCCTCAGCTTCAGCTTGTAGCTTAACTTGACCAGAACCCGGCACCACAATCGCCACGACGCCGTCTGCGACTTTACGGTTCTTAGCGTGATGAGCTGCGGCACGTAAATCCTCGATACGAGAATTAGTGCACGATCCGATAAACACCTTATTAATTGGAATATCGACCATTTTAGTACCTGACGTTAGGCCAATGTACTCTAGCGCTTTTTCCATACTTCCACGTACCGTGGCATTAGACTCTTTAGCTGGATTAGGCACTTCTGCATCAATGGGCACCACTTGACCTGGGTTAGTTCCCCAAGTTAATTGCGGCGCAATATCAGCAGCTTCAAGAACAACTTCAGCATCAAACTGAGCTCCTTCATCTGTTTTCAGTGCAGTCCAATCTTTAACGGCTTGTACCCAGTCATCACCTTTTGGTGAAAATTCGCGGCCCTCGAGGTAATCAAACGTGGTTTGATCTGGCGCGACCATACCTGCTTTAGCACCCATTTCGATGGCCATGTTACATAAGGTCATGCGGCCTTCCATTGATAAAGCTTCAATGGCTTCACCACAAAACTCGACAACAAAGCCAGTACCACCATCCATGCCTAAGCGGCCAATAATAGCGAGTACGATATCTTTAGCAGTAATACCTTCAGCCACTTGGCCACGTACTTCCACTTTCATGGTTTTGGCTTTAAGTTGACGCAAGGTTTGCGTTGCCAACACGTGCTCAACTTCAGAAGTACCAATACCAAATGCTAGAGCGCCAAATGCACCGTGAGTTGCGGTATGCGAGTCACCACACACAATGACCGTACCAGGTAAGGTAATCCCAAGTTCTGGGCCCATTACATGGACAATACCTTGGTTTGGATGGTGAATATCATAAAGCTTCACGCCAAACTCTTTACAGTTTTGCGCTAACGTTTCCACTTGAATACGCGCCATTGGGCTCATTGCATCAAGGCTTGCACTCAAGGTAGAGATGTTATGATCCATAGTGGCAAAGGTTTTTTCTGGCGCACGTAGTTTTCTACCCGCCGTTTTTAGACCACTAAAAGCTTGTGGTGACGTCACCTCATGTACCAAATGGCGGTCGACATAAATAATCGGCGCTTCTGCTTCTGGCGAAGCTAACACATGAGCATCCCATACTTTTTCATATAAGGTTTGCGCTGAAACTTGATTGGCCATTAGACACCTTCCTTAACAGCATTTGCGATAAAGTCGCCCATTTCTGAGGTCGATTTCGCATTATGACGCTCATCGCTACTTAATAACTCACCGGTTAAATACCCTGCAGATAAAGCTTTACTGACAGCACGCTCAATCGCACTCGCCGCATCTTCAAGTTTTAGACTGTGACGTAGTAATAATGCGGCTGATAAAATTTGCGCCACAGGATTTGCAATGCCTTGTCCTGCAATATCTGGTGCACTTCCACCAGCAGGTTCGTACATACCAAAACCTGAACTGTTTAAACTGGCTGACGATAATAAGCCCATAGAGCCGGTTAACATGGCAATTTCATCTGAAATGATGTCACCAAATAAGTTTGAACATAACATCACATCAAATTCATTCGGACGACGTAAAAGCTGCATCGTCGCGTTATCAATGTAGATATGTTCAAGCTCAACATCAGCAAAGTCTTTCGCCACATCTTCAACTACTTCACGCCATAGTACTGAACAGGCCAGTACATTGGCTTTATCTACCGAAGTGACTTTTTTACTGCGGCCTTGGGCGGCTTCAAATGCGATACGGGCGATACGTTCGATTTCACGTCGGCTATAACGCATAGTATCGAACGCTTCTTCATCAGCGCCTTCGCCTTGACGACCTTTTGGCTTACCAAAGTAAATGCCACCTGTTAATTCACGGACACAAAGCACATCAAATCCGCGAGATGAAATATCGCTGCGAAGCGGTGACATGTGCTCTAATCCTGCATGTAACTTGGCAGGGCGTAAGTTACAGAACAAGTCAAAATGACCACGTAACGGCAACAATGCGCCACGTTCAGGCTGATCGTTAGGCGCTAGATGTTCCCATTTAGGACCGCCAACACTACCGAATAACACGGCATCTGAAGCTTCACAGCCTTTTAAAGTTGAATCTGGAAGTGGGCAACCATGGTTATCAATGGCAATACCACCGACATCGTACTCAGCATATTCAATGTCTAGTTCGAACCTGGCTTCTACTTCTTTAAGCACTTTACGCGCCTCAGCCATGACTTCAGGACCAATACCATCACCTGCTAATACTGCTACTTGATAACTCATACTCCACCTAACTCCCTATCTTTATGAATCTGTTGTTTGAAATCAGCGACCTTATCTGCGCGATACGTTAAGTTCATCACGTGCACTAATGCTTGTGCTGATGACTCAACCACATCTGTCGCTAAGCCGACGCCGTGGAATGTCTGCTTATTGTATTCAGCAGTAATATCCACCTGACCGAGTGCATTTTGGCCTTCGCCTTTGGCACCTAATTTGTAATTGGTAATATTGATGGTGCGGCCAGTAGCGCGAGCAATGGCGTTATATGCCGCATCGACTGGACCATTACCTGTGGCTGCTTCGGTAATCTCTTTACCATCAACCACAATGCGAACCGTTGCCGTTGCCACACCTTCGGTTGAATCTGAATGCACCATTAAATGCTCTAGCGAATAGTTATCATCGTCTTGAGATTGCGCTTCCATAAACACCAAAGCTTCAAGATCATAATCAAACACTTGGCCTTTTTTATCTGCCAAGTTCAAAAATTGTTCGTACAAGGTATCCATGTCGTAATCAGTTGCCTTGTAGCCCATTTCTTCCATACGGTGTTTAATCACATGGCGACCTGAGCGCGAAGTCATATTCAAGTTGTTACGGTTCAAACCTATGCTTTCAGGGGTCATGATTTCGTAGGTATTCTTGGCTTTTAGCATGCCATCTTGGTGAATACCTGATGAATGAGAAAATGCATTGGCGCCCACAACCGCTTTGTTCGACTGAATCGGCATATTACATAACTGACTCACAAGCGATGAAGTGCGGTGGATTTCTTTGGCGTTGATATTACTTTCAAGGCCCAATAAATTCTTACGCGTCGACAAAATCATCGCAATTTCTTCTAGTGAACAATTACCCGCACGTTCACCAATACCATTTACAGTACACTCAATTTGACGAGCGCCATGCTCGACAGCCGTAATCGAATTCGCCACCGACAAACCTAGGTCATCGTGGCAATGCACCGAAATCACTGCTTGGTCGATATTAGGTACGCGATTAAACAAGGTTTGAATAATGCCGCCAAATTCACTTGGCACCGTGTAACCCACAGTGTCAGGAATATTAATCGTACGTGCACCCGCTTTAATCGCTTGTTCTACCATGCGGCACAAGTTATCAATTGGCGTGCGTCCGGCATCTTCACAAGAAAACTCAACATCATCAGTAAACCGGCGCGCATATTTAACCGCGCTGACGGCCATTTCTAATACATCGTCAAACGAGCGCTTTAACTTGCTCTCAACGTGAATGGTCGAAGTTGAGATAAAGGTATGAATACGGAACTGATCAGCAACTGACATTGCTTGGGCTGCAGCATCAATGTCTTTTTCAAGTGCGCGAGATAATGCACATACACGGCTATTTTTAATCGTTTTCGCAATAGTCTGCACCGATTCAAAATCACCAGGAGATGACACAGGGAAGCCCACTTCCATAACATCAACACCTAAGCGCTCAAGTGCCAGTGCGATTTGAAGCTTTTCTTTCACAGTTAAACTTGCCGCTAACGCCTGTTCGCCGTCTCTCAATGTGGTATCAAATATTATGACTCTATTGGACATCAGTTTTCTCCATCGAACTTATAGTTCCCGTAAAAGTTTGCTCGCCTAGCTAACAATTTAATCCTGTGACTTGGTACTGCTTAAATCCAATTCGTTAGCTGTAAATGTTCGTTCAATTTGTTGGTTTAATTGGTCAGTTTTTAAAATCAATCGGTGTTAGAAACAAAAAACCCCGCGGCTGTTAGCGCGGGGTTTGTGAATGCCAGTAAACTTATTTAGCAAGTAACACAAAGGACTCCGCGCAAATATTGCGTAAGAGAAGAAGGAGACCTAGGAGAATGCTACCGCTATAAATATTCATTAAAGTTAACTAATTATTCTTAATTTAAAATGTTCTATACCCACTTTTTAACGTGACCAGCCTGCTGTGTCAACCCTAATTTATTCATCTTTTAGCCAACGACTCAAAGAAAGCCTCAGGATAACGATCAACAAACAGTGTAAAACCAAGTCATTTACAGCAACAATTTTAGCGTAAAGCTTGATATACACTGATTTAAGCAATTATTTTCACTCAATTTTAGCCTGAAAAACCTATTCAAATTAATGGATATTTTTTGCATAAATAAATTTAAAAAACATCAACCCGATTTGTTATAACAAATATGAAATAAGCTTAATTTAATTGAGCGAATGCAAACGCGGAGGTTTTTTAAATAAAAAGCAGGATCGTTCGAATTCAGAAACAAGACAGCAGCCATTTTATTACTTATTAAGCCCAGCTTGTCGTGTCTTGCTTGGAGAAAGGATGACTTTTTTATCGCTAAGCTGATTATAGATAGGCTGATCATAGATAGGATAATTATAGCTAGGCTTATCATGGATAAACTAGTTATAAGTGAGCCAAACACGAGTAAGCTAAGTACAAGCTAACTATGCATTGAGTAGGCTAATTACAGTAAGACTGGAACGGCTTTATATCAAATGAATGCTACGACAAAACAGCCAATTAGTTTTCAATCAGATATTGGCTAATTTCATCTAAAAACGCATTACCAAAGCGACTCAATTTACGCTCACCGACACCATTGACCGCTAGCATTTCACCTGCGCTAGTTGGCACCATAGCTGACATTTCAGCTAACGTTGCATCATTGAACACCAAATAAGGTGGCACATCATGCTCTTCAGCCAATTCACGGCGTAATAGCTTGAGGCGGGCAAACAACTTACGATCATACTGCTGCGGCGCACGTGATGAAGTTGTACGACGCTTTGTGGTCACTAACTGAATACGAGGCTCTGCGAGTTTTAGCTTCACCTCACCACGTAACACAGGTCTTGCTGACTCATTGAGCTTAACCGATGAACCTCGAGTGATATCTTGGCTTGCAAGTCCAAGGTGAATAAGCTGACGAGTTACCGATAACCAATATTCATGACTATGCTCTTTACCAATGCCCCAAGTGGATAACTTGTTATGACCTCTGTCCATCACATTAGCGGCTTTTGAACCGCGCAATACATCAATCACTTGGTTAACGCCAAAGTGCTGATTGAGCCTAAAGATACAAGAAAGCACCTTTTTAGCGTCTTCAGTGCCATCATATTTCTTAGGCGGATCGATACACACATCGCAGTTACCGCATGGTTTATCTGCGCTTTCATCGAAATAATGCAATAACACTTGGCGACGACAAGTTTGCGCTTCAGCAAAAGCCGCCATGGTATTCATTTTATGAAACTCAACATCTTGCTGCGGGCCTGGCTCTGATTGCTCAATCAGATGTTTTACTCGGCCAATATCTGCCGGGTCAAACAACATATACGCTTCGGCATCTAAGCCATCGCGCCCAGCACGACCCGTTTCTTGATAATAAGATTCGACACTTTTGGGGATATCATAGTGCACCACATAACGCACATTTGACTTGTTAATTCCCATGCCAAAAGCCACTGTGGCGACCACAATATCAATTTTGTCTTTTAAGAACTTATCTTGAATATCGACACGCTCTTCTTGGGTCATTCCCGCATGGTAAGCAGCCGCGCTAAAGCCTTGCAGTTTTAAGCGGTCAGCCACTTCATCTACCCGGCGACGACTACTGCAATAAATAATGCCATTACTGCCTTTTTGCAGCTGTAAAAACTGTTTGAGCTGATTAGCAGCGTTGAGTTTTTCAACCACAGTGTAGCGAATATTAGGTCTATCAAAGCTGGATAAAAGACAAAACGGCTGAATTTGCAGGCGCTGACAAATGCTGTCTCTGGTCGCTTGATCTGCGGTGGCCGTTAACGCCATTAACGGAATATAAGGGAATATCTGTTTTAACTGACCAAGAGCTGCATATTCTGGTCTAAAGTCGTGCCCCCACTGACTGATACAATGGGCTTCATCAATGGCAAACAGTGACACATTGAGCTCATGCAACCGCTCAATAAAATCTGGCCTTAACAGGCGTTCAGGCGACACATAAAGCAGTTTAATCTCGCCTTGATGCAAACGGCGTAAAATAGATACAGTTTCATCGCGAGGTAGTGACGAATTTAAATAAGCAGCAGCTACACCCGATTGGGTCAAACTATCTACTTGATCTTTCATCAATGAAATCAAAGGAGAAACAACGACAGTCAAACCTGGAAGTATCAATGCTGGCAGTTGGTAGCACATACTCTTGCCGCCACCCGTAGGCATAATCACTAAGGTGTCTTGCCCACTTAATGTTTGCTCAATAATCTCCCGCTGCCCTTCGCGAAAATCTCGATAACCAAAAATTTGCTGTAAATGATAACCAAGCACATCCTGCGCTTCATGCTGAGTCGCGTTGGGGATGACGTCGATTTGATCTACTGCTTGGCTTGAGCTTGAAATAGGACTGTCCATTTTTTGGGCTGAAGATAACGAGCGTCATTTTAAAGCACTGCTGTGCAGAAGTCTCGATGCAATGTGGTAAACCCTAAACTAACTGCTCAAATATGCATCATTGATTTTATAAAGCTAATTAAGTTAGATTAAATGCTCTATCTGATTTAAAGCACGTTTCTCGGCTTAAAATAACTATAAACAGGCTAACTATGACCACGGACGTTCAAACAGAAATACTAAAGCAAGTCGCTGAAATTTTTGATAAAAACATTCCCTTCCATAACCTACTAGGATTAAACATCCAGCACTATGATAAAAATGGTGTGGAGGTTGTCATTCGCTTAAAACCCGAGCTTATCGGTAATATCTATCAAAACATTCTCCATGGTGGCGTATCAGCAACCTTATTGGACGTTGTTGGAGGACTAACCGCTTTTGCAGGGTTAGTATCAAGCCGTGATGACTGGACTTATGAGCAACTTGAAAAACGCTTAACCACATTGGGGACCATCGACATGCGGGTGGACTTTTTACGCCCAGGCCGTGGAGAAGTGTTCACTGGCACAGGTCGAGTCATTCGTTCAGGTAATCGCGTGTCAGTTTGCAGCATGGAAATGCACAACGAAGACGGCATGCAAATCGCACTCGGTACAGGGACTTACTTGGTCGGTTAAGCTCACTATTACTAAAACAAGAGTTACTAGTACAAGAGTTACTTGAACAAGAGTTATTTGCACAAGAGCGATAAAGTAAGCACTAAGAAGCAACAGTAACCATTTTGTTGCTTCAAACTCGTTCAGATCTATACAGTTTAAATAGCAACTCAGGTCTTATGAGTTAATAGATTTCGCGAATAACTTGAGTGATCATCCTGAGCAACCTACAATCGCCCTCTCTTTCTTTCTGCGCAGCTGGGTTCCATGCAAGAACTTGAACACCGTAAAGGCATTGCCCTTGCCATTTGTGCCTATTTCCTTTGGGGAATTGCACCACTTTATTTTAAATTATTAAGCGATGTTTCTGCATTTGAAACCTTGGCTCACCGTGTGGTGTGGTCATTCTTCTTCATCATTATCTTAATGCAGTTTATCGGTGGATTCTCGCGCCTGAAACTCGTTCTGAAACAGCCCAAACAACTGCTGGTGTTAACCGTAACCTCGGTACTGATTGCAGTGAACTGGCTGATTTTCATCTGGGCGATTAACAATGACCACATGCTAGATGCCAGTTTAGGCTATTTTATTAACCCATTATTCAATGTGTTGCTTGGGATGGTGTTCTTGTCTGAGCGCCTACGAAAACTACAGTGGGTCGCTGTCGCACTTGCCAGTATTGGTGTGCTGGTTCAGCTAATCTCGTTTGGTTCAATTCCACTGGTTTCGCTAGCTTTGGCCTGTTCTTTTGGTTTTTATGGCTTATTGCGTAAAAAGGTCAACATTGATGCTAAAACAGGTTTATTGGTTGAAACTGCGATTTTGTTGCCTGTGGCGTTAGGTTATTTAATGCTGACCATAGACACTGCTACAGCCAACATATTCACCAATGATATGACGATGAACTTAACCCTTATCGCTGCCGGTATTGTCACTACAGTGCCACTATTATGTTTTGCAGGCGCTGCGATGCGTATTCCTTTGTCAATGCTAGGTTTTTTCCAATATATTGGCCCGAGCATCATGTTTATTCTGGCGATATTTTTATATAACGAACCCTTCGATATTGAAAAAGGCATCACCTTTGGCTTTATTTGGAGTGCGTTAATAATCTTTACTGCAGATATGGCATTGCAGCGAAGACGCCGCATAAAGCAAACTTAGCCCGTAAACCAATAAGTCAGTGCCAATAAGGCGGCAACTATTCCAGCAAAGCAGCGATTTTGGTCATTGCTGTTTGCGGGTTTTCCACAGATAACAGCAGCGTATAACCTTTGTCTGTTGGCACCAAAAGCACTTGTTCATTGGTCGTCACCGATACCAACGCCTTGTGGTCATTTTTAAGCGTAAACCAACCCAAAGAATATCCTGTTAAGCCCAACCCGTTGGTTCGTCTATTAGGGGCGAATTGAGGCGCTTGTGATAGGTTTATTAACTGCGCTTGCTGCCAATCCACCTCGCCCGCCTCAAAGTGTTGACCATATAATGGAATATTCACCTCAACAGCGCCCGACTGACTTACCGATATCCTTGCTTGGCTCGATTGATACATGGTGAGCGAAAACAAAGCGAAAACTGCAATAATGATCCCTAAGCTTGAATAAAACGCCGCACTTGGTAACTTTTTCACTTTCAGCAGTATCGTTAACAGCACTAAGCCAATTAACAAACCAATAAAATTCGCCATGGCATTACTAGAGAGTCCTGCAAGTTCAATATTCATTATTTTTCCAAAGGCTTATAAGTGCTAATTGCGAGCTGATAGTTTTGTCGAGCATAACAAAAATGCCACCCATGTATGACCATGAAGTGGCATTTTATTACGCTAAATTTGTAAGGTTTATAAATCTAACGCTAAAATTTTTGATTTACGCTGGAAGTTATATAACTGCTTTTTCACATTCGGCAAGGCATCAACTTCAACGATATTAAAGCCATGCTCCAAGAACCAATGAATACTACGCGTGGTTAATGCAAACAAACGTGAATAGCCGCGTACTCTGGCTTGACCGATAATATTATTCAGTAACACACTGCCGCGATCTGCATCGCGATAATCAGGGTGCACCACCAAGCAGGCAAACTCACCGGCATTATCTTCTTCAAATGGATACAAGGCCGCACAACCAATGACTAAACTGTCACGTTCAATCAGCATGAACTGCTCAATTTCCATTTCAAGTTGCTCACGGGAACGACGTACTAAAATACCTTGTTCTTCTAATGGACGAATTAAATCCAGCACCCCACCGATATCGCCAATGTTAGCCCGTCTTAAACGTTCAGCACTTTCGGTAACAATTTGAGTACCAATACCTTCACGGGAGAATAGCTCTTGCAGCAAAGTACCATCTTCAAGATAACTAACTAAGTGACAGCGAGGCACTCCATTTCGACATGCATCAATACTGGCCTTTAAGAACGCCATTGTGCCCACACAAGCTTGTCCAGCTTGGTTCATTTCATCCCAAATGGTTTGCGCGCCATTTGGCATCAGCTCCGCAATCACTTCACCTGTTTGATCTAAAATACCGTGGGTATTACTAAAACCGATAATCTTGTCTGCTTTTAATTTGATGGCAACTTGGGTCGCAACCTCTTCGGCAGTTAAGTTAAAGCTCTCACCAGTCACAGAGACCGCCATAGGGCCCATTAACACAATACAGTTGTTATTTAGCTGACGTTCAAGCCCTTGGGTATCAATACGGCGCACCTTACCCGTCAAACAAAAATCGACACCATCATCAATACCAAGAGGCTGAGCAATAACAAAATTACCGCTAACCAAGTTAATTTGTGCATTTTGCATGGGCGTATTACCCAAGCTCATGGATAGCCTTGCGGTAATATCAAACTGCACCGCGCCTGCAACTTGCTTAATCACTTTTAACGAGTCTTCATCGGTGATACGGACGCCATTGTGATAAGAAGGCTCAATATCGGCATCATGAAGCGCCGCATCAATCTGCGGCCTTGCGCCATATACCAGTACCACTTTGATACCTAAAGAGTGCAACAAGGCGACATCATTTAAAATGCCGCGAAACTGATTATGTAATAACGCTTCGCCGCCCAACATGACCACAAAGGTTTTTCCTCTGTGAACATTTACATATGGTGCAGAATGACGAAAACCATCAACAAGCTCTGTGGTTCTTGAAGGCACATTAACCCCTAACAAGTAATCGAATCGGTTTTATTAGCGAACTCGCCAATAAATATAATTAATCAATATTATTGCATTTAAATTCACTTTAAAAGCTTTATATTCTATTGATAATGACTTTTTAATCTTTAAAGCATGAATACTTATTGAATCTGCCTAACTGTTAACCAGTTATATAAGCAAGTTGATTAATCCAATTTGCGTTAACAAGCTTAGTTGCTGAATCCATGACCTATTAATAAGGCGACACTTTTAGCCTATATGTGGGCACATAATTTTACACATAAACAGCAAAATAAAATATTAAGCCACTTACCTACTGTCTATAAACTCACAATGCGGCAGCCTAGAGACGCAAGATGACAAATTAAAGACCAGATCGGCTTTAACCCACAAACCCACTGTAAAGTTATCTTGCTAGTGTTAATTAGACGTTTCAGTGATGGCGAGTAAAGTTCTGATAAGAAAGAAGAAGTATTAGGAGATTAACAATCGAAAAAGCAGAGTTTAGTAAGGATTGGATAAAAAAATGCCAAAAAAAAGCCCCAATAAAGGGGCTTTTCAAAAGATGCTAATCAATTACTTGATTTTAGCTTCTTTGTACATAACGTGCTGACGAATAACTGGATCAAATTTCTTGATTTCCATTTTTTCAGGCATGTTACGCTTATTTTTTTCAGTAGTGTAGAAGTGACCAGTTTTAGCACTAGATACTAATTTGATCTTCTCACGATTACCTTTAGATTTAGCCATTTTCTATTATACCTTCTCGCCGCGGGCACGAAGTTCTTTAACTACAACTTCAATACCTTTTTTGTCGATGATACGGATACCTTTAGTAGATACACGTAGTTGCACGAAGCGTTTTTCTTCTTCTAACCAAAAACGGTGGTTTTGTAGGTTAGGTAAAAAACGACGACGAGTCGAATTTTTAGCGTGCGAACGGTTGTTACCAACCATAGGCTTCTTGCCAGTAACTTGGCATACTCTTGACATGTCAATCTTCTCCAAAAACAATTTTAAAACGCTCGAGCATTTATGTGCCTCGTGTGGCCGTCGCCCGAGGCACAAAGAGGGCGCATTTTATACACGATAACAAAACTAAGATCAAGCATTGTTTATAATATCCATCCACGCTCAGCGAAGGAAACTATCTCTTGATCGCCTACAACCATATGATCTAATAGAGAAACATCGATAGTTGAGAGGGCTTTTTTTAATCTGTCAGTAATTTGCCGATCTGCCTGACTTGGCTCTGCAATGCCAGACGGGTGATTGTGACACACTATGACTGCCGCAGCCTTTTTCTCCAGCACTAGCGCTACCACTTCACGTGGATAAACTGATGCCGAATTAATCGTTCCGCGGAATAATTCTACAAACTGAATCACTCTATGTTGGCTATCCAACAATAATAATGCGAACACTTCATAGGATCGGTCTGCTAATTGTCTCATTAAATAGTCCCGAGTTAAATCAGGATTTATTAAAATTTGTCCTCTATGCATATTTTCTTCGAAAATTCGCTTAGAAATCTCCGATGCAGCCTGTAATTGAGCATATTTTACCGGCCCAATACCCGCCAACTGACACACTTGAGACTTAGGCGCAGCAAATAATGGCCTTAATCCACCAAATCGGCTGATCATCCCTCGCGCTAAATCGACCGCATTATGTCCTGCTAATCCGTTACGTAATAGTACCGCTAGAAGCTCAGCATCAGATAAATGCCCTGCACCATGTTTTAATAATTTATCTCTTGGGCCTTCTCCATCAGGCCAATCTTTAATTGCCATAAACACTCCCTTGTTTATTGGGCTATATATTCATAATTAGTTTGCTGTTAACAAACTAAACTTAGCTCACTTGAGCAATGAGTATGGTCGAAAATTTTAATTTCGGATCATCCCCATTAAAGCCGTTTGTGATATCGTAGCGGCAATAAAGCGAATAGCAGGATTGAGCACAACATGCTGACAAATAAAAAAGTCCTTTTAGGAATTGGTGGCGGTATTGCAGCGTATAAAAGCGCTGATTTAATTCGTCGTCTTAAAGAACGTGGCGCAGACGTCCGTGTAGTAATGAGCCAGAGTGCAATGGAGTTTATTACTCCCCTGACCATTCAAGCCTTGTCAGGCCATCCTGTTGCCTCAGATTTGCTTGACCCAGCTGCAGAAGCGGCAATGGGACACATTGAGTTAGCACGTTGGGCTGATGTGGTTATCGTAGCCCCAGCCACTGCTAATTTAATTGCCCGTATTAATGCAGGTATGGCAGATGAGCTATTAACCACCACCTGTTTAGCCACTGAAGCGCCTGTGATTATTTGTCCAGCAATGAATCAGCAAATGTATCGTAATCAAGCGACCCAAGAAAACCTTGCTAATGTTGCTCGCAAAGGCATAACAGTGTGGGGCCCTGCCAGCGGTGACCAAGCCTGTGGCGAAGTTGGCCCTGGTCGTATGCAAGAGCCTCTAGCCATTGCCGAGCAGTTAGTGCAATTCTTTGGCCCTAAACCACTCACTGGTCATAAACTACTATTAACTGCAGGCCCAACACGCGAACCTATTGATCCAGTGCGATACATATCGAATCACAGCTCAGGCAAAATGGGCTTTGCCCTCGCCTCAGCGGCAACCCAAATGGGCGCTGAAGTCACCTTAGTCACAGGGCCTGTTAACTTAGCAACACCACTTGGTGTAAAACGTGTTGATGTTGAATCAGCCCAAGATATGCTCAATGCCGTAATGGATAATGTTGATAACCAAGATATTTTTATCGGCTGCGCAGCAGTAGCGGATTATCGACTTGCTGAAGTTGCCGAATCAAAAATTAAAAAGTCGTCTGAAAATATGCAGCTTGCGCTTGTGCGTAACCCTGATATCTTAGCCAGCGTTTCAGCACTGACTAAACGACCTTTTACTGTAGGTTTTGCTGCAGAGACCGATAACGTAGAAGAATATGCCCGTGGCAAGCTTGAACGTAAAAAGTTGGACTTAATTGCCGCTAACGACGTATCAGTAGCTGGCCTTGGTTTTAACGCTGATGCTAATGCGTTACATGTTTTTTGGAAAGATGGTAGTCAACAACTGCCTGCAACCGATAAACTGACGCTGGCAAAACAATTACTTACTCTGATAGCGACAAAAATTAAAACATCATGAAAACACCTGTAGAACTTAAGTTACTCGACTCTCGCATTGGCGGTGAGTTTCCGTTGCCAAACTATGCCACTCCAGGCAGTGCAGGTATGGACTTACGTGCCATGATCGATACCACTATGGTTATCGAACCTGGTAAAACCGTCTTGATCCCTACAGGTATTGCCGTACACGTTGCCGACCCAAGTCTTGCAGCGGTCATTTTGCCGCGCTCAGGTTTAGGCCATAAGCACGGTATTGTACTTGGTAACTTAGTGGGATTAATCGACTCTGATTATCAAGGTCCATTAATGGTGTCTTGTTGGAATCGCAGCGATAAGCCATTTACATTAGAAATCGGCGACAGATTAGCCCAACTGGTTTTTGTTCCTGTCGTACAAGCACAATTTACCTTAGTCGATGAGTTTGATACCTCAGATCGTGGTGAAGGTGGATTTGGTCACTCTGGTACCAAATAACCTTTACAAGTAGTCACAAGCCTAGGAATAACAAATGGCGGCTAGCCCAAAAATAAATCGTCGTGAGCACATTTTACAGTGTCTCGCGCACATGCTGGAAACCAGCCCTGGCCAACGTATCACCACTGCTAAATTGGCAGCGGAAGTTGGTGTTTCTGAAGCGGCGCTTTATCGCCACTTCCCAAGTAAAGCAAGAATGTTTGAAGGCTTAATCGAGTTCATCGAAGATGCCATTTTATCTAGATTGAATATCATCATGGATGAAGAGAAAGACACCATGAAACGCTGTGAGCTAGTGCTACAGTTATTACTGGTCTTTTCAGAACGTAATCCTGGTATTTCGCGAGTGCTTAATGGTGATGCTTTATTAGGTGAAAATGAGCGTTTACGCAGCCGTATTAGCGGCTTATTCGCTAAAATCGAAACTCAAATAAAACAAATCCTGCGTGAAAAAACCTTACGTGAAGGCCATGGATTTAGCTTAGATGAAGCCATCCTAGCTAATCTATTACTCGCCATCGCAGAAGGAAGAATCGCCCAATTTGTTCGCAGTGAGTTTAAACAAAAGCCAACTGAACATTTCGATGAGCAATGGCAGTTTGTTCAGCAGCAATTGTTACGTAGCTAGCACAATATACAAAACAAGCTATTATATAGTTAAAATCAATTAGCGTATCTTGAAGATGCGCTTTTTTTTTATCTTAAATATTCAAAGGACTGAAATGAAAAATTTAACGCTCGGTTTATTGCTACTAATGTTTTCAACATTTCCAGCGCAATCAATGATTCAGACGACCTCTAAAAGTTTGGTCAACACTTGCGAAACAAAAGAATGTCATAATTACTTTGTGAGATTCAAAAGCTTTTCTAAACAAGGGTATGTCGATGCGATGTATGTTCTAGGTGAATTTTATTATCAGGGATATGGTACACAACAGAATACAGAAAAAGCACTAAAATGGTATAGAAAAGCAGCCAAATACAACTCTGGCCATGCACAATTTAAAGCTGGAGTTATCTACTTGAAAGAAGGTGAATTTCAAGATGCTGAACGTGGCGTAAAATACCTCGAAAAAGCCAGTAAAAATAATTTGAATGCTGCGACACACCTTCTTGGCTTGCTATACCTTGAAGGTGAATTAGTCGATAAAGATATCGAAAAAGCAAACACTTACTTAACAAAAGCTTATGACAATAAATACCCTGACACAGTGAAGTTTATTGCTATAAATAAAGATAATGACAATTTCACTCCTATCTTTGAATCAGCCCCCCTGAATATCCAGTCGGTACTAACACCAACTGGTGAAATGGAGACAATAAATGTAACTGCACCTACACTGAATGAGGTTTTTGACATACAAATATCATATTTTGAATCGACATTACCTAATGGTGCTAGAGCAACTGGCACTAATATTCCAGGCCGTTCATGTGCTGAAGTGATCTCATGCGGTGTAGAAGCCAATCGAGAAAGAATACGCGACTTCTTCTTAATGGGTTGGTAAAACAGGAACATCTATATAAAACTTAAGTATTGCAAAATTCAATTATCAACTTAGAATGCGTTTTAACACATAACAAAAACGCAACATCAAGGAAGATTTATGAGGTTTGCAATTCTAAGTTTTCTATTGATTTGTTTCTTACAAGTCAATAGCGCTACTGCCGCTCCAAAAAATACAATCAAAGAATTCAGTGCATCTGCTGAGTTCACCGAGATCAAAATATCGCCGGAAGGCGATTACCTATCAGGTGTCGTTATCGATAAAGAAAGCGATAAACGCACACTCATCATTGTTGAACTAGAAACGCTCAAACCGACTTACATTGTCAACTTCAAAGGCAAGGGAGAAGTCGGCAACTACCACTGGGTTAATGCTGATCGTATTGTGGTTCAAAAAACATATAAACGAGTTCGCTTTGAAACCTCTTCTTACCGCGGCGAAATGCTTGCAGTAAATGCCGATGGTAGCCGCTCGGAATATATTTTTGGGTATAAAGAAGGCTTAAGAGCATCGGGTTACGTACTCGATACATTACCTGAAGATAAAAAGAAAATTTTAGTCATGGTATATCCATGGACTGGCACTAATAGTGCTGCAACATCAGTTTATGAAGTCAATGTCTATAACGGCAAACGCAAAAAGTTGACGGTTTCTCCTATCAGCAATGCAAACTTTCTTGCCGATCATGATAAAAATATTCGATTTAGCTTTGCGAGCGATCGTAAAAATAATCATCTAGTTTACTATTTCGATGAAAAATTAGATAAATGGGTTTCTGCAGAAAGTTTCATTGAAGGCCTAGAAGAGTTTTACCCACTTGCATTTTCTGAAGACGGAAATTCTATTTATGCTTCTGCGATTGAAAATAAGCAAACAAGAGCGATTTATCAAATCAAGTTGCCTTCTGGCGAGCGTGAAAAGATAATTCAACACCCCGTGGTAGATCCATCCGAAATCTATATCGATGATCAAACAAAACTGCTTTACGCGGTTGAGTTTGAAAATGGTTACCCAGAATATGAGTTTTTGGATAAAGATAGCTCAAAGGCTAAACAGTTAAATCAATTAATGATGGCCATACCTGATCATCGTGTTCGTATTGTAAGTGAAACACTTGATGGCGAAAAAATGGTTGTTATCGCCATGAATGATAAAAACCCAGGTGACTATTACCTTTTTGATACTAAAAATAAAAAAATAAAATATCTATTTTCTGAAAAAAGTTGGTTAGACCCAAACCATATGTCTGAGGTAAAACCTATTGAATTTACTAATCGCTATGGCGCTAAAATTCACGGTTACTTAACTCTCCCTAAAGGTATTGAACACAAGAACATGCCATTTGTAGTTAACCCTCATGGCGGACCTCACGGACCTAGAGATTACTGGGCGTTCAACTCAGAGAATCAATTGCTAGCACAAAATGGAATCGCTGTTTTACAAGTTAACTTTACTGGCTCTGGTGGCTACGGAAAGCAATTTGAAGAAAATGGATACCGAGCATGGGGAACAAAAATTCAATACGACATCATTGACGGAACCAAGTTCATCATTGAGCAAGGCATAGCAGACAAAGAAAGAATATGTATTTCGGGTGGTAGCTTTGGCGGGTACTCATCACTTATGGCACCAACAATCGAACCTGATATGTATAAGTGTGCGATCGGTACAGCTGGTGTATACGATTTAGAAGAACTGTTTGATAGTGGTGATATTCCGGAATCTTATTCAGGCGGAGCTTTTTTAGATACAGTCTTAGGCGATGATAAAGCAAAGCTTAAAGCAATGTCACCAAGCCATAACGTTGATAAATTGAAAGCCAATATTTTATTACTACATGGCGAAGAAGACGTTCGTGCGTCAATGGAACAATTTGAAGCGATGACTGATGCTTTAGATAGAGCTAACTATCCATACCAGCAGCATGTGTGGGATAAAGCTGGTCATGGATTTTATGTCCCAGAAAGCCGAGAAAAATACTTTCAATTATCACTTAAGTTTTTAAAAGATAATTTAAAATTATAATCATCCTCTAACACCAAAGCCGATACTTGACTAAAAAGGTCGGCTTTTTTTATTTCAATAATATTAATTTGACTCAAATCACGCTATTATCCCCGTCCCTTGAGATTGCTGCGGTTAACGCATTCACGCGAAATACCACGACAGCAACAAGGCGATTTATAACATACACTCAGTAATACGTATTACCCCTGTGGTTGGAGGATAAGATGGCATTAAGTGAAGCCGCGTTAAAAGTTAAAGCAGCACTGACTGAACAAGGGCTTGAAACCCCAATGTTGCCGCAAACTCGAACTGCAGAAGAGCGTAAAGATAAAATTGAGCATCACATGAAAGAAGTGCTGACGTTAATGGCGTTAGACTTATCAGACGATAGCTTAATGGATACACCGCGCCGTATTGCCAAAATGTATGTCGATGAAATCTTCTCTGGCCTTGATTACCAAAACTTCCCTAAAATCACTGTCATCGATAATAAGATGGGCGTTGATGAAATGGTACGAGTTCAAAATATCAGTTTAACCAGCACCTGCGAACACCATTTAGTGACCATTGATGGCTTTGCTACGGTGGCTTACTTGCCGCGCACTAAGATTATTGGCCTATCGAAGATTAATCGCATTGTGCGCTTCTTTGCCCAGCGACCACAAGTACAAGAAAGACTGACTCAGCAAGTGCTGGTTGCCCTGCAAACCTTACTTGAAACCAAAGATGTTGCGGTAAAAATGGACGCTGTGCATTACTGCGTTAAATCTCGCGGTGTGATGGACTCAACCAGCTCAACCACCACCACTGCATTAGGCGGGATTTTTAAATCTAACCCAGCAACAAGAGCAGAATTTCTGGTTAACTAATCATTGAGATCACTAGAGGTTTCAATCTTCTTTAATATTACAAGGATGTTTTATGAAATATGTTTTTCTATTTTTAGTATGCTTCTCTGGTTGCGTGATTGCAGAAACTGAAATACTCACCGTAGACAGGTCTGTATCTGGTAGTTTTCAATCCTCCTTTGATAATCCTCAAAAAGTATTTGCAGATATTAGTGATTTTCAGGTTATCAATTGTGTACTTATGAGTAATGACAAAGGGGAGAGGTGGGCTGTCATCACTGTGAATAATACAGCTAATGGACAACGAACGTTAAACCAAAAACATCTACTTGCTTTATTTGCTAACGGTGACCGAATAATGCCTGCTGCTTTCACTACTAGATTTGAACGTAATGAGAGCTTATCTATTACGATCAATTTCGGTGAAAATAAATTCCCTATTCTTGAAGTTTATTCAAGGTTGGAAGTTTAATAAATAAAAAACACTGCAATAAAATCCCAGTGTTTTTTATCTTAGTACTAAACAACCTGATGTTATTTAATAAGTAGAAGTATCGGATTAAATACCGTATTGCTCGCGGTAAGCACTCACTGACGCTAGCTCTTTTTCCATACCTGGTTTTTCAGATAAGTAGCTAATCAGGTCAGATAGCTTAACGATAGACACGATGTCACAGCCAAAGTCGCGCTCAACTTCTTGAATCGCTGACAACTCGCCTTTACCTTTTTCTTGTCTATCAAGTGCAATTAACACACCTGCTAAGCTTGCATCGTGTGCAGCAATGATTTCCATTGACTCACGAATAGCAGTACCCGCGGTGATCACATCATCCACTAGCATCACTTTACCCGCAAGCTCGCTACCCACTAATGAGCCGCCTTCGCCATGGGTTTTCGCTTCTTTACGGTTAAAGCAGTAAGGCACATCTTTATCGTGATGATCACATAAAGCCACAACGGTAGTTGTCGCAATCGGGATACCTTTATAAGCAGGACCAAACACTAAATCGTAATCGATACCAGAATCAACCAATGCAGCAGCATAAAAACGACCTAAACGCGCTAAATCACGACCCGTGTTAAATAAACCCGCATTGAAAAAGTAAGGGCTAGTACGGCCTGATTTTAAGGTGAACTCACCAAAGCGTAATACCTGACGCTCAAGAGCAAATTCAATAAACTCACGTTGATATGCTTTCACATTATCTCCTTAACACTGTTATCTGTTGGGTAATCTTTTTTGTATTAAATGCAGCTTAAAAAAAGGGCCACCTTATTCAAGTAGCCCCTTAATCAAATACGCTTTAGCTTAATGCCGCTTTTTGCGTATCGACAATTTCGCGAATGCCGTGCTTCGCAAGCTCAAGTAAGCTTAATAACTCTTCGTGGCTGAATGGCTCACCTTCGGCAGTGCCTTGGATTTCAATCATCTTGCCAGTTTCAGTCATCACAACGTTCATGTCAGTTTCAGCAGCGCTATCTTCGATATATTCTAAATCGCAGATTGGCTCACCTTTGTAAATACCAACACTTACAGCAGCAATTAAGAACTTAAGCGGGTTAGTTTTTAAAATGCCTTTACCACGCGCCCAGTTTAATGCATCGACTAATGCAACACAGGCACCAGTAATCGCAGCAGTACGAGTACCACCATCAGCTTGAATCACATCACAATCGATTACGATAGTGTTCTCGCCTAAGGCTTTCATGTCTACCGCAGCACGTAATGAACGGCCGATCAAACGTTGGATTTCTTGAGTACGACCAGACTGCTTACCACGTGCCGCTTCACGTTGCATACGGCTATGAGTCGAACGAGGAAGCATACCGTATTCAGCAGTTACCCAGCCTTGGCCTTGGCCTTTAAGAAAACGCGGTACGCCTTCCTCAAAGCTTGCAGTACATAACACTTTAGTGTCACCAAATTCAACCAACACCGAACCTTCAGCATGAGCTGTAAATTGACGAGTAATCGTAACTGGACGAGATTGTGCAGGTGTTCTGTCGCTTGGACGCATATGCATTTCCTATTGTGTGGAATCAGTGACTAAATTGGCCTTAAGCCTAAGTTCTAGCTAAGGTCGGGCATATTATCCTTGGTAGCGCCTTCAATCAGCAGCTAACAAGATAAACCCACAACCAACGCTCATAATTGAACAGCATTATAGTGACTTGTTAGCCTTGATGCCACGTCAAACAAAACCCTTATTGGATTTTTATTAACAAAACGGCACACTGGTCAAAGGAATGTGACTCATGCTTTAAGGGAAATGATGAAAATAGCCATCTTTGGTGCAGGTTCAACAGGATGTTACTTAGCCGGCGAATTACTCATGGCTAAACTCGATGTCAGCTTAATTTGTCGCGAGCGCATTAAACGCAGCATTATCGACAATCAAGGCATCACGCTCACAAGCTACCAAGGCTTGCATCAAAAAGTCATGCCGAACGCACTGCTCACCGAAGTTGACACAGACACACCCAGATTCGATTTGATTTTTGTCACCTTAAAATGTCATCAAGTTAGTGAGATTAGTGAGCAACTACTGCAGTTATCCCACCAGCAAAGCACCATAGTGTTAATGCAAAACGGCTTAGGCAGTTTAGATGAAATTAAGCAAGCACTCGCTAACATCTCAGCGCAGCCAAGGCTGCTGATACAGGGCATAACCCCGTTTAATGTCCTGCAAAAAGACCATGCCACCTTTCATAAAGGCACCGAAGGTGAATTCACTTTTGCCAATTCGCCCCATACGCAGGCTATTCAACAAGCAATGCTTTCTGCAGGCTTAAGTTGCACCTTGGCAGAGGATATGGCGCCAATCATTTACGGCAAACTACTGCTTAACCTCAATAATGCGCTCAATGCCATCACCGATGTACCGATTAAGCAGCAACTGAGTCAAAAACAGACCCGTAAATTATTAAGCCTTGCGATGAAAGAATGGCTAAGCGTGTGTCAAAAAGCCTGTTTGCCGTTAGCACAATTCACCAAAGTAAAACCCCAATGGTTACCGCTTATATTGTCCTTACCCGATAGCCTGTTTACACTGCTAGCAAAACAAATGCTCGATATCGACCCACAGGCGCGCTCATCCATGTGGGAAGACATACAGGCTAATCGTAAAACCGAAATAGACTATTTAAACCAAGCCGTAGTCAAACTCGGGCAGCAACATCAGGTCGCTACACCCGTTAATGCCGCAATCGTCAGTGCAATCAAGCAGCTAGAACAGGGCCAAAAGGTCGATATTAAATCACTGGGTTAATCGGTATAAAAAAGGCCATGACTTTAATCAGTCACGGCCTATGATTAGCTTTTAGTATCTTATTAAATCAACAGTCAATTAAATCAACAGCCAATTAAACAACAGTCTGCTTAATCGACTAGCTGCTGAATCGACTAGCTGCTCAATCGACAGTCTGCCAAATTAACTAGCTTACTTCTGCTTTTTTACAAACGGTAAAATAAGCAAAGCCACACCCACAAGTAAAAACGGAATACTCAGTAATTGCCCTGCACTCATGGTCCACTCAGTGGCATAAGCCGCTTGCTTCACTTTGACCATTTCAATGGCCCAACGCGCACTGAATACGCTACATAAGAACAAGCCGAATATAACGCCGTGCTTTTCTTTTAAGTTAGTAAACTTGTACACAGCATAAAGCGAAATAAAGATAATTAAGTAGCTAATCGCTTCGTATAACTGTGCAGGATGGCGCGGTAGTAAGTCCACACGCTCAAAAATAATGCCCCAAGGTTTAGTAGTCGGCAGACCTAAAATCTCAGAGTTGGCAAAGTTAGCCATACGCACAAAGAAGCCAAATATCGCGGTCGCAATTGCTAGCCTATCCAATAGGAATAAAAACGGCATATCAGTTTTACGCTTGTAGTAATACAGCGCTAATATCGCCCCTAACCCGCCGCCATGACTGGCTAAGCCGCCTTCCCAAATCGCCAGAATCTTCATCGGGTTAGCAAAGTAATAACTCGGATCGTAAAAGAAACAATGGGCTAAACGCGCACCAACAATAATCCCCACCACACAGTACATCAGTAAGTTATCTAACGACTCAACATCCAAGCCCTCTTTTTTGTACATGCGCTTCATTACCTGAAAACCACTGGCAATCGCCAATGCAAATAATGCCCCGTACCAATGTACTTTAAGACCCATAAATGAAATTAATACCGGGTCGAGATTCCACACGAAATGGTCCAATTGCCTACTCCAAAATTTGATAACACCTTAAATCCGCAGATCTAAGTTGATGATTGAGCCTACTATAAACAATTCACTTAACGAATTCGATGACAAACCCATCGATAACGCCATTTAACAGGCCAAGATAGCCAAAGCGCTAAACACTTCAGTGATGTGACCGTGTAAAACGGCTTAAGTTTCGATATTTAAAGTGAATTTACCTTTGTACACTTTGACCTTCAAGGCCAGCAGACTATAATCGACAACACACACTTGCTGCTAACTATTCAGGGTTCAACCATGATCCAAAGTATGACCGCCTACGCTCGCATTGAGCACAAAGCCGAATGGGGCACCGCCTCTTGGGAACTTCGCTCAGTCAATCAACGCTACTTAGAAACTTACCTGCGTTTACCAGAGCAAATGCGCAGCCTTGAGCCAGTATTACGTGATCGCCTACGTAAACGCTTAAACCGCGGTAAAGTTGAGGTCAACTTACGTTACGAACTGTCTGAATCTGGCAGCAGTGAAATGCGCCTAAACCAAGACTTGGCCAAGCAATTACTTAATGCCGCTGAATGGTTAAAAAAAGAAGCTAATCAAGGTGAACTTAACCTAGTCGATATACTACGCTGGCCTGGTGTTATGGCAGGTGCAGAGCAAGACATGGGCGAAATCAACAAAGATTTACTCGGTGCATTCGACGGTGCAGTGGCACAATTTATCGAAGCCCGTGGCCGTGAAGGCGAAGCCATCAACGCCATGCTACAAACTCGCTTAGACCAAATCGTTGAGCAAGTGGCTATCGTGCGTGAACACATGCCAGCAGTAATGCAATGGCAACGTGACAAGCTCACCAACCGTTTAGCCGAAATCACCGGCGAACTTGATCCAGCACGTATGGAACAAGAAATGGTATTGCTTGCACAAAAAATGGATGTTGCAGAAGAAATGGACCGCCTTGATGCACACGTTGCTGAAACGCGCCTAATTCTTAAAAAAGGTGGCGCACAAGGACGTCGTTTAGACTTCATGATGCAAGAATTTAACCGTGAATCTAACACCCTAGCGTCAAAGTCAATCAGCGCAGAAGTCACTGCAGCAGCGGTAGAGCTTAAAGTATTGATTGAGCAAATGAGAGAACAAATTCAAAACGTTGAGTAAGCTTTCTACGGACGTTTTATAAAACTAAGCCCAGTGAATGCTGGGCTTTTTAGTGCAGTTTGAAAAGTTTATAGCCCTTATAACAATCTCGTTTTACACACTATAACCGTTAAAAGCACTTTTACACGCTATAGGCGGTAAACATTATTTATATGGCAATTTTTTATCACTAGCAGAATCTTTTTGGCTAGGTATAATTTGCGATTCGCAAGTCCAATTCTGTCTTAGGTAATGTAATTAATGAAAGCGATTGATCTTTTCTCTGGTGCAGGTGGCTTCTCATTAGCCGCACATCAATGTGGTATTGATGTTGTAGCAGCTATCGAATTAGATAAAGCCGCTTCAATAACTTATCAAAGTAATCTAATTGATCGACTGAAATCACCAACCAAGCTGATTAATGGTGACATCAATGAAGTAGACCTCCCCGCTCTGATGAAAGAGCTAAAGCTCAAATCAGGTGACTTGGATCTGTTACTTGGCGGTCCACCTTGCCAAGGGTTTTCAACCCACAGAATAAACGACGCAGGTATAGATGACCCACGAAATCAGCTGCTGTTAAAGTACTTCGATTTTGTTGATGGACTAAAACCAAAAGCCTTCTTAATCGAGAATGTGGCAGGCCTTTTATGGTCGCGCCACGAAGAGTACCTGCAAAAACTGTTAGCGTTAGCAGAGGAACATGGCTACACCATCCATTTTTGTAATATCCTCAATGCTAAAGATTATGGCGTGCCACAAAACCGTAAACGGGTTTTCATTTTTGGCACCCGTAAAAATTTGAATATTGAGAATCCTGATTTCCCACCTGCGGCTACTCACTTTTCACCGACATCTGAAAAAACACCAAAGTGGAAAACAGCTTCAACGGTTTTTGAAAAGCTTACACACACACTGATTGAACAGTATATTGAAGATTATTTTAGGCCTAAAACAAATCTGACGGATGATGAAGCAAGGTTTCTTCTTCAATCACTAGAATATGGTGAACCTGTAAAAGATGATGATATTTGCAAGATTAACATGCAACCAACGCCTAAAATGATTCAGCAATTCATTGATACTCCGCTAAATGGGAGCAGAGAAGACGCTGGGGAAAAACATAGAAAAACCTGTCACTCAAATGGCTATAAAGGTCATAAAGATGTTTACGGTCGAGTGATGATCCACTTACCAAGTAACACCGTCACTACTGGATGTAACAACCCTTCCAAGGGGCGTTTTATACATCCATGGCAAAACAATGGCATGACTCTTAGGCATGCAGCTCGCTTTCAAACCTTCCCTGAGAGTTTTAACTTCCTAGGTAATACCACCTCTATAGCCAAGCAGATAGGTAATGCCGTTCCTCCTTTGTTAGCAAAAGTCCTGATAAATGATATATGTAGTAGATTGAAATAATAAAAGTGCCTATTATTGTAGGTACTTGTTACATCTAAACTACTGAGACTTAGCTAAAAATGGCCCAAATGAGTGTAAGCGCCAGAGCTGTAGACATGCTCGGCCGCCAGCAAATTGCTGGAATCCCTACAGCTATTCATGAGCTGTTTAAAAATGCACATGATGCATATGCCAAAAATGTCGAAATAGATTATTTCAAAGATCAGAACCTCTTAACTCTAAGAGATGATGGCACAGGTATGACAGAAAGCGATTTCATCAGTAAATGGTTAACTATTGGCACCTCAAGTAAATTTGGTGTTAATCGAAAATCAGATTATATACCAGAAGGAATGAATGAGCGTAAGCTGATGGGTGAAAAAGGCATTGGACGCCTAGCTATTGCATCAATTGGCCGACAAGTCCTTGTTTTAAGTAGAGCAGAAAGAGCTGATGGTCTTCATGACATGATTGTTGCTCTAGTTCATTGGAGCCAATTTGAAATTCCAGACATTAGCATTTCAGATATTATTATCCCTACGAGAACCTTTCCCGAGAGTGTTTTGCCAACGGCCCACGACCTCCAAGGTATGGTAAAAGAACTAATTAAAAACCTACAAGAACTGGGAAATAAAATACCTTCTGAGTTTATGAACCTGATTTTAGAGGATGTAAAATTATTAGCATTCTCTCCTGAAGTGTTGTTTAAAAATATACAAGGTAAAACTGTCAAGAATTGGAATGCTACTCAGGATGACACTTCAAAAGATGACTTATTAGATAGTGCGAAACCGCCAGTTCTAGATGGCTTCGGCAAGGGCACACATTTTATAATTATGCCTTGTGATGAGACTTTAAGCTTAGATATTAAAACTAATGATGTAGGTACAACTGAGCTTCAGAAAATATTAGTAGGTTTCTCTAATTCTCTTTCTAACAGTAAACACACTGCCATGTCTTCTAAGTTCAGATTACATCAAGGCTCATCAGAGCCAGAAGAATTAATTGAAGAAGGTTTTTTCACTCCCGAAGATGCAAAAAGTGCAGACCACTATATCGAAGGGGAGTTCGATGAATATGGACAATTTAAAGGGTTCGTTACTGTCTTTAAAGGTGAACCTCAAAAGCACATTATAAATTGGAATGAAAATTATGGCTCAAAAACTCGTTGTGGGCCTTTTAAAATCAAATTCTCTTATTTACAAGGTGCTGCATCCGACAGTTTAGTCCCAACAGAAATATACACAGATATAAAGTCAAAACTAGGCATGTATGGAGGGTTATACCTTTATAAAGATGGTATTCGTGTTTTGCCGTATGGCAAACAAGAATTTGATTTTTTAAAGTTTGAGGAAAAACGTACTAAAAGAGCTGCGACTGCCTTTTTTTCATATCGACTGATGTTTGGTGCAATAGATATAGAGCACGATATAAATAAAAAGTTAATTGAAAAAGCTGGGCGTGAAGGGCTAATTGAAAATATAGCTTATCGTGAGTTTAAAGGAATTCTTGAACATTTCTTTGACCAACTTGCAGCTGACTTCTTCAGAAGCACATCAAGTAATGATCGCTTTAATGAAATAAAAACCAAATTAAAAGATATTGTAGAAGCCGAGAAAGCTGCAATTGACAGACGTAAAAAACTTGTTGGCCCTAAAAAAGCGAAATTTGAAGAGCAGTTGAACAGTTTTTTTGACTTTTTTGATGATAATTACTTCACTAACGAAGTTAATACCTTATTAGATTTCGTTGAGTCTGAGTTAAACAAAACTAATGATAATTGGAGTAATAAAGAAAAGTATAGCTTCATATTTGACTTGAAAAAGCATGTAAAAGGTACCTGGAAGAAAGTTAATGACGCTAGTAAAGTAAGCAAACCCAATATAGGTTTAAATAAAGATTTAACAAAAAACTGGATTAGTTACTTAAAAACTAAAGAGAAAATGAATGACGACCTAATTCAGCCTGCCAATTTAAAAATTGAAGAAAATATAGCATCCTATATTGAAAGCCATGGCCTCACTTTTTCACTGAGAGAGCAAGTAAGTGGAGTCTTGGAGGAAGAAAGAAGGTCCCTTAAAAAAAATATTTCACAATATAAGCATGAGCTCACCGCTAATGTTAGTGAGATTGATTCAGTAATAAAAGACAAGGCTAGATTAAAGTCAGGTGAGTTCACCAACAAATTATCTGAAGTTATGTCAAACATAAATTCAACTCCAATAGATACCCTTTCCGTTGAGGAGTCTACTCAATTAATTACTAATTGGGAAAATGAACTAGAGATAATTTCTAATAAAACCGAAGAATACTTCAGTAAAATGCGCGACACTGTAGAACTGGTCCTAGGTGATTTAAAAGATGAGAAATCTAGCTCAGTAGATACTCTTGCAGCATTAGAGACAGAAAACGAACAAGTTAAAGATTCATTGAATCAATATTTTGATTTTGCTCAGTTGGGGATGTCACTTGGTATTATTCAACATGAGTTCAGCAGTACTGCGAGAAATGTAAGAAGCTCAATACAGTCTATAAAGCCGTGGGCTGATAAAAACCCCAAACTAGGGAGCCTATATAAGAATATTAATAATAGCTTTTCTCATCTAGATGGTTACTTGAAAATGTTTACACCTCTTAACCGTCGGTTGTATCGAAGTAAAGTTGAGCTTTCCGGAAAAGAAATTGAATCTTACTTACGAGATATATTTCAGGAACGTTTGACGAGACATCATATTAAATTTGAAGTCACTCATGAGTTTAAAGTAAGAACAACAAGAGTATTCCCTTCGTCTTTCCTACCCGTTTTTATTAACGTGGTAGATAATGCTATTTACTGGTTAAACTCTCAATTGCAAAGTGAAAACGCTAATAAATATATCAAACTAGACGTAAATAACGAACAGCTAACAATAAGTAATAATGGCCCAGCTATCGCATCAGTAGATGAGGATAGAATCTTTGAATTTACATTTTCTAGAAAATCTGGTGGTCGTGGTATGGGTTTATACATAAGTAAACAAAGTTTAAATAGTGAAGGGTTCGATATTGAATTAGTTAGTACTGGAGCATCACCATGTTTTGCTATTAGCAAACAGCTCCCGGGAGGCGAAGAATAATGTCTGCTTTTGAAACATACTGTAGCGATATAGTAAAAGAATATGTGCAAACGGTATTAATTATAGATGATGGTGCGGGATTACAAAAAAAACAGCAAATAGTGAATGATGCTGATATCCAAGACCCGGATGATGATATACAAGACCCTTTGATTACGGCGGAAGCTCCTCTTGTTACAAAGTTAGAAGGTGACCAAGATGATGACATCGGCGAAGAAGAAAGCAGCCACCCGCTTCGAACTCTTGAGCTAACAAACGCTTTTTATGATTTAGGCATCGTGGCAGGATTATTCCAACCTCAAATTACTAATGGTGATGATCCTGACTTATTCGCTAATAGTGTAAAGTCAGCTTCTGCAACAGCTGACATTATAGTGTTGGACTGGATGCTTAGTGAGCATGATACCAGATATAGTAAAGCGTTAGTTAAACAAATATTAAAGCAGGATAGCATCTCCGGTGGCCGACTTCGAACCATTGTTATATATACTGGAGAGCCTGCATTAAATAATTTAAGAGATGAGCTTTGGGATTATTTGGCAGATACTAATCTGGACAATTCATTGGATTTTGAAATTAGCTCTGAAAATTTAAATATTGTTTTTTATAATAAAATTGATTCAATTAATGGACTTAGACCTGTATCAGAAGAAGAGCTGCCAAATACAGCTATTAAGGAATTTGCTACTCTAGTTAATGGGCTAGTCCCCGCTTTTGCAATGAAAGCTGCAGCTACAATTCGTCATAGTACGGGAAAAATAACAACACGATTCGGTTCTGAACTTGATACTGGTTATTTATCTCATAGGGTTCTATTACCTAACCCTGCTGACTCGGAAGTTTTTATGCTTGAAAACTTTGTCTCATATATTCGTAGTGTATTAGCAATTTCTCAAGTAGACCGGGCAACTTTAGGTGAAAAAATTGTAGAGTCTTGGATAACACATAATGAAAATCACTTATCAAAAAAGATCCTGTTTAAAGATAAATGCTATTCAATATCTAACAATGGTTTAAAGGATCTAGCAAAAAATGGCTTTGAAAAAGATTTAGCCAGAGTTATTTCTAATAATACTCCAGATGATATATCAGGCTCTTTTACTGATCCGACTAAAGCATGTTTTGAGCAAGCTATATCCATTTTTGATTTTCATGAGGGTACCAGCAGCCAAGAATCATCAATAGCTCTATCTATTCTGACTTCATTTAGAAGAACATATAAAGACGTTGAAGGACTCCAAAAACCATATTTAACACAGGGTTCATTAGTTTATTCGGTAAAAAGTAACCAGTTTCTATTATGTGTAACACCAAAGTGTGACACGGCTAGAGTTGACGGCTCTTCTAAATTTTCTTTTGCCATACTAGAAAGGAAATTAATCGATAAAAAATTCGATTTAATTGTTCCACTTATGAATGAAGTCTCAGACTATATTAAAACTGCACTAGCTTCAAAGTCTGAATCTTTAGTTGGTGAGATCATTGACTTTCAGTTAGTGAGAACTGGGCCCTTTATTCGACACTCCGCCCACGAAAAATTAGATAATATAAAGAAACTTTTAGATTTTGAAGACAGGGTTTGTTTAAGCACATCAGATAAGTTTTACAAATTAGAGCATATTGATTTTAGTAGTGATTCTAATCGAAGAGTTAACACAAATATGACAGAAGATGGAAACTTAGCTTTTTGGGATAACGAGATTAATGAATATATATGGTTAGGTGACCTAGAAGATTTAGACTCCCAAAAGCGAGTTAGTAAACTGGTTGGTAATCTAAATAGAATAGGAAATGATGAAGTAGAATGGCTCAGGAGAAGAAATACTTGATTTAATTAAGATGTTTAACTAGCAATTCAAAATCTCTTCAGCTTGCCTCTGCTTTAGTCGCGATGGATAGTCTTTGTCCATCGCAATTAAAAAGTCATTCACATTCCCAAACCCTTCACTCTCATAGACAATTTTAGCCACTTCTTCTGCCACTCTACGACCATGGATCAAAATGATAGGATATTTGTCTTCAATCACTTCCCGCTGTACCGAATCAGAGAAATAGCTTGTCGTCACATAGACACCTAGCCAGCCACGCTTTAGGCGAGCAACCGTACGGGCAATATGATTACCGCCAGTTGGCGAATTTAATGCTTCACACTTTGCTTGGCCTAGTACAATCAACTCAACTTTGGAAAACCCACTGCCTAATATGACTTTACCAATAAAGTCTGCACCACCATCACTGGAGCCTTGTGTAACCCAACCTTTTTGATAAATACCATGTTCATTATCAATAACTCGGGCCGCAATAATTTCTGCCAAAGCTTCAAATCGGTGCTTTTTATTAGCGTAATAACTATAAATTTCATTCAGTACACGGTCAGAATCAGATCCCGCTATAGGCTTTTGATTTTCTGTTTTTTCAAGACTTAACTTAGACACTCTGCGACGTAGTTTATTAAGTGAATTACTGCCCTCCGTTAGCCATTTTCGCCAACTGCGAGGGGCCATCTTATTGGTCATATTGAGTGAAAACCCTACTTTACGTCGCTCATTAACCCAACCCCATTCAAATACTTCATGTTCATTGGCAATGCAGAGCACAGTGAAATCAAAAGCATAATTTGTAAAAGTTCTTTGTAATTTATTATCCCACTGGGTGACTAATTCAACTGAATTTATAATGCCTAATCCATGAAACTGAGGAAATCCTTTGGCAATACCATCAATAACTGTGCGCTTAAAGAATAAAATAGGAGGGGTTAATTTTCTTTCTTCAATCGAGTGGGAATGCGATAACCGAAAAGCTTCCAATAATGCTTTATTACCTAATGCTGTAGCAGGATCTTTACCAGGCTCTTTATTGTCACCAAAGTAGCGAATATGACCGTTATCCACATCATAGAAATCCTCCCAAGGTGTTTCTGCCGACCCTTTCTTATTTGGACTACTAGAGATGAGGATAGCTGGGCGAACTAACTCACCAGAGCTAGATTTAATTTTAGCTGAAGGGTTAATGCCCTTTTCAAGCTGCAACCTTTTTGATTCTGCGGAATTAGTTAAAAAATGGAAATTTAAAAAACCACCTTCATACATATTTTTAATACAAGCAGGCTTTTTATACCTCAGTACATCACCAATTTTTATTTCCATTTAGCTTACTCACTACAAAGCCACATTAAGAACTATATTACAGCGAAGGATACACAACACAATGTTATTGTTGTACTTTATTGATAGTAATCAAGAGGGTGTAATATATGACTAAAGCAGAAGCTTTGAGTTTTGCAAATGCAAACTTTAATGAGCAGTTTACAAATAGGAATACGCATTTCGCTAAAGAGAATGCGACAAAGCCAGTTTGGTGGCTTGAGATACCTATAGAAAAAATTCATGATTCAACACATTCTGAAATCCACCTACTTTTAAATAAAGATGGGTCACTGTTCTGGCTCCGAGTCAGCACATCATTTCTTAGAAACCACCAAAGTGGTTTCAAAATTCGCTCTGACAAAAGTGTCATTTGTTTGGAGCTTGATACCTCAACATTCAAAAATGATGTTGGTTCAGAAAAGCTATCATTTTTTCAATTCCTACAAAACTAAGAAACTGTAAGTTATATTGATTTTTAGATATCACCGAAACTTTAACAGTATAATTTTATAATTGTTTATATTTACTTGGTTTCACCATTAATCGGAAAGGATTTCCTGTGAACACATCTCTTAACCGCATTGCGGTTTTCAGTGCTTTTTCAGCACTGGCTTTTATGCCAATCACGTCTCAAGCAACTGCACAAGACAAGCAAGCTTTATTACTTGAGTGGATGCAAGGCCACTTTGATAGCGAGCAGCAATCTATCAGTGATAAAGATTTTTTTAATATCCACCTCAATATGGTGCAAATTTGGCCAGAGGATAAATCCACTTGGCTTTATGTTGAACAAGCCGCTGCAACACATTTAGATAAACCATACAGGCAGCGTGTTTATGAGGTCACAGCACTATCAGCAACTGAGTTTGCGAGTAAAGTGTATACCTTTGAAAACGATAAAAGCTTCGCAGGCGTTTATAAAAATGATGCTCCTCTGAGCGAGCTAACACCTAAAGACTTAACTGAAAAGTCAGGCTGTACTGTTTTTTTAACTTGGTCTGATAAGTCACAATCTTTTGCAGGTTCTACTGATGAGAAAAGCTGTTTAAGTCAGCTACGCGGCGCAAGTTATGCCACTTCTGAAGTTACGGTGACTAAAGACAGTATTGTCAGCTGGGATCGCGGTTATGACAGTAACGATAAACAAGTGTGGGGCGCTGAAAAAGCGGGCTATATTTTCTTGAAAGAGTAAATAGCCTGAATAAAATTAAGTTGAAGCCGCGCACCTTATCAGTCTGCGTGGTTTCAACTTTTAAGCTTCAAAACCTTTCCCAATCCCCCCAATTGACTCTTTTAAAATAAAAAACACTGGTCAAAGCTGACTTAATCAATAGCTATGATAAAGTGAGTTATCTAGCTGATTTTGTCGTTAAGTTGCCGTTTTTTAAGAGGGTGTTGTGGATAAACTGAATATCGTCATCGACTTTTTACTGGCCCATAAGTTTTTACTTACAGTGTTAGTCATTATGCTCATTTCACTGACTAAGCGTTTAATTGTCTCGAAAATTCGTGGTGATGTGGCGTTTTTAAGTGAAGGTCAGCGAAAGTGGATGTCACGCACCAAAAACAGTAGTTTCATCATTATTGTGGTGATTTTGTTTCTGCTTTGGCAAACCGAAATCAGTAAATTTGCCCTGTCAGTAACTGCGATTGCAATTGCCTTTGTGGTGGCTTCCAAAGAAATTATCTTATGTTTTACTGGCTCGATTCAGCGGGCGAGTTCACGCTCATTTGTGATTGGCGATTGGATTGAAGTGGGTAAGCTTTGTGGCGAGGTCATTGAGCACAACTTGATGGCGACGGTGATCCAAGAAATCGACTTACACCATGGCCAGTATCACTACACAGGTAAAACAGTCACCTTCCCTAACAGCATGTTTTTTAGCTATGCGGTTAAGAACTTAAACTTTATGAAACGCTATGTTTACCATAGCTTTAATATCACTGTGACTGAGTTTGTTAACTTGTATCCGCTATTCCCTGATTTAGTGAAAAAAATAGACGCTCACTGCGAAGACTTTATTGAAGTGGCTCATCGTTATAATAGCGTGATTGAGAAACATGCTGGCGTTGACTTACCAGGGCCAGAACCCCATATCCATATTCATAGTGGCCCTGCAGGTGAGCAGGTAGTGCACATTATGATTTTTTGCCCAACAGAGCGCGCAACCCACCTTGAGCAACATATTCGAGAAGACTTTATGGTGGCTTATCACCAAACCTTTGGCGATAACGCTACAGCCAACTCGTCAGTGTCACACTAGAGTTAACATTAAGAGCCAAATCTAAAGTCACATCAAGAATCACGACATTAATGGCCTCAAACTGAGGCCATTAATGTTGAATTGATTTAAGACGCCGATATTAGATTTAGTATCGAAATATCGCCCCTCAACCAAGCGATGAATCGTTAATTCATCGCTTGCTTCATTTTAGTATTCCGATTTACCACTCTGCTTAATTTCAGCCTTTTCCCATGCCTTAACATACTAGATTGCGTCTAAAAGATAGGCTGATGAACTGGATAAAAACAGCATCCACACTATTATTGAAATGACATAAACATCAATTTGAGCTCAATAGCATTGAGCGTTGTTAAAGATATCAACGCTGAAATCACTATAGGTTAAATCCCGAACTCGGTGACTTAACTAGCCTATTTATTTCAACATTGGATTCAGCCTTAAAAGGAGTACATCAACGATGAGAAAAAGAGCCTCACTAGTCTCGACAGCTACAGCGTTAAGCCTAGGTTTATTCTCACCATTTGTTTTGGCGGCAAATTTTGATCTGGTGATCTTAAATGGTCGGGTGATTGACCCTGAAACCAAATATGATGCTATTGCCAACGTCGGCATTAAAGATAATAAAATTGTTTCCGTCACCACAGACAGTATCACTGGCAATAAAGTCATTGATGCCACGGGTAAAGTGGTGGCGCCAGGATTTATCGATGTGCACGCCCATGGACAGAATCTTGGTGACTATCGAATGCAGGCAATGCAGGGTGTCACCACCATGCTGGAACTTGAATCAGGTATTTTGCCTATCAGCGACTGGTATGCGGCCCAAGGTAGTAAAGGGTTACCACTGAACTATGGCGCAGCTGCAGGTTGGACATATGCACGTATTGCAACCTTTTCAGATACCAAGCCTGTTGCAAGTATCGGATACTTTCAAAAGGCTCAATCTCGTAGCGATTGGAAAATGGATATTGCAACGCCCGCTCAAGAAAGCCAGATAATGGACTATATCCAACAAGGGCTTGATGAAGGTGGATTAGGCATTGGTATTAACGCAGGTTATGCGCCAGGGCATGGCCAGAAAGAATACTTTAAGTTATCAGAGCTCGCTGCTGAGCAAAATGTAGCGACTTATACCCATGTCAGATATGCCAGTAATGCTGAACCTCAAAGTTCATTTGAAGCAGTAAAAGAGCTAGTCGGTAATGCGGCAATTACTGGTGCACACATGCATATTTGCCACATTAACAGTACCTCATTAAAAGACATCGACACTATTTTGCCTATGGTTAACCAAGCCCAAGAAAGAGGCATTAATGTCACTATTGGTGCTTACCCTTGGGGCGCTGCCAGTACCGTTGTTGGCGCAGCAATGTTTAGCGGTGAGCATTGGCGTGAAAATATGGGCTCGACGGCTGAAAACTTCCAGCTAGGTAAAGATCGCATGACAGAAGAACAGCTGGCAGATTACCAAGCAAACAAACCAGGTACCTTTATTGTATGGCACTTTTTAGATGAAAATAATAAAGATGACTTGGCCAAACTTGATGCATCAATTCTCAACCCTAATGTGTTAATTGAATCAGACGAAATGTTCTGGATGCACATTGATGAAGAAGGCCATATTAGTAACTATGAGGGTGACGAGTGGCCATTACCAAAAGACTTATTCTCCCATCCTCGCTCAAACGGTACCTTTGCCAAAGTATTAAGAGTCTATGTACGCGAACGTGGTTTACTTTCCATGTCTGAGGCAATACGTAAAATGAGCTTAATGCCAGCCCAACTATTAGAGGATTTTGTGCCTCAAATGAAGCGTAAAGGACGTATTCAAAATAATATGGACGCTGATATTGTGGTATTTGACCCAGACACGATTGCTGATGTCGGCACTTATCAAGATCCTAATCACCCTGCTGTTGGTGTTCATTGGTTATTGGTAAATGGCCAAGTGGTGGTGAACAACACTGAGTTAGATACCCAAGTCCAAGCAGGCGAAGCCATTAGACGTGAACAGAAAAGATAATCTGAATTTGTAGTAAATCTATAAATTAATCACTTTAAGGTTAATCGTTAAGACTAGTTGTTAAGACTAAAGATTAAGACTAGGCGCCAACAGTAATAATAAAGGCCCACGATAATGGTTTATCGTGGGCCTTTTGTTTCAACTAAATAAGAGAATAACTATTTAGGAATGATTTGATCTGCAAGCTTAATTAAGTCTGGCGCAGAATAAAAGGTGCACCATTAACTCATGCTGCGTTACTTGGCGTGCAATACATCATGTAGCTGATGCAAGTCTTTCACTTCAAACGTCGGCTTAATGCCATCCACTACATCTTTGCCGTGATGGTTTAGCCAGCAAGTATCAATGCCAGCGTTAACTCCGCCTAAGATATCTGAATGAAGGTTATCACCCACCATCAATACCGTGTTTTTATCTGGATTACCCATGAGCTCAAAAGTGTGCTCAAAAATGCTCACATCGGGCTTCGCTTTGCCAAATTGCTCTGAAATTACAACATGTTCAAATGAAGACTTAAAACCTGTGCGCTCCAGGCGTACATTTTGCAGTTCAGTCAAACCGTTAGTGATAATGCCTAGGTTCGCTTTACCCTCTAAGCTTGATACCAGTTTTTTCGCCCCTGGCAGCGGTTGACAAATATCGGCCATGGCGGCTAAAAAGTCACTGTTTAAACGCTTAGTGGTTACGCCAAGTTTTTGCGCCCAATGTAAAAAGCGAGTGTGCTGCAACTCAGCAGCATCAATTAACCCTTGCTGGTAATCAAGCCATAGCTGTTTGTTTACCGACTGATAAAACGCGAAATCAGTGGTATCAAAGTCGATATCAAAACGGGAAAACATCAGCTTTAACCCTGCAAAAATATCAAAATCAAACAAGGTTTCGTCGGCGTCAAACAATATCCATTGGTACTTCATTGCTAGCCCTTATCTGTTTCATTAAAAATCAGCTGGATAATAATGTCCTACCTGCTTACTGCCTATTTAATTAACGTTAATCTTTAATTAAATAGCGCACTCAGCTGCGGCTCTTGCGCCACTAGACTTTTATAAACGGTTAACTGATTCGCGGCGCGGTCGAGGTTATGGCCTTCACGGTGAATACCAAAATACACATCGCCATTGAGGTGATCGGTTAAAAAGCGTGAGCCCAGCATTAATGCCATGACTTTAATGCCTAACCACAAACTGCGCTTTTCGATTGGCGTGAGAATAGCGGTTAATTGAGCAGTATAAGCTTCGCTTGCTGCTGCAATAATTTCAGGACGCGCAATAACTTTATCAAGTGCGGTGGAGTCTTCTTCCTCTGGCGAGCAAAACGCGCGCACCATGTCACCAAAGTCATACATTAAGTAGCCTTTCATGCAGGTGTCGATATCAATTACAGCCATGCTCGACATGTCACGCTTATCAAACAACATATTGTTTATTTTGGTGTCGTTGTGACAAATACGTAGCGGTAACTGGCTTTCAGCTTGCTCGAGTTCATCAAATAAACTCTGTTGCGATAAGACAAGTTCAGCCCATTCACGACAATCAGCTAGTCTGCCAGATTTGTCATCGGCAACGGCTTGCTTAAGCTGCTCAATACGTTGAGGAAGATTTAAAAAATTCGGGATAACATCTTCAAGCGTGTTGGCATCTAAGTCACTTAACGCATGGGCAAAATGACCAAATGCACTGGCCGCCATTTTGGCTTCATCTTGGTTGGATACCACTTCAATGGTGTGACTGTTGGCTAAATAGCTAATCGCACGCCAAAAGCCTTTATCGGCCAAGTCGACAGATAAGCTGCCATCTTTTAACACTACAGGGGAAATGACGTCGAGCTGGTATTCGCCATTACTGGCTTTTTGAATGAGGTGATGGCTGACTTTTGCGGCATTGTCGATTAACACTTCTGGCTTGGTGAACACTGTGGTATTAATTTGTTGTAGCACTATCTGGCCAGTTGACCATCTTACTAGGTAAGTTTGGTTAATATGACCATTGCCTAACGGCGAAATACTCGCATTTTCATCAATAATTCCATACAAAGGCAAAATTGTTTGCCTAATAAACTCAACCACCCAAGTCTCCATAACTTTTGTTGCAAGCGGGACAGTTTAATACGATTGAAACAAAGCACAACACTTACAAAGTGTATTTTACTGAGTATTACATTTAGTTTGACGTAATACTCAGTAACCGACCTTAATTAACTTTATAAACCTTTGAGGTATTTTTCAAAAGCAGGCTGGCTTGATAACGTTGCTTGGCTGCCTTTCAAACTGAAGTTATAGCCACACAATTTAAAGCTGCCTCGCATGGCAATGCTGTCGATTATTCGTTTGTTATCTAATGGCGAAAACCTTGCTTCGGTGCCACTGTCTGCCATTAAGTTCACCTGCATCGGGCGGAATTTACTGCCATCGTTAAAAATCATTTCGGCGCAGCGGTTATCACCTTCGGCCGTGTCTAAGCGCCAAATAGGCTGAGCGTCACCCTCATCCCCTAACCAGCGCAGCACAAGTAGGTCTTGTTGTMKTCCTGACTGTTTACCGTCACGGAATCGCTTAACATTACTTGAGAAAAAGTTAGTTTGGTATGCCATTAGCTTTTTACGCAGTGCGTGAGCCCCTTTAAGGCTAGATAATGAAGTGGCAAATTGATTATCAATACTGTCAGC
>NZ_VKHR01000076.1 GCF_009663145.1 Shewanella sp. TC10
CGTAAGGATGATAAGGAAAGTAGAAGCAAATATCCATCAGGGCCAGAGGAGTACCTCAATAACAGGCCGAATATATGGGTGCAATGAACTATTCTCAAAGTCGATATTAAATATCTTGCAAACCGGATGGGTCCATATATGTCTGGCTAGCTTTCGAGGGGAAGGGACGCCCCATCGTAAGCGTTAGTGATTTTTGTAGCTTGCCGAAGCGGACTCAAAATGAAGTTTAAAGCTGGATCAACCCCCGTTGAAAATATGCGCTTTTCAGCATTTTTCGTTAGGGGCGGCAGGGTGATCCAAGAGGGTATTGCTGTTGATACCCTTTTGGTCTGGTGTGGGCGAAGCGTCACGACTTTGATTTTTTTCAAACGATAACTTCAAAATTTGAAACAAGTTTTGGGGCAAAAACGAGTTACCAGCATCAACTTTGTACTTCATCTGTTGATGCTGCTACTGAGAATCATATCTTCAATCTAATCCATTGCCTGCCGCAGGGGTCAGAATGAACGGAATGTTTTCACTTAACCCTGCCAATATTTTGATTTTGCATGGTTATCTTTTCAGTTGCCCATATTGATGTTTTTTAAAACAGTATTTTTCAAATTATCGACTTGAAGGCTGCTATTTTTCAACTAAATTTGAAATTGAAAGCCGCTGTTTGATTTTTGTACGATATTGTTTTGGGTCGAAAGATTGAGCAGCTTAATTTGAAAAAGAATTACTGACTTCAAAATATCAAAAAGTTCATAAAACAATGATTGATTTTTACAGAAGTTTTTGATTAATTATCCTCATTAATCATGTTCTCAGAGTATGGTTTGATTATTGAACTGTGTGCTTAAAAATAGTGCATTATCAAAGGTATGTGTTGATTTAAGGGCGTTAGCATATATGTATAACACTGCAAAAAAACAAGTTTGGTTTGGTGAGCTTCGTACTTCTAGAGGCACTTCTATTGTTGTTCACGACAACCAGCTACCAGACGCTTCTCCAGGGCGAATTTATTTATTCAATGTAAACCGAAATACTATCGGTGAATACGTTGAAGATATTGTTAAAGTTAATCTACACGAACTGGATAACGAGCAATTAAAGTCAGCCAAAGCTGAGCATGATGCAGCATGGTTAGCGGCGAGAGCCGAATTTATGGCTAAGCATGAAGCGCATATTGAATTATCTTCTGTGCCTGACTCTGCGCCAGTGACAAAAAGTAAAGCGCCAGTGGTTGCAGATGAACCTATGGATGATGTCATGGATGCAGATGACGATATGGAATACGAAGATACTGGCTTTGAAGCGAGTATGAGCGAAGATGATGACGATTAACGTCATGGTATGAGAGCAATAAAATGGCGCTAACCTTAAGGTTAGCGCCATTTTTTATTGGTAGATTTTAATCGAGTTTATAAATTACCAAATTCATAACGACTTGAATGGTGATATGTGCCATTTTCAGTAATCCAGGGCTCGCCAGGTAGGTCTGGTTGGTTTGGGGAATCTGGCAGCATTTGTGGCTCAATACACACAGCTTGATGAGACTGGTATATTTGCCCTGCAAACCCTTTAGTTCCTTCAAGGAAGTTTGCGCCGTATACCTGCACACCAGGCTGGTTAGTGTAAACCGTCATAGTGCGGCCACTTTTAGGGCTTGAAAGACTGCCAAATCGAATTAACTCATTTGGGCTGGTTTGCAATACGTAACAGTGATCAAAACCATTTGTCGGCGTTAATGCTGCTCGCTGAGTTTGCTGTGAAAATGCAGTTGCAGCTGATAAATCTAAATCACTGCCTTGAGTCGGCTCGAGTGAAACGGGTACACCAACATCATTCATTGTGAGGTACTCAGTGGCATCAACTTGGATTTGATGTTCTGTGTTCGATTGACTTGAAGCACCTTCTAAATTGAAATAACTGTGCTGGGTTAAACTAATAGGGCAGGCTTTATCTACATTGGCTTGCATTTCAACAAGTAAGTTATTGCCATCTAAACGATAGTCGAGCTGTACGTTACAATTACCAGGAAAACCCATTTCTCCATCAGGGCTGGTAACGGTTAACCTGACACCATCTGCTAACGTCTGCATGTGCCATTGCTTTAAATGAAAGCCATCCGCGCCGCCATGTAAGCAGTTAGTCGCTTGATTCACATCTAATTGGTAGCTTTGACCCTGAAACTGCAATTGACCGTTAGCAATGCGATTTGAATATCGCCCCGCAATCGCACCCAAATAGGCTTGTTGAGAGAGGTAATCTTCAATATTGTCACAACCTAAGACGATGTTTTCATGTTTTCCTTGGTTATCGGCAGTCGATAATTGTCGAATAATGCCACCAAGACTTAAGATTTCGATTGCGATAATGCCATTATCTAATTGAACCCGTTCAATCTGGCCACCACGGGGATCTTGCCATGGCTCCAATGCCGTAATTTGAATCATTTATGCCTCTTCCTGATGAGATTATTAAGGAGTATGTCCTGTTTATCGTCTTTACTAACTTGGTTAATTTAGCTGATAAAAAAGGCTTAATAAATAAGCCTTGTTTGATTGTTATCTGTTGTCACTTTGGCAGGAACTAGTCAATTCTTCCTGCACCATCACTGGCTGAACATAAGTAAATAATGGCTTCTATCGCCGTTTCTTTAAAGTACTTATCTTCAATGGCATTAACCACTTCATCAGTAAGCTCATGATCGATTAATGCGACTACGCAGCCATCGCTCATTCTTACCCCGCCGCGGGTACCAATCACTTGTTTAATGATACTCACTAAGCTGTCGATTTCAGGTGTGGTAATGTCAAAGTCGGTTTTCATCGACTCATGAGATTGTGCCATTAATTGACTAAAGCGAGGCATATCATTTTGGCCAAGGGCTCTAGCGGCATTGACGGTGCGCTGGTTTTCACTCAGAACGTGTTTGGCTCTGGCAAAAAGCTCGTCTCCTAATCGATCTTTTTCACGATTAAGTTGCACTAAGCTCACTTCACGTAACGACTCTACAGCGAGTAAATCGTTGATTTCTGAACACTGTTGTTTGCGTTTATCAAAACGCTCAATGAGGCTTTGGCGATCAATATTCGGATCGACGATCAATAAGCTTAAGTTTTCTGGGATCGAGACAGGATCGCTATCAAGCTCTAAGCAGTCAATCAATAAGGCATGATCGGCTTCAGCCAAGGCGCTAATGATTTGATCCATGATGCCAGATTCAGTCTTGATGAATCTATGTTCACCGCGCTGGGCAATTTGAGCAATAGCGAGAGGCGATAGGTGCAATTGGCTTGCGTAACTAATCGCAGTACCAAACGCGACTTCTAACGCAGCGGAAGATGACATGCCAGCGCCCAAGGGCACATTGCCGACAATAGCGAGATCAAGCCCTTTTGCTTTAAGGCCTGATTGATACATTGACGCGGTAAATCCTTTTAAATACTTGCCCCAGCTACTTTGGTCTTGGGTAGAACCTTCTTCACCAAATTTCCACTGTTCAATTTGACCTGGAAAAGCATCAGTAACAGCTCTGAACGTATTATCGCTGCGTTCTTTAACTGCGATAACAGTGTGAAAATTGATTGCTGCGGGTAAAACAAATCCTTCGTTATAATCCGTGTGTTCGCCAATGATATTGACGCGACCTGGCGCTTGATACAGGTCATCAGCCGTAGTGCCAAATGTTTGTACAAACAACTTCATGGCTTTTTGAGCAGGATTAGACATACAGTTACATTCCAAATAATGCCGAGTTACGTAAAAAACCTACGCACTAAGTTACATATTCAATGACTCACTGGTTAATTTATTAGTTTTGTATTGAATTGCCTCACTTTAAATCTAGTCTAAGGTGAGTTAATTGCATGGTAGATATGTGATTTATATCACGATTGTTTCGAGGTGTAACTAGGATTACTTATTTTGATTCTATTTGAATGCGAATATGGCTACTTTTTATAATAATTCATGTGATTTTAATTATTTACTACCTCTTTAGTAGTATCTGGTTAAAAACAATGACGAAGACTTTTCTGCAGACAGAACAATATTCGTCACTGCTAATGTATTTTAATCTACCAAAAACGGCATATTGCTATGCCGATTATTCTTTTTTAGTTATCCGTCGACTTAAAGCCGACTGACTGATCCCTAGCATTTGCGCCGCAGCGGTTTGGTTATTGGCTGTGCGACTCATGGCTTCATCAATCAATGCTTGGCTCATATCAGCAAGTGTTGGCAATACTTGTGGGAATATGATGCCGTTTATTGTGTGCTCACCAGTAGATTTATGTTCATTAATCGCTTCCATAAAAGGTGAGATATTTAGTTGTATGCCATCACTGCGGCTCACAGCATCAAACACCATGCCTTTGAGTTCATGTAAATTACCCGGAAAGTCATAACACTGTAGTTGGGTTGCCAAATCACTTGGCTGCAATGGCGGCGTTAGGTTCATCTCCTCAGCGGCTAGCGATATGAAGTGATTGATTAACATGGCGATATCTAATTTACGCTGTCTTAATGGCGGTAAATGAATTTTATGGGCGCGTAAACGATATAAAAGATCGCGTCTAAACAGACCTGCTTGGTTAAGTGCAAGTAAGTCATGCTGAGTGGATGCAATAATGCGGCAGTGAACGGGATAAGGACGGTCGCTGCCAATAGGGTAGTATTGTTTTTGCTGTAAAACATCCAATAGTTTAGCTTGCGACGACAGTGGCAAGTCACCAATTTCGTTTAAATAAAGCAGACCTTTCCCTACTTGATGCAGGGCGCCAGCTTGGGATTTTCCCGGTTCTTGGCTTAGTTGGCCAAACAGTTGTAATTCAAACGCGCTTTCACAGATACCGGCTAAATTGACGTTTATAAAAGGGGCATCAGCGCTATATAACTGGTGGCAACTTTTAGCAAACTCATCTTTGCCCGTGCCGCTTTCACCATAAATTAAAATAGGTTCAGGACTGAAGGCTACGGCTTCTATATAGCGAAACTGATCCAGTAGATTGGGCTCGCAAGTGAGGATGTTATTAAATGCGCTTGGCTGGCTGAGGGTTTTACTTAAAAAGCTCTCTTTAATGCGATGGTAGTTACGTTCAAGACCCACGACTTCTAAGGCTTGGCGAACCGTTAATGCTAAATCAGCCACATCATCAGTTTTAATAAAGTAATTATAAGCTCCATTTTTGATGCAACGCACTGCGGTATCAACTTCATTTACACCCGTGACAATAATCACCCGAGTGTTAGGGTGCTCAAGGCGGATTTGCGCCAATAAATCTTCCCCTGAATGAAATGGCATGGTTAAGTCTAATAGCACTAAGGCGTAATCTGTACCCTCTAAACGGTTCATCACTTGGCGGCTATCCACACAAGTATCAATCACAGCTTCTGGCACTAAACGATTCAAGGTCACCGCTAAGGTTCTTAACCAAGGCGCTTCATCATCGACTAACAGAATATTACGTGCGAGTTTCACGGTTTAGCTCCTTGCTGGGTTCAACTGGATCTGTGTTTAATGTTTCTTTATTAACTTGTTCTTTATTCAATTGTTCTTGATTCAATGGTTTTTTATTCACTGTTTCTTTATTTAATAGTGCCGTATTTAATAGAGCTGTATTTGATGCATCTGTGTTCAATGGTGGCAGTGCACTGAACACTAGGGTAAAGCAACTGCCCTCATTAAGGGTGGAAGTGACTTTCATATGGCCATGGTGCTCTTTTAAAATTCGGCTACAAACAGATAAACCTAAACCACTGCCGCCATGGGAGCGCCTTGTAGTGAAAAAAGGTTCTGTAATGCGTTTGAGCGTTTCTTTGTTCATGCCGCTGCCGTTATCTTCAACACAAATATAAGCAGCGGTTTCAGTGCTGAATGTCTTAATGGAAATAAGCCCAGTTCCTGCGGGGGTCGCGTGACAAGCATTTTGGATCAGATTAATCATCACTTGATGCAGTTGCTGCGCGTCGCCGTTAATTAGCGCACTGGGTTGCTGTAATTCGATATTCACTTGGTAGCGTTTTAACTGATTGGAGGTCAGACGCTGCGCTACTTGCACAACTTCATTTAAGCTAATGGATTGATGATTCGAGGCAATATTGGGTAATGCATAACGTTTTAGGTCATTCACAATACGTGAAATACGTTTAGCGCTTTCTTCCACTACTTCGGTGCTGTGGCTAATTTCGTCAAAGGCTGCTTGAGGATCAAGTCCTGCAACTAACCAAAAAGGGTTTTGTTGTTGGTAATAGTCAGCGGCGGGGCGTAAATCCTTCATCGCCTCGGCAAATAGCGCAATAGAATGAATGATAATCCCAGTAGGGTTATTAATCTCATGTGCAACACCTGCCGACAGTTCGCCAAGTGAAGCTAAACGGCTTGCTTCGTCATTGGCCTGGCGAAGATGTTGCTGCTCAGTGTTTTCTTCTAGCAATACTACGGCTTGTTCATCAGCAATAGGGTGAATTTGTACTTGCCAGTATTGGGCTAAATAACCCATATCGGCTATGAGTGACTTTTTAGACTCAATGACGGATTTAACACTGGCACTTAAATCAAATGGGGTGCCATCCACATAGTGAAACTTACTGTGGGTCAGTAACTGATTATTATCGTTACTCCACAGGCACTGCATTTGATGATCAAATATCGTCATCCCGTGTGGGATACCGTCGAGTACAGCCTGAAACTGTTGTGATAAAGAGCGAATTTTTTGTTCGGCAATTTCTCGCTGCTCAAGCTCTAGTGCTAGGGCTTCTGAGCGAAACTTTAGGCTACGGCTTACCGAAAAGGTATACAGCATGCCTATGGCTGAAATAATGGAAATCACAATCGAGAGCGTCAGCATTTTTTGATGGGTCGAGGTGATATCAAATTTTTCTCGGCCCATACCAAACCACTTATTGACCAACCTGTCGTACTCTCCTGAGATTTTTAACTGTCTTAATGCATCGTTAATTTCTTTGAGCAAGGGAGCATTTGTTGGGTTGCTGACAAAGGTAAATGCTCCGAAAATCAGCGCATCACTTGAGCTTCTTACCAAAGGATATTTAGGTTGTAATCGTCGTGCGACGAAGTTCTCAGCCAGTACCACATCGACTTCTCCAGTCATTAATTTCTGGAAGCCAGTTTCATATAAATCAACTTTAACTTGGGTGAAGTTTTGTGGTTGATTGGTTAAAAATACATCCACAAAAGCGCCACTTTTAATGGCGACTTTTTTGCCAACTAAATCTGACCAATTGTCGATGTAATCTTTGCCTTGCAGGGTATACGCTTTGGCATGGGTAGCATAAATCGGATCGGACTGACTCAATTCACGCCTTACATTGGTTGGGCTAACTACGGCGACAACATCAATGGGACTTGTTGCATCATGCATTTCTGTCATCAGTTGCTGAAAAGTTTTACGGCGCACCATTATCGGTCTATCTAGCATTTGTCCTATACGGTCCATTAGCTCAACATGAAAACCTTGATCAACGCCATTATCTCTCCACTCTAAAGGTGCAGTAGTGGAGTGCACCCCAAAGACGATGGTTTCCTTTGCGAGTGAAGGAAAACTAAATAATATCAATAAGCAGAGCCAATATTTCATCAAGATTTAATCAATCATTAGCAGTCACGTAATGCTTGCACTTTAGCAAATCGTAATCTTCATAACTGTGGCATTGAGCGTAAATCTGACAGAAATCTGATGGCTTGAACAAAGCAATATTGAGCAAATTGAAACACAGCATTATTCAAATAGAGACTGTGAAGATGATCACTTATTACTATGCAAAAGTGCATAGCGCTGAGTTGGACTATGCACTTTTGCATAGGGATAAATGCCAGATGTGATCGGCTGTAAATTTTGGAAGTGTGTCTGACAAGTTCGATTGAGTGATGGCCTAAACCGCGTGAAAATTAAGTTAAATCAGGTTCAGTAGCAAATGTGATGACCAAAAGGCATGACAGAGAATGGCGAATTAGCGTCATGGCTACATTAAAGGAGTTACCATGAAATTAACACGATGCGCAGCGCTATTAGCTGCATTACTCGGTTCAGCTGGCTTAGTTGGCGGTGCAATAGCAGCAGACAACCTTGCTGACTTTCACTCGGAAAATCAGGAATGTGAAAGTTGTCATTTACCTAGCGGTGAGCTTTCAAATGACAGTCTGACATTTGAAAATGAACAATGTGTGTCGTGCCATGGCACTTTAGAAGAAGTCGCTGAAGGCAATACTCGTGAAAACTACAATGCTCACGAATCTCACTTCCCTGGCGATGTTGCTTGTACCTCTTGTCACAGTGGCCACGAAAAATCAGTTGTGTACTGTGACTCTTGCCATAGCTTTGATTTTGATATGCCATTTGGCAGTAAGTGGGAGCGTTACGAGCCTTCAATAGCTGAGCTTGCTAAAGATTCTGCAGACCGTAAAGCGGCATTAGCAGCAGCGCCTAGTGATACCGTTAATGTTGTGGTTGTTGGTTCTGGTGGTGCAGGCTTCTCTGCAGCTGTTGCAGCAACAGATAAAGGCGCGAAAGTGATTTTAGTTGAGAAAGAGCCAGTGATTGGCGGTAACGCTAAACTTGCTGCCGGTGGTATGAACGCTGCTTGGACAGATCAACAAAAAGCCAAAGACATCAAAGATAGTGTTGAGTCTATGTACAAAGACACCATGAAAGGTGGCCGTGATTTAAATGACCCTAAATTGGTTGAAGTGCTCACCTCTCATTCAAAAGGTTCAGTGGACTGGATGACTGAAATGGGCGCAGATTTAAATGATGTTGGCCGTATGGGCGGCGCATCAGCTAACCGTTCACATCGTCCTACAGGTGGCGCTGGTGTTGGTGCTCACGTGATCCAAGTGCTTTACGATAATGCGCTAGAGCGTAAAGTCGACATGCGCATGAACACTCGCGGTGTTGAAATTATTAAAGATGATTCAGGTAAAGTGGAAGGTTTACTGGTTAAAGGTAAATACACTGGTTACTACTGGATTAAAGCTGATGCCGTTGTGATGGCAACCGGTGGTTTTGGTCGCAATAACGAGCGTGTTTCTCAGTACGATCCTAAACTGAAAGGCTTTATTTCAACTAACCAACCAGGTGCTACAGGTGATGGTCTTGATGTGGCTGGCAACGCTGGCGCAGGCATGACGGACGTTAAGTACATTCAGGCGCATCCAACCTTATCAGTTAAAGGTGGTGTGATGGTGACTGAAGCTGTACGTGGCAACGGCGCGATTTTGGTGAACAAAGAAGGTAAACGCTTCGTCAACGAAATCACTACTCGTGATAAAGCGGCTGCAGCAATTCTTAACCAAACGGGTAAAGTGGCTTACTTAATCTTTGATGACTCAGTGCGTAAATCGCTGAAGAAAATTGATAAGTATATTCAACTGGGTGTCGTGCCGTCAGCTGACTCTCCTGAAAATTTAGGTAAGGTCGCTGGGATTGATGGTAAAGCTCTAACTGCATCAATTGCACAGTACAACAAATTGGTTGCTGCAGGTAAAGACACTGACTTTGAACGTCCTAACTTACCTCGCTCTCTTAATGAAGGTAACTACTACGCTATTGAAGTGACACCAGGGGTTCACCATACAATGGGTGGTGTATCGATTGATGATAAAGCTGAAATCCTATCTGAAGATAACAAAGTGATTCCAGGTTTATACGGCGCAGGTGAAGTGACTGGTGGTGTTCATGGTGCCAACCGCTTAGGCGGTAACGCAATCTCTGACATCATTACCTTTGGTCGCTTAGCGGGTGAGCAAGCGGCGGCTTACTCTAAAAAGTAAGTTTTAAAATGTAAGTCTTCATCAATAAGTTCAGCGATAACATTATTCCCCTTAATGTTATCAATGCAAAAGTGAGCCAATTGGCTCACTTTTTTTATGCTTTTTATACGTGGGTATTAAAGCGCATTTTACCACTGTGATTAAGCAGTTTACCTAAGGTTAGGCTCACTGAGGTCGCCACTGAAATTGTCAGTGTGGCAAAAATAGCCACTAAAATAACTATTTGATATTTAACAGCAATAATCGGGTCGACCCCACCTAATATTTGCCCTGTCATCATGCCCGGTAAGCTCACTAACCCAGTGGTGGCCATTGAAGCCAAAATAGGAGCAAACGATTGTTGTAGTGCACTTTGCACAAAGGGTTCAGCCGCCTGTTTTGGGGATGCGCCTAATGCTAATGCCCCTTGGTACTGCGGCTGTCTTTCTTCAAAAGCTGCAAATAAGCGCTGCAAAGCAATAATATTACCGCTAAGACTATTACCAAGCAGCATGCCAGCTGTGGGAATTAGATATTGAGCACTGTAGATGGGCGTTGGTTGAAACAGCCATAGCATCATGAGTAAAAGAACAGGTAAAAGCCCTAATAAAAGCCCAGCACAAATAGGCATCATCAAAGGCCGTTTAGGTAATTTTGCCTTATTGATAATAGCACTGGCACCCACCAATAACATCACTAACAGCCAAGCGAGATTGACCCATAAATTATCGAGATGAAATAGATATTGAAGGTACACACCAATCAGCACCATTTGCACAGTCATTCTAATTACAGCAATAGAGATGTCTTTGCCGAGCGCCAATTGATAGCTGCGGTTAATTGCGAAGGGTACAATTAACACCAACATAAATAGTCCCAGCGCTGACCAGCTAATATCCATAATCTCTCTCGTGCATGTGACTTGAATGTCGGTATTTTAGAGTGATTCAAACATAAAAAAGCGCCTTATGAAAACATAAGGCGCTGATTAGAGTGTTAAACGACCATAGCTTAAATAGATTATTGACTATGGCTTGCTTAAGGTCTGAGTAATTTCTGGCGACGCACTGGCTTTATCGACGTCGGTATTACTTTCTGACTTAGGCTCGAGTAATTCGTGAATCACGTTATCAACAAAACCTGCACCGGCAGCTTCATACAAGTTATAAACGCTGTTTACGCCTTGCTCTTTCAGCGATTCAGCATCTTCAGAGTACTGAACAATCGCACTGATTTTGCCTTGGTATTCTAGTTTTTGTAACTGTTCTACCGCAAACATATTACCCACGTGATGTGGCATGGCTAGTAGCACTAATTCAAGGCCTGGCGCCCGTTCAAGCTTTTCCCAAAAGTCGGTATCGCTGGCATCACCTTGCACAACGTTACGGCCTTCGCTGCGATGAAAGTCGACTAAGTCTTGTTTGTGTTCAATCCCTAATATCTCGCCGCTGTACTTACTGCGCAGTTCATCGTAAGCACCTGAACCAATTCGACCCATACCTAAGATTAAGAAGCGTGGGTTACCCACAGGGATCTGCCTGTCCTCTGGGTGAAGAGGATGTTTTTCCAGTGTGGTGAAGGTATCGTGAAACTTTTGGTATAAGCGATTCACGGTGGCATTTAATGGTGCAGCAATTAAGAAACTGATACTTAATGCTACGGCTAAAATAATTAACCATTCTGCTGGTAGCCAGCCTTTTTGCGCCGCAACCGCCGCAACAATCAAACCGAACTCACTGTAATTACCTAAGTTAAACGAGGCAAACAGCGAGGTACGCGCACGCAGTTTAAAGCGAGTCAGAATAAAGAAAAACAGCATTACCTTAAACGGAACTAGTAATACTAATAATCCTGCAAGTCCGACATCTTCGATAGTAGGGAGACCATTTAAGCCAATGGTTAAGAAGAAGGCGACTAAGAACAGTTCTTTAAAGTAGTAAATTGACTTAGCCAGCTCAGATGATTTAGCGTGACCGGCAAGTAAAATGCCCATGATCAGTGCGCCTAAATCAGGTTTTAAGCCAACGGCTTCAAATACCCATGCGCCCATCACTAACGCCATAGCAAGGCCGAATAGAATCAGCATTTCACCGTGACCAACGCGATCAAACACTTTATAAATCACCGGTTTTAATAACGGTAGCAGCAGTAGGCCTAAGGCATATACTGACGGGAACTCACCTTTAGAAATGGTTAAGAACAATACCGCGAAAATATCTTGCATAATCAAGATACCAATGGCGATTCTCCCGTACAGAGCTTGACCATCACCGTTTTCGTCAAGGACTTTGACGGCAAATACAGTACTTGAGAAGCTTAACGCAAAGCTCAGCAGCAATAGTTGGTTCATTTCAAGATCAACCAATCTATCTAAGCCCACTAAGCCTAACAATTTAAGGATGGGTAAAAAGAACAATATCGAACCGACTAAGTGCAGGCTGGAACTGGCCCATATTTCAGACTTGAGTAAGCTTTTAACATCAAGCTTTAAGCCAATAGCAAATAGCAACAACATGACGCCAAGGTCAGCTAACTCTTGCAGCAGTGGCACACTTTCGTCTTGCACGCCAAAAATGAACAATAAGAAACCGGCTGCTAAGTAGCCGATAAGTGGCGGTAATCCGACTCGACTCACTAACATGCCGCAGACGAGAGTAATAATGAAAATTGCTGGTTCCATAATGCCTTGGTCTAGTTGTTGAAAACAGGTTGTAGGTAAGTAGATTGTATAACAATAAAGTTAACCTGATATTAAAAATGCACCACAAATTAAAAAAATGGCCAATTTAATAATTAAATTGGCCATTTTTCAGTGTGTTACTCTACGTAAAAACTATTTTTTGAGTAACAAATCTAAGTGTTCAGCAAAAGGTTTAGGGTCCATAAAGCCGGTTACTCGCAAATCTTCACGTTGGTTGCCATTTTCATCGAACAAGATCAGCGCAGGTAAGCCTAAAACACTGAAATGTTCCATCATCTCAATATCAATTGGATCGGTTTTAGTTAAATCAGCTTTAAGTAAAACCATTTGATCTAACCGTTCAATCACCGCAGGGTTTTTAAAGGTAATATTTTCAAATTGTATACAAGCCACACACCAGTCAGCGTATAAGTCGAGCAAGACGGTTTTGCCACTTACACTCGCTTTATCTAGCTCTAGTTCTAAATCCTCTACAGATTTAATAATTTTAAACTCAACATGTTTAACTGGCGCGCTTTGATTGATTTCATTACTGATAGACGGCGCTTGTAACCCCATGGCTGACATCACCGCTTGGAAACCGTATGAGAAACTCGCCAATAATGTCAGCGTAAGCAAAATGCCGCGAGTGGTTTGCTTCCAGTTAAACTCAGACAGTTTGTTTTGGTGGATAAGGTAGCCTGTTAAGCCAATGCCCCATAGTGACCAAAGTACATCAGAGACAACGCCTGGCCAGATACGACCTACCATTACGATAGACACAGAAATCAGTAAGAAGCCAAAGATGGTTTTAATGATATCCATCCAAGCGCCTGCGCGTGGTAATAATTTACCGCCCGAGGTGCCGATAATAAGCAGTGGTACACCCATACCCATGCTCAGTACGTAGAGTGCTAAAAACCCTTGCAGTAAGTCGCCGCTTTGGGCCACATAAATGAGTGCACCCGACAGTGGCGCTGTAGTACAAGGTGAAGCGACTAAGCCAGAAATCACGCCCATAAAGAACACGCCAATCAGGTTGCCACCTTTTTGGTTATTAGACAGGTTGTTCATCTTGTCTTGCCATTTGCCTGGCAGGCGTAACTCGTACATGCCAAACATAGATAAACTGAGCAGCACAAACATCACGGCTAAGAAAATCAATATTGCAGGGTGTTGCAGCGCTGCTTGGAACTTAAGTCCTGCCGAAGCGACCACTAAGCCTAATAGCGAATAGGTAATCGCCATACCTTGAACATAAGCCATCGACAAGGTGAAGGCTTTTGCGGTAGATAGCTGCTTACCTTGACCAACGATAATGCCAGACAAGATGGGGTACATTGGGAATACACAAGGGGTTAGAGCCAAGCCAATGCCTAAACCAAAGAAGATGATCAAGGTCCACATTAAGCTGTCGTTTGCCAGCATTTGGCTTAAGCTGTCTTGCTGCGTAATTGGGGCTTGTGATTCTGAGGTGGCTGGGGAATTTTTCGCTGCTTGTTTTGCGGCGTAGTCATCGCCAATGATGGCTTTCTTGGTAGGGAGTTTACCTTCATTAGTGTCGACAGCATCTAAAATCACGTCACGCTTGGTTGGCGGATAGCACAGTTTACCTTCAGCACACCCCATAAAGGTCACTTCAACTTTGGCATCGTCTATCGCTTCTTTTAAGGCAAGTGGCAGCTCAACAAAAGAATAGTAAACAGCCTGCTCACCAAAATACTCATCATCGTGCATTTTGCCTTTAGGTAATTCGATATCGCCAATCACCGCGCCATCAGCGCTAAAGGTGAGCTTGTCACGATACAAGTAATAACCTTCGGCTATAACAAAATTAATCGCCACTTGATTACCGTCTTGCTTGTAATCAAAAACAAAAGCCTCTTCAACGGGCATTAATTCAGGTTCGTCTTGTAAAAAGCTGAATTTATTGCTGTTACTAAAAATGTCTTCACTATGTGCTATTGGCGATAGCAGCAGCAAGCTGGTAAATATAAGCGCAAATATTTTTTTCATGATTGAGAGGTTTCTTTTATCCATTGTAAATAATTTGGCAAGCCTTGAGTAATAGGCGTAGCGATTAACTCTGGTACTTCATAGGGATGTAAATCGATCACTATTTTTTCTATCGCATCATAATTATCCGCCATGCATTTTATGTGCATCGCGACCTCACTACTATGACAAACCTCACTTTCCCAGATATAAACTGATTCCATTTGCGGATACAATTGCACGCAGGCTGCAACCTTCGCTTCGACTAATGCCGTAGCGAGTTTTTTAGCGCTGGCGATATCTGGACCAGTTGTTATAACTAATAAATAGGTTGTTGCTTGCATAGGGATACTATCATCTTTGGTTTATCTTAAAGTTAGCTTAAGCTTAATAACCTAAAATAGCCTTATGCTAAGGCATATGTATCTATTAAGATACGCTAATGTATTTAACCTTGGTTATTACAATAGCGAACCACTTTACGGTTTTTCGTCGTCGAGTCCATGAGTTAATCTTGATACGTCTTGAATTAAGACCTGACTACCCCCATATTTTATTCATACCCAATGAAATAATTGAGGCAAACATGCTGTTAGTTTTATTTTTAGTATTTATTCTTGTTCCTGCTATTGAGTTATCCGTGTTGATCTCAGTAGGGGATGTGTTTGGCGCGTTGAATACCGTAGCGCTGGTTTTCCTAACCGCAATTGTGGGTGTTTCATTGGTTCGTAGCCAAGGGTTGAGTACCTTAATGTCAGTGCAATCTAAGCTTGAGCGCGGTGAAGCGCCAGGTAAAGAAATTGTCGAAGGCATGATGTTAGCTGCGGCTGGTTTATTGTTACTATTTCCAGGTTTTGTTACCGACTTTATTGGTTTATTGCTATTAACTCCATTTACCCGTTCACCAATCGCCAGTTATATTTTTAAGCGGATGCAAATGCGTGTGGTTGCTGGTGGCGGATTTAAAGGCGGTTTCCAAGGCCAAGCAGGCCAAAACCCATTTGGTGGTCAAAGCCCGTTTGGACAAAATCAGCAAAATCCATTTAATCAAGATGGCAATACTTTTGATGGCGATTTTGAACGCAAGTTTGATCCAAACGACTTAACACCAGAATCCCATCAGGTTGAAGTGAAAGATATTACCCCAACAGACAGTGGTGATAAAAACGCTAGTAGTAAAAAGCCTAGCGATACCGACAAAAACGCATAATCTGCTAATACAGATTAAAAAGCCGCTTGAGTCATTGACTCAAGCGGCTTTTTGTTATCTTTTGGGCTATTTCAGCTCTGATTGAACCAGGTTTTACCCATCTAGTTTTTTACCCATAATGTAAGCGCTAATACTGCCGCCTATCCAGCAAATGAGTAATACAATCCAAGCAAGGTTTAGCGATGGCGGTAAGTTAGTCGTCATACTTTGGTGAACAGCGTCGTAAATACTGTAAAAATCCAGCGGAATATTACCTGCCACAATTTCATCAGCAATGCTCTGAGCTCGCTTCATCACAACAGTCATGATCACGCATAGACTTATGAAACAAGAGGCAATAATGCCCCAGCCAATGGCTTTTTTACCTAAATACAAATGGCCTGAACCGGGACACACAAAAGTGTTGAGCAGTGCAGCATTAACAGATTTACTCATCATGTATTCCTTGCAAAATGCTGAGTGAGAAGTCGTTATACAATACATCATTATTAGCCAAATTCGGCAAGAGGCTATTCATCATTAGTTACAATGATGAATGGCAATCGTTGCTAGCAGCTTCAACAATCATATTGATGAATCGCTGACTTTGTCACTGTTGTAATGATGTTTTACTGAGTCAGGTTCGGTGATATTACTGGCCATAATGTAGCAAGCAATACCCATGATGGTATTGGTTACAGGCAATGCAATTAGCAAACCTTTTACCCCACCTAAATACAAACCAATTGCCGCTAATGGCAGCATTAACACAAATAAGCGCACCAAATTAATCACTAATGATTTCATTGGGCGGTGGTAAGCATTTAAGCAAGTGGCAAAAATAATCACTACGGCTAACGGCCCGTAGGCTGCGGGTAATACGTGAATGTAAAAGCTCAACCAGTCAATAACTAACGGGTCGTTACTGAAAAGCTCAGCAATAGCATGGCCGCTAAAAAAGATAGGCACATACATTAAGGTTTGAAACACTAAAGCAAAGCGCAGCGCTAGCATCATGCCGTCTTTGGCGCGCTTATGTTGGCCAGCTCCTAAGTTTTGTCCCACAAACGGCATTAACGATGACGTCATGGCCATTATTACCACTAAAAATAAGGTTTCTAAACGGATTCCAGCGCCAAAAGCGGCAACTGCGGCTTGGTCTGCGCGGGCGAGCATAGCTAAAATCACGCCATTGGCGATAGGGTTTAGCATATTCATCAATGCGGCAGGGCGAGCAATATGACCGAGCTTTTTCCAATTTGCAGTAATACGAACTCGGCATAAGGTCATTAGCTCAAGAATGCGTTTTTTATAAATGAGGATGTAGCCCGAGACGGTAAAAGCGACCACCCACGACACTAAGGTCGCAATCGCAGCTCCTTGAATTTCAAGGCGGGGAAATGGCCCTATACCAAAAATTAATAATGGATCGAGGATTAAGTTAATAATTGCGGCCACCGCCATAATAATCGCTGGCGATCGAGTATCACCCGTGGCGCGGATCCCTTGATTGCCCACCATCAACAACACTAACAGCGGCGCACTGCAAAACCATATCAACATATAGTCGTGGATCAGCGGCAAGCTTTTTTCATTGGCCCCCATCAAGGTAAACAGTGGGTCAATAGCCATAATGCCAATAGAGACCAATATACTGATCAAGATGAAGGTCAGCAGCATAGCGTCAAATAAGAAACTTTTAGCTTTGGTTGTGTTGCCCGCTCCAATTAATCGAGAAAGATTAGTCGATGTGGCAGCGCCAATACCGATGGCGATACTGGCAAACACAATGGCGACAGGGAAAGTGAAACTGACAGCAGCAAGCGCATCAGTACCTAACTGACTAATGAAGAATGTATCTATAAGGCTGCCACCATAAATGGTGAGGATACCGATAAGGTTGGGGAGGCTCATATTGAAAAGTACGCGACCAATTGGCGCACTTAGCAACCCATGTTTATCTTTCATCAATCTCGACTTCAACATGACAACGGGGGACAAATTCTATCAGTATTCATCATGCTTTAAAAAATACTAGCTACAATTTTTACAAAAAAATCGCAGTTTTTTTAGCAAACCCCTTGGAACTGTGATCATCAACCCCCATATATCAAACATCAAAGGGATTAATGCCCTTATCATTTGTTTAAACCGCCTTTTTTGTGGGCAGCAATCATTAGGAGAGTCCGTAGATGAATATTCGTCCATTACATGACCGCGTAATCGTAAAACGTTTAGAGGTTGAGTCAACTTCAGCGGGTGGCATCGTATTAACAGGCAGTGCTGCAGAAGTATCAACACGTGGTGAAATCCTAGCTGTAGGCAATGGTCGCATCTTAGAAAACGGTGAAGTTAAAGCGCTTGACGTTAAAGTCGGCGACGTAGTGATTTTCAATGAAGGTTACGGCGTGAAGAAAGAAAAGATTGATGGTGAAGAAGTACTTATCTTATCTGAATCAGACTTAATGGCAGTTGTAGGTTAATCCGCACCATTAAATCGCTTTCAATCAACAAATTTTAAGGAACATGAAAATGTCAGCAAAAGAAGTTAAATTTGGCAGTGACGCTCGCGTTAAAATGCTAGACGGCGTAAACATTCTAGCTAACGCAGTAAAGGTAACTTTAGGCCCTAAAGGTCGTAACGTTGTTTTAGATAAAAGCTTTGGCGCACCACTTATCACTAAAGATGGTGTTTCAGTGGCTAAAGAAATCGAACTAGAAGACAAGTTCGAAAACATGGGCGCACAAATGGTGAAAGAAGTTGCTTCTAAAGCCAATGATGCTGCTGGTGACGGTACAACTACTGCTACTGTTCTTGCTCAATCAATCGTGACTGAAGGTCTTAAAGCAGTTGCAGCGGGTATGAACCCAATGGATCTTAAGCGCGGCATCGACAAAGCAGTCATTGCTGCTGTTGCTGAACTTAAAGCGCTTTCTCAAGAGTGTTCAGATTCAAAAGCGATTGCACAGGTTGGTACTATCTCTGCTAACTCTGACGAATCAATCGGCGAAATCATTGCAACAGCAATGGAAAAAGTTGGCAAAGAAGGTGTTATCACCGTTGAAGAAGGCCAAGCGCTAGAAAACGAATTAGACGTTGTTGAAGGTATGCAGTTTGACCGTGGTTACCTATCACCATACTTCATCAACAAGCCAGAAACTGGCAGCGTTGAGTTAGATGCTCCTTTCATCTTATTAGTTGATAAGAAAATCTCTAACATCCGCGAATTATTACCAATCCTAGAAGCGTTAGCGAAAACAGGTAAGCCATTGCTTATCGTTGCTGAAGACGTTGAAGGCGAAGCATTAGCAACATTAGTTGTGAACAACATGCGCGGTATCGTTAAAGTGGCTGCTGTTAAAGCGCCTGGCTTTGGTGACCGTCGTAAAGCAATGCTTCAAGACATCGCGATTCTTACTGGCGGTACAGTTATCGCTGAAGAAATCGGTCTAGAGATTGAAAAAGCAACCCTAGAAGATTTAGGTACTGCTAAGCGCGTAGTTATCACTAAAGATAACGCAACCATCATCGATGGTAACGGCGAGCAAGCTCAAATCTCTGGTCGTGTTTCTCAAATCAAGCAGCAAGTTGAAGAATCAACTTCTGACTACGACAAAGAAAAACTTCAAGAGCGTATGGCGAAACTTGCTGGCGGTGTTGCCGTTATCAAAGTTGGCGCAGCCACTGAAGTTGAAATGAAAGAGAAAAAAGCACGCGTTGAAGATGCACTACACGCAACTCGCGCAGCAGTAGAAGAAGGCGTTGTTCCTGGAGGTGGGGTTGCACTAGTACGTGTTGCTTCTAAAATCTCTGAAGTTGAAGTGATCAACGAAGACCAAAAACACGGTGTGATTATCGCACTACGTTCAATGGAAGCGCCTCTACGTCAAATCGCAACTAACGCAGGTGAAGAAGCGTCAGTTGTGGCTAACACAGTTAAAAACGGCACAGGTAACTACGGTTACAACGCGGGTAACGACACTTACGGTGACATGCTAGAGATGGGTATCCTTGACCCAACTAAAGTAACTCGTAGTGCACTACAGTTTGCCGCTTCTATTGCAGGTCTAATGATCACAACTGAAGCAATGGTAGCTGAAATTCCACAAGAAGCAGCAGCGCCTGATATGGGCGGTATGGGTGGAATGGGCGGTATGGGCGGCATGGGCATGTAATTTACTGGTCTAAATCGGTGATTACAGCGTTGCCTCACCACTCGTTTATGAAAAACTAAACGTCGTGGTAAAGCGCCTTGTACTAACACGATTTATCCTGCGTAAATGCTCTGTTGGTCTATAGCCTAAAAGCTAAAGCCAAATTAGTTGTAAAAGAACTTTTGATATATATGAAAGCCCCGATACCTAACGGTATCGGGGCTTTTAGATATTAATTAGGGTAATCAGTATCAATTTCTTCTAATGTATTGATCAAACTAGTAATACTTTGCTCAGCAAAAACAAAGCCAAGCCTAAGAGCTGTCAAATTTGTTTCAAGATGCTTTCGAACAAGCAACAAAAGCTCATTCCAAAAATTTAGCTTTTCTTTCATAATTGATAAACGATGGATCTTCGAAAATGTAGCTCTATCCTTACAAACTTTTAATAAGGAACTAATATCTCTGCTATTACTGGTGGATAACATGTTTTGAAAATCTAGTGGTTTAATGTATTTGAGGATAGGTAATCGGTGATAATCAATTTTATTATCTAGCTGCCTTTTAGCCTCTGGACCTAATAATTCAGTCGTATAAACTATACTGTTGAACGGAAAGTTCTCGCTATTATCTCTTAATATCTGCTGCTCTAAGTGCAATTTTCTAGTATTAATATGCTTCATAAAATCAGCTATATAGCTTCTTTTTTCTAAACCGCAATTATCGGAAGTAATGTATGTATAACCACCATAGCCTCCATGAGAACTATCATATTCTTCACTATTCTTAAGTTCTAGGTAATCGATATTATCGATTGTTGCTATGACTTTCTGTACATATTCAGATGTGCTTTGTAATATTTTTTTATTCTCAATGAACTGAAAAATATGAATAAAGTGTTTCAGTATCCCTACTTTTTTATAAAGCCCATTTTCTATCTTTCTGATTTCTCTTGCTAAAACTTCTGCAAATTGTTCATCAGTTAATTGATAAATTTGTAGAATTTCTTTCCAGCTTTCATCTTTACTATCTGAAGGAGCAGCATTTTTCAGGTGTTCAGTGATATTACAAATCTCACCAATTAATAGTTTTTTCCACTGTTCTTCGCTGAGGATGTTTGTTGCAAGCCATAGAATATCACCACCAAATTGTTCCTTAAATGTATCAAGGAATAGTTCTCGTTCCGTTTTTATGTCTTTTTTATCAGTGCTGGACATATTAGGGTAAGGGTTACTAAGAGCTTCAAAAAGTATGGGGTTATTGTTAACTCTATAGTGAATAGAAAGAGGGAAAAATACATCTCGAAAGGTGTTGATAGTAGCTTCACTTAACTGTTTTTCGGTATTTGTT
>NZ_VKHR01000030.1 GCF_009663145.1 Shewanella sp. TC10
CCAAAACGAAAAAAKCCCTGACTCAGTGAGTCAGGGATTTTTTCGTTTTGGCGTTTTAGTTTTTAAATTAATTTTTACTAACTATCATAGTGTGGTTGATATGCCCATGTAAAAGCAGGTCATTACCAAGCGCCTAATTTCTCTTAATTGAGAGCAGATAGCCCGTTACTGATGTAGCGGGCTTTTTCTTTGTCTAAAGAAAAGTTCAAGTTTAAACACCAATACCTGATAGTGTGGACGATATGCCCATGTGAAAGTAGGTCATTGCCAAGCGCCTAATTTCTCTTAATTGAGAGCAGATAGCCCGTTACTTACGTAGCGGGCTTTTTCTTTGTCTAAAGAAAAGTTCAAGTTTAAACATCAATACCTGATAGTGTGGTCGATATGCCCATGTAAAAGCAGGTCATTGCCAAGCGCCTAATTTCTCAAATTTGAGAGCAGGCAGCTGGCAACGATGTAGCGGGCTTTTTTGTGTCTAGGATATTGCATCAAGTTAAATCAGTGGCATTTGATAACATTGATATCGGAATTTAAGCATGTAAATAATCTACTCAGTAACTTAATTAAGTGCTAATAGCACCTTATCATTACCTTCTTTGTTGTTACTTGTTGCTTTTAAAATGGATATTTACAACAGTTAATTGCAACCATAGTTCTAAATGCTGATGAAAAGTCATTAGTTATATGAATTAATATCGATAATTCGTTGATGTTTAACATAGGTCAGCTATCTTGTTAGGCAATTAAACAGGTTTTACATATTGGCTTAGTTTCCAAGTCAGCATTTTAAGGACAAAAATGAAATTAGAAATGATTTGTACTGGCGAAGAAGTCTTATCTGGCCAGATTATCGATACTAATGCAGCCTGGGTTGCTAATACGATGATGGAGTTGGGGATTGAAACTCAGCATCGCATTACTGTTGGTGATCGTTTAGAAGAATTAATGAATGCCTTCATTGAGCGTAGTTATCATGCAGATGTCATCATAGTTAATGGTGGTTTAGGTCCTACAAGTGACGATATGTCTGCTGAAGCGATGGCTATGGCTAAAGGTGAAACCTTAGTAGAGAACGTCGAGTGGCGAGAGAAGTTAATAGAGTGGTTTGCTCGAAATAATAGACAAATGGCCAAGAGCAACTTAAAGCAGGCTTGGTTACCTGAGTCAGCAATTATGGTAGATAATCCAGTAGGCACAGCCTGCGGCTTTAGAGTAAAGCTTAATAAAGCTTGGTTGTTCTTTACTCCTGGGGTGCCATTTGAATTAAAGCATATGATTAAAGAGCAATTTATTCCTTTTATTAAAGAGGAATTTGAAATTAGCGAAAATACATCTTTGAAGAAGCTGCTCACAATCGGCCATGGTGAGTCTTCACTCGCTGATAGCTTGTCAGAATTAACTTTACCAGATGGAATTACTTTAGGTTATCGCTCATCGATGCCGCATATTGAGATTAAGATTTTTGCTCGTGGTGATAAAGCTATTAGTAAGTTGCCTAATGTAACAAAAAAAGTGAAAGCGATTTTAGGTATTGCTGTTGTTGCTGAAGACCGACCAACATTGGCCGCAGAAATTCATCACAGACTTTACCAGTCAGGCTTTAGTTTGAGTATTGCAGAATCCTGTACTGGTGGATTGGTTACTAGTCAATTAATTGATTTTTCAGGAAGTTCTTCTTATCTTCATCATGGCTTAGTGACATACAGTAATGAATCGAAAGTTAAAGTACTAGGGGTTAACCCGCAGATACTTGATGATTATGGCGCTGTATCAATTGCAACAGTTGAAGCAATGGCTAGAGGGGCGAGAGAGATACTAGATAGCGACTTTGCACTGTCTACCAGTGGTATTGCAGGGCCTGATGGTGGCTCTGAGGAAAAGCCTGTAGGCACTGTGGCTATTGCTTTAGCTACAAAACACGCTGTTTACAGTCAGATGATTAAACTGCCAAGTCGTTCTCGTCAGTTAGTTCGCAGTATTAGTGCAGCGATCGCTTATGACATGTTACGACGTGCTTTGCTTGGTGAAGCTGTGATCGTTGATTACCCGTCGATCTCTCGTTTTGCTAAGTAAATGAATGCGAGCTAGCTTAATTGGCTAGCTCGATTATTGTTTAATGTTTTAAAAATTCACGGTTGTGACAACGTCATAAAGATCTACTTGATGTTGATTCATTCCATTTAAGTCTTCGTGCTCGGGTGCTTTTAATAGACTGACTTTGTTACTTACTTGAACGACTTCTAACAATATAGGCTCTTCAGGTGGCATCAAAGTAGATAACATAGTGTTGTGAAGTGGGATATTTTTCAATTTGATGTGCTGAAATCTATCTCCTTTTTTCACGCCGTGCAGTGTTCCAATATTGATGGTGACAAACTGTTCATCTTTATTGATAACAAGGGCCTTAGTTGGTTCACAACTCAAAGTTTGATTTATATCTTGAGCAACTTTAAATAGGGTATTGACGATAGTTGTACCGTATTCACTACGCCAAAATAGACTATTTTCCATGTCGACTTTGCTGTACGAATCGAAACTCCAACCCCCTTCGCCATGATATTCTTCTTCAAGTAGAATACTGTCGCTAACCCTATCGTACATGAACACTTTTATAGTGAAGTTACGCTTTGGGTAAATAGTATTAGTCACTAATCCCGATTTCTTTTCATTGTACAATCCAATATCACGGACATATCCAAAGACCAAATACTGACTTTGAAACTGGCTGTTCAAACCATGGGATATTCCTTGAACAGATTTTAAATTCACGCTATCAAAACTAGACGTTGGTTTAAAAACCATTTGTGGTATGAGTTCTTCTACGAAGATATTAGGTTGGTTACTGAGTTCGTTCTTGAATCTAGAGGCAACATGAAATGGCAGTGATGAAATGTCTCCTGGCGTTGCTTGAGACGGCGTAAGTAAAGGGAATTGGGCAATGATCAGCTGCTTTAGGTAATCATCTTTGATACAGTTTGAGCTTGATAGAAGGTTTATTTTTAAATTAACAGTTAACTTTCCAGCTGCTATCGATTCATTAAGAATGACTATTTCACTTATTTGTTGCTTCGAGATGATATGAGTTTTACTACTGGTTAAAATGCCATCTTTTACTGTGTTTTCAATATTGATATAACTGCTGGCTTGTAGCGATGCATTTTCAATTGCTTGTTCTATAGCTAGCTTACGAATATCGTTGTAGTCATCGCCATCATAGGGAATAGATGCTTGTCCGAGGTACCACTGTCCGTGTGCAATGCTCGGTAAAAAGAGTATTAATATAGCTGCAAGGATTTTCTTCATGTATTAGCCGAAAACACTGAGCAGTTTTGTAATTAATGAAGGATCTTGGTTATCCTGTTGTTCGCCTTTTCCGCTCACTTCTATCACGGTATTGCCAACCATACTTGAGTCAATTGAATGATCAGAGTCGATATCAGTTACTCTGATCTCGCCTGAAAAGCGCACATATTCGTCGCCTTTATTTAGTTTGAGCCACTTCTCTCCAGCTACGACTAAATTTCCGTTTGGAAGCTTCTCTCTTACGGCGACTGTAATCGTACCTGAGAGTGAATTATTGTGATTACTGGCTGAAGAGCTATCGAAGCTTTTATCTTGAGAGTAGTCAGCACTGAGGTTGTTCTCATCAATATTGATGTTACCTGCAGTAATATTTGGCGACATATCGAAGTTATTCGAGCTATCTCTTTTATAGCTGACTGACTTTTTAGAAGTCATTTCTTCATTTAACCTAATCAAAATCATATCGCCGACTTCATAGCGGTTATTGTTTTGATAGATATTGTAAACATTATTGGGATTGAATATTGAGCCAGTGATTTGTTGTGCTTGCTGAATATTATTGTTACGAACAGGTCGAAAGTCTGGATCGCCTTTCATCACTTCATCAGTAGTTTCTACGACATTTACTGTGGTATTTTCTTTTGTTGGTACTTTTATTTCAGCTACCTCAGTAGTGGTGCAAGCTGACATGTTGAATAAAAATAATACTATAATTGTTGTTTTAATATTCATTCGCAAAAAGTGTTTATTGGTTTTGTAAATTTTAACGTTAAATATATATTTAGATCTACGTTCTGCACAATTACTTCATTATCTTTACTTGTTTTTACGCTATATAGTTTTATTTGTTAATCTATGTTGGGTTATATTGTTCAAGTAAAGTTTTGTTGATGTTCTTTTTTGTGGTTAACTTGTTTTGCGTAACATTGTAATGTTATTTGTATCTAGTGTTTATTATGGAATTGTAAGTTGGTAGTCGGGAAAAATCATATATTTAAAGAATGTTTTTAAATAATGGTCTTTTAGTGTAATTATATAAACCTATTAAAATAATAAATGTAACGGATTTCATGTTGTAATATTTCGTTTTTAATAGAATTCTTTAAGAAACATAATAATTATATCGTCAATATTTTTATCTAAAATGGTTTAAAAAACATGCAGGCACAAAGTTCATTATCTGTAATAGGACAAGCTGTTGATCTGGCCAAAACTGACTCTAGCCACCAAGCGGAATCAGCTGAAAATACAGAGAAATTCTCTGATGTCTTATCTAATGTTACTTCTGTTGCAAGTGTCGGTAGTGCAGTATTAGCTACAGCGACATCAACGGATATTTTTTCTGTAGATAACTTAAAGCAACAAATCCTCTCAGAAACAGGTTTAGATAATGAAAACATTTTGTCGTTAAATATGAATGCTAGTATGATTTCTGAGCTACAACAAGGGTTATTATCTTCACTACAAACCAGCATGGTGAAAAGTTCAGCGATAGCAAACGTTGTTAGTCAAACTCAACAGGTTACTGAAAGTATAAATACAAAAAATGACGCTGCTAATTTAGTGACTAGTGATAATTCAAGTCTTGTCGATGATATCTACTCTTATTCCTTTGGAGAAGATGGATTTGATGAAAAAGATATTATTGATTCAGTCAATATATTAAATCATACGCCAATATTATCTTATATCTATCAAGAAACGACGAACACTGAAATTAGTCCCGCTTCAACATTAGCAGGAAGTGTTTTGTATTCTGATTATGTCGGCACGGGTTCAACAGCGATTAAACTCATTATGGATTATTTTTCAGAAAATAATTCAGAAGTGTTAGCTGCTGGTGTTAGTTCATTTTTATCAAGCGATAGTGAGGAAAATAATAATTAATATTCTTCAGATTTAAATCTATTTAGATGTTCATTCTATTTTTATTATATCTAACTATATTATTGATTGTTTGCGGTTATTAAAATGAAAAATTTAATTGTTCTATTCTTTCTATGCTTGGGTGGTTGTCAAAGTTTAACAAGTGAGCCAGAAGCGTATCAACCTACAGACTTTCCAGTACTGAATGCTGTGGGGTATGCACCTATTGAGAAACAACCTGCTGAACTACGCTCAGAGCAAATTCTAATGGCAATGGAAGCGTCTAAAATTCTTGCCTACAGAGAGCTAGCCGAACAAGTCTATGGCTTACAGTTGAACTCTCAGACTGGGATACAAGGCCATTCTTTGAATAACATTGCCACTAAAATAAAGGTGTCTGGATTAATCAAAGGCGCAAAAGTTGTTAAGACTTACCCAATAGACGGCTTTTACGTTACTGAGCTCGAATTGGACTTTAAGTTAGTACGTGACTTATATATGCAGTCTGAAACTCCTGTACATAATAATATCTTGGTGGTTGAACCGGTAAAAAACTTCTAGCTGCAGCTGTTTTTTTGCTTAGGAATAAAAAAGCGCCCTTAGGCGCTTTTTAAAAATAAGTTACTTAGCGTTGAGCATTCTAAAACTTAATCACAATTTTACCTTTTTGTACCTCAATCTCTTTCGTCATTTTAGCCATTAACGCTTGGTTTGAATCGCTTGTGTCGAGTACATAAACAGGTTGAGATTCTAAAAATGTTCGTAAAAAGATCATCAGCTGTGGTGTGATGGGTTTCAGCATTTGTTCAATATCAGCAGGTTCTGATTTCACGCTGACTAAATCCAATTTCTTTAAAAAGATACTCTTGGTTTCAACGTCATACCATGGCTCAGCTTCAAAAGTGGTTTCCATGTCAGCAGAGATAGATTTAAATGGATTTTTTACGGCCATTTTGGTCAATGCAGTAACAGATATGGTATTAGGTTTATTACCTAACTCCACTTCCATATCATTGAGTTTCAGTTGCAGGCCGAATATTTGATTTCCTTGAGAGACTTCGTAGTGCATCTCATTATTCAAATAGTCTTCTACTTCTGATTCAGTAATGCTGTACTGACTGGCGCAACCAGTCAGCAGTAGCATTATGCATAGTAAGCTTGCTTTGAACAAAGTCATTATCCTGTGTTTCTCATTCCTGCAGCCACACCCGCGATGGTTAACATTAATGCCAACTCAACCTGTTTTGACGCTTGCTCTTCATTACGGGTACGCGCCAATAGTTCAGCTTGTAAGAAATTTAATGGGTCGATATATGGGTTACGAAGCTTAACTGACTCTCTATTCCAAGGCGTGTGAGACATTAACTCTTCTGCTTCTGTTAGAGATAAAACGGCTTCAGTGCCTAATTGTAGACTCGCACGCAGCTTTTTACCTAAATGGTGTAAATTCTCTGGAACCAAAGTGCTTTCATAATAACGAGCAAGATTAGGTTCTGCTTTCATGTAAACCATTTCTAGCATTGAAATACGAGTTTCAAAGAATGGCCACTTAAGCTCCATCTCTTTCAATAATTCAAATTCACCACGTTCATTCGCTGCTTTTAATGCTTCGCCAGAACCTAACCATGCTGGAAGCATTAAACGGTTTTGTGACCAAGCAAAAATCCAAGGAATTGCTCGGAGACTTTCAATACCACCGTCAACACGTCTTTTGGCTGGGCGACTGCCTAATGGCAGCTTTCCAAGTTCGACTTCAGGAGTCGCTGCTCTAAAGTAAGCCACAAAGTCAGGTTCTTCTCGGACAATGTCACGATAGGCTTTGACTGAATCATCTGCAATGCGCTGCATACAGTCGCGCCATTCCTGTTTAGGCTCTGGTGGTGGCAATAATGTCGCCTCCATCACTGCCGATGTGTAAAGCGCTAAACTTTGCACGGCCACTTTTGGCAAGCCGAACTTAAAGCGGATCATCTCGCCTTGTTCGGTGACCCTAATACGGCCATCAACGGATCCTGGAGGTTGTGACAAAATCGCTTTATGTGCAGGTCCACCGCCACGGCCAATAGAACCACCACGACCATGGAAAAGCATTAACTTGACGTCAGCTTTTTTACATACTGCGACGAGTTGCTCTTGTGCGTGGTATTGCGCCCAAGCTGCAGCCATTACACCTGCATCTTTAGCAGAGTCAGAATAACCAATCATTACTTCTTGCATACCTTTGGTGTAACCACGGTACCAATCAATGTCTAGTAATTGGGTCATACAGTCTGAAGCAGTATTCAAGTCGCTTAAGGTTTCAAATAATGGCACCACGCGCATAGGGTGCTGACAGCCTGCTTCTTTTAAAAGCAATAACACTGCTAAAACATCTGAAGGCTTGCTGGCCATTGAAATAACATACGAACCTAATGCTGTGGCTGGTTGAGTTGCTACAAGCTGGCAGGTTTTAATGACTTCTTGAACATCAGCTGACGGTTGCCAATCAGTAGGGATGAGAGGTCGGCGACTGGTGAGCTCTCTTAATAAGAATGCTTGTTTCTCATTTTCGTCCCAATGATCATAATCACCCATGCCTAAATAACGAGTTAGCTCGGCTATAACATCACTATGACGCTCAGCATCTTGGCGAATATCTAAGCGAAGCATGTGAATACCAAAACATGCTAAACGGCGTAACATATCTAATAAAAGACCATTAGCAATTAAGCGCATTCCTGAGTCAGAAAGACTACGGTATAACAATTCTAGCGGTTGCTTTAAGTCATCCAACTCCCATATGAGGTCACTATGGTTTGTATCGAGTTGATGGCCTTCAAGACGGGCATTAAGGTAATCAATGGTGGCACGCAGTTTATGACGCAAGTGTCTTAAGATATCGCGGTAAGGTTCTTTGCTGTTTGGCACTAGCGCCATTAGCTCAGCATTGGCATCTTCCATCGATAGTTCATTCACTAACGACACAACATCTTTAAGGTACAGTCTTGCGGCTGCATGGCGGTTACGTAACAGTACTTCTTCAGTGACAACAGAGGTAACAAATGGGTTGCCGTCTCTATCACCACCCATCCAGCTTGAGAATCTGACAGGGCAAATATCTGCTGGAATTTGTTGGCCTGTTTTGGCTTCAACATGATCGTTTAACTGGCGTAAGAAGTCGGGGACTGCTTGCCATAATGAGGCTTCAATGGTGCTTAAACCCCAACGTGCTTCATCAACAGGAGTCGGGCGCTCATTACGAATTTCATTGGTATGCCAAATTTGGGCTATTAACTGACGTAATCTAAGGTGTGATTGGTTTCTTTCACGTTCTGTGAGTTGTTTATTCTCTTGCTCGGTTAAGCAATCGACAACAGCTGAATACTTTTGGATGAGTGTTCGGCGTGAAATTTCCGTTGGATGCGCTGTCAACACCAAGTCAATATCAAGTGTTTTTAAGCAATTAATAACATCTTGCTCGTTTGCATTACTGTTAAGCATGCGACCAAGGAGCTGTTCTACTGGATCTGGGACACAAACAAGCTCATCACAATTACGGCTTATGGTATGAAATTGCTCAGCAATATTGGCTAAATTTAAGAATTGGTTAAAGGCTTTAGCAAAAGGGACTAACTCTTCATCTGGTAATGAATTCAACAAGGTCAGCATTTGCTGTCGAGAGTCTGAATCACCTTTACGTGATTCTTTTGCAAGAATACGAATTTGCTCGACTTTTTCGAGAAATGCTTCGCCAAGGTGATCGCGCATGGTATCACCCAGTATCTGCCCTAAGCTACTCACATTAGAACGCAAAGATGCGTACATGTCGGCGGTTTGCTCTGCCATAATTACTCCATAAGTTAACTTAATTAGCCGTTACAAATATTTGACTCAAACTAGCACAATAGCGAGCTGCGAGGGTATTGGTCAATGGCTTCTATTATTAATTAAAATACATAATCATTTAACGTCTATATCATTGATGCTGGTCACAACTATTTAATACAAGCCTGATAAATAAGCTTTTTAAGTAAGTCTACAGTGGGCGTTAAATACTCCAAGCCAATATATTCATCAGGTTGGTGGGCTTGATTAATGCTACCTGGCCCCATTACAAGAGTTTGGCAGCCTAATTGTTTAATATATGGGGCTTCTGTGGCGTAGTTAACGACTTCTGGTTCGGTGTTTGAGATTTCTGCCACTAATTTAGTCCAATAGCTATCCACTTTACCCGCAAATGATTCAGAGCCAGGGTATAAGGTTGATATTTCAATACTACCTGGATATTGCTTACTGATTTCCGATAAGTAATTAATGACCATGAGTTCTAAATCGGCTAATTCGATACCAGGTAGAGGTCTGATATCGAGGTGTAAGTCGCAACAGCCACAAATTCTGTTAGCAGCATCTCCACCATGTATATGGCCAAAGTTCATCGTCGGGTGAGGAACGCTAAAGGCATCTTCGCGGTAATTCTCACTTAAATGCTGCTTAAGCTTCATTAATTGACCGACCACTTGATGCATAATTTCGATGGCATTTAATCCCCTAGCAGGATCTGATGAATGGCCACTTCTTCCTATTACTCGAATGCCTTGTGCTAAATGGCCTTTATGCATATATACCGGTTTTAAGCTGGTGGGTTCACCAATAATGGCATAATCAGGAGCAATACTTTTTGAATCAGCAAATGCTTTTGCGCCATTCATGGTGGTTTCTTCATCCGCACTTGCAAAGATATGCAGCGGACGTTTTAACTCATGTAAAGGCACAGTCTTAAGCGCTTCCATTATTAACGCAAAAAAACCTTTCATGTCACAGGTGCCTAAACCATACCAACGATTATCTTTTTCTGTCAGCTCAAATGGGTTTTGACTCCAGCGTCCTTCATCAAAAGGCACGGTATCAGTATGTCCAGCGAGTAAAAGCCCACCTTTACCCGACCCAATAGTGGCCACTAAGTTTTGTTTGCCACGGCTATCCGCCACTGTACTAACAGTGCACTCAAAACCCATGTCAGAAAACCAAGATTGCAGTATTTCGATAACTGCATGGTTACTCATATCTTGTTCAGGTTCTAGTGCACTGATTGATGGCGATGCAATCAGCTGTGTAAAAGCATCTTTAAGTTCAGGTAATGACTTCATAGGAACCTTTCTTAGTTATCGCAATAAATATGTATTCATTATTATTGCATAAGTAATAATTTGTGTTAGTCTAGCAAACAGCTAAGGCATTCACCATAACTTGATAACGATTTAAGAATATAGATATGTATTTAATTGCGATTCAACTCACTGTAACAGATCCCAAGGTAAACTATCTTCGACGATAGTTTTATTCTCGAGCACCCAGCTCATGTATCGATTTATCTCCAATAGTTTACTTACTTAAAGACGACAAAATAATGAAAAATATCGCAATAATTGGTGCAAGTGGTTATACCGGTGCACAAATCACCGCTCTTATTGATGCTGAAGCAACAATGTCTATTCAAGGCTTATACGTTTCTGAGAATAGTCTTGATAAAGGCCGTTTACTTGCTGATTTGTACCCCAGTTACCAACATATTCAAATTCCTTTATCGCCTTTATCTGCAGCGGCTAAGCAAGCTATCGTTGAAGAAGCTGATGCCGTAGTACTTGCTACTGAGCATTCTGTTAGCTTAGAGCTTGCGGCTTTCTTTTATCAGCAAGGTTTAGCTGTGTTTGACCTAAGTGGTGCTTACCGTTTTGCTGATGTTGAACAATACCCTAAGTGGTATGGATTTGAGCACTCTCAAGCAGAAGTACTTGCTGATGCTGTTTATGGTTTAGCTGAATGGAATCAAGAGCAAATTGCACAGAGTAAAATGATTGCGGTTCCAGGGTGCTATCCAACTGCGTCTTTAACTGCTCTTAAACCTTTAAAGTCATTACTTACTGATGCTTACCCAGTGATCAATGCTGTAAGTGGCGTAACAGGTGCAGGTAGAAAAGCACAGCTACATACTAGCTTTTGTGAAGTAAGCCTGACACCGTATGGCGTATTAGGTCACAGACATCAACCTGAAATAGCAACGCACTTAGGACAAGAAGTTATTTTTACACCGCATTTAGGTAATTTTAAGCGGGGCATTTTAGCCACTATTACTGTGCAGTTGGCTAAAGGTACTACTGAGGCTGACGTCGCTGCCGCTTATCAAGTTTATGATAATTGCCCATTAGTTAGCGTTAAACATAACCAATTCCCAAAAGTAGATGATGTAGTTAATACCCCTAACTGTATTTTAGGTTGGAAATATGATCCTCAAAGCCACTACTTAGTTGTGGCGAGTGCAATTGATAATTTAATGAAAGGTGCTGCTAGCCAAGGCTTACAGTGCATTAAAATTCACTTTGGCTTGTAACAGGAGAAGATAAAATGTCAGATATTAAGCCTGTTATTGTACTTAAAGTGGGTGGCGCGTTATTACAGTCGACTTCAGGTATGGCTGAGTTAATGGCAGTGGTTGCTGAAATGATGTCGCAAGGACAGAAAGTTATTTTTGTACATGGCGGTGGATGTTTGGTTGACGAGCAATTAACAGCCAATGGCAAAGAAACCATTAAACTTGACGGTTTACGGGTGACACCAGCCGATCAAATCCCAATTGTAGTTGGCGCATTAGCTGGAACATCTAACAAGCTATTACAAGCTGCAGCAATTGAAGCTGGCATTGTGACTGTAGGTATGAGCTTGGCAGATGGTAATACCGTGAATGCATCAATTAAAAATGAAAACTTAGGTCTAGTGGGTGAAGTCACACCCAATGACCCGAGCTATTTAAATTATTTACTATCACAGGGTTGGTTGCCTATTTGTAGCTCGATTGCTGTGTCACCTCAAGGTGACATGTTGAATGTTAATGCAGACCAAGCTGCCACAGCGTTAGCAAAATTAGTGCAAGGTCAGTTAGTTTTATTATCTGATGTTCCGGGCGTTTTAGATGGTAGCGGCGAGCTAATTGCGCAATTAAATCAACAACAAATTTCAGATTTAGTTCAGCAAGGCGTGATAGAAAAAGGAATGAAGGTCAAAGTAGAAGCGGCATTAGAAGTTGCTCAATGGATGGGTAAACCAGTGCAAGTTGCATCTTGGAAACAGCCTCAACAATTAATTGCCTTAACGAACGGAAAGTCCGTAGGCACACAAATTCAGCCATAGGAGTAAATTACTAATGGAACATTTATTGTCAATCAAAGACCTATCGCAAACTGAGTTATTAGATTTACTAGCGCTAGCAAAAAAGATTAAAGCTAACCCTACAGATTATAACCAAGCATTAGCAGGCAAAAGTGTCGTAATGCTGTTTGAAAAGCCTTCGCTTCGTACGCGAGTGAGTTTTGATATTGGTATTAATAAATTAGGTGGTCATGCTGTTTATTTAGATCAGCAAAATGGCGCGTTAGGTAAACGTGAGCCAGTTTCGGATTTTGCGACTAATATTTCTTGTTGGGCTGATGCAATTGTGGCGAGAACATTTTCCCATACAACCATTGCAGGTTTAGCTGAGCATGCTTCAGTTCCTGTTATCAATGCTCTATGTAACTTATATCACCCATGCCAAGGCCTAGCTGATTTTCTGACCTTATCAGAGAAGTTTGATGATGTGAGTAAAGTGAAATTAGCTTATTTAGGTGATGGTAATAATGTCACTCACTCATTGATGTATGGCGCTGCGATTCTTGGTGCAACTATGACTGTTGTTTGCCCTCCAGGGCATTTCCCTGATGGACAAGTGGTTTGTGAAGTTCAAGCGTTAGCTGCTAAGCATGGTGGTGAGCTTATTTTAACTTCAGACGTCAATGAAATGGGCCCGCAAGATGCAGTTTATACCGATACTTGGATCTCAATGGGGGACAACACCTCAATGGAAGAGATTGAAGCTAAGTTTAAACCGTACCAAGTGAATATCGAGTTGATGACAAAAGTAGGTGCTAACTTCTTTATGCATTGTTTACCAGCATACAGAGAAGTAGAAGCAACAACCGAAGTGGTTGATGGCGAAGGTTCGCTGATTCTGCAACAAGCAGAAAATAGAATGCATGCCCAAAATGCAGTATTGGTTACCTTGTTAGGGTAATGACAAACATATTTCGTTGGCTGGCTGATAACTTTAGCGAGCCAGCTTTACACAGTTTACGTTAGGAAGAATTAACGATGTCTATTGAAACACAACCAAGTATTAAAAAAGTCGTATTAGCTTATTCAGGTGGACTGGATACATCAGCCATTATCCCATGGTTAAAAGAAACCTACGACAATTGTGAAATTGTGGCATTTTGTGCCGATGTTGGTCAGGGTGATGCAGAGCTTGAAGGTTTGCACGAAAAAGCGATTGAATCAGGTGCTTCAGAATGTTACATCATTGATTTAAAAGAAGAGCTGGTGGCTGATTATATTTATCCAACGATTGCTACAGGTGCTATCTATGAAGGAACTTATTTATTAGGTACTTCAATGGCTCGTCCAATTATTGCGAAAGCGCAGGTTGAAGTTGCCCGTAAAGTTGGTGCTGACGCGGTTTGTCATGGCTGTACAGGTAAGGGTAATGACCAAGTTCGTTTTGAAGGTTGTTTTGCTGCCCTCGCTCCAGATTTAAAAGTGATTGCTCCTTGGCGTGAATGGTCAATGGTAAGTCGTGAAGACTTATTGGATTACTTAGCTGAAAGAAATATTGAAACCACTGCATCAGCGACCAAGATTTACAGTCGTGATGCAAATGCGTGGCATATCTCTCATGAAGGTGGCGAGTTAGAAGACCCTTGGAATGAACCAAGCAAAGAAGTGTGGACCATGACGGTTGCACCTGAAGATGCGCCTAATACACCTGAATACGTTGCATTGAACATTGAAAATGGTCGTGTGACTCATGTTGATGGTGTTGCTTTATCACCATACCAAGCGCTGATGCAGCTAAATGAGCAGGCAGCTGCACATGGCGTAGGCCGTATCGATATTACCGAGAACCGTTTAGTTGGCATGAAGTCTCGTGGGTGTTATGAAACACCAGGCGGTACGGTCATGTTTGCAGGTTTGCGTGCGATTGAAGAGTTAGTGCTTGATAAAACCAGTCGCGAGTGGCGTGAACAAGTTGGCGCACAGATGGCGCACTTAGTTTATGACGGACGTTGGTTTACCCCTTTATGTAATTCACTTCTTGCGGGGTCAGAGTCATTAGCTGAGCTGGTTAATGGTGAAGTGGTGATAAAACTTTATAAGGGCCAAGCGAGTGTCGTTAAAAAACGCTCACCAAATAGCTTATATTCAGAAGAGTTTGCAACATTTGGCGATGACGATGTGTATGACCAAAAAGATGCTGAAGGCTTCATCCGTCTTTATTCTTTATCTAGTCGTATTAGAGCACTTAACAGCAAATAAGCTCAGCTGTTAAATAGTTTTTAAACGGGGCTTACATCTACATTCAGGTATAAGCCCCGTTTTCATATTCATTTTAATATTATTGATTTAGCAACACTGATTAAAGAATTGAACAAGAGGATATCAACATGGCTTTATGGGGCGGAAGATTCAGTCAAGAAAGTAGTGCACTATTTAAATTATTCAATGACTCACTACCAGTCGATTACCGTTTAATTGAAGAAGATATTGTTGGCTCAATTGCATGGGCAACGGCCATTACTTCTGTGGGGATTTTAACCCAACAAGAATGTGAGCAGTTACATGGTGCTTTAAACGAATTACTTGCAGAAGTCGCTGATAAGCCTGAAGCGATTATTGCCTCTGGTGCTGAAGATATTCATAGCTTTGTTGAGCAGTCCTTGATTGCAAAAGTAGGTGATTTAGGTAAGAAACTACACACTGGACGTTCGCGTAATGACCAAGTGGCAACAGATCTAAAATTGTGGTGTAGAAAAGAGGGCGAGCAATCACTAACTCTGCTTAAAAAGCTCAGAGGTGCTTTAATCGACCTTGCGGCGCGTGAGATTGATGCCGTCATGCCAGGCTACACTCATTTGCAAAGAGCGCAGCCTGTATTGTTTGGCCATTGGTGTTTAGCCTATGTAGAAATGTTTGAGCGCGATATTAGCCGTTTAGAAGATGCGTTAAAACGCGCTGATACCTGTCCTTTAGGTTCAGGTGCGTTAGCTGGTACAGCTTACCCAATGGATAGACATGAAATCGCTAAATCATTAGGCTTTGCAGCGCCAACATTGAATAGCCTTGATACTGTATCAGACCGCGACCATGTGATTGAATTATGTAGCGACGCTTCTATCAGCATGATGCATTTAAGCCGTATGGCTGAAGATTTAATCTTCTTTAACAGCGGTGAAGCAGGCTTTATTGATTTAGACGATGAAGTCACTTCTGGCTCTTCATTAATGCCGCAAAAGAAAAACCCTGATGCACTCGAGCTTATTAGAGGTAAAACTGGCCGTGTTTATGGCAGCTTAATGGGTATTTTAACCACCATGAAAGCATTACCTTTGGCTTATAACAAAGACATGCAAGAAGATAAAGAAGGCTTATTCGATGTTATGGATAGCTGGTCAATTTGTCTTGAAATGGCGGCATTAGTGTTAAGTGGATTACAGGTAAATCGTGAAAGAACATTAGCAGCTGCGCAGCAAGGTTATGCCAACTCAACTGAATTAGCTGATTACCTTGTCGCTAAGGGAATGCCATTTAGAGAGGCACACCATGTAGTGGGCGAGGTGGTTGTGGTTGCAATAGGCAAGCAAACTCCGTTAGAGGAGCTTCCGCTTGCTGAACTTAAACAGTTTAGTGACATTATCGAAGACGATGTATACGCCTGCTTAACGATTGAATCTTGCTTAGAGAAGCGCGAAGCTTTAGGTGGGACGTCTATTATTCAAGTTAAACAAGCGTTAGCTGCAAAACAAGGCTAATCATAAGGTTTGAACTTTGGCTTACAAATAGTCATTAGCAAATTGGACGAGTGTTCATTATGATTATTTAATAGTAAAAAGCCCTAAGTGAAATTCACTTAGGGCTTTTTAGTTGATGTGCTTTATTGATTCAAGATTTAGCGTTTATAGTCCAGACATTCAATCATTATTGAAATAAATCATCTGTCGGATTTTCATTGAAAATATTGTCATCAATAACTTCATCCGTTGCATACTCTCTTGGCTCGGTACCTTCAACGAAGTACTCAAACGAAGTCGTATGATCAGTTTTACGGGTTAATAACCCAGTGGCTAAGTCAATTCGAGCAGAAACAATCCCTTTAGGTGGGATACTTGTTTTTTCTTCAGTGCCCTTTAGCGCCTGATTCATAAAGTCATTCCAACCTGGTCCTGCGGTTTTAGCGCCAGCCTCAGCACCAGAAATTTGATTTTCCGGTCCATCAGCGACCCAACTCGTACGGCCTAGTCGACGGCTATGATCATCAAAACCAACCCAGAATGTTGAGGTTAATGTTGGATTAAACCCACTAAACCAAGTATCTCGAGATTCATTGGTGGTACCGGTTTTACCTGCGATGTCGCGACGTTTTATTAATCGTGATGCACGCCAAGCTGTACCATTCCAACCTGTTCCTTTACTCCAATCGCCACCACCCCAAATTACACTTTTCAGTGCTTCAGTAATAAGGAATGCCGTTTGCTCAGTGATGATTCTAGGCGCATAAAGGCTATTCTCATCGCCACACTGGCCAACAAGCGTATTGGTCTGCTCAGTTTGCTCTTCTTCAGATACAACTTGTTGTGAACGAGCAAATTCAACTGCCATAGCTGCGAAAGGGTCATTCTCATCGGCTTTTGCAACATTATCAGCTTCATTGGCTTGTATAGGTGTACAAGCAAGCAGTGGATTTGCTTCTTCAATGACATTGTCGAATGAATCAGTTACTTGCTTGATAAAATAGGGCTCTACTAGGTAGCCGCCATTAGTGAACACGTTAAATGCCGTGACAACTTGTAAAGGAGTTACAGATGGAGATCCTAATGCGACAGACTCGTTGCGTGGTAAATCATTAGGATCGAATCCAAATTCGACTAATTTGGCTATGGTGTCATCTAAACCAATATGTCTCATAGCACGCACAGACATTACATTGACCGATTGTGCTAAACCTACACGTAAACGAGTTGGGCCACCATAAATATCAGGCGAGTTTTTTGGTCGCCATGCTGTGCCTTGTCGGGTATCCGGTTTATTAATTGGCGCATTATTGATTAATGTCGCTAAATTGTAGTCTTTTTCAAGAGCTGCAGAATAAATAAATGGTTTAATATTCGAACCCAGCTGACGCTTAGCTTGAGTGACACGGTTATACTGACTTTGTGTAAAGCTAAAACCACCAACTAATGTTTTAATGGCACCATCACTTGGCTCTAGTGATACTGTCGCGCTGGATACTTGAGGTATTTGAGATAACTGCCAGTAGTTGCCATTATTTCTAATCCATACCTTTTGGCCCACAGCCAAAATGTCATCAGCTTTTTTAGGTGGTGTTCCTTGGCGTCGATCAGTAATAAATTTTCGTGCCCACTTTAATCCATTCCACTCTAGCAGTATTTCTTCGCCTTTAGCGTTTAAGACAGTTGCTTGCTGTTCTTCAACGGCAATGACAGCGGCAGGCATAATACCTTGCATGGCAGAAGTACTTTTTAAATTGCTGATAATATCGCTGGTGGACATTGGCTCAGTAGTGGCATCTGATGTCGAGTCTGTAGACCATAGTTCAGCAATCGGCCCTCGATAACCATGACGTTGATCGTAAGCAAAAACATTATCTCGTAATGCACTTTGGGCTTTTAATTGTAAGTCAGACGAAATAGTCGTGTAGACGTTATAGCCATTGGTGTAGGCTTCTTCTTCGCCATATTGTTTCACCATATATTCACGTGCCATTTCTGAAATGTAAGGTGCGTATAAGTCGATTTCAGCGCCATGATATTTAGCTGTAATAGGTGAATTAATTGCTTCTTGGTATTGCGCTTCTGTAATGTTGCGCTTTTCTAACATCCGGCTCAGGACCCAATTACGGCGTGTTTTGGCTCGCTCAGGATTTCGAATTGGGTTTGCAGCTGAAGGTGCCTGAGGTAAGCCGGCAATCATCGCCATTTCGGGAAGCGATAGTTGGGTTAAATCTTTACCATAATAAACTTGGGCGGCAGCGCCAACACCGTAGGCTCTGTTACCAAGGAAAGAACGGTTTAAATAAAGTGTCAGGATTTCTTCTTTAGAAAGTGCTTTTTCAATTTTTAACGCTAAGAATATTTCTTTTGTTTTACGAATATAGGTTTTTTCACGGGACAAGAAAAAACCACGGGCGACTTGTTGAGTAATCGTACTCGCGCCTTGGCTTTTTTTGCCTGTCGTTACCAAAATAATAGCAGCACGAACAATACCGATTGGATCAATACCTTTATGTTCAAAAAAACGAGCATCTTCGGTATCTAATACGGCATTGATTAATTGTTCAGGTACATCCTGATATTCAACTGGGATTCTTCTTTTCTCACCAAACTGAGAAATAAGTAGTCCATCGCTACTGTATATTCTTAATGGCGTCTGTAATTTTACCGTTTTAAGGGTATTTACATCCGGTAATTCAGGTAAAAGATAATAATAAGCCCCGACAATTGTGCCGACGCCTAATAAAGTTAAGCTAAATATAGCTATAAGTATTCGTTTTAACCACTTCACCGAAATATTCCAAAAATCATAAATATGCTCGCTAGTATATAAGCGGGAAGGTTTTTGGTGAAGTAAAAACATGAAAACAGAAAAAAACAAGTTGTAAAATTTAGAAACATTTAATACAAATACTTATAACGAGTTGATTTTGTGCTAATCTATTTTAAAATATAAAAAAATAAATGCGATGACGGAATATGCTTTCTAAATTTTGGAAGCGTCAAGCTCCGCAAATGGTCGGGATCGATATTGGTTCCCACGAAGTTAAAGCCATTTTGCTGAGTAAGACCGCTGATGGATATAAAATTCAAAACTATATATCTGCTCCTTTGAGAAAAGGTGCAGTTGTCGATCATGAGATCCGTGATTCTGAAGCTGTTATTGAATCATTAAGGCATATTAGACGTGGACTGCCAAAAGGAATTAAGTCTGCTGCGGTTGCTGTCTCTGGTTCTGCTGTAATGACCAAAGTGATTTACATGGATGCTTCATTAAATGAAGAAGAAATGGAAGCACAAATTGAAATTGAAGCAGACAACCTTATCCCTTACTCACTCGACGAAGTGAGTATCGATTTTGAAACACTCAATGCCAACACAACTGACCCGACGAAAGTTGATGTGTTATTAAGTGCTTGTCGTACAGATAATATTGATTCCAGAATGGATTCATTAGATGCGATTGAACTTGATACTAAGGTAGTGGATGTTGAAGCTTATGCTTTAGGACGCTCGTCTGAGTTAATCCTTGCTCAACTTCCTGAAGGCGCCAATGAAAAATCAGTTGTACTGGTTGATATTGGAGCCAATATGACCACTTTTGCCGTGGTTGAGCACGGAGAAACGACATTTATTCGTGAGCAAGCATTCGGTGGTGAATTATTTACCCAATCAATTTTATCATTTTATGGTATGCCATATGATGAAGCTGAAAATGCAAAAATAACGGGTGAACTTCCACGAAACTATATGTTTGAGGTGTTATCACCTTTCCAAACCCAATTATTGCAGCAGATTAAACGTACACTTCAAATTTATTGTACTGCCAGTGGTAAAGATAAAGTTGACTATATTGTCTTATGTGGTGGAACAGCAAAACTTGAAGGTATGACAGCATTACTAACTAATGATTTAGGAGTGCATTCAATTGTTGCAGACCCATTTCAAGGCTGTTTACATGCTGATGATGATATTAAAAACCAGCTAGAACCTAGTATTAGTAAATATATGGTTGCATGCGGTTTAGCGCTTAGGAGTTACGCTCAATGGCGAACATAAATTTACTTCCTTGGCGTGAAGAGGCCAGAGAAAAACAAAAACGAGATTACATTGGTATATTAGCGTTAGTTTTTTTAGTTACCTGTTTAGTTGTATTTTTAGCATTAAGCTTTATTGAAGTGGTCACAGATGATCAACGTCAACGAAATGCATATTTACAATCTGAAATATCTCTATTAGATGCCCAAATTGCAGAAATAAGAAAAATTACGGCTCGTAAGAAAGATATTGAAAGACGAACTAAGATTATATTAAACCTTCAGCAATCTCGTAATTTGCCGACACATGTTTTAGACGAATTAGTGAGAATTGTACCGCCAGGAATATACCTTTCGAGTATCGAGAAGAAAGGCAGTTTACTTTGGATTGAAGGCAGAAGTGAGTCAAATAACAATGTTGCGAACATGATGAGAAAAGTAAAAACATCGCAATATTTAAATGATCCAAGTATGCAATCGATTATTAGTCAAAACGAAAATTTAAGACAATTACAAAAATTCAGATTGCGAGTGACAATCTTTGATGACACTCAAACAATAGAGACAACTGAAGGAGGTCGAAAATGAATCTCGACTTAGAGCAGTTTAATGATATTGATTTTGAGAATATTGGTGGTTGGCCAACTTTAGTTAAAGTGGTTTTTGCTATTTTTCTTTCATTGACTGTATTAGGGGCAAGTTATTACTTATTTGTTTCCGATGCACTAGATGTATTAGATAAAGAAGAAAGGCAGGAGATAACCCTTAGAGAAGACTTCCAAAATAAATATCGCTTAGCGGCTAACTTGAAACTGTATCGTGAACAACTTGTAGTAATGGAAGCACAGTTTGCTGAGTTACTTAAAATGTTGCCTTCAGAAAACGAAATGCCTGGTTTGTTAGATGATACAACTTTTGTTGCGACAGATGCTGGCCTTCGCATTAATAGTTTGGATTGGGATACTGAAATCGAACGTGATTTCTATTTAGAGTTCCCAATTAAAATGGCAGTTGTAGGCGACTATCATCAGTTAGGTAATATGGTCAGTGGTGTTGCGAAGCTGCCTCGTATCGTGAGTTTGCATGATTTTGTGATAAAGCGTGATGACAGCGGAAGTTTATCGATGGATATTCTCGCGAAAACCTATCGATTTAAAGAAGGTGCACAATTGCCTCCAGAGCAAAATAAGGGGAAGAAATAATGAAATTCTTACCCTTATTATTAGTCGTATTAATGTTAACTGGCTGTATAGGTGATCGCAGTGATTTAGAGTTGTTTGTTACGACGACTAAAGCACAGCATATTGCTCGTATTCCTCCGTTAAAAGAAACGCCTAAGTTTGAACACTTTGCCTATCAAGCAGAGTTAATGCGCAGTCCTTTTGTTCCACCTTCTCGTGAATTGACAGAGGAAGTGGTGGATACCAGTAGAAATTGTCTTCAACCTGACTTAAAACGTCGTAAAGGTCGTCTTGAAACATATGCAATAGACAATTTAAGAATGCGCGGTACGTTGAGTGAAGATGGTACAACTTGGGCTTTAGTTGAGTCATCTGATGCAAATGTATATCGCTTAGGGGTCGGTGAGTATCTCGGACTTTACCATGGGAAAATAGGTAAAGTGACACCGCAATATATTGAAATTATAGAATTAATTCCTGATGGTTCAGGTTGCTGGGCTGAAAGAGCAAGCAACTTAGAGCTAACTGGCAAATAATGTGCGAAGGATGAGGGAATAATGAAATCTTCTGCCGCGATGCAAACATCGACAAAAAGAATCTCACTACTTAAAACAGTACTTGGTGTTGTTTTAATGATTGGGGCACTACCAAGTGCACTAGCCGCCAATAAATTAATGGACGTTAAATACCATTCTATTGTCGATCACCAATTAGAATTAGAGCTTGTTTTCGAATCTGATTTATCTACTCCTGAAGTTGATCTATCTGGTTCACCAGCTCAAATCATATTAAGTTTTGAAGACAGTATTTCAAATCTTGAAAAAGATGACATCACTATCGATAGAGTTGGTGTTGAAGGCCTTAAAACTACACAAATAGATGGCTCACTCAATGTTGTTGTCGATTTAGCAGAAGTGAAGCCTTATCAAGGTAAAGTGGTAGGAAATACGTATCGTTTGACTGTAAATGATACCGCTTCAGGCCCTGATAATGCTGATAACCCTTTTGTGAATGGTATCGAAACAATTGATTTTCGCCGCAATAAAACCGGTGGTGGAGATTTATTGGTACATCTAAATAATCGCTCCGTTGCGGCAAATGTTGCTCAGGTGGGTTCAAAGCTTGAAGTAAAACTATATAACACTGATATCAAGGGCGAGCATTTGTACGTTATGGATGTACAAGACTTTAATACGCCAGTGACCAGTTTTGAAACATTTAAAGATGACTTAACTTCACGCATTATGGTTGATGTTGATGGCAACTATGATTACAACTACAAGCAAGAAGGCAACGTCTTTAAAGTCAGTATCAATAAAGTTGAACGTGCAGCTGTTGCTAAAGAAGATAAAAAATACAATGGCCGCTCATTGTCATTAAATTTCCAGAATATCTCTGTAAGAACAGTGCTTCAAATTATTGCTGATTATAACGATTTTAACTTGGTGACCAGTGATACAGTTGAAGGCAACATCACTTTGCGTTTAGACGATGTACCTTGGGATCAAGCGTTAGATTTAATTTTACAAACTAAAGGTTTAGATAAGCGAATTGAAGGTAACATTTTAATGGTTGCCCCGAGCGAAGAGCTTGCTATCCGCGAAAAACAAGATTTAGCTAACCAACAAGAAGTTAAAGAATTAGCGCCACTTTATTCCGAATATATTCAAGTCAATTATGCTAAAGCAGCTGATATGGCTGAGTTAATGAAGAGTTCTGACTCAAGTTTATTATCAAGCCGTGGTAGCGTTGCTGTAGATGAGCGAACTAACACACTATTAGTCAAAGATACTGCAGAGTCTTTAGAAACAATCCACCGTTTAGTTGAAGTACTTGATATCCCAATTAAGCAAGTATTAATTGAAGCGCGTATGGTGACAGTAAAAGATAATGTTTCAGAAGATTTAGGTATTCGTTGGGGCATTACAGACCAGCAAGGTGATAAGGGAACATCTGGTTCACTAGAAGGCGCGAATGATATCGTATCAGGTGTTATTCCTGCGTTGAGTGATCGCTTAAATGTTAATTTACCTTCGTCAGCAACAAATGCCGCAAGTATCGCATTTAGTGTTGCAAAAATGGCTGATGGAACAGTGCTTGATTTAGAGCTAAGTGCGTTAGAGCAAGAAAACAAAGGCGAGATTATTGCAAGTCCACGTATTACTACCTCTAACCAAAAATCAGCTTATATTGAGCAAGGTGTGGAGATTCCATATGTTGAGTCTGCATCAAGTGGTGCAACGACTGTATCATTCAAAAAAGCTGTACTATCTCTGAAAGTGACTCCACAAATTACTCCTGATGACCGCGTGATACTTGATCTAGAGATTACTCAAGATACTCGAGGCGAGACTGTTCAAACAGGTACGGGTGAAGCGGTATCGATTGATACTCAACGTATCGGAACCCAGGTACTCGTTGATAATGGTGAAACGATTGTACTTGGTGGTATTTATCAGCAAAACCTAATTAGTCGTGTCAGCAAAGTTCCTGTTTTAGGTGATATTCCACTAGTTGGCTTCTTATTCAGAAACACTTCTGATAGTAATGAACGTCAAGAGCTATTGATTTTTGTGACACCGAAAATTGTCACTGAACAGCTTTAAATAAATACAAATAAAAATACCAGCTTATTGCTGGTATTTTTTTGTCTATTTTTTACGTAGTTGATTGATTCTATTGTTAAGAGGGAAATATATCTCGTCAGTCATTAGTCTATTTAAGAAAGACTAATAGAGATTTATTTTAATAATCTTGGGTTAATTCATCAACACCACTTGCAACAACGGCCATATAACTGAGATAATCCTCCGTCAAGTCTCATTAGAGCAAGGTTAAATTATAGGTCGGCTTGAGTTTAAGTCGATAAGGCATACATTTCATATAAGATTCAGACGTATATATAATGGCTGAAAAACGCAATATTTTTCTGGTAGGCCCAATGGGCGCAGGCAAAAGCACAATTGGTCGCCATTTGGCCCAAATGCTGCATTTAGATTTCCACGATTCAGATCACGAGATTGAGCAACGCACAGGTGCAGATATTGCCTGGGTGTTTGACGTAGAAGGCGAAGAAGGTTTCCGTCTACGTGAAGCTCAAGTCATCGCCGACCTGTCGGAAAAGCAAGGCATTGTCCTAGCTACTGGCGGCGGATCTGTACAAAGTAAAGACATTCGTAATCATCTGTCAGCTCGCGGTATCGTTGTATACCTAGAGACTACAATCGATAAGCAAGTGGCTCGTACTCAACGTGATAAGCGTCGACCTCTATTACAGGTTGATGACCCACGTGAAGTGCTTGAGAATCTTGCTGATGTCCGTAATCCTTTATACGAAGAGATTGCCGATGTTATCGTTAAGACAGATGAGCAAAGCGCGAAAATAGTCGCAAATCAAATCATTGAGCAACTCGGTTTTTAGGTAGGTTTATGCAGCAAGTTCAGGTTGAATTAGGTATACGAAGTTATCCCATTTTTATTGGCCAGAATTTACTGCAGCAAAACGCTTATTTTTCCGATTACCTTTCTGGTAAAAAAGCACTCATTGTCACCAATGACACTATAGCTCCGTTGTACTTAGAACAAGTTCAACAAGCTATGACAAGTTGTGGTGAAGTGGGTGTTGTTGTGCTGCCTGATGGAGAGAGATTTAAAGATCTCACTCATTTGGACTTAATATTTTCTGCTTTGTTAGAAAATAATTTTGCACGTGATTGCGTGATAGTTGCATTAGGTGGCGGTGTCGTTGGCGACATGGCTGGCTTTGCTGCATCTTGCTATCAGAGAGGCGTGGAATTTATTCAGGTTCCTACAACCTTGTTGTCCCAGGTTGACTCATCAGTTGGCGGTAAAACAGCAGTTAATCATCCTTTAGGTAAAAATATGATCGGGGCATTCTATCAGCCTCAATCTGTCATTATTGATACCAATTGTTTAGCGACATTACCTGCAAAAGAATTTGCTGCAGGAATGGCTGAAGTGATTAAGTACGGCATTATTTGGGATGCTGACTTCTTTAGTTGGTTAGAGCAAAATGTTGAGCAACTAAAGTCGCTTGATAACGACGCCCTTACTTATGCGATTGCAAAGTGTTGTCAAATTAAGGCTGATGTCGTTGCTGAAGATGAGACCGAGCGCGGTGTTAGAGCGTTATTGAATCTGGGGCACACCTTTGGTCATGCTATCGAAGCTGAAATGGGTTATGGTGTTTGGCTTCATGGCGAAGCAGTTGCTACAGGTACAATAATGGCAGCATTAACATCGTTAAAACTAGGCTTAATTCAGCAAGCTGATTTCGATAGAGTTGTTCGCATAATGGAAGCGTTTGATTTACCCATAACCTCTCCTGAAACGATGATGTTTGAAAGTTATATCAAGCACATGCAACGTGATAAAAAAGTATTAGCGGGCCAAATTCGTTTGGTACTACCCACTTCAATAGGCACTGCTGATGTATTCTCTGATGTAAAAGAGTCATTACTTGCAGAAGTGATTAGCGAAGTTTAACTTGTAGTGTAAGTCTAATGGTGGGCTTTTGGATATCCAACAAACGCTATTATTACCTTCTCAGGAATCTTTAGTTCAGCGACTAGAGCATATCGCTAGTTATAGTGAACAACTGGTACTAGTGTCGGGTTCAAAAGGCTCAGGTAAAACCACGTTAGTTACAGCGCTTGCAAGTGAATTAGATAACTATAACTCTGCATTAGTTATCTGCCCAATGCACGCTGAAAGTGCAGAAATTCGACGTAAAATTCTTGTTCAATTAATTTCTTCTCCCATTTTCGATGATGCCTTACCTTTAGCTGATACCTTGCTAAGGATCCAATCTAGCCTGACTAAGCCATTGCATATTATTATTGATGATGCGCAATATATGTCTCGTGAGTTATGGGCTGAATGTCTAGTGTTGACGCAATTGAAATGTGCTGGAAAGCCTATTTCAATCACCTTTACTGTTGAGCCAGATTCATTTGCTGATCTGAGTCATGAATTAACAGAAACGATGCAATCATTACTACTGCATGTTGAAGTCGAACCTTTGTCATTAGCTGAGCGTGAAGGCTTATATAGAACCCTATTAATTAGAAGTAATAGAACACCATTTATCCCTCGTGAAATAATCCAAGCTCAGATTGAAAAACAATCCGGCACTCCAGCAGAAGTTATTGAGCTTTTAAAAAAAGCATTGGAAGATGAACCTGTTGTCTCAAAGAAATGGACCAAAAACCTAACATCTATTGTATCTCTGGGGTTAAGCTTGCTTATCGGTTTATCTGTTGTTGGATTCTATTTTTATCAGAGTGAGCAACAAGCTGAAATTGAACAGGATAAAAATACTGAGACGGTAGATTTCTTACCTTTTACAGCGCCAATAAACGCTAGCCAATGGTTTATTTATGACTACGGTAAATCGTTAATAGCCCCTGTTTTCACTAATACTGTAACTGCAAAATTACAGCATAAAATAAGCTTAGATGAAGAAACCCCTGCAGATCCAATACTCATCATAATCCCAGCTTCAGAAGACCATATAGTTCAGCAATTAATTGCAGAAGATATAGTCAATATCGCTGATGAGGGCGCCGAGACGGCAATAGCTTCAGATTTAAATCATGTTAATAACCAGGATGTACAATTATCAGATGTCGCTGAAGAAGAAACAATTGTAGAAACAGATAAGCTTGAAATCATCAATGAGCAAGTTGACAAGGTTGCCGACACTGATAAATTAACTGACAGGGCTGGATTTACATTACAGATAGCCAGTGTTCGAGAAGAAAAGTCACTGAAAAACATACTCACAAAACTCGCTATCCATCAATCTAGTACTGCAGAATTAGTGCAGGCAAAATATAAGAGTCGCCATATTGTATTATTCGGGCAATTCGAAAGCGCAGATCAAGCTTTAAGAGAATCAGATACATTACAACAAAAGCTTGGACTAAGTGCTCCTTGGATAAGGAAATGGAGCGATCTGAAAGGATACGAAATCAAATCGAATTAATCGCTTAAAAAGCTATTCGATTTGGTAATTCAAACAATGATTATTCTTATTAAAAAGAGTACAATCATCTGCTTTAATTTTGCTAGTAACTGGTATTCATGACTAAAAAGCATAGAGCCTTTCTTAAGTGGGCGGGTGGAAAATTTAAACTCGTTGACGAGCTAGCAAAGCATTTACCCCAAGGTAAAAGGTTAATAGAACCATTTGTAGGTGCTGGTTCAGTATTTTTAAATACTGACTATGACGAGTACCTGTTATGCGATATTAATCATGATTTAATCAATCTCTATAATATTGTTAAAAATCAACCTGACGCTTATATCGCTGCAGCTAAAGCGATGTTTGTTCCAGAAATGAATGATAAAGAACAATATTACCGAATTCGCACCGAATTCAATCAAACGAAAGATCCTTTCAAACGCTCGGTATATTTTCTTTATATGAACCGCCATGGGTTTAATGGCTTATGCCGCTATAACCGAAAAGGTGGCTTTAATGTGCCTTTTGGTTCATATAAAAAACCTTACTTTCCAGAAGAAGAGCTACGCTACTTTTCTATTAAAGCCCAAAAAGCGACATTTCATTGTGTAAGTTATGAACAAGCATTTGAGATGTCGAATACTGGTGACGTGATTTATTGTGATCCTCCTTATGCTCCGCTCTCAACAACAGCAAGCTTTACGACCTATGTAGGCCCAGGTTTTAGCTTAGACGATCAAGCTTTATTAGCGAGACAATCGCGCCATACTGCCCTTGAACGTGATATTCCTGTATTAATCAGTAATCATGATATTCCACTGACTCGTGAGCTTTATCGTGGGGCAAAATTAGCTTCAATTGCAGTGCAGCGCAATATTAGTCAGAAAGGCAGTTCGCGCAAGAAAGTAGACGAAATCATGGCGCTGTATGATCATCATTATCAAGAAGTGATCGATTAAATATCGGAATACTTTGATGAGTTTATGAAATTACTTAGAAAAGTTTTTTAGGGGCTGTCAACTTAATACTTGATTCACGATAAAGATCAAAGACAAAATCATTAATGCAGCTAACGCTATTCCCATAAATATAAATGGGAGAGGGGAACTGTTTTGGTTAAAGTCACGCTGGCGATTATCTTCAGTTTGCACTCCAAAAAAAGCAGCGACAGTACTGGTAAAAACACGCCAAATCGACATTAAATAGTGTTCGGGTTATTTGCAGGCATATCACTGATAGGTTTACTTTTTTCATTACCGTGCAGTAACTCTAGCAAATCTAAGAAATGAAACTGACTTGAGCGACTATTACCTGTAACCCAGCTACCCCAACTGACATCATCAGATTGAGTTGCACAACGATTGTTTGGATGGCTGCTCGGTAAGCTAGAGTTATAGGTGGCAGTATCAGTACAAGCACAGTTCTCTGCAAATAAATGCTCGCGGTTATCAGATGAAGCAAAATAAGCGACAAACATTAAGGCGCTTGCTGAGAAAATACTTAATACAGACTTTAACGTCACTTTACCTGACTGGTAAGTGTTCATTTTTCGCTGACTGCACATCATAAGGGCTATCCTTGTCTCATACTTTCAGAATGAATAAAAAACGTGTCCTAAATAACTCTTTACGATCCAACAAGATGTAAGGATCAGTAACTATAAATATAAAAAAGACACAGTGACGTAAGTCGCATTATAGCAAATTTGTCTAGTTAATGAACATCCATCATGTGTGATCTAGATCAATTTAATACTTACAGATTATTAATATTTACATTTATTGACGCTAACAAAGTTTTATTACCGTTTGTGACTAGAGCGTTTTCTCTGCAAAGGGTAAAATAATGCCACTTTAAACAGCTTCGAGAAGAATATGCGTCCATTTCTGATTGCTCCATCTATTTTATCTGCCGATTTCGCCCGCTTAGGTGATGATGTTCAAGCTGTACTAGATGCAGGGGCTGACGTTGTTCATTTTGACGTGATGGATAACCATTATGTACCTAATTTAACCATTGGTCCTATGGTGTGTCAGGCTTTGCGTGATTTTGGTATTACTGCTGACATCGATGTTCATCTAATGGTGAAGCCTGTTGATCGTATCATTCCAGATTTTGCTAAAGCAGGTGCTTCTATTATTACCTTCCATCCAGAAGCTTCTGAGCACCTAGATAGAAGCCTACAGTTAATTAAAGAATCAGGCTGTAAGGCAGGTTTAGTATTTAATCCAGGTACACCACTGCATTATCTTGATCATGTTATGGATAAACTGGATGTGATTTTATTGATGTCGGTTAACCCAGGGTTTGGTGGGCAATCATTTATCCCGTCTACTTTAGATAAATTGAAACAAGTGCGCGCTAAAATTGATGCGTGTGGTTTTGATATCCGTCTTGAAGTTGATGGTGGTGTTAAAGTAGATAATATTGCCGAAATCGCTGCAGCCGGTGCTGATATGTTTGTTGCTGGTTCTGCCATTTTTAATCAGCCAGATTATAAAACCGTGGTTGATGAAATGCGTGTAGAGCTTGCTAAAGTCGACGCTTAATCATGGCTGATTTTACTAAGGTTAAAGCCATTGCTTTTGACTTAGACGGCACGCTTATTGATAGCGTGCCAGACTTAGCTGCGGCCACTCAAGCGACATTGTCAGAACTTGGTTTAACGACATGTTCTGAAGATCAAGTCAGAAACTGGGTAGGTAATGGTGCTAAGGTGTTAATGCAGCGAGCTTTACAGCATGCTTATGGTGATGACAATAGTTTAAACCATGAAGTAACAGAAGCGACGCTCAATGCTGCAATGCCAGTATTTATGGAACATTACCAACAACACCTTCAAAAACATAGTCGGCTGTACACTGGGGTGTTAGATACTTTAGATGCATTAAAAGCATCAGGGTACACCTTAGCAATCGTGACAAATAAACCTCACCATTTCACAGTGCCACTATTGTCTGCATTTGAAATTGATGAACTGTTTAATCTGGTATTAGGTGGCGATTCACTCACTAAAATGAAACCTGATCCTATGCCGCTTCAGCATATTTTAACTGAATGGCAACTTGAACCCGAGCAATTATTAATGGTTGGTGATTCAAAAAATGACATATTTGCAGCTAAAGCGGCTGGAGTTGGCTCGATAGGCTTGACCTATGGGTACAACTACGGTGAAGATATTGGGCTAAGCGGTCCAACTGCGGTATGTGAACAATTTAATGAGATTTTAGCCTTACTAACTTCAGTTAACACTAACGGCTAAAACTAAAAGCTAAATCAATGGAGCAATAAAACAAATGACTGCAAAACCTATCGTGTTTAGTGGTGCTCAACCTTCAGGTGAGCTAAGTATCGGAAACTACATGGGCGCGCTTCGTCAGTGGGTTAATATGCAAGACAGCCACGATTGTATTTATTGTGTTGTTGATTTACATGCCATTACAGTGCGACAAGATCCTGTAAAGCTGCGTGCAGCTTGTTATGACACGCTAGCTATTTATCTAGCTTGTGGTATCGACCCAGACAAAAGCACTGTGTTTTTACAGTCTCAAGTGCCGCAACATACTCAATTAGGCTGGGCACTAAACTGTTACACCCAAATGGGTGAGCTTAACCGCATGACGCAGTTTAAAGATAAGTCGCAAAAGCACGCTAATAATATCAATGTGGGCCTATTTGATTATCCGGTATTAATGGCTGCAGATATCTTACTTTATCAAGCTAATGAAGTGCCTGTAGGCCAAGATCAGAAGCAACATTTAGAACTTTCTCGCGATATCGCGACTCGTTTTAATAATGCATACGGTGACACCTTTGTTGTACCTGAGCCGTTTATTCCAGAAACTGGTGCACGGGTCATGTCATTACAAGATCCAACCAAGAAAATGTCTAAGTCAGACGATAATCGTAATAATGTTATTGGCTTACTTGATGATCCTAAAGCGATTATGAAGAAAGTTAAAAAAGCGATGACTGATAGTGAAGAGCCACCAGTAGTGCGTTTTGACGTAGAAGAAAAGCCAGGTGTTTCTAACTTATTGAGCTTAATGTCTGGCTGTAATGGACAGTCAATCGAATCGATTGAAAAAGACTTTGAAGGCAAAATGTATGGTCATTTAAAAGTGGCAACAGGTGAAGCTGTTGTCGAGATGCTTGAGCCATTACAAGAGCGCTTCCATAAGTTCAGAGCTGATGAAGCGTACCTTGATTCTGTATTTAAAGCTGGTGCAGAAAAAGCCAAGGTTCGTGCAGAAGCCACAATCAAAAAAGTGTACGAAAAAATCGGCATGATTGTGTAGAGCCTATTAAAATAGAAAGCCGCAAAAGCCAGCATAATGCTGGCTTTTTTTGTTTTATAAACCCGACTGCGTCTGAGTCTTTAACCAATCAATAAAACAGGCTATGGCTGGCTCGCGTTTTCTGCGTTGTTTACAGCTAAAGTTGAAGTTAAAGCCCGTTAATAAATCGGGTAAATCGAGGGCAATTAATCGCCCTGAGCGTATGTCATCTTTCACCATGAAGTCAGAAGCGAGTGCAATACCTTGGTGAACAATTGCCGCTTCAATGGCGAGCAAGACATGGCTGAAAATGTGTTGTTGCTGCTCAACGGATGGAGTTAAATGGTTTACCTCGAACCAACGCTGCCAATCAATGCCTAATGCTCCTTCATCAACAGTGAGCAATACTGCACTCGCTAAGCAACTTTTTAACTCTTGGGTGGAATGAGCTGGGTTAATTAACCATTTAGCGATGTATTCAGGACTTGCTACTGCAATTAAGCGCTCTTTATGTAAAGTGAAGTGACTGTAACCTTTATGGTTTGATTGACCCGAAATAAACATGTCAGCGACGCTATCGCTTAACTGTGGGTCTTCGGCAATCATATCTATACGTAGGTCGATTTGTGGTTGAAGCTGACGGAATTCACTTAATCTAGGTATGAGCCATTTTACCGCAAATGAACTATAGACAGCTAAACGTAAATGTTGGTTTTCATCGCCAACTATTTGCCGACTGATGTCATCTAATTGATTGAATGATATCTCAGCTTGTTCAAATAGTAGCGCGCCCTTATCTGTTAATTCTAGCTGTCTAGTATTACGAATAAACAGCACTTCCCCATAGTACTCTTCAAGCTGCTTAATTTGATGTGATACTGCACTTTGAGTTATACAAAGCTCATCAGCCGCTTTCGAAAAGTGCTGCAAGCGAGCTGCTGACTCAAAAACTTGTAAAGACCGCAATGGAGGAAGCTTTCTCATTGTTGTACCACTCAAAAATAATAGAGATGAATAAATTATGGTCGATAATCATATTTATGAATTTAGCTCATGAATGGGTAAGAAACATCATTTCAGTTGCAGAAACTTGCTAGATATCATGATTTTCTTATTTAGGTTGTCTGTTAATTGAGTTTAGAAAGCCATGAAGCCACATGTCGTCGTTGCATTATTGATATTAGTATTAGGAAATATTTTCAGCGCCTTATACGACGTATCGATTAAGTGGCTACCCCACGATGCTGATGTGGTGACATTTTTACTTATACGCCAGCTAGGTTGCGTATTAATGCTGTTGCCTTTGTGGCTTATCGCTCGCAGACCAAACACCGCAGATTTTAAATTACAATTACTGCGCTCAAACATAGGTGTTGTGACTTCGATTACTCTAGTGATCGGGTTATTGTCATTACCATTAGCAACAGTGAGTTCCTTATTTTTCTCCGCGCCTATTATCATCATAGTATTAGGCCATTTCTGGCTTAAAGAACAAGTGAGAATGAGTCAGTGGCTGATCACTTTACTTGGGTTTGTGGGAATCATTATTTTACTTAGGCCGTCAGAAATGAGTTGGGCTGGGCTGGTGGTATTAATTGCCGCAGTGGCATTTTCTGTTAATCAGATTACCTTACGAAAATTACCCCAAACTGACTCACCTATCGTGACATTGCTGCTTTATAACCTGTTAAGTATTCCTGTGTTAGTTATCATTGGTGCCAGCATAGGTTTCGGTCAAATTTCTTGGTCACTGATTGGTTTGTCTATTGTCAGTAACATCTTTATTTTGGCTTATCATCTGTGCTGTATTTTTGCATACAAAAATGCCCAAGCCAGTGATATTGCAGTAGCAGAATACTCTGGACTACTGTTTTGTATCTTTTTCGGTTGGCTGTGGTTTGGTGAATGGTTAGATGCATTAAGCTGGGTTGGTGCTAGCTTAATTGTGCTACCCAGCTTAGTTATACCATTTGCAGTGAAATACTTTACGACTCGTTCAGCTAAAGCTTTAGTAAGCTAACGTTTGCTTGAACTAACAACAGCTAAAAAAAATTCATCGGACCAAGAGTGCGATGAATTTTTTGTGTTAGAAAGTGAGTGAGGTTTGCTACTTTTGAGTCATCTATTCAGGCTCAATATATTCAAAAACCTTTATTACCTTTCTCACCCCAGAAGTATTACGAGTCACTTCTACAGCTAGATCTGCTTGATCACGAGCGATTAAACCCAGTAAAAAGACTTCGCCATTCTCAGTCACTACTTTTACTCGTGTTACATCTAGTTTAGATTCGTTCAGCATACGGGTTTTCACCTTGGTAGTGATCCACGTATCGTTACTGCGTGTAGTAAATGATGTGGGGTTACCAATGCGAATTTGATTATGCAGTTTCCCGCCAATTTCTAATTCCTGAACGACTTTAACTGCCTTATCGCGCAGCATGGAATTAGGTGATTGACCAATCATTAAAACATTACTATTTAACACCACACCGGTAATATTGGTCTGGCTATGAATGTCTTTATGTTTTGATAATGCACTGGTGATTTCAAAGTCGGCATTTGTATCGCTGATTTGCGTAGACATGCTACGCTCATCATTTGCCATTTTTGCACCGCCAACAGCACCAACCATAACAACACCAGCACAGCCTTGAAGCAGAAACAGTATTGCTATGACAAGAACTGCTTTTATCATGCTTGCTCGTCCTGAGGGAACAGAGTACGGTCGATGTTGTCACATAGGCAGTGAATCACTAATAAGTGAACTTCCTGAATACGTGCAGTCACATTTGAAGGTACACGTACTTCAACGTCGCCTTCACTCATAAAGCCAGCCATAGCGCCGCCGTCTTTACCGGTTAACGCAACAATCGTCATATCACGACCTAATGCCGCTTCCATCGCTTTAATCACGTTACCAGAGTTACCACTGGTAGAAATAGCTAATAAAATATCGCCAGGTTGACCCAGCGCCATGATTTGCTTTGAGTAAATCTCATCGTAGCTGTAATCATTTGCGATAGCAGTGATGGTTGAAGTGTCACAGCTTAATGCGATTGCTGGTAAAGGTGGACGTTCAATTTCGTAACGGTTAAGTAATTCAGCAGAAAAATGCTGTGCATCGCCAGCACTACCACCATTACCACATGCAAGAATCTTATTACCGCTTAACAGGCATTGCACCATCATTTCAGCCGCTTTCTCAATCGACTCAGGTAATGCTTCAGCTGCGTCAATTTTAGTTTGAATTGACTCTGTGAAGCTGTCTTTAATACGTTCTAACATGGTTAAATCCTTACTCGGTAAAGTGTTGCTATCATGCATAAATCACTATCTTGGCAGCATTATAGCTAAAATTGTCTATTTAAAAACACCCTTGTAGCCATTGTATGTCTTGGCCGTTAATGGCAACAACATCAAAGCGGCATGGGGCATTGATTTTATGTGTTTGTAAATATTGCTCGGCAGCTTTTCTAATGCGAGATATTTGCGCTGCTGAGACGGCACTTAATGCACCGCCAAACTGGGTTGAAGAGCGATATTTCACCTCAACAAAGACCCAATACTGTTTATCTCGCATGATTAAATCTATTTCACCAAAACGGTAACGCTGATTCTGAGTCACAAACTGTAGACCTTGTTGTTCAAGGTAAGTTCGAGCCAATGATTCAGCGTGTTGGCCTTGATTGTTTTGGTTCATAACAAATGCTTCATATAGGGTGCTTATAAATGGCAGCTATAAAGGGCGAAGCTGGCCTCGCTGATATTTACCCCAGCTAAGTGTTCGTTCAATCACACCGTCTTTATCAACTGATAAAGCCCCACTGCGTCCGTTGAATTGGTAGCCAGGGAAAGCGCGCATTTGGGCTAAACGACTTACAAGTTCTAGTGAGTCATAGCCCATGATATATAAGCGCTTTTGGCCGTTATTCCAATTACTCCATAGTTTATTCACCATGGTTGTTTCAGTATTGGTGCCCATTAACCAAGGAATATCGCTGATCATTAGGTTATTGAGCTCTTGCGCTGATTGGGTTGAATTACCACTTAATCGACTGCGGCTGGTGGTATAAAGTGCAACAGGATCGGCAAACACACTAAAGTTAACGTCGAGGAATGGCTTAAGTAGTACCAAATCTTTAGCGGCAGAAATCATGTAAATGGCATCAATATCTCGGCGTGAGCGAAAATCAGCTTCAATATTGCTGCCAATGAGCTCTTTCATGCGGGAGATACGTGCTTGACTGTCTTTAACCCCGAGTGCTTCTTGTACTGTGAGTTTCATTTGATCGCCACCATCGTAGTAATGGATTTCGGCGTTTTCTTCTGTTAACTCAAACCATTTTTTATTAAAACTCTCAGCCATACGTTTACCCGTTGAGTCATTGCTGACGAGTAACAGAGGTAAAGTAATGCCATCGTTATACAGCTTTTGCGCAGCATCACTGGCTTCTTGCGCTGGTGATAACGCAAAATAGAACTGGTCGTTATTGGCTGTGAAGGTTTCAGTTTGATTCAAATACAGCTGTGGAACGCTCATTAAGCCTTGGTCGTTTAACGCCTGCATTTCTTCCACAGCGTTAGGTAACAAAGGTCCAATAACAAATTCAGCACCAGCGGCAATAGCATCTTGATAAGCTTGCTCAACACCTAGATTAGTATCGTAGAAGTTAAGCTCAATTTGGTCATCATAAGCGGCCATATAACTTGCAATAATACCTTGGCGAATAGGCTCAGCAACTGCAGCTCGTCGACCAGTAAGAGGTAAAAGCACGGCAATATTTTGCGGCTTATAAGGTTTTGCATTCAAGGCTTTTTCTAAATCAGAAGGTAGCTTCATCGCACCTGGATGATTTGGATTAGCTTGTTGCCATTCACCTAAGTAACGCACTAATTGAGAAGGGTCTACAGCATAATGTTTCGCAATATAAGCTAGCTGTAACCAACCAGAAAAAGTGGGATTGCTGCTATCGCCCATAAAGTTTTTAATCGTTTCTTCATGTAGAGGTTGCAGTGCACGCCAAATATTATCGTTGACCTCAAAAGCTTGCTCTTTTGGTAAATATAAACTTAACGAGCTTAACTGGCGTAATTCATCGATTGGCTGCTTTGTTTGATTAAATAAGCGCGCTTTATATTGATGATAAGTCACTCGCTGCCAATCGGGGAGGTTCCACTGTTGTGGATAATTCAAAATAGCGAGTGCGTCAGCCTCTGAGCGAGTTTGCTCAGTGACTCTTGCAGAAAGGTATAACCACTCAGCTTGTAAGCTAGGATCAGGCTGTAATTTTGGCTTCATTGAGGTCAATAAAGAATCAGCAGCGCTAAGATTACCTTCATTCACATAGGCATGGGCAGCTAATAGCAAATATCTATCACGCTCTTGTGGCTGCTCACTGTTACTTGCTGCCGATAAATAGACATTAGCCGTTTGAGTAACGCTGGCTAACGAACTATCAATAGCTTGTTTGTTATCAGTGGTTTGGGTTGCACAACCAAATAGTACAGTAGACAAAATGGCTGCGAAAACAAATTTTGTTGTAATCAGTCTTTTTAACACAGGGCTTCACTCTGGTAAGATGCTGTCTCTAGTTTAACCTGCTCTTTCACTTGGCGAAAGTCCAGATGGTATTCAATACAGAGGTAGTTATGGACCTATCGGTCGCACTTTATATCGTTCCCACCCCAATTGGTAACTTAGGGGATATCAGCAGCCGTGCAATAGAGGTACTTAATAACGTTAAACTAATTGCCTGCGAAGACACTCGCCACAGTGGCAAATTATTAAGCCATTTTGGTATCGAGACCCGCAAAACTGCGCTGCATGATCATAATGAACGTGACAGAGCCCAGTGGATTATTCAAAAATTAAGTAACGGTGAAGCGGTCGCATTGATTTCAGATGCAGGCACACCATTAATTTCAGATCCTGGATATCACTTAGTCAAACAAGTGCGTGAAGCGGGTTATAACGTAGTGCCATTGCCAGGTCCTTGTGCAGCTATCACAGCGTTAAGCGCATCTGGCTTACCATCAGATAGATTTTCTTTTGAAGGTTTCTTACCGTCGAAAGAAAAAGGACGTTTAGATAAACTTGCAGCGCTAAAAGAAGATCCGCGCACGCTGATTTTTTACGAATCACCGCATCGTATTGTCCATAGCCTTGAATCCATTGTGAAAGCATTAGGTGACGATCGTGAAATCGTTATGGCCCGTGAAGTCACTAAAACCTTTGAAACCTTTTTATCAGGTTCTGTGGCAGAGGTATTACAAACTGTAAAAGATGACCCAAATCAGCAAAAAGGTGAAATTGTCATCATGATCCATGGGCATCGCATTGACACTGAATCAGAAATTCCAACCGTTGTGATTAATACTCTAAAGCTGTTATGCCAAGACTTACCGTTGAAAAAGGCTTCGGCGTTAGCGGGTGAAATATACGGGCTTAAAAAGAATGCACTTTATAAATATGGTTTAGAAATCGGACTGTAATTAAATTGCGAATGGTTTAGCCCAAAGCTATTTTTTAGATGGTGTGTTGGAGTCGCTTACGCTATAATCCGCGCCGAGTTGGCCAGACAGTTGCTGCGTTCGCAAGAACGGGGAGGAAAGTCCGGGCTTCAAAGAGCAGGATACCAGGTAACGCCTGGGCGGTGTAAACCGACGACAAGTGCAGCAGAGAGAAGACCGCCAACTTCGGTTGGTAAGGGTGAAAGGGTGCGGTAAGAGCGCACCGGGCCACTGGTAACAGTTGGTTGCAAGGTAAACTCTATCCGAAGCAAGACCAAATAGGGTCCCGTATGGCGCTGCTCGCGTTGGGACCGGGTAGGTCGCTTGAGCCTGTGAGCAATTGCAGGCCTAGATGAATAACTGTCCACGACAGGACCCGGCTTATCGGCCAACTCACCTACAATTTTTGCGAAAGCAAAACAATGACTTAGTGGCACCTCAACCTTGGGGTGCCATTAATGTTACACAAACTGATACACAAGCAAACCAGTCAAGTATTACGCCCATTACCTCTATATCTAGAGTTAAGAAGTCGAATTTATTACTTTCGATATCGCTTACCTGCAAGTATTTCTCTTCTAGTAAATCAAAACGAAATTCGTTTTAGCCTTCATACTGATAGCTTAAATGAAGCATACTCTCGTTTGCACAGCTTTCTCCCGCTCATCCAATCAATTAAGCGTTACAGCTTCCATAAAGACTTAGCCGCCGTTGAGCAATCTCAAGTAAAAAATCTGATAAAACAGCTTCTAAATTCTAGGTTTCAACAACTCTTAGAGAATGCCCCTCTAACGCTACCAACAACAGTTGAGGTAAAGCCTGATAGCTCTGGGCAATTATTCTCTAATATTCATGACCAAATGATTGAGTATAAAAAATCAAAAGGCCTGACAGCCAAAATGTGCGAAGCCTATCTCAGGTACAAAAAACTATTCTTACTTATCTCAGGTGACAAGCCTGTTTCTCAGTTAACTACCCGCCACTTAAAAGACTATTTGGTGCGAGTGGCTGATTTACCCAGGAAAAACATCAAGCCATATAGTGCAATGTCATGGGAGGAGGTTGTAAGTTTAGATGTTGTTCCTGATAGGGATAAAGTAGCGGAAAAGACTGCTAAAGAGCACTTGAAATGGCTACAGGGCTTATATGTTTTTATGAATTTTCAACTTGATATGAAGTTGGAAAATCCCACCAAAGCAATAAAAATAAAATCTAAAGCTATCCGGTATGGTTCATTTGAAGACCACGAGGTAAATAAAATTTTTCAAAATGCTAAAGGGAAGGACTGGCAATATTGGCTTCCACGGTTAGCATTTTATACGGGAGCTAGAAGGGGAGAATTGGTTAGTTTGCAAAGGAAAAACATTAAATTCCACTCTGATTTAGGTCGTTATTATATACAGATTACAAGTGAAGATAATAAAAGCTTAAAGACAGATAATGCTCTCAGGCTGGTTCCTCTAAGTCATAAGATTATTGATTTAGGCTTTATTGATTTTGTTTCAAAAATAGACAAGGAGGACGAATTTGTTTTTGGAAGCCCAAAGTTAGTTACAAAGAAAATCACTTATTGGTTTAATCATAGATTACTCAATGAATCGGGCGTTAGAATAATTGACGACATGAACCAAAAACGTGTGTTTCACTCAACTCGTCATACATTTATAACGAAAGCACTTCAAAAAAATGTACAGCCCCAACTAGTGCAAGAAATAGTTGGTCACGATAAATCTCAGGGGCTTGGTATCACAGCTAGATATACTCATAGGTTCCCATTGAAAGAGTTGATTAAAGTGATTGATATAATTACCTATTAGTGACTATAAGTTGCACTCCACCAGCATGCTGGTGGACAGAGAAACACCTATGTACTTAGTCGAGTCAAGCTAATGCAAATTAACCTAATAAATTCATTCCGAGCTGAAATACACCATAAACGAAGGCAGATATGCAAAATAATACGACTGAAACCAAGAATATCTTTTTTATAATTTTCGCTTGTTTTTCTTCTTGTAGTTTTAGCTTAGCTTTTACTTTCTCGTCTATCATTAATTTTTCTTGTTGAAGCTTTTCTTTTTCCGCTATTTCATTTTTGAGTTCTAATGAATGCTTTTCTGCTTCTGCTTTAATATCAATAATTATTTTATTTAAGTTAGATTCAGTTAAATAATCTTCGCCTAGGGTTTCATATAATTTTTTTAGCTTTAATAGCGAGTTATCTAGTTCTGTACCAGATAAATTACTATTTAGAAAGCTAACCGCATTTGAAACTTGTTCAATGTAAGTTTGAGCTTGCTCCCATTTCTCTTGAGACTCACGAATAGAAGCTTCTGGATTATTATTGTCGCTGTTAAGTCCTAATGATGCCTCTTGATTTTTTAATATGGACTCTTGGAACGTTTTATCTACATTGCTTTGAGAGGCTACACAAATCAGTAATCCGATTAACGGGCTGAATATAAGGGATGCAAGAAATGATGCGAAAAAACCAATTTTTCGTGTACTACCAATCATACCAACGATGACACTTAAAACTATCCATATCATTATTGTTGAGAACATAAAAAACCTTATTTAATTAATTGTTACATAACCTTATACCTTTAAATTTTGCTTTTAACAAAGAAAACCATAAAAATATTAATGCTTTATCTTAAAGCTGGCGCCTTTGGCTAGATGTGTGAATTAGTTTTTGCCATGTGTAGGGGGGAAGAGAGGCTTTTTAATATATTCAATGTCTTCTATCCCCCCCCTCTTTAAAGATGTAACCTTAACTACAGTTTTGATTACATGAAATTGTTACTCCGTTATTCTTCAGAATTGATTTGATTTCGTGTAATCTTTATCGTAACCTTAGAGGCGTAATCTAAGCCGAAGGATAAAGAATACATGTTGATTGCATACGCTCGATGTTCAACGCAAAACCAAAACCTAGATGCTCAACTTGAGCAGTTAAAGCATTGCGATAAAATTTTTAAAGAAAAATTGAGCGGAGGGAAAAGCGACCGTCCAGAATTACAGCGTGCAATTGATTATTTGAGAGAGGGCGATAGCCTTGTTATAACCAAGCTAGACCGATTAGCTCGGTCATTGACTGACCTGCATAAATTGGTAGCCATTATTGAAGAGAAAGGTGCAACTCTCAATGTACTGAATCAGGCTATAGATACCTCAACAAGCAGCGGAAAGTTGATGTTCAGTATGCTCGGTGCCTTTGCTGAGTTTGAAAAAGACCTTATCAATGAGCGAGTCCAAGAAGGATTAGATAGGGCCAAAGCTAATGGTGTTAAATTTGGTAAGCCACGCCGTATACAGGATAAAGATCGTAAACGTATAGTTGAACTTGTAGATGATGAGCTGAGTAGCCTAACTAAACAAGAAATAGCGGATATGATGGGCTGTTCTAGAAATCAGGTTTACAAAATTTATCGAGAAGAAAAAGCTTTGGTAAAATGAACTAAGAGTGAGCCCTCATGATGAGGGCTTTTAATTAGCTTCTTGGAAGGCTGCGGAAGTGTTTGCAAACCATCTCCCAGTGATTAAACCGCCAGCGCCAGTAGCGTCTTACCAATACTATTTTGGGCCTATTATATCGGTTGCTCATAAGTTACTCCTTGATTGTATCGGGGTAGCCTAAGCCTGAAATAGATTCTATACTGTCAGCTCTCACACGTAGGAATAGAATCTTTTCCAGATTTAAACTTCTACTAAGAATAAGGTGGTTGAGGGTATTCTTGACCATCTTCTTCTATTTTGGGTTTTGCTGGCCTATCTCCTGTGTTTCTTTTATAAGTCGTTTCACGGCTAGTTTTTGCCTTCTTAAGACTCGCGACAAGTCTCTCTTTAGCTTCAAGAATCATATCGTCAGCACCACTCACTCTTTCTAGCACCTCAGCCTTCGATAAAGCACCATTTTTTATTTGAACAACAGTCTTGTTGTTTTGTAGCTTTAGCAAAGTTAAACCTTGTAAGCGAACTGAAACGTCAATCACATCTTTGATTTTTGACTCTTTAAAGATGACTTGAAGATTGCTTTTACAGTCTTCTAAAGTCCACTCCGACGGGCTTTTCTGCTCGTTAGTTACGGCAACATCATCAAACAAGTTCATAGGGTTAAAGGCCGTGCTAGTATTGCTATCGTTGTTTAAGTTATTCATGCTATTTTTCCTCGTTGTTTAAAATTCTATTTACAGAACGTCTAGATATTTGGGTTGTTTGGGCTATATCGCTAATGCTCATGTTCGTGTTTTTCTTATAGTTTTTCACATCACCTTTTACCTCTTCGGTTATTGGCTTTCGTCCTTGAGGTTTGTTGCTTAAATCCTTTCCCTTCATGATTTTTGCACTAATGACATAGTGTTCAAAATCCTTCAAAGCTTTAAAACGGCCTGATAAGTTAGCATTCATATCTAAAACGGTTAGCTTCGCTCCTTTGCTCTCTACTTGCTCGATTAGAGCTATCAACTTGTTTGTATCTTGCGCTAAAAACCTCAAGCTACAGATAACAAATTCATCACCATTATTCAGTGCGTTGATACATGGTAATAGGGTCATTTTCTCACCAAACCCAGTCGCTTTCTCAATGATTACTTTGTCGCAATCCTTAAGTAAAAGTTCTTGATTGAGCTTTACGTCACCTCTCTTGCTATACGGTGATATTCCTTGGTATCCGATTTTCATTTTATCTACTCGTGGTGCTGTTCAATTTGTGGAGCCATTAAATCAACCTAAGGGGCTGTTGATCAAAAACATTTTTTTTGGATGTGCTCATCTGAAGCGGTTTGTATGAGCTAAAAACGCACTGTAATCAGTGTATGCAAATTTTTTAATGGTAGCGTGCTAAAACATATGCTTTAGCGCATCAGTATGGCGAAGAATGCTTAAAGTATCTATAAACCCACGGCAAAGTTACGACGCTGGTTGGAAAGAGCTTTCGGTATTGCTTAGAGAGTGATACGAAAATCATTAGCATGGATGTTGGTGGTTGCTCCGCTCTGTGCGGATGGGCCTTCGGGCTAAGTTGTGGCAATAGAGTTAAGAAGGGGGAGAGTAATCAATGAGTAATTTTATCGACACGACTTTTGTATTTACTTAAAAAGAATATTCATTTGTGTTTTTCAAGGTTTCAACTGGCTGATTCATCGACAGCACTTTTTGATATAAAACTTGACGATATATTAACTTAATCAATACGCTACGCAGGCGAGATTAATAATATTTGCTTGCAAAATCAGTGAGTTAGGGTATAATAATTGTATGAAAACAAAAGACCTAGAAGATGTTCTGATTTTAGCTACAGATGGCATTAGGGTGATTCCCCCTAGAAGTCTGTTAGTAGAATCTGGCCTGTTAGACTCAGAGGCAAGAACATTTAGCAAATACCTAAAAAACAAAGGATACGTCAAGCTTTCAGCTCTTAGAGCAAAGCTTTTAGAAGCAGCAGAGATAGAGTTCGAGGCCATGAAGCTCTCTATTTCCATTAACCTAGAAGATGCAATTTCAAGTAGCACCTAACGTCTTTGAAAAGACGTCTTACACGACCAAATCTGTTACAAACCTGATTGAAGATATCAAATGCCTAAAGATACCTAATCAAGGAGTGACATACGAAGATCTTGTTATAAACTATGGATCGCAATTCTGCGATTTAACTAAGCAAATCAAACAATATAACCCTTACCTTTTTCCATATTCTGTAAAAGACCAAAATGAAAAGTTAGTTGCAGATAATATAGATAAATTGCAGTTTTTGGTCCTCGACATTGATGATTCTTGCACTATAGAGCAGTTCATTAAATGCAATACAGACTACAAATATTACTTGCACACTACCACTACTCATCGTGTCGCAGGTGTTGATAAATTTAGAGTCATTTTCCCTATAACTGAACCTATGGATATAGCAGATGCTATAAGCCGCAAAGCTGCAATACAGGACTACTTTAGCTTTGGAGGGGATACATACTTAGATACTAGCTTCTTGATTAAGGGGCGAGGGTTCGTAGTTCCAGTGGAGCTCGACCATTATTTTGAGTATGAAACGCAAACCTCGAATATTTTGGATTTATCGTCATTTGCTAAAGGCGCTAGTTCCGTCAAGCCTACAGGTAAAAAAGTAGATGCGATAGAAGGAATGGACAACTCTCCTGAAGTAATTAAGCTTGCTCAAGTTTATATGGACGCATGTGAAAATTCGGTAATAACAGTCAATAATCGAAAATGCTCTAGAAATGATGCTTTCTTTTTTCTTCATGCTGAAATCGCAAAGCACAGGGTTAGTGAAGAGTTTCAAATTGCTTTAGCCCATAAGATGAATTGGGATCAAAAGAGGAATACAGTCCAGAAGACAGTAGATGAGGCGAGAAAATATTGTAGAAGTATTGATATATCTGCGCTCAAAAAGAAATCCACAAACTATAAAGTTGAAACTAAAAAAGTAACCTACCTGCAAGCAGATGATGTGCAAATTAAGGACGGTAAGAAGCACCTGTTAACAGCGACTACAGGCACAGGGAAAACCACTCTTGTACTAGATAAAATGGATAGAAAAGTGATTTTTGCCGCTCCACTAAATTCAATTGTTGAGCAACAATCCCATAATCGAACATGTGTAACTTTAACTGGATGTAGTGGTGTTTTACCTTCAGGCGATAAAATCATATGTAGCTACAACGCACTTATAGCCCTACTAGACAAGAATGACTTAAGTGATTACTTGATTGTGTTAGATGAATTTCATCGAGTTCTATCTGATGGTTTTAGATTGGATGTAATGTCAGGTCTAATTGAAAGGCTCAAAGCAAAATCATATACCGTCCTTTGTATGTCAGGAACTTTTGACCCCACTCACTTGGATTGTTTCAAATTCGATTATCACTTCGATTTCAAAGCCGATAGGCCGACAAGAGAAATAACTGTACTTGAGACCACTGGCACTTTAGATAATGCACTGGTTCGATTTCTGAAAAACCTTAATCCTTTAAGTAACAACTTAGTGCTATTTGATGATAAGAAAAAGGCTTTAGCCATAGAGAAGGTGCTGAGTAACATTGAGGTTATTAGCTCTGATTCAAAAGAGGATGATTGTCATAAGCAAATCTTAGCATTGGGCGAGATAAAGGGGACTGTCATAACAACTCAAGTATTGTTGGAGGGTATTAATTTAAAGGGGATTGATAACATCATTATTGTGGCTAGTAAATATTGGTCAGAAGAGCAAATTGTTCAGTTTTATGAACGGGATAGAGACCGAAGTGCGAAGTGCTATTTAGTGAAAAAGCCAACAAAAGACATCGAAAGCTACATCCCTGATGCTTATAAGGAAAAAGAGTATCAAAACCAGTTCTATAACGAAGTTAATAATCTGGGAGTCGATAAGCTAAAACTGCTTGGGGCTAGGGATATGGAGAAGCTCATTCGTATAGAGGGAAGTCAAATCTATATGAACTTGCTATATCCATATCATAAGCAAAAGTCTGCAATGGACGTAGCTAACTTTAGGAAGGGGTTAACGTTTGAAAAGTATGATTATAGCTTAACCACAGATGTTGAAAGTATCTCCTCGTCAACTGTAGCTGCACTCGACAAGGTAAAAAACTTGAGCAAGGAAGTTAAAAGCCAAAGCTACGCACAAGCCGTTGAGAAGGCATTAAATCGAGAGCGATATGATGAGGACCATGATTCAGTATTCAATATGGTGACGTTGTTACTTGATAACGGCTTCGATAAAGAAGAAGTTCGAGAAATAGCTCTTAAAAGAAAAGAGCTAGGTATATACAAAGATAGGCTCTTATTCGCTGACCTGACATTAGAGAGGGCAATATATAAGCAGTTTGTCGTTGGCGAGTATTACACTGCAATAGATGCTAAAGCCATCATCACAAAAACGGTGACTAATAGCCCTCAAGTCACAGTTAGAGTGAACCCGAATCATTACCTGAAAATTTTGAATAGATACTTTCATATCAAACGTAAACCAACAAAAAAAGGAGTCGTAATTGTCTCAAAAAGAGAGGTGAATAATGTTCAATTATGAGCTTGATAAGCTCCCTAGTTTCTATGGGAGGTAAGTATTTGGGGGAGCATGAGTACAGAACAAAAATGGAACTACTGAATTTTTTGAACTTGCTCTGGGTTCTTGACCAAAAACGCTTCTCTCGAACTGCATTGATGAGGGACCTAGGCGTCCCTTACTCAATCGCTAGATGCTTTTCTGAGGGCAAGGGGGTCAACCCATATCACTGTTATAAATCGATACATGATGAGCCTGAAAAGGCTCAAGCCATTAGAGAACTAGTGATAAACATTAACCAAGCAAGAAAAGTGGATAAATTACTCGATAAGCCAGTTGTTGAAGGTGATTTTTTCAAAGATAAGAGGAGAAAAAGATGAAAAGAAGAATGAAGGATTTCATTTACTACATGAGTATAGGCAGTAAGCCAGAATGGATAGTTAAACAAATGGAATTAACCGAAGGTGAAGCTATAGATTTAACAGTAAAAGTTAAATCATTTATGGATAGCTTGCAGTTAGAGGCTGCTAGGCGTGAACGATTTCAGCGATTTTATCAGGCGGAGTTGTAATTGTTCACCTAAAAGCACATTAAAACTAGTTTTAACCCGTTTGTTCAGCTCCTCCTAGTGGGACCTCTTCCTAAAGAAAGCCTAATACTATGACTTTGCGGAATAAATACGTCACAGGTCATGTTCTTAAGCCGAACTTAGAAGTATGATTGATGCCACATGGATCATTGTCTATGGTGGTGTTATGACAAGGCAATGCTTGCTGAATACTTAATTCGATAACGACAAAAGTAATAGTGGTGAAAATACTGCTGCCTTAGGAATCCTGATGAATATTACCAAAATAGAAGAAATCGTTAAAAAATTAGCTACAGATATTAATGCTAACCAAGTTAACAAGGATGAATTTGTATACCAACTAATGGCGGCTTACGGTCATCGTAAAACAACCATAGGTCGTATTAAATCAGGTGAGCGTAATTTATCTAAAGTTGATGGTGAAGTCAGAGCTAAGCGCCATATTTACTTTAAGCAAAGCCAATATGATTGTGTGTTGTTAGATATCGACAACATGAAAAAAGAACCTTCTGTTTCTCGTGATAAAATTCGTTTTGTTATCGCTACAGACTTTAATCAGTTTGTTGCCTTAGATACTCGTACCCACGATACCTTAGATATTGAGTTTAATGAACTAGGTAAACATTTTGATTTCTTCTTACCTTGGGCTGGTATGGAAAAAGCGGTTTACCAAGGTGAAAATCCTGCTGATGTTAAAGCGGCTGAAAAAATGGCTAAGTTGTTCGACTTAATCAAAGCCGATAATTTTAATGAAGAGAACAACGACGATACCACGGCACTTCATAACCTAAACGTATTCTTAACCCGTTTACTGTTCTGCTTTTTCGCTGAAGATACAGGAATATTTACTCAAAACCAATTTAGCGGTGAGCTTGAATCACATACTAAGGTAGATGGCTCAGATGTTGATAGTTACTTAAACCGCTTATTTGAAGTTTTAAATACCAGTAAAGAAAACCGTGGTGACTTACCGGACTACTTAGCTAATTTTGAATTTGTAAATGGTGGCTTATTTGCAAATACTATTGCGTCACCAAGGTTTGCCACTAAATCACGTAAAATGCTCATTGAGTGTGGCAGTGAGCTAGATTGGTCTAATATTAACCCTGATATTTTTGGCTCTATGATTCAAGCCGTAGTTCACCCAGACCAGCGTGGCGGCATGGGTATGCACTACACCTCTGTTACCAACATTATGAAGGTGATTGAACCGCTATATCTCGATGAGCTTTATGCTGAATTTGAAAATATTGAAGATAATATTGATGCTAAGTTAAAACCAAGTCGCTTACGAAAATTACATGATCGTATTGCTGAAATTAAAATTTTCGACCCTGCTTGTGGATCGGGCAACTTTCTGATTATTGCCTTTAAAGAGTTACGTAAGCTGGAGATGGAAATCATCAAGCGTTTACAAGAATTAGAGCAGAATGATAACCAAGATGACCTGTTTAATGATGTTGGTTTAGATTCTTCTTTTTCACGTATCAAGCTTTCTCAATTTTACGGCATTGAACTAGATGACTTTGCTCATGAGGTAGCGATCCTTTCGCTTTGGCTTGCTGAGCACCAGATGAATGTTGAGTTTAAGTCTGAATTTGGTGAGTGTGAACCAACCCTACCACTCCATCACGGAGGCAATATAGTGCATGGAAATGCGTGTAATGTTGATTGGAATGTGGTTTGTCATAATGATGGTAGTGAGATTTACGTTTGTGGGAACCCTCCATATGCAGGGCAAAGAAATCAGATTGACCAGCATAAAGTGGATTTAGATGTAGTTTTTTCAGGAATGAAAGACTACAAAAAAATGGATTATATCTCTTGTTGGTTTTTTAAGGCTTCAACATATATAAAAAACAACCAGATGATTTCATTTGTAACAACAAACTCTATTTGCCAAGGAACACAGGTAAATATGCTCTGGCCTAAACTTTTTAATGCCGGAATAGAAATTTATTTTGCTTACGCACCTTTTAAGTGGACTAATAATGCTAAAGATAAAGCAGGTGTAACTTGCACAATAATTGGGTTAGGTAAGCCCAATAGTGGTAGGAATAAATATATTTATAACAGCATGTATAAAGAGTTTGCAAAGAATATAAATGCTTATCTTGTGGATGGAGAAAATTTAATTATAGAAAAAAGGAACTCACCAATATCTAAACTTCCCAAAATGCAAGGGGGGAATCAACCTAGAGAAGGTGGTTTCTTAATGCTTGATGATACTGAAAAGAACTCCATAGTTGAAAACGATGGGAGAATTACTAAGTTTATTCGCCCTCTAATGGGGTCTAATGAATTTATTAAAAGCATCAAAAGGTGGGCTATATGGATAACTGATGAAACATTAAGTGAAGCTCTTGGTATTCCAGAATTACAGAAGAGAGTTGAGTCAGTTAAAGCTCATAGAGAAAATGGTAATAGTGTTGAACTTTCATTCAAGAATGTTCCACATAAGTTTGTAACTACGAAAACAGGCAAAGCTCATCAGTTTATAATTCCTATCGTCTCATCAGAAAAGCGGGAATATATACCTATGGGGTTATTAAGTTCAGATGTTGTTGTAACAAGTAAAGCATTTTCCATTTTTGATCAGCCTTTATATGTTCTTGGGCTATTGCTTTCAAGAATGCACATGCAATGGGTAAAAGCTGTTTCAGGTCGATTAGGCACGGGAATCAGTTATTCATCACAGATTTGTTATAACACATTCCCTGTCCCTGATATCCCTGAAGGTAAAGAAGAAGTTATTGCAAACCTAGTCTTAGATGTCCTCTCGACCAGAGAAATGTTCCCTCAAAATACGCTTGCGGAATTGTATTCTGGTGAGTCAATGCCAGAAGAGCTAATCGACGCTCATGCAGCTTTAGATTCTGAAATTGAAAAGCTTTATTCAGCAAGTGAATTTAAATCCGACATTGAACGGCTCTCACTACTATTTAGTTTATATAAAGAAATGACAGGAGGTCAAAATGCGTAATTTAATGGAATTCAAATATGCCCAAAGTGGTGCTAGTTCAAATACAAATGACATGGGCATGCGAGCCATGCAGTCTCGTGCTTACGAAGGAAGAAACAGCCAATACCTGTTATTAAAAGCACCACCAGCTTCAGGTAAATCACGTGCATTAATGTTTTTAGCGTTAGACAAGCTACATAACCAAGGCGTAAAAAAAGCGATTGTCGCAGTTCCTGAGCGCTCTATCGGTGGCTCATTCGATACTACAGAGCTAAGCAAATATGGCTTTTTTTGTGATTGGCAAGTGGATAACGACAATAACCTTTGTACGCCCGGTGGTGAAACTAGTAAAACCAAAGCATTTAAATGTTTTATGGAGGGTAACGATAAAGTACTAATTTGTACTCATGCTACGCTGCGTTTTGCTTTCCAAGAAATCGAAGACACCGCTTTCAATGATTGCCTAATTGCTATTGATGAATTTCATCATGTTTCAGCCGATGGTGAAAATGTATTGGGTGATGTTTTACGCTCTATTATGGAAAACAGCAATGCTCATATTGTTGCTATGACAGGCTCATACTTCCGTGGTGATAGTGTTCCTGTATTAACACCTGAACTTGAAGCTCAGTTCGACAAAGTATCATTCAACTATTACGAACAACTTAATGGTTATAACTTCTTAAAATCGCTCGGCATTGGTTATCACTTCTACCAAGGTAAGTACACCGAAGTTATTCATGAAGTGCTTAACTCAGAAGAAAACTACGGTAAAAAAACCATCATTCATATTCCCAACGTTAATTCTGGTGAATCAACCAAAGAAAAATATGATGAAGTAGATGCTATTTTAGAAGTGCTAGGTGAAGCGGGTAAACGTGACCCTGATACTGGTGTGATTCCTGTTACCCGACCTGACGGTACAGTAATAAAGGTAGCCGATTTAGTTGAAGAAAATGATCGCGATGTCATTCAAAACTACTTGCGTAATATTAAACATCTTGATGATATGGATGTAATCATAGCACTAGGTATGGCTAAAGAAGGTTTTGACTGGGAATACTGTGAGCATGCATTAACCGTAGGTTATAGAAGCTCGTTAACTGAAATAATTCAGATTATTGGTCGCTGTACTCGTGATAGTCCAAACAAAACACATGCGCAATTCACTAACCTAATAGCCAAGCCTGATGCTGAAAATGACCAAGTAACCATTGCTGTAAATAACATGCTTAAAGCGATCACTTGTTCACTGCTTATGGAGCAAGTATTAGCGCCTAACTTTAAGTTTAAAGCTAAAAAAGATGATGATGTTGAGCCAACGCCTCCGGGCACAATGAAAATTGGCGGCTTTAAAGAGCCAAGCACTAAGCGTACTAAAGATATTATTGAGTCTGATTTGGCTGATTTAAAAGCGGCTATTTTGCAAGATGATAAAGTTATTGCGGCATCAGCAGGTAAAGTTGACCCAGAAGTCGTTAATAAAATACTTATTCCTAAAATAATTCGACTCAAATATCCTGACTTATCTGAAGCTGAAGTTGAAGAAATTCGTCAACAAGTGGTGGTTAATTCAGCGGTAAGTACGGCTGAGGTAAGTGAACAAGGCGGTAAAAAGTTTGTTCGCTTAGCCGATAAATTTATCAACATTGATGAATTGAGTATTGATCTAATCGATCAAATTAATCCTTTTCAAAAAGCCTTTGAGATACTGTCGAAATCAGTAACTACTGACGTACTTAAGCTTATTCAAGAATCGATTGAAACCACCCGTATTCAAATGGACTTTGATGAGGCTAAATTGTTATGGCCTAAAGTTAAACAGTTTGTTCATGAAAATGGCCGTGAACCTGACTTAAACGCGTCTGACTTTACCGAAAAGCGTTTGGCTGAATGCTTAATTTACATCAAACAAGAAAAGCGCAAAAGGATGCAAGCGTAATGAAAAATGAAGAATGGCAAAAGTTAAAGTCGATGGAGATGGACGACTGGTTAAGCTTCATTAACGATGATGACAAATTAGGGCTTACAACGGTTAAAGTTAAATCTAAAGCGCCGACGGCTGATGAGCACTTAGTTGCGAAATTTCAAGAGATAAATGACTTCTATAAAGCGAATGATCGTTTGCCTGAAAACAATATGGCAAACATTAGTGAGCTAATGTTATTTAAACGTTTAGATTCTATTAGAGGTAATGATACCCAGTGCCATGCGCTGGTTGATTTTGATGAATTTAACTTATTACCATTAACCCATGAAGTTGCAGAGCCTGCGGCAGAATATAAAGCAGAACCGAAACCTGAATCAAAGCCAGTGGTAAAAGAAATAAACTCTGTTGAAGATATATTTGCTGATGATGATTTTGGCCTACTGGGCGATACTGAAGATAGCATTTTTAACATCAAGCACGTGAAAACCGACAAACGTGCTGAAAGCGACTTCGTTGCTAGACGAAAATCATGCAAGGACTTTGCTAAATACAAAGACCTTTTTCCAGTTGTTCAGCAAGAGCTAAATAATGGTCAACGTAAGATCATTGAGTTTGATGATAAAGGTGAAAAGCTTCAAGCTGGTGAATATTATGTGTTAAGTGGGGTGCTGATGTACCTCGAACATATAGATATCACCAGTGAAGCAAAAACGGTGGATGGAAAGCGTTTCAGAAAGGATGGGAGAACTCGGTGTATTTTTGAGAATGGTACAGAGTCGAACATGCTTTATCGCTCTATTGCTAAGTCACTATATGCTGATGGAAAAATGGTTTCTCCAAAAGGTGATCACTTCTCTGATATTAAAAATGTTGGTGAAGGCGATGAGTCGGCTGGCTTTATTTATATCTTATCAAGCCAAAGTGAAGATCCTCGTATTAATTCAATTTCAAATTTATTTAAAATTGGCTATGCAACAACTCCCGTTGCAAAACGTATTGCCAATGCTGCAAATGAACCAACCTACTTAATGGCCCCGGTAAATGTTGTTGCTGAATACGAATGCTACAACATGAACACGCAAAAGTTTGAGAACCTTATTCATACCGTATTTAAAAATGTTTGTATTGATGTAGAGGTAGCAGATTTACAAGGCAATATGTGCAAACCGAGAGAATGGTTCAGTGTACCAATCGAACAAATAAATACTGCTATTGAGCTTATTGTTAATGGGCAGATTGTTAATTACCGATATAACTCATCGATTCAGAAGCTTGAATTGAGATAGCATATTTCGCTAATAGGGGGCATCATAGTGTTCCATAACTGTTCCATAACTGTTCCACAAACTGTGACATAACAGGCCAACTTCCGTTATACTTTGAGTAATTTAATTAGGTGTCACTAAGTTACAAATAGGGTCCCACTGCTTACCTAGGTAAGTTAATGCGCTGCTCGCGTTGGGACCGGGTAGGTCGCTTGAGCCTGTGAGCAATTGCAGGCCTAGATGAATAACTGTCCACGACAGGACCCGGCTTATCGGCCAACTCACCAATTTTAAGCGAAAGGCCTCACAGCAATGTGAGGCCTTTTGGTTTCCAGATTATGCACTCGTTGGTACGCGACTCACAATATAGTCGATAACCTCATCGTCGGTATGCACATCTAATGGAGGTAGGGCTTGAGTGGTTGTCTCATTGTTGTTTACGCGTTGTTCTGCCTGTTTATAAAGAATAACTGCGCGATCAGCAACGGCTTCCATTGGGTCAATAAATGTCATCGTAGGGAATGACTGCTGCAAAGCTTTTCGTACTAAAGGTAATTCAGTACAACCTAAAATAATGGTTGTTACACCTTGTTCTTTAAGTGAAGTGATCGCTTGTGTCAGAAGCGCTGCACTATGTACAAATTCACCCGCTTTAATACCATTATTTGCTCTTATTGATTGACCACACTCTGTCTTTTCTCCGGTAACCTCACCATAAATTGCACTGTGGACATAATGCTCTTGTTGGAAACGTTCAGGTTTTACAAATACTAAGTTGGCTTTGGTTAAATACGTGTCGTAAATACCAGAGTTATATGTGCCATTAGTACATAAGATACCCACAACAGCTTCTGGGTTTTGCGCTTTAATGGCGTCAACTGTGGTGCTGAGCATATCTAAGATGTATACATCAGTTTGTTGCTGAACTCGTTCACGGAAAAAGTGTGCTGTATTGCATGTCATAACAGCAAATTGCACTTGTACCTGCTGTAAAATATTGGCTGAATTAACCATCTCTGGCACTGGATCTTTACCGCCTTCATTGATGGCTTCTGAGCGATCTGCAATATCAGGGTTTTTGACTACTATCATGCCCATGTGGTTTTGATCTTTTAATGCACCATGTTCTATTTCTTTTTTTGCGACTATGTCTTGAAACAACGCATCAGCTTCAGGACCCATGTTACCCATTACACCAAATCTAACCTTTTTCATTTTTACTACCTTAATGTTTATTGATATGGGCTGAGATTAAGGTAGTAATTCGACAAGGCTAACTCTATTTTGATGGATCTAACCCTCTTTATTAAGTGTTGAACATAACTGACAACCTGTTTGTTATAAAGGTAAGTTCAAATTAATCATCTCCTTATGGTTATTCGCTTCGCCATATATGAGTGTCAAGAATGTATGGATGAAGAGAAGAGTGATTAATCTAATTAAACTCTGTGTCATTAGCTTAGCCAATCTAAATATTCTCAACAGACTGAACATTCCCGAAGACAATTGATTAAAAATAACTACGGAGTTTGAGCTTTATTCAAAGGTGCTTTACCTGCATATTTTCAGCACCTGAACTTTTAGAGGCTACAAAGCGCGAACCACAGTCAGCGGAGGTTAAGTTAGTCGCTCTTAATAACTCGTTTATGCAATTACTCTTTAATGAGATGAACAAATAGGCTTGATAAACATCATCAAGCAGATTCTGTTGCCATTTTTTTACGAGACATAGATTTTTGTTTAATTTCAATCAAAAATGAGTGAAATTAACATAAGAACTTTCGATATTTCGAATATAGGAGTGGTACTCGATTTTAATGAAGAGAACTGTAGGGTGAGCTTTTTATAATGGGTGTCATGTTAATTTATTTCAAAAGAAAATCACGCCGTGGTTATAAAGATGCCGAAATGGCAAAAATTGCCACTCAGTTGCGTCATTTACCAACGGGGAAGTCGAGCACTGTTTATGCAAGTTTAGGTTATGATTCTGCGGCTGATAACAATGCCAAGTTTCCCAAAAATAATGTAACCAGTCGTTTTAGGCAGCATAATATTAAAAACTGGCTCATCAATGATGCTAAAGCGTATCTGCTTGATGGGATAGATGACGAGACAATAAACGAGTTAATTACTGCAAGTGAGGAGTTTTAATGAGTGATTGGAAGTGTGACGACAAAGAGTGGATGAAGCAGCGTAAAAAAGAGTGGCCGCAGTATCGGACTAATATTTCTGAGGCTTTGGTTGAGGTTACAGACTTATCTAAAGAAGAATTAAATAGTTTAAAAAGCTATTTTCTCACCGGTGATAACAATGCGCTTGAAACACTTTATAAGATCAGGAGTGGTTTATTTCTTCAGCTCTGGCTGCATCCAAGTGAAAACATGGACACATTAAAGCAAGTGTTTCATCGCCATTGTGAAGAAAAAAAAAGCTATTCAGATATACCTGCTTATAGGGTGAATGATAGAAACACTTTTTATAGAATTGCTAAGCATAGGCATAATGTCCCTTATAAAGGGGTTAGTCGGTTAAATGGTCGGGAGTGGGTAATCGATCAAGTTTTTATGCCTCAGACCTTAGAGGAGTATATTGATGTGGTCAAGTAAATCTGTACACGCTTAGGGGAGTTATTATCATGCCGCCATTTCAGCTGCCGTTGGGGTCATATAATTATTGTAACTATGCCCGCGTTTTGTATTGTAATGTTTCAATATGTAGTTCAGCACATCATGTTTTGCTTCATTAAAATGTTGATATCCGTTCTTTGGCATCCATTCCGTTTTATAGCTCCTAAAAAAACGCTCCATTACGGCATTATCCCAGCAATTAC
>NZ_VKHR01000092.1 GCF_009663145.1 Shewanella sp. TC10
GTTGACATGAGTGAACCGAAAACGCCGCCATTAGTCACTGTAAAGTTACCGCCAGTCATATCATCAACAGATAATTTACCGTCACGGCCTTTAAGCGCGAGTTCGCGTACATTCTTTTCGATTTCAGCAAGGCTCATAGTATCTGTGTCACGCAGTACTGGTGTTACCAAACCACGTGGAGTTGATACTGCAATGCTCACATCAAAGTAATTGTGATAAACAATTTCATCGCCATCAATTGAAGCGTTAACTTCAGGGAAACGCTTAAGCGCTTCAGTCACAGCTTTAACATAGAAAGACATGAAACCTAGACGAATACCGTGGCGCTTTTCAAAGATTTCTTGATACTGCTTACGAATATCCATGATTGGCTGCATGTTAACTTCGTTAAACGTCGTTAGCATTGCGGTAGAGTTTTTAGCTTCAAGTAAGCGATTAGCAATCGTCTTACGTAAACGCGTCATAGGAACACGTTTTTGGCTACGACCTTCAAGCGGAGCAACTGGTGCTGGAGCAGCAGGTTTTGCAGCAGGAGCAGACTTAACAAATGCTTCAACGTCTTCTTTAGTAATACGTCCGCCAACACCGGTGCCTTTAATCACTGCAGCATCAACATTATGCTCTGCAATTAGACGGCGTACTGATGGGCTTAAGGCATCGTTAGAGTCATCTGATTCAGCAGCAACTGGAGCTGCAGCTTCTGCTTCAGCTTTTGTTACTTCTTGGCCAGAAACCGCGCCAGCAACAAAGTTAGCAATAACTTGTTCGCCAAGAACAGTTTCGCCGTCTGGGAATAGTATTTCACTCAGAGAACCATCTTCTGGCGCAACAACTTCTAGAACCACTTTATCAGTTTCAATATCAACTAGATTTTGGTCACGAGAAACCTGTTCTCCAGGTTGCACATGCCATGTCGCGATAGTCGCATCAGCAACTGATTCTGGCAAAACGGGTACCTTAATTTCGATACTCATGGAAAGCTTTCCTTTTTATAAATTTTATTACGACAGTTTTAATGCGCTATTGATTAATTCTTCTTGCTGGCGAGCATGCAGAGCCGGATAACCACAAGCTGGTGCAGCAGATGCTTCACGGCCAGCGTAAGTTAATTGTGCGCCTGCAGGAATCGCTGCCCAGAAATGATGTTGGCTACAATACCAAGCACCCTGGTTTTGCGGTTCTTCCTGACACCATACAAAGTCTTTAACATGCTGATATTCAGCAAGTGCTGCTTGCATTTCTTCTTGTGGGAACGGATACAGTTGCTCCACACGTAAAATAGCAACGTTATTTATTTCTTGTTTACGACGCTTGTCGAGTAATTCGAAATAAACCTTACCGCTACAGAAGACAACGCGATCCACTTTACTCGCGTCTAATGCATCAAGTTCACCAATCACACTCTGGAAGCTTCCGTTAGCAAGTTCATCAAGTGACGAAACAGCTAGAGGATGACGCAGTAATGATTTAGGTGACATCACCACAAGAGGACGACGCATTGGACGTACAACTTGACGACGCAACATGTGATAAACCTGAGCTGGTGTTGAAGGAACACACACCTGCATATTGTGGTTAGCACATAATTGTAGGAAACGTTCAAGGCGAGCAGATGAATGCTCAGGACCTTGGCCTTCATAGCCATGCGGTAACAGCATAGTCAGACCACACAAACGGCCCCACTTTTGTTCACCAGATGACAAGAATTGGTCGATTACCACTTGAGCACAGTTTACGAAGTCGCCAAATTGCGCTTCCCAAATCGTTAACCCGCCAGGTTCAGCTGTGGCATATCCGTATTCAAATGCAAGTACTGATGCTTCTGATAATACTGAATCAATAATATCAATATCACCTTGCTCATCGGCCACATTACGTAATGGCAAATAAGTTGTACCGTCATTTTGGTTATGCAAAACAGCATGACGATGGAAGAAAGTACCACGACCAGAATCTTGACCGGTAATACGAACACGCTTGTTATCTTCTAAGATAGACGCATAAGCTAAGGTTTCAGCGAAACCCCAATCTAGCGGCTTTTCGCCGTTAGCCATTGCAACGCGATCTTTATAAATCTTAGCAACGCGTGACTGAAGTTTATGACTTTCAGGGATATCGACAATTTTTTGCGCTAAATTATTTAAACGCTCAAGTGCCATTGAAGCTTGGTAGCTTTCATCCCATTCACGGTTTAGATATGGTGTCCAATCCACTGTGTGAAGTGTCATTGGGCGCCATTCTTTAACCACACATTCACCCGCATCTAATGAATCACGGTAAGTATTAACTAAACCTGTCACATCATCAGCAGAGATACTGCTTTCTTCGATTAGGCGATCTGCATAAATCTTACGTGGCGTTGGGTGCTTTTTGATTTTAGCGTACATTAACGGCTGCGTTGCACTAGGCTCATCAGCTTCGTTATGGCCATGACGGCGGTAACACACTAAATCAATCACCACATCACGTTTGAATTCGTTACGGTAATCCACAGCTAACTGCGAAATAAAGGCGACAGCCTCTGGGTCATCAGCATTAACGTGGAAAATAGGTGCCTGAACCATTTTAGCGATATCGGTACAGTATTCTGTAGAACGAACATCTTCATGGTTAGAAGTGGTAAAGCCAACTTGGTTATTGATAACGATACGAATACTACCGCCGACTCTGAAACCACGGGCTTGAGACATGTTAAATGTCTCTTGAACAATACCTTGACCAGTAATTGCCGAGTCACCATGAATGGTGATAGGCATCACTTGTAAGCCATCAGTACATCCACGACGATCTTGACGAGCTCGAACAGAACCGATAACTACAGGGTTAACGATTTCAAGATGAGATGGGTTAAACGCTAACGCTAAATGGACATTGCCACCTGGCGTTTCAAAATCTGAAGAGAAACCTTGGTGGTACTTAACGTCACCAGAACCTTGGACTTCGTCGTGTTTTCCTGCGAATTCATCAAATAACTCTGCAGGACGCTTACCTAAAACGTTAACAAGCACGTTTAAACGGCCACGGTGAGCCATACCTACGACGATTTCTTTAGTACCTGCTTCACCTGCGCGGTATAAAATCTCACGCATCATTGGAACTAAAGCATCACCACCTTCAAGTGAGAAACGTTTTGCGCCTGGGAATTTCGCGCCAAGGTATTTTTCCATACCTTCAGCAGCGTTTAGGCCTTCTAAGATACGTTTCTTAGTGGAGTTGTCATAATTTGCTTTACCTAAAGACGGTTCAAGACGTTGTTGAATCCAACGCTTTTCATCTGTATCGGTAATGTGCATGTATTCAGCGCCAATAGAACCACAATATGTGCTCTTAAGTGCATGAACAATGTCAGCCAGTTTTAATGTGTCGCTACCGTATGCAAATGAACCAGTATTGAATTCACGCAACATGTCTTCAGCATCAAGACCGTGAAACGCAGGGTCTAGTTCTTGAACGGCTTCACGTTGCCATAAACCTAGAGGATCAAGATTGGCATTTTGATGGCCACGAAAACGGTGAGCATTAATTAATTGGAGAACTTTAACTTGCTTAGCATCTAATTCAGGGTCGGTTACACGGCTGGCGCCTTTGGCACGACTTTCTAATGCTAAACTGCGGAAATAATCACGTACTTTAGAGTGTGCAGCTTCAGGTATATCTTGAGAAGTACCATTTACCGCAGGGAGATTATCAAAGACGGCTTGCCAATCAGCAGTAACTGAACTTGGGTCCTCTTGATAGGCTTCATACATCTCTTCTACGTAGGTCGAATTTGAGCCACTTAAATGTGACGATTCGAGCCAAGCTTTCATGATGCCTTGGTGCATTACTTTTCCTTACAAACTTGATACACGTGCTTCGCCATAATCAAAATTACGATACCTTTTGCACCGCAATCGAATCGTATCTAACTATATAATTTTACTGCGTTAAATACAAAGGTCTTCCTAATACACACAAAGAGCCATCGACGATGATGAAGATGGCTCTCATCAAGAGCTATTTAAGAGATAGTCCTAGCTCTACATTGTGCATTTATACTGCTCGCTTCAGTAGCATTGACTTGATATGGCCAATAGCTTTAGTTGGGTTTAGTCCTTTAGGACAAACATCAACACAGTTCATAATACCGTGGCAACGGAATACACTGTAAGCATCGTCTAGACCAGCTAAACGCTCTTCAGTTGCGGTGTCGCGGCTATCAATTAAGAAGCGATACGCATGAAGTAAACCGCTTGGTCCGATAAATTTATCAGGGTTCCACCAGAACGATGGACAAGCAGTAGAACAACACGCACACATGATACATTCATACAAACCGTCTAGATGAGCACGCTCTTCTGGAGATTGCAGATGTTCACGAGCCGGAGTTTTCTCATCATTGATAAGAAACGGCTTAATTTTTTCGTACTGAGTGTAAAACTGAGTCAGGTCGACAATTAAATCACGTACTACAGGCATACCTGGTAGTGGACGAATTTCAATTTTCTTACCTTTGAAAGTAGAAACAGGCGTAATACACGCTAATCCGTTTTTACCATTCATGTTCACGCCATCACTACCACAAACACCTTCACGGCATGAGCGTCTAAATGACAACGAGGTGTCTGACTCTTTCAGCTTCATCAGTGCATCCAATACCATCATGTCGGTACCTTCATCCACTTCTAAGCTGTAATCTTTCATATAAGGCTTAGCATCTACATCAGGATTGTAGCGATAAACTGCAAATTCCAATTTCATCGGTCTGCTCCTAGTAAGTACGCTTGATAGGCGGGAATGCATCACGAAGCTTAGGCTCCATGTTCACTTCACGCTTAGTCATTTGTTCAGTTTCAGGATCAAAGACACTGTGACATAACCAATTATCATCATCACGGTCTAAGAAATCTTCACGAGAATGCGCACCACGGCTTTCTGTACGGAAGTTAGCAGCATAAGCTGTAGCAATCGCCGTTGCCATCAAGTTATCTAGCTCTAAACATTCAATACGCTGAGTATTAAATTCAGAAGAGTTATCAGATAACTTAGCATTCGCTAAACGTTCACGAATTGCTTTAAGCTCTTTAAGGCCTTCAGCCATTGCATCACCACTTCTGAATACTGAGAAGTTAAGCTGCATACATAACTGTAAGTCTTTACGAATAACAGCAGGATCTTCACCATCTTTATTGCTTTCCCAGCGATTAAGACGATCAAGAGATGCTGAAATTTGTGCTTCAGATGGTGCTATCGGATCAGCTGTTTCATCTAGGGCTTTACCTAAGTGCTGACCTGCTGCACGACCAAATACCACCAAATCAAGTAATGAGTTACCACCTAAGCGGTTTGCACCGTGTACTGATACACAAGCAATCTCACCTACAGCGAATAAACCTACGATATCTTGTTCAGTGCCATCACTATTTTGACGGACAACTTGACCACTAACTTTAGCGGGTAGACCACCCATCATGTAGTGACATGTCGGCAATACAGGGATTGGGCCATCTGCTGGATCAATATGCGCGAACGTACGAGAAAGTTCACAAACACCAGGAAGACGTGCTTCCAATGTTTCTTTACCTAAGTGATCAAGCTTAAGCAAACAATGCGGGCCTAGAGGACCATCTAATCCTCGACCTTCACGGATCTCAGTCATCATTGAACGAGCAACAACGTCACGAGAAGCCAAATCTTTTGCATTCGGAGCATAACGCTCCATGAAGCGTTCGCCATCTTTATTTAAAAGATAACCACCTTCACCACGACAACCTTCAGTTACAAGTACACCTGCGCCAGCAATACCCGTTGGGTGGAACTGCCACATTTCCATATCTTGCATCTGAACACCAGCACGCATTGCCATACCAACACCATCACCAGTGTTAATGTGAGCATTAGTAGTAGAAGCGTAAATACGCCCTGCACCACCGGTTGCTAAAATTGTTGCCTTCGACTTGAAGTAAACAATCTCGCCAGTTTCAATTTCAATTGCAGTACAACCCACAATTGCGCCGTCATCGTTTTTAACTAAATCTAATGCGTACCACTCAGAAAACACTTCAGTTTTGTGTTTAACGTTTTGTTGGTATAAGCAATGAAGCAAAGCATGACCAGTACGGTCAGCTGCTGCTGCAGTACGTGCCGCTTGTTCGCCACCAAAGTTTTTTGATTGGCCACCAAATGGACGTTGATAGATAGTGCCGTTTTCGAAACGAGAGAAAGGTAGACCCATTTGCTCAAGTTCAATAACCGCTTCAGGACCTGTCTTACACATGAACTCAATTGCTTCTTGGTCACCGATAAAATCAGAACCTTTCACAGTATCGTACATGTGCTGTTCCCAATGATCTTCATGCGCGTTACCTAACGCAACAGTGATACCACCTTGCGCCGAAACCGTATGAGAACGTGTTGGGAATACTTTAGATAAAAGCGCACAGCTCTTACCTTCTTTTGAAATTTGTAAAGCCGCTCGCATGCCAGCGCCACCAGCGCCGATCACTACTGCGTCAAATTCGCGTACTGGAATACCCACTTAAACACCCCACACTATGATGATGCCTGCAGCTAGATAACAAAAAGCCGCTACGACAAATACGAACTGAAGTAATCCACGGACCGATACGTTTTTAACGTAATCGGTCAGAACTTGCCAAATACCAATCCACGAATGAATTAATACTGCAACTAGTGCCAGCAGAGTGAATACTTTCATTGGTAAGGTGCTAAACAGACCATGCCAAATTTCGTAAGTTAATGGGGCGCTACAAGCAATAAACCCAACCATAAAAATGGTGTAGCAGGTTAAAATTACTGCACTAGCACGGATTAAAATAAAGTCATGAACACCACTGCGTCCAAGGCTTGCTGCGTTGGTTACCATACCCAAATCCCCACAATGATTGAAAACGCCGCTGATAGAACAAAGGCGATTTTTGCTGATGCTAAGCCTGAGGCTAACTCTTCCCAACGGCCGGTATCCATAATCAGGTGACGTAAGCCAACGATTAAGTGATAACCCAACGCAGTAAGAATTCCCCAGATAACAAACTTAACGAGCAAGTTATCAAAAAGAGATTGTAGGCCGGCGAAACTCTCAGGCGATGCTAAAGATTCATTTAGCATCCAAATAAGAATACCGACAGCAAACAGCATGATGACACCGGATACGCGGTGAAGAATTGACGCAATCGCTGTTGCAGGAAAGCGAATGGTCTGTAGGTCTATATGGACAGGTCTTTGCTTTTTCACGTTCTGCTCACTCAGCTCCATTGAGCATTATTTTTATTATTCATCTTGCTTTGCTTCTGTTTGTTACACCAAACTACCCATGTAAACAAATTGTTGAAACTTAACAGACTACTATCAAACACTTAACTATTTGAGAATTCACTAATTTAGCTAGGTAAAAAATGATTTCAAAAATGTGATGTTCGTCGCCCTTTGTGGGCGAGGCCAAGTATACTCAAGCCCATTGTCAAATACAAACGTCACACTATGCAAAATTTGTTTTTTTGCAATTTTTTTCTTTCTAGGCCAACGCTGGCAAGGCGTCAAGCAAGGTTTATACCATGGTCTAATAAATTTAAACGCTTATTTAAATTGAAATGTGATCACGATTCACTGTAAAGTAATGTCCGCTTAACATGCCGCACTCACAGAAAAGAATGAAGTAAGGAGAACGGGGTATGGCTGACAATATAGCCAAATTAGAGTTACCGGGGAACGATTCAATCGAATTGCCAATCAAGCAGGGAACTGCTGGTTTTGACGTAATCGATATCAGTAAATTAGGAAAGACAGGTCATTTCACTTTTGATCCTGGTTTTCTTGCGACAGCCTCTTGCGAGTCTGCGATTACTTTCATTGATGGTGAAAAAGGTGTGCTTACACACCGTGGCTATCCAATTTACGAGTTAGCTACTGAATCTAACTATTTAGACGTTTGTTACTTGTTGCTATACGGTGAATTACCAAGCAAAACTCAGTATGAAGAGTTTGTATCAATGGTAAAGAACCACACAATGGTTAATGAACAATTAGCTTCTTTCTTTAGAGGCTTCCGTCGTGATGCACACCCAATGGCAATGCTTTGTGGTGTTACTGGTGCATTATCTGCGTTCTACCAAGATTCTCTTGATGTAAATGATGAAAAACATCGTGAAATTGCGGCTTTCCGCCTAATTTCTAAAATGCCAACGATTGCAGCAATGTGCTACAAGTATTCAATTGGCCAACCTTTCGTCTATCCACGCAACGAGCTTAGTTACGCAGGTAACTTCTTGTCGATGATGTTTGCTGTTCCTTGTGAAGAGTACAAAGTTAATCCTGTTGTTGAAAAAGCAATGGATAGAATCTTTGTATTACACGCAGATCATGAACAAAACGCATCAACTTCAACCGTTCGTTTAGCTGGTTCATCAGGTGCTAACCCATTTGCATGTATTGCAGCGGGTATCGCTTCATTATGGGGTCCAGCTCATGGTGGTGCTAACGAAGCTTGTTTAAACATGCTTGAAGAAATTGGCAGTGTTGACCGCATTCCTGAGTTTATTGCTCGTGCGAAAGACAAAGCTGATCCGTTCCGCTTAATGGGCTTCGGTCATCGCGTATACAAAAACTTCGACCCTCGTGCGAAAGTAATGCGTGAAACTTGTCATGAAGTTTTAGCTGAGCTTAATGTTCAAGATCCTCTACTAGACGTAGCAATGGAACTAGAACGTATTGCATTAGAAGACGAATATTTCGTATCTAAGAAGCTTTATCCAAATGTTGATTTCTACTCAGGAATTATCATGAAAGCAATCGGTATTCCTACAAGTATGTTTACAGTGTTATTTGCACTTTCTCGTACAGTTGGTTGGATTGCACATTGGAAAGAAATGCTTGACCAACCAGGTCACAAAATTAGTCGTCCACGTCAGTTATACACTGGCTCTGAAGACCGTGATTTTGTCAGCTTAGATAAGCGATAAGTTTGATTACTATTGTTTATTAAAAAGCGCCTTTAAGGCGCTTTTTTTATGTCTATAAGTCAGCTATAACACTCTATAAGCAAGGATATTAGATAAGTTTATTTATTCATTTCACAGTCATGAGCTAGCTCTCATTACGACTGACCAGTGTTCAATTAAAGTGCCCAACAAATACTTCTCAACAATTATTATTTAGCGACTCACAGATTAACGGCATCATTCGCGACTCACTGAGTAACGGCCAAAGGAAATTTTGAAGTAAGCCTACACGTAAAATAGCGGATAACAGTAGGTATTAAACAATCTCTAAAGCTGGAAAATATAATCAGTTTTAAGTCAGAAATAACGGCATTTAAGGCTAAAGTACTTGGTCGGTTTTTGTGGAAATACATCGCTGTTTCGTGGTCGTAAACCTAAAAATTTAACAGGTTAATATATAAAATCGACTCCCTTATATTGATACTAATACAATGAATGAAAAGTCTCATTCAAGCGTAAAATGACCTCGAAAATGTTATTTCTAATCTGAACATTTATCAAAAAATCCCTATTGTGTAAGATATAGATCTAATCTATATAACCAATTAAGTTAAACAACTAACCAAACCCCCTTACCTACCTGACCAATTAATGCTCAAGCTTAAAAATTTCAACCTTGTGTTTGAATGAATATTCACCAAAAAGCTTATTTAAATGTATCAATTTGCTGCACCAATTTGGATTTTAAATTGAAAAATAAGTTTATTCGTCGTTTTTTTATTCGATAAAAATATAACTATTGCGTCAACATTATAAAAACATCATTTCCATTGATTAAAAATACTCAAAAAATCTTTTTCATACCTAATAAGAAATAGAAAAGACAATGTGAATAAATAGGAAAATTCTAAAGAGAAAAGTGAAACCAACAAAGAATGTGCAAAAAAAGTGCATCATGCTCATGTTTAGCGCACATAAATTTATTAAAAAAATTTTTCATTTGTTGTTAAAAAGTATCTTAATTGCAATTTATTAAGACGGTTAAACAAAAAATAATGACTTTAGTAAGGGAATTTTGAACTTGGATTTCAACATTAACAACTCAAAATCATTAAAATCAGGCTTAAAGGCAAGGTTAAAAGTTACATAAAAGTCGCTAATGAGTGGATTAACTTTAGTAAAATTTCATTGAATATGTGTAAATTTCACCTCAAATATATAAAATTTTCAAAACGGATAATGAAATAGAGTATTCACTTTTACTGATTAAATATTGGTAATATCTATTTTATACAAGTTCAAAGTAAGGTTGTAATTAACAAATATAATTTCTGCAAAAAGCTTAAGTAAACCAAAATTTACTTCAAAGTACTGTTAATCTCTTTGTAGTGCAACAATTGGATCAAGCCTTGCCGCTTTTTTAGCAGGATATAAACCAAAGCCAACACCAATAGTCATACACACCCCAAGGGCTATCACAATGGAAAATGGCGACCAAGCCACTGGCCAACCTGCTGCAGAAGAAATGATTAACGCGAGTAATAACCCAACCCCAATACCAATTATTCCTCCGGTAGCTGATATAGCTATGCTTTCAATTAAGAACTGTCTGGCGATGTCTTTACGTTTTGCCCCTAATGCTCTTAATAATCCAATTTCACCGGTACGTTCTAGAATGGTGGCAAGCATGATATTCATAATACCAATTCCCCCCACCAGCAGTGAAATACCCGCAACACATGCCATTACGATATTGAATATTTGCTGAGTTTTTTGATGTTGCGCTAGCAGATCCGCAGGCACAACAATTTCAAAATCCTTTTCGCCACCATGACGGCGGTTAATTAAATGACGCAAGCTCTTAGCACCAAGAGTGGGATCAATCCCCTCCTTCATCGCTAATTTGAATGAATCTAACTCATCCTCAAGCAATGTGAAATTCATTTTTTTTAACGCTGTGGCTAATGGTATAAAGACTTTATTACGTTCTCCACCAAGCTTAACGCCTTGAATTGACGATTTAGTCCCTTCTTTTTCAGACAGTATGCCAACGACGGTAAACCATTGATGGTTTACTTTAACTAGACTATTAACAGCACCGCCTTGCGGAAATAAACTCCGCGCAGCTTCTGGTCCCAAAACCGCTACTTGTTGATAATGGGACTCATCAAAAGCAGAAATGGTCCTTCCTTCTTCAAGTGGTAAAGCGCTTAACTCAAAATAACTTGGTGTTACCCCTGTCACTTGCGCATCACTTCGCCCTTGAAGACTAAATAAACTAAATACTTTTATATTTTTTTCAGCACTCCAGTTATCAACAAATGGCAATGTATCTCTAGCACTGTCGATATCACGTAAACTCAAACCTATACTGTGTTCACGCACGGACTTTAAAGCGTCACCTTGTGTCGTTCTAGCATTAACAACTAAATTGTTTACCCCCATCGATTCGATCATTTTTAATGCTTCACGCTCAGCACCTTCGCCAACACTTAACATTGCAATAACTGCACCTACTCCAAATATCATTCCGAGAAGTGTTAATGCTGTTCGTAGTTTATGATGAAGCATCTCATCAAAGGCTTGCTTAATTCCTTCCCAATAAACTGATATCCAACGACTTTTACTATAACTTGTTTTGTTCAAAGCGATATCTTTATTGGTACCAGAACTTTTGATTTGCTGAACATCCGCCATGATGTTGTTATTCATTAAATACGACTCCTTTTAGGTGGCGTCGTTAACGCGATGACATCGCCTTGAGATAATCCATCCTTAATAACCGTGCGATTAAGGCTTCGATGACCAGGCTCAACAGCTTGTTTGATGAATCCCTTATTGGTTTTCAAATACACCCAATAATCCCCCGACTTTTGGAACAAAGACTGGTTCGGCACAGTGAGCGCATCAGCWATAGGTTGATGAGACCATGCTGAAATGTAGGTTTACCTTGAATATACCGTGATGAAGGGTTTATTCATTAGGAGAAAATCTTCATTATCAACTCGCTACAGTTACTATGAGTGCCTTTTCTAATAAAGGTTCAATCAGTTCGATAAAAAATTTATATAATCTTTAGAATAATCCGCGAATTTTTCTGAACACTTGATCACAGTACTTGATCACAGTAGATAGTCACAAAGCTTATTCAGGGCACGAACCTGGTTCTAAATCTATGTTCCATCACCCTTAACTCTCAGCGGTTACTATTTTTCAATATAGCAGTTAAGACATAGCTTGAATTATCAGTCAGACATATTAGAAATGATGAGCAAAAAAAATGGCAACCCAATGGGTTGCCAGAAATATCTTGCG
>NZ_VKHR01000112.1 GCF_009663145.1 Shewanella sp. TC10
GCACCCATTTTTAGCACTACTGTCGATAATTGCTATCGCACTGACCACGATTGTATTGCTACCATTTTTATTGGTATTCGCTCTAGTGAGCTTTATCGGACTTAACTTACTAAGCCGTAAATACCTAGCACCTAAAATGCAGCCAATTTTCGGAAACCGTTCACAGCAAGATGAAGTGTACCGTGATAATCCAAATGTAGAGCGTGAACAGTCCTTGTATAAATCAGAGATGTTTAAGCGATCAAGTCCTTCATCTGGCGGCCGTACTTTCGAACATCAAGCAGACTAAACAATATAGACATTTAGTTTAATTGATGGATTAAAACAGCCTTTCCTCGGCTGTTTTAAGCCATCTGATATAAGATTTAATCTCACTCACCTTCATTATTTTCTGACATATTTAAGCTCAGTTTGTATGCCCGTTTTATAATATTTAAATACGAGTAAAACTTACGACACCAGCCTCAAAGAAAAGACTAATCTACTTATTAACTCGTTGATAATGTGTTGCCACTATTTTCAGTTGGCAGCATTTAGCTCAATGTCATCTCAAAAAAGTGACCAAGTAAAGCTTTACACCCTCGCAATCAACCCATGTCCAATTATCAATTATTTCTTAATAATTAACACCTTATATAAGCAAGCAGTGTGTTAGCAAAGTCCACTTTCAACCTTTAAATTTCAAGACAACATGAATGTCGAAATATTTTCCACACAGATCACAACTCAACAACAAATCCCTCTACTTTGTATCCCCAAAGTGCAATATAAATACACACACATAAAAAATGGTTATAAAACCATAGGGGTGAAATGATGAAAAAGTTTACACAACGAATATTTATTTCTTGTATAGCATTAATGAGTTTTTCGAGCCTAAGTGCGAACGCGAGTTGGGATGATGATAAAGGTTGTTTAAGTTGCCATGAAGGGATTGAGCAGTTCTCAGACGTTGACATGATGGTTGATTTGAGTTGTGTTGACTGCCACAACGGTAATGCAAGTGCTACTACGCTAGAAGCTGGACATAAAGATATGTGGTCGAATCCGACAGATCTTCGCATTGTATCTGAAACCTGTGGCAGTTGTCATGCCGATGAAGTGGATAATGCAAAAACGTCAATCCATGCCACAATGTCAGGCATGATATCCGGCACACGTTATAATTTTGGCAGTCAAGATCGCAACTCAGTGTACGCAACATATGATGTAAAAGCCCTAAAAGTGGGCCGAGAAGGTACTGTCGAAAGTTTAAAACAGATTCCATCATATGATCCAACCCTACCAGAGTCTGCGACTAACTCTCCAAGCGATGATTATTTAAGAAATCAATGCTTACGCTGTCATATTTGGAGTGATGGCCATCAACGAGATGGGGATTATCGAGCTTCTGGCTGTGCCGCATGTCATGTTGAGTATAGTAACAATGCCACTTATGAAGGTGATGATAAAGCCATTGATAAGAGCAAGAAAGATCGACCTCGTAAACACAAAATGACCACTAAGATTACCGTTAATCAGTGTGCCCATTGCCACAACCGTGGTGGTAGAAGTGGTATGAGCTACCAAGGCATGATGGAGTCAGACGGATACGGAACACCATATACCGAAACAGGTGGTAAGCAAGGCAAACTACACGGAAAACACTATAACTTCCTTGAAGCTGACTTACACTTTGATGCAGGAATGAGCTGTATTGATTGTCACACTAAAGCTGAGATGCATGGTGACGGTTATCTATACACCAAGAAAAACCATGCTTTAGAAGTGCGTTGTGAATCTTGTCATGGAACCAGCAGCAGTGATGCAACATTAAAAACCGCCCGCGATAACCCAATGGTTCACCTAAAACGCAACGGAAAAAAGGTCACTTTAACAACTAAAATTGAAGGCAAAGAACTTAACGTACCCCAGCTCTATAAAAACAAAGAGTTGTCGGAAGAAGGCTACGTTGCCATGGTGAAAATTGCTAGTCACATGGAGAAAATGGAATGTTCTACTTGTCATGCGGCATGGGCACCACAATGTTACGGTTGCCATGCCACTCAAAACGTAGGCAAGCCAAACGGAGACTGGTTAAACGGCAGCAGTGACGATAAATCTGCTGAAGGCAAAAAGTCGAACCTGAATAAAGAAGCTTTTAGTTGGAGTGAATCTCGTTCATATGTGCGTTGGGAAATGCCAGCTTTAGGCATCAATGGCCGCGGAAAAGTATCCACCTTTGTACCTGGCTGCCAGGTTTTCTTAACCCAAGTTGATGGCGAAAAATCAATCATCAACAATAAGATTTACACCACAACAGATGGGACCAGTGGTTTGTCACATAATCCGATTCAACCCCATACAATGAGCAAGCGTTCACGCACTTGTGAAGAGTGCCATACTAACCCTAAAGTCTTGGGATTAGGTAGCGGCGTTTATGATGTTGAAAAGAACTTCCCAGAAGGTCAAGCACCAGCATTTGAATTAGAACGTTTTGTAGATGAAGAAGGTAACCAACTGCAATCCACTTCACACGAAGGCGCACGGCCATTTAATAAAGAAGAAATGGACCGCATTAGTCGAGTCGGATCATGCTTAGCTTGCCATGGCAGTGATGAAATTGGTACTACGGGCCAAGCACCTAATGATATCACTCATAATAAAGTGATTCGTAAAATGGCTGAAAATGGAAACTAGCTAACCCTGTGAATCACAACTCATAGTTTTCAGCAAATAAAACACCGCCAWWTGGCGGTGTTTTATTTGCTGAAAACTATGAGTTGTGATTCACAGGGT
>NZ_VKHR01000073.1 GCF_009663145.1 Shewanella sp. TC10
AAAAGCAACAGAAACAAAAAAGGAAGCCGAAGCTTCCTTTTTTGTTTCTGTTGCTTTTTTATTTTATCCCTGTAAACTCCACCGCCTTGAACAATTGAACTAGATTGAAGAGTTTTTGTTCGCAGGGGTTGATCTCTCATCTGATATCTGTATAATTCCCCTTCGCTGTCCTAGACAGTGTAATATAATGTTTAATCATAAGGATTATTCATTTTCATAATTGACTCCGATTGGGAGTCTACGGTTAAATCATCTCGCTCTGCTTTTCCAATGGGAAGAAGCTAGAGGGTGATTTTTTATGTGTGCATTTTAGGAGCTCTGGTCAATGCAGAACCAAAGAATCCGTATCCGCTTGAAAGGTTTTGATCATCGTTTGATCGATCAATCAACAGCGGAAATCGTTGAAACTGCTAAGCGTACAGGCGCTCAGGTTCGTGGTCCAATTCCACTACCTACGCGTAAAGAACGTTATACCATTTTGACTTCTCCGCACGTCAACAAAGACGCTCGTGACCAATACGAAATTCGTACTCACAAGCGCTTAGTTGACATCGTAGAGCCAACTGAAAAGACTGTAGACGCATTAATGCGTTTAGATCTTGCCGCTGGTGTCGACGTTCAAATTAGCTTAGGTTAATTGAGATCCTTAGAAGAGGTTTGAAAGATGGCTATCGGTCTTATTGGTCGTAAAGTGGGTATGACTCGCATCTTCACAGAAGATGGCGCTTCTATCCCTGTAACAGTGATTGAAATTGCTGGTAACCGTGTTACTCAAGTGAAAACTTTAGAAACTGACGGATACCGTGCTCTTCAAGTAACTACTGGTACCAAAAAAGCCAATCGCATCACCAAACCAGAAGCAGGTCATTTTGCTAAGAGCGGCGTAGAAGCTGGTCGAGGTTTATGGGAATTGCGTTTGGCTGATGGTGAATGTGAAGGCGTTGAAGTTGGTGCTGAACTTAATGTTGATATCTTCGCAGATACAGCAAAAGTTGATGTTACCGGTCAATCTAAAGGTAAGGGCTTCCAAGGCGGTATTAAACGCTGGAATTTCCACGCTCAAGATATGACACATGGTAACTCTTTGGCTCATAGATCTAATGGTTCTATCGGTCAAAACCAGACACCTGGTCGCGTTTTCAAAGGTAAGAAAATGTCTGGCCACATGGGTGCCGAGCAAGTAACTACTCAAAATCTAGACGTTGTACGTGTAGATGCAGAGCGTAACTTGTTATTGGTAAAAGGTGCTGTTCCTGGCGCTACCAATGGTGACTTGATTATCAAGCCAGCCGTTAAAGCATAGGTCTGAGGAGATAGTAATGGAATTGGTATTGAAAGACGCGCAAAGCGCTCTTGAAGTTTCCGAAACTACCTTCGGCCGTGACTTTAACGAGGCATTGGTTCATCAGGTAGTTGTAGCTTACGCTGCAAACGCGCGTCAGGGCACTCGTGCTCAACAGACTCGTGCGGAAGTAACTGGCTCAGGCAAAAAGCCTTGGCGCCAGAAAGGCACAGGCCGAGCTCGTGCCGGTAGTGTTAAAGGCCCGATCTGGCGTGGCGGTGGCGTAACATTCGCTGCTAAAACTCAAGATCACAGCCAAAAAGTTAACAAAAAGATGTACCGTGGTGCTCTAAAGAGCATTCTTTCTGAATTGGTACGTCAAGAACGTTTAGTCGTTGTTGAATCTTTTGGTGTTGAAGCTCCTAAAACTAAAGAGCTGAAAGCTAAACTAAAAGAAATGAACTTAGAAGACGTTCTAATTGTTACTGCAGATGTTGATGAGAATTTATTCTTAGCAGCACGCAACTTATACAAGGTTGACGTACGTGACGTAGCGGGTCTTGACCCAGTTAGTCTAATCGCGTTCAACACTGTTCTTGTTACTGCTGATGCAGTGAAGCAAATCGAGGAGATGCTAGCATGATCACCGAAGAACGTTTGCTAAAAGTTATTCTTGCTCCACATATCTCTGAAAAGAGTACTGTACTAGCTGAGAAAAACAACACTGTAGTTTTCCGCGTAGCAATCGATGCGACTAAAGCAGAGATTAAAGCTGCTGTAGCTCAGCTATTCGAAGTTGAAGTTGATAGTGTCCGCACTTTGGTAAACAAAGGCAAAACTAAGCGCACTGGTGGCCGTGTTGGTCGTCGTAGCGATTGGAAAAAAGCCTATGTAACTTTAGCTGCTGGTGCTGACATCGATTTCGTTGGCGGCGCTGAGTAAGCAAAGGAGAATTATCATGGCAGTTATTAAGTGTAAGCCAACCTCTCCAGGTCGTCGCCACGTTGTTAAAGTGGTGAACAGCGACTTGCATAAAGGGAAACCTTTTGCAGGCCTGTTGGCTAAGAAATCTAAAAGTGGTGGCCGTAACAATACTGGTCGTATCACTGTTCGTCACGTAGGTGGTGGACACAAGCAGCATTACCGTATTATTGACTTTAAGCGCAATAAAGACGGTATCCCTGCAAAAATCGAACGTCTTGAGTATGATCCGAACCGTACAGCTAACATCGCGTTAGTACTTTACGCAGACGGTGAGCGTCGTTACATTCTTGCTGCTAAAGGCATGCAAGCTGGTGACGCTATCCAATCTGGTTTGGATGCAGACATCAAAACTGGTAACGCAATGCCGCTTCGCAACATCCCAGTGGGTAGTGTTGTGCACGCAGTAGAAATGAAGCCTGGTAAAGGTGCTCAAATCGCGCGTTCAGCTGGTGCTTATGTTCAAGTTGTTGCTCGTGATAACCAATATGCAACTTTACGTCTTCGCTCTGGCGAAATGCGCAAAGTACCTGTTGATTGTCGCGCAACATTCGGTGAAGTTGGTAATGCCGAGCACATGCTACGCCAGTTAGGTAAAGCAGGTGCTAAACGCTGGAGAGGCGTACGCCCTACAGTTCGTGGTGTTGCAATGAACCCGGTTGACCATCCACACGGTGGTGGTGAAGGCCGTACTTCTGGTGGACGTCATCCAGTGAGTCCATGGGGTGTGCCAACTAAGGGTTATAAAACTCGTAGTAATAAGCTCACCGACAAGTACATCGTACGTCGTCGTAATAAATAGTAAGAGGATTCGCCCATGCCACGTTCTCTCAAGAAAGGTCCTTTCATTGACCTGCACTTGCTGAAGAAGGTAGAGAAAGCGATGGAAGCGGGAGACAAAAAGCCAATTAAGACTTGGTCTCGTCGCTCAATGATCATCCCAAATATGATTGGGTTGACCATCGCTGTCCATAATGGTCGTCAGCACGTACCTGTGTTCGTAACTGACGAAATGATCGGTCATAAGCTTGGTGAATTTTCACCAACTCGCACTTATCGCGGCCATGCTGCAGATAAGAAAGCGAAGAAGCGTTAATACGGGAGACATAAGATGGAAGTTTTAGCTAAACATCGTTTTGCCCGTACGTCTGCGCAGAAGGCCCGTCTAGTTGCTGATCAAATTCGAGGTTTGCCTGTTTCTAAGGCTCTTGAGATTTTGACCTTCAGCCCTAAGAAAGCCGCCGTACTGGTTAAGAAAGTACTAGATTCAGCTATCGCAAACGCCGAACACAACGAAGGTGCAGATATCGATGAGCTTAAAGTTGGCCAAGTCTTCGTTGACGAAGCACCAACTATGAAGCGCATCATGCCTCGTGCCAAAGGCCGCGCTGATCGTATCATGAAGCGTACCAGCCACATTACTGTGGTTGTATCAGATCGCTAGGAGAAGAGAGCAATGGGACAGAAAGTACATCCTAATGGTATCCGTCTGGGTATCACAAAGCCTTGGATCTCTACTTGGTACGCCGATAAAGCAGATTATGCAAATAATTTGCACAGCGACTATGAAGTTCGTCAATATCTCACTGAGAAATTGAAGGCTGCATCAGTATCTAAAATCGTTATCGAGCGTCCTGCGAAGAGCATCCGCGTTACTATTCACACTGCCCGTCCAGGTGTTGTGATTGGTAAGAAAGGTGAAGACGTTGAAGTATTACGTGCATATGTATCTAAAATTACAGGCACTACTGCTCAAATCAACATCGCTGAGATCCGCAAGCCTGAGTTAGACGCAAAGCTTGTTGCTGACAGTATTGCACAGCAATTAGAGCGTCGCGTTATGTTCCGTCGCGCTATGAAGCGTGCAGTTCAAAACGCAATGCGCATTGGTGCTCAAGGTATCAAAGTTGAAGTGAGCGGCCGTTTAGGCGGTGCTGAAATCGCACGTTCTGAATGGTATCGTGAAGGTCGTGTACCTCTACATACCTTACGTGCTGATATCGACTATTCTACTTCTGAAAGTCACACTCAATACGGTGTGATCGGTGTTAAAGTTTGGATCTTCAAAGGCGAAGTTCTAGACGGTATCATCCCAGCTTTAGAAGAGCCGAAGCAACAGCCGAAGCGCAAGCCTCGTGGTAAATAGGAGAAACTTTTATGCTGCAACCTAAACGTATGAAGTTTCGCAAGATGTTCAAGGGCCGCAACCGTGGTCTAGCGAACGGTACTGAAGTTAGCTTTGGTACTTTCGGTTTGAAAGCAGTCGGCCGTGGCCGTTTAACTGCACGTCAAATCGAATCTGCACGTCGTGCCATGACACGTCACATTAAACGTCAAGGACAAATTTGGATTCGAGTTTTCCCTGACAAGCCTATTACCTCTAAGCCTCTTGAAGTGCGTATGGGTAAAGGTAAAGGTAACGTTGAATACTGGGTATGTCAGATTCAACCTGGTAAGGTTCTTTATGAGATGAATGGTGTATCTGAAGAGTTAGCGCGTGAAGCGTTTGCTTTAGCATCTGCCAAGCTTCCTATTAAGACTACCTTCGTAACTAAGACGGTGATGTAATGAAAGCGAGCGAACTAAGAGAAAAGAGCGTTGAAGAACTTAACGCTGAACTACTTGGTCTGCTGCGTGAGCAGTTTAACCTGCGTATGCAACACGCTACTGGTCAGTTGACTCAAACGAATCAATTGAAATTAGTGCGTCGTAACATTGCACGTGTTAAGACCATTATTACTTCTAAGGCAGGTGTGTAATGTCTGATAAAGCCCGTACTTTGCAAGGTCGAGTTCTTAGCAACAAAATGGATAAGTCTATTACTGTTGCTATCGCACGCCAAGTGAAACATCCTATTTATGGGAAGTACATTAAGCGTACAACTAAGATCCATGCACATGACGAAACAAATCAGTGTAACGAAGGTGACGTAGTGACTATTAGTCAGTGTCGTCCTCTTTCTAAGACTAAGTCTTGGACACTAGTTGAAGTAGTAACAAAGGCCTAATATATCATTAGGTTATAGTAAACGGCTCCAAAGTTTGGGGCCGTTTGTTTTTTTCTGCTATGCAATCCAAAATATTGGTGTTATACTTGCGCGCCATTTTTGACTAAATTGTTGTTGATTGGTTTTGAACCAAACGGGAGCAGGTTAGTTTATTAAATGGTCGAAATGATGATCCCAATGTTGGGATTTTGTGTAGTAACGATAGCGGAGCACTTAAAATGATCCAAATGCAATCGACTCTAGACGTCGCGTGTAACAGTGGCGCTCGTAGAGTTCAGTGTATTAAGGTCTTGGGTGGCTCTCATCGTCGTTATGCCGGTATCGGCGACGTCATCAAGGTTTCTGTAAAAGAAGCAATTCCTCGCGCTAAAGCGAAGAAAGGTGATGTATATAACGCGGTGGTAGTCCGTACTAAGAAAGGCGTACGTCGTCCAGATGGTTCTGTCATTCGCTTCGATCGGAATGCAGCAGTTTTGCTTAACGCAAACCTTGCACCGATTGGTACTCGTATTTTTGGACCAGTGACACGTGAATTGCGTACAGAGCAGTTTATGAAAATCGTCTCTCTGGCACCAGAAGTACTGTAAGGAGCTTCAAAATGGCAGCTAAAATCCGTCGTGAAGACGAAGTAATTGTACTAGCAGGTAAAGATAAGGGTAAACGCGCAAAAGTTTCTCAAGTCCTACCTACTGGTAAGTTGATTGTTGAAGGCATCAATCTTGTTAAAAAACACCAAAAGCCAAACCCACAATTGGGCGTAACTGGCGGCGTTATCGAGAAAGAAGCACCGATACAAGCATCAAACGTAGCGATCTTTAACCAAGCCACAGGCAAGGCAGATCGTGTTGGTTTCCGATTCGAAGACGGCAAAAAAGTCCGTTTCTTTAAATCGAATAGTGAACTCATTAAGTAAACGGAGTAAACGATGGCGAAACTGCATGATAAATATCAAGAGACTGTTATCGCGGAACTTTCTAAAAAGTTCGGTTATACCAGTGTCATGCAAGTCCCTCGGATTGAAAAAATCACCCTTAACATGGGTGTAGGCGAAGCAGTTGCAGACAAAAAAGTTATGGAGCATGCGCTTCGTGATATGACTGCAATCGCTGGTCAAAAACCAGTTGTAACTGTAGCACGTAAATCAGTTGCTGGTTTTAAAATCCGTGAAGGCTACCCTATTGGCTGTAAAGTTACCCTACGCGGTGAGCGTATGTGGGAATTTTTAGAGCGTTTAGTTGACATTGCAATCCCACGTATTCGTGACTTCCGTGGCCTAAGCGCAAAAGCGTTTGACGGTCGTGGTAACTACGCTATGGGTGTGCGTGAGCAAATCATCTTCCCAGAAATCGATTACGATAAAATCGATAAGATTCGTGGTATGGATATTGTTATCACTACTACTGCGAAGAATGATGAAGAAGGTCGTGCTTTGTTAGACGCATTTAACTTCCCATTCAAGAAATAAGGGTAGCATAATGGCAAAATCATCTATGAAAGCACGTGAAGCAAAGCGTGCACAGCTCGTAGCTAAATACGCTGAAAAGCGTTTAGCACTTAAGGCTTTAATCAGCGCTCCTGATACTTCTGAAGAAGATCGTTGGGATGCTGTACTTAAGTTACAAGCTCTACCTCGTGATTCTAGCGCTGCGCGTCAACGCAACCGTTGTAATCAAACTGGTCGCCCACATGGTGTTCTACGTAAATTCGGCCTTAGCCGTATTAAACTACGTGAAGCAACTATGCGTGGTGAAGTTCCTGGTCTGCGTAAGGCCAGCTGGTAAGCACTTGTCACGGAGTAAGCTAATATGAGCATGCAAGATCCTATTGCGGATATGTTAACACGTATTCGTAACGGCCAAGCTGCTAACAAAGTATCAGTTAAGATGCCTTCAGCTAAGTTAAAAGTAGCAATTGCGAAATTACTTAAAGACGAAGGTTATATTACTGACTACGCCGTAGCAGAAGAAGCCAAGCCTGAATTAGAAATCACTTTAAAGTATTTCCAAGGCAACCCAGTCGTTGAGACTATCCAGCGCGTTTCTCGCCCAGGTCTTCGTATTTACAAAGGTAAACACGAACTTCCTAAGGTGATGGGCGGACTAGGTGTCGCAATTGTGTCCACTTCTAAAGGCTTGATGACCGATCGTGCTGCCCGCCTAAATGGCATGGGTGGTGAGGTTATCTGCTACGTAGCGTAAGGAGCTAGGTATGTCACGTGTCGCAAAAGCACCAGTGTCTATTCCTACCGGCGTAGAGGTGACCTTAAACGAACAGACTATTACTGTAAAAGGTACTAAAGGTAGTCTGACTCGAGAAATCAACAAAGCGGTAAATGTTGAACTAGAAAACGGCGTACTAACGTTTGGTCCAGTTGAAGGCGTTTCTAACGCTTGGGCTCAAGCAGGTACTGCTCGTGCACTAGTAAACAACATGGTTGTTGGTGTTTCTGAAGGATTCGTTAAGAAATTAAAGTTAATTGGTGTTGGTTACCGTGCAAAAATTGCTGGTAAAGACATCGACCTAACTTTAGGTTTCTCACACCCTTTGGTTCACAAACTGCCCGCAGGTGTTACTGCAGAGTGTCCTAGCCAAACTGATATCGTACTTTCGGGTGTTGATAAGCAGTTAGTTGGTCAGGTCGCTGCTGAGATTCGTGGATACCGTCCACCAGAGCCTTATAAAGGCAAAGGTGTTCGCTATGCAGACGAACAAGTACGCCGTAAAGAGGCTAAGAAGAAGTAGGTAACGCGATATGGATAAGAAAACATCTCGCTTACGCCGCGCTACTCGCGCTCGTAAGAAGATCCAAGAGCTGGGCGTGAATCGTCTGGTTGTACATCGTACACCGCGTCACATTTATGCTCAGGTTATTAATCCTGAAGCTCAGGTAGTGGCAGTTGCTTCAACCGTTGAGAAAGCGGTTAAAGAGCTACTAAAGAGTACCGGTAACGTAGACGCGGCTAAAGCAGTAGGTAAAACTGTTGCTGAGCGTGCGATCGAAAAAGGTGTAACTTCGGTTGCATTCGACCGTTCTGGTTTCAAGTATCACGGACGCGTAGCAGCACTAGCTGACGCAGCTCGTGAAGCTGGCCTGAAATTCTAAGGGGTTATAAAAATGGCTAAATTAGAAGCTCAGCAGAAAGACGATTTGCAAGAAAAATTAATTGCAGTTAATCGTGTTTCTAAAGTAGTTAAAGGTGGTCGTATCTTTAGCTTCACCGCACTAACAGTGGTAGGTGATGGTAATGGTAAGATCGGCTATGGCTATGGTAAAGCGCGCGAAGTTCCAGCTGCTATTCAAAAAGCAATGGAAAAAGCCCGTCGTAACATGGTAACCGTAGAGTTGAATGCAGGTACTCTGCATCATCCAGTTAAAGGTCGCCATACTGGTTCGCGTGTATACATGCAACCAGCATCGGAAGGTACCGGTATTATTGCCGGTGGCGCAATGCGTGCCGTATTGGAAGTTGCAGGCGTTCATAACGTACTGTCTAAAGCATACGGTTCTACTAACCCGATCAACATCGTTCGCGCAACTGTAGATGCGTTGGTGCACATGAAGTCACCATCACAAATTGCAGCTAAGCGTGGCCTGAATGTTGATGAAATTCGAGGTTAATGCACCATGGCTACTAAAACGTTTAAAGTAACACAGACAAAGAGTGCGATTGGTCGTTTGCCAAAGCACCGTGCCTGTTTATTAGGTCTAGGCCTAAGACGTATTGGCCACACTGTTGAAGTAGAAGATACTCCTTCTGTTCGCGGTATGGTTAATAAAGTTTACTACATGGTTAAGGTGGAGGATTAATAATGCGTTTAAATACTCTATCTCCAGCAGCAGGCGCTAAGCGTGCTCCTAAGCGTGTAGGTCGTGGTATTGGTTCTGGTTTAGGTAAAACTGCCGGTCGCGGTCATAAGGGACAAAAGTCTCGTTCTGGCGGCGGCGTGCGTATCGGTTTTGAGGGTGGTCAAATGCCTCTTAAAATTCGTTTACCTAAGTTCGGTTTCACTTCACGCAAAGCTTTGGTTTCAGCTGAAGTTCGTTTACTAGAACTAGCAAAAGTTAACGGTGATGTTATCGACCTTAACGCTCTGAAAGATGCGAACGTAATTACTCGCAACATACAGTTTGCGAAAATCGTTCTTTCAGGTACCATTGAACGCCCAGTGACCGTAAAAGGTCTGAAGGTAACCAAAGGTGCACGTGCAGCTATTGAAGCTGCCGGCGGTAAGATCGAGGAATAATACGTCGATGGCAAAACCAGGACTTGATTTAAAAAGCGCGAAAGGCGGTTTATCAGAATTGAAAACTCGTCTCCTGTTCGTGATTGGTGCAATTATCGTCTTTAGAGCCGGTTCGTTTGTACCAATTCCTGGTATTGACGCAGCTGTGTTAGCAGAGTTGTTTGCTCAACAAAAAGATACCATCCTTGGCATGTTTAACATGTTCTCGGGTGGTGCTTTAGAGCGTGCTTCTATCTTTGCGCTTGGTATCATGCCGTATATTTCGGCATCGATTATCATGCAGTTGTTGACTGTGGTTCATCCTGCCCTTGCTGAATTGAAAAAAGAAGGCGAGTCAGGAAGAAAGAAAATCAGTCAATACACAAGATACGGAACGCTTGTGTTGGGTACACTCCAATCAATCGGTATCGCGACAGGTTTACCAAGCCTAGTACCTGGCCTTGTTGCCAATGTAGGTTTTGGTTTTTACTTTGTAGCAGTTGTGAGCTTAGTGACAGGAACAATGTTCCTTATGTGGCTAGGTGAACAAATTACCGAGCGTGGTATTGGTAATGGTATCTCGATATTAATTTTCGCAGGTATTGTTGCTGGTCTACCTTCTGCTATCGGCCAAACGGCCGAACAGGCTCGTCAAGGTGATTTGAATGTACTGGTACTGTTGTTACTAGCGGTAATTGTATTTGCTGTAACTTATTTGGTTGTATTTGTAGAACGTGGTCAACGTCGTATCGTTGTTAACTACGCTAAGCGTCAACAAGGCCGTAAGGTGTTTGCTGCGCAAAGTACACATTTACCACTTAAAGTTAATATGGCAGGTGTAATTCCACCAATTTTTGCATCCAGCATTATTTTGTTCCCAGGCACACTGGCTCAGTGGTTTGGACAAAATGAGTCTATGTCATGGTTAAGCGATTTCGCTTTAGCTGTGTCCCCTGGACAACCGCTGTATTCATTATTGTATGCGACAGCTATCGTATTCTTCTGTTTCTTCTATACTGCGTTGGTATTTAACCCTCGCGAAACAGCTGATAACTTGAAGAAGAGTGGTGCGTTCATTCCTGGGATTCGTCCTGGAGAACAGACTTCGCGTTACATTGATAAAGTAATGACCCGCTTGACATTAGCAGGCGCGATATACATTACCTTTATCTGCTTAATTCCGGAGTTCATGTTAATTGCGTGGAAAGTACAGTTCTATTTCGGCGGTACTTCACTACTAATTATTGTAGTCGTAATCATGGACTTCATGGCTCAGGTTCAGACCCATATGATGTCTCATCAGTATGAGTCTGTTATGAAGAAAGCTAACTTAGTAAACAAAGCGAATTTAGATCGCTTTGGACGCTAGTTGCTTTAACGGAGTGATGAAATGAAAGTTCGAGCTTCCGTGAAGAAGATCTGCCGTAATTGCAAGATCGTCAAGCGTAGTGGCGTTGTACGTGTGATTTGTGTTGAACCAAAGCACAAACAGCGTCAAGGCTAAAAAAAAGATATTTGCTCAGCTCATTTATGAGCTGAGCAAATAATGTTTGCAAATTTGTTGGCTGTCGAGTATCCTTTCGGGCTTTTCGCAGTTGACCTTTAACATTTTAAGGAGTGCATAGTGGCCCGTATCGCTGGCATTAACATTCCTGATCAAAAGCATACAGTCATCGCATTGACTGCTATCTTTGGTATTGGACGTACTCGCGCTAGAGAAATCTGCGCAGCTACTTCAATCGCTGAAGACGCTAAGATCAAGGAATTGAGCGAAGCTCAAATAGATATTCTACGCGAAGAAGTTGCCAAATACTCAGTAGAGGGTGACTTACGTCGTGAGATTTCAATGAACATCAAGCGTCTTATGGATCTTGGTTGTTATCGTGGTCTCCGCCATCGTCGTAGCCTGCCTCTTCGTGGGCAACGTACTAAGACCAATGCGCGTACGCGTAAAGGTCCACGTAAACCAATCAGAAAGTAACGGGAAGGTAAACCAAAATGGCTAAAGTTCCGTCACGTTCTCCGCGTAAGCGCGTACGTAAACAGGTTGCAGATGGTATGGCTCACATCCATGCGTCATTCAACAACACTATTGTCACCATTACAGATCGTCAAGGTAATGCGTTGTCATGGGCTACTTCTGGTGGTTCAGGTTTCCGTGGTTCACGTAAATCTACACCTTTCGCTGCGCAGGTTGCTGCAGAGCGAGCTGGTATTGCTGCTCAAGACTACGGTGTTAAAAACCTTGAAGTTTTCGTAAAGGGTCCAGGTCCAGGTCGTGAATCAGCCATTCGTGCGCTGAATGCTGTTGGTTATAAAATTACCAACATTACCGATGTGACACCTATCCCTCATAATGGCTGTCGCCCACCTAAAAAGCGTCGTGTATAACATTACGTATATAGGATAGTTGGAGAAAGATCATGGCAAGATACTTGGGTCCTAAGCTCAAGCTCAGCCGCAGAGAAGGTACAGACCTTTTCCTAAAAAGCGGTGTGAGAGCAATCGATTCGAAGTGTAAGCTTGAAGCTGCACCTGGTCAACATGGCGCACGTAAGCCACGTTTATCAGAGTACGGTTTACAGCTACGCGAGAAACAAAAAGTTCGTCGTATGTACGGTGTGCTAGAAAAGCAATTCCGTAACTACTACAAAGAAGCCGCACGTCTGAAAGGCAACACAGGTGAAAACTTGTTAGGTCTTTTAGAAACTCGTTTAGATAACGTTGTTTATCGTATGGGTTTTGGTGCGACTCGTGCAGAATCACGTCAATTAGTAAGCCACAAATCAATCGTGGTTAACGGTCGTGTTGTTAACATTCCGTCATTCAAAGTGTCTGCGAATGATGTTGTAAGCATCCGTGAAAAGTCACGCACTCAAGCACGTATCAAAGCGTCTTTAGAAGTTGCTGGCCAACGCGAAAAGCCTACATGGGTAGAAGTCGACAACGCTAAAATGGAAGGTGCTTTCAAGCGTCTACCAGAACGTAGCGATTTGTCTGCGGATATTAACGAACAGCTGATCGTCGAGCTTTACTCTAAGTAAAGCTAACAAACAAGAGAGGACACAATGCAGGGTTCTGTTACAGAATTTCTTAAACCGCGTCTCGTTGACATAGAGCAGGTTAACCCAACTCGTGCCAAGGTTACGCTAGAGCCACTAGAACGTGGTTTTGGTCACACATTAGGCAACGCGTTGCGTCGAATCTTATTGTCGTCTATGCCTGGCTGTGCAGTTACAGAAGTCGAAATCGACGGTGTATTGCATGAATACAGCAGTAAGGAAGGCGTTCAAGAAGATATCCTAGAGATATTGCTTAACCTTAAAGGTTTAGCAGTAAACATCGAGGGTAAAGATGAAGCTTTACTTACTCTAAGTAAGTCAGGCACAGGCCCTGTTACTGCAGCAGATATCACTCATGATGGTGATGTAACCATTATGAATCCTGATCATGTTATCTGTCATTTGACAGGTAATAATGATATCAGCATGCGTATCCGCGTTGAGCGTGGTCGCGGTTATGTGCCAGCTTCGGCTCGAGCACAAACTGAAGACGATGATCGCCCAATCGGCCGTTTGTTGGTTGATGCTTCATTCTCACCTGTAGCTCGCATTGCTTACAATGTTGAAGCAGCTCGTGTAGAACAACGTACTGATTTGGATAAACTCGTTATTGATATGACCACTAATGGTACTATCGATCCTGAGGAAGCAATCCGTCGTTCTGCAACCATTTTAGCTGAACAGCTAGATGCGTTTGTTGAATTACGTGATGTTACCGAAACAGCAGTTGTAGAAGAGAAACCGGAATTTGATCCGATTCTGTTGCGTCCTGTCGACGATTTAGAGCTAACTGTACGTTCAGCCAACTGTTTGAAGGCTGAAGCGATTCATTACATCGGAGATCTCGTACAGCGCACTGAAGTTGAGTTGCTCAAGACTCCTAATTTAGGTAAGAAATCTCTTACTGAAATTAAGGATGTATTAGCGTCTCGCGGACTGTCTTTAGGTATGCGTCTAGAAAACTGGCCTCCAGCTAGTTTAGCAGACGACCTATAAGTCCCAGGTTAGTACAGATTAAAGATTATAAGGATTAGGTCATGCGCCATCGTAAGAGTGGTCGTCAACTAAACCGCAATAGCAGTCATCGCCAAGCTATGTTTCGTAACATGGCTTGCTCAATAGTTCGTCATGAGATCATCAAGACAACTGTAGCAAAAGCGAAAGAACTGCGCCGCGTAGTTGAGCCTCTGATAACACTAGCTAAAGTAGACAGCGTTGCAAATCGCCGTTTAGCTTTCGCTCGTACCCGCGACGCTGAAGTTGTAGGTAAGTTATTCACAGAATTGGGTCCACGCTTCCAGGAACGTCCTGGTGGTTACACTCGTATTCTAAAGTGCGGTCTACGTACCGGTGATAAAGCTCCAATGGCTTTCATCGAATTAGTAGGTCGTCCTGAAGCTGCTGAAGCTGTTGAAGTTGAAGCTGCTGAGTAATTATTAATTACTCACTTAAAAAACCGAGCTTAGGCTCGGTTTTTTTATATCTACAATTCCCCGAGCAATTCTGTAGTTCCATTCTTGTTTCCATTTCCTACATAAATTAAACCTTGCAGTTTGTTTTTATCATGCTCTAGTAACCTGGCTCACTGGCTCACTGGCTCACTGGCTCACTGGCTCACTGGCTCACTGGCTCACTGGCTCACTGGCTCACTGGCTCACTGGCTCACTGGCTCACTGGCTCACTGGCTCACTGGCTCACTGGCTCACTGGCTCACTGGCTCACTGGCTTGGGTGGCTGGAGTGGTTCAATTAGTTTAATTAGAAATATTGCTTGTGAGGAGTTGAGGCCGTTGCATATATAGGCCTAAAAAATATGTCAATCAAATTAAAACCAAAAAAAATGCCAATCATATGATTGGCATTTTATGAGTAACTAATAAACTATTGGTATTTATAACCTTCAGTTTGTTTTTGCTCTGAGTAGTCTAGCTTCTCATGGGTTTGTCCCATTGCTTCAGCTACTTCTGGAGGCATGTAGTTTTCATCATGCTTAGCAAGTACTTCAGTTGCTTGGAGAGTATCAGGCTTGATTAAAATACCTTGAGCAACGATACCTTGTCCTTCACGGAATAGATCTGGTAACAAATCATCGAAAGTAACAGTAATTGCGCCGCCAAATGCATCATGAATTTCAAATTCAACATGAAGACTATCTGGATCGCGGACCATTGTTCCAACTGTGACCATTCCACCAACACGGATACGTTGACCGATCTCTGGTTTTTCACCTGTATCTTTTTTACCATTCACAATTTCGTGGGGTGTGAAGAACAAGTTTAAGTTAGAGTTCAGTGCATACAAAAGTAATGATGCGATACCTGCTACACCTGCAATTAATGCTACGGCAAGTGTGAGTCTTTTTTTACGTCTAGAGTTCACTATCTACTACTCCTAGTTTCTTTAAGGCGATCTTCTCGTTCCATCTTTTTAGATATCTCGAGTAAGACTGATCTTTTTTGGCGAAGGCTTAAGAATAATAAGATCCCTAAGCTGCCGAAGGTAACACCGTATGACAACCAAACATAAAATGCATAGCCGCCCATGTTTAAAAATTCAGAAATTGATTCGAACTGTATCATTTCGATGCCTCCGCTTTTGCTAATTCTCTAACCCAAGGACGCATCCCATTTCTTGCTAAAATTTCTGCTTTATAGCGAACCAATGTGATTGCACCAATCATTAAACCAAAACCGAAAATATTAATAAGTAGCGGCGCTAACATTTCCATTGGCATTGCTGACTTTTCGGTAATTTTAATCGTTGCTGGTTGATGTAAGCTACTCCACCAGTCAACAGAGTATTTAATAATTGGAATATTAATAACACCAACAATTGCTAGAATGCCTGCAGCACGAGCTGCAAGTACTTTGTCTTCAAAAGAGGCATACAGAGAGATTACACCTAGATACAAGAATAATAGTACAAGTTCAGATGTTAAGCGTGCATCCCATACCCACCAAGTGCCCCACATAGGTTTACCCCATGCCGCACCAGTTAATAGTGCAATAAAGGTAATAACGGCGCCAATAGGTGCAATTGATGCAGCTACCCAGTCAGCAGTTTTAATCTGCCAAACAATGCCGACAAATGATGCTGATGCCATAGCCATGTATGCGGCCATTGACATAGAAGCCGAAGGTACATGGATATAAATGATTCGGAAACTTTCACCTTGCTGGTAATCCATTGGGGCGAATAACATTCCCCAGATGGTTCCAACACTTATAAATAAGATGGCAGAAAATGCGAACCAAGGTAAAAGCGTTGATGCTAATTTGTATGCACGCTCTGGATCAGCGTAAGAATGAAGCCATTTCCACATATCAGTTTGTACTCACTCGTAATGAAGCACCAATTGCAAACGGTGCCATAATTAATGATCCGACCAACATGGCGCCAATAATGGCAAGTTGTCCGGTATAAGGTAAATTTAAACCAGCAGCATCAATTGCACTGGTAGCAAAAATTAGTACAGGTATATAAAGCGGTAGAATTAGCAAGCTAAGTAACACTCCGCCTTTGCGTAACCCAACGGTTAATGCCACACCGATAGCACCTAATAATGATAAAACCGGTGTTCCCACAGTTAACGTCAATATAAGCGCAGTATAGCTATTGCTTTCTAAATGTAGCAAAACTGCTAATAAAGGTGCTACTAATATCAATGGTACACCAGTTAAAATCCAGTGAGCCAATACTTTTGATAATACTAATATCGGTAACGGTTGTGGGCTTAACAGCATTTGCTCTAAGCTACCGTCATTAAAATCTGCTTTAAATAATCGCTCAAGTGACAACATTGATGCCAATAGTGCTGCAACCCAAATAATTCCAGGTGCAACTCTAGATAAAACCTGTGGTTCAGGCCCAATTCCTAATGGAAACAAGGTCACTACTAATACAAAGAACAATAGTGGATTAAAAATATCGCCACGATGCCTAATTGCAATTTTTAAGTCTCGTTGCAACAATGTTAAAAATGCTTGGGTGTAACTGATGCCTCTTTTCATTGTTGTACCTTATACGAAGCGATAGTCTAGTTTGATCTTACGAAGCACATCATCAGTGATGAGACTCATATCTTGGTGAGTCGTCATTATGACGCATCCACCACTTTGAGTGTGCTTAATAAACAATTGTTCCAACTCCTCTACACCTTTTTTATCAATTGCAGTAAAAGGTTCATCAAGAATCCATATTTTACAATTGGTGTGCCAGAGTCGGGCTAGGGCAGTTCTTCTGTGTTGACCTGCTGATAAATGTCCAGCTAGTGCCTCTTCAAAACCACCTAAATTAACTTTTGCAAGCAAATCATAACTATCAAAGTCATCATAACCGCTTAACCTTAAATTGAAGTTAAGGTTTTCATTTGCTGTTAACTCGCTTTTAACACCAGCGAGATGTCCAAGATAAAGTAAATCTTCATTAAATTCGTCACGACATTGATTAATGTCAGTATCGATATATTGAATTTCACCTGCGTAAGGTCTTGATAATCCAGCTATGATGCGTAATAAGCTAGTTTTACCTGCACCATTAGGGCCTTCAATTTGGACAATATCACCTGCATTGATTTCAAAACTTAATTGATCAAACAGAATGCGATCTTCACGAATGCATGTCAGTTCATTTGCCCTGACTAAAACTTGCTGCTGATTGTTGTCTGCCACTGAGCCCTCTTTACGTGTTGAGGATGAATACAAATGAATATTAACATAAACACAATTAAGGGTTTAGCATTCAACTCATCTATGTGCTAGGTATTTGAAGTGGTTCCAATAAAATACATCTTATGTGAACTTTTTCATGATTCTCTAATATATTACTCAATACAGGTTTATTGTCTTTATTTGAATGAGAAGGTGAGATTCTTATCACAAAAAGGTGAGTTTTATTGAAGTTTGTAGTAATCTGTAGACGATTAAATAAGTCTACCTGCTTTCAAAGGTGGCATTGAGCTTTGAATTTATTTGCATTTAGGAACGATGAACATGAAAAAATTATTAGCAATGACTGCAGTTGCTGCATTGACTTTGTCTTCAAACGTTTTCGCTCAAGATGGCGAAGCGGTTTATAACAAAGCGTGTCAAGTATGTCACAGCATGGGAGTCGCTGGTGCACCGAAAGCACACGATGCCGCTGCATGGGAGCCTCGTTTAGCTACTGGAATGGATGTATTAATCGGTACTATTAAAACAGGTAAGGGTGCTATGCCTCCTGGTGGCATGTGTACAGATTGTACAGATGAAGATTACCAAAAAGCTATTGAGTTTATGTCTAAGTAATTTGGCAAGCTCATAAAAAAACCGGCTTATTAGCCGGTTTTTTAATGTCTATTAAAACAGCTTATTGAACAACAGTATCAAGCATAAGTTTAGCTTCGTCACCGACCGCAACAGATACAACAACACCTTTTAAGTCTCCAGCTTGAGCTTTCACACTGCCGTGCTTAGATAACACTGCGATAATTTCAACATTCTCAGCGTTACTCAACTTCACATCACCGCCCATAGATGTTGAATCATCTAGTGTCACTGTAACAGGAAGACTGTTAGCACTAATTTTAGTTGCTGCAAGTGGTACTTTAGGACCCTGAGTTGAGCGTGCAAAGATAAACACCATGTCTGTTGAGCTAACTTTATCAGCCAATTCAGGTGAAATTGCAATTTCAACGTCAACAGTTTTAGCTGTTGTTGCTTGCGCCATAGGGTTATGGTTGCTGTCATTTGGCATTTCGCCAGTTTCTGCTTGTATGCGCATGTTAGCTGATTCAATTGCATTCATTACAGCTGTGCGGTCAATATCGCTACGGCCACTATCTAAAATGGTTTGCCACGCATTGATAGCAGTTTGGTAATCTGCTGAGAAGAATGAATCCATACCAACAAGTAATAATGTTGATGGATCTTGCGGATCTAAAGCAAGTGATTGATCAACCAAAGCTTGAATCTGCGGATTCATTTGCTGACCATTCTTGTAATACATCGCTGTTGCTTTAGGGCCAAGTAATTCAGCTGCTGTACCAACAAGCTCCATGACTTTATCAAATGATGCAATAGCTTGATCGAATTGGTTAGCTGAAATATAAGCGTGTCCTAAGCTAAACCAAGCTTGGCTATTTTCAGGATCTGCTTGAACTTGTTGCTCCATCATTTGTACGCGTTGAGCCATAATTTGCTCGTTGCTCATACCTTGATGTGGGCTAGCTTCAGCTTGTGGAGGATTAGATAACTCTTTATAAGCCCCTAATGTCTGATAAAAATAACCAGAGATACCCAAGATACAAATAGTCATCACAGATGGCCATAAGATCCCTTTTGATTGAATTTTCGTATCAAGAGAGTCATCGCCGTCTTGCTTCATATCTTGCAATAGGCCGATTTCAAGTTCTTTCTTTAGTGCGTCAAACTCAGTTTGATCTAATAAGCCATCTTCTAGTTCTTTCTCTAGAATTGCGGCACGTTCGTTAAATAGCTCAAGGTTTGTTTGCTTACGGACGCCTGATTCTTCAGCATCTAACATTTTTTGCTGACGAAAATGTGGGACCCAAATCAGCATTAAACTGATTACGACGACAAGAGCAATAAATATCCAAAATGTGGTCATTGTTTCAATATTCACTTTTAGGTTGCTGAAAAAACAGAGCGGATTAGCCGCCTGACTTGAAGCTAGATTATACGTAAAGATGATTCATTGAACAGTAATATACGATCTAACTGAACCAGAATCGTCATAGTTGGGCACTGGTTCACAGATTAATCACCAATAAAAAAAACAAACGAAACTTAAGTGAACTTTTTAGGTCTTAAGCTCAACAGTTGATAACTGGGTGTTTTTACTCTCTATTTTTTTGAGAATGAGACAAGTCACCCAGTTTTGCACGAAAGTGGCAGACATAAACAACAGCAACTACTAAAATATAAGCAAATTCGTATTAGCTAATGTTAATATCACTGTTTTAAAGCATTATGATAGATATGCGTTGGTTTAGCTTTATATAGCTTAAGCAACTTTTTTAAAATTGAGGAATACCCATGATCCCTGAACTTGGACACTTCTCGCTCATTATTGGTTTGGCTTTCGCCATTCTATTGATGACCGTGCCGTTATTTGGTGCAGCCCGTAAAGACCAGTATCTCGTAAGATATGCTTGGCCAATTTGTTACGGTATGTTCTTTTTTATCACTCTTTCTGTCATCAGCCTTGGCTATAGCTTTGCTGTTGATGATTTTTCTGTGGCTTATGTAGCACATCACTCCAACTCTCAACTACCAATCTTCTTTAAGGTTGCTGCTGTATGGGGTGGCCACGAAGGGTCATTACTATTCTGGGTATTTTCTCTAACGGTTTGGGCAGCTGCTGTTGCAACCTTTAGTAAAGGTATGGAAGAAGTCTTCATTGCACGTGTACTTGCGGTACTGGCAATGGTGATTGTTGGCTTCACTTTATTCATGATCCTGACTTCAAGTCCATTTGAGCGCATCTTCCCAATTCCTATGGAAGGTCGTGATTTGAACCCAATGTTGCAAGATGTAGGTCTTATCTTCCACCCTCCAATGCTTTATTTAGGTTATGTAGGCTTTGCTGTTAGTTTCGCATTCGCTATTGCTGGATTAATGAGTGGTCGTTTGGATTCTGCATGGGCACGTTGGTCTCGTCCTTGGACTCTAGCTGCATGGGTATTCTTAACCGGCGGTATCTCACTAGGTTCTTGGTGGGCATACTATGAGCTAGGTTGGGGCGGATGGTGGTTCTGGGATCCAGTTGAAAATGCATCATTCATGCCTTGGCTAATTGGTACAGCCCTTGTTCACTCGCTAATTGTGACAGAGAAACGTGGTGCATTCCGTAACTGGACTGTTCTCTTAGCTATCTTCGCATTCTCGCTAAGTTTATTAGGTACCTTCATTGTACGTTCTGGTGTATTAACATCCGTGCATTCATTCGCAGCAGATCCTAGTCGTGGTATGTTTATCCTTCTATTGCTCGGTTTAGCTATCGGTGGTTCCTTAACCTTGTTTGCTTTCCGTGCTAGTGAAATTAAAAGCCCTGCAAGATTTGAGCTGAAGTCTAAAGAAACTTTCTTATTAGTTTGTAATGTCTTACTGACTGTTGCAGCCGGTACTGTTTTACTTGGTACACTTTACCCACTACTAATTGATGCATTAGGCATGGGGAAAATTTCTGTAGGACCTCCATACTTTAACTCTGTATTCGTACCAATCGTATTAGTACTGTTTGGCTTTATGGGTTTTGGTCCAATTATCCGCTGGAAGAAATCGAAAGCAGGTGAATTGAAGCGTCAACTACTAGTTCCTGCCATTGTAGCTTCAGTAGTTGGTTTAGCTACACCGTTCATTGCGGGTGACGAATTAAACCTTTGGGTTGTATTTGGAATCGGTGCGGCGACATGGGTAGCATTAGCGACCTTTAGAGCTGCGTATAACTTACTTACTGATAAAGAAGGTAAGTTTACTCTGAATAAGATTGGCCGTAGTGAAATGGGTATGTTATTTGCTCATATGGGTATTGCGGTATCGATTGTCGGTGCGACTATGGTATCGAACTATTCAATTGAGAAAAGTGTACGTATGGGCCCAGGGATCAGCGAAGAGTTAGCTGGTTATACCTTTAATTACATTGAAACTAAAAATGTAGTTGGTCCAAACTACACGGCACAGCAGGGTCAGATAGAAGTTTATCAAGATGACGAGTTTGTCACATTATTGAGACCAGATCGTCGTCAATATAATGTTCGTACAATGGACATGACTGAAGCTGGGATTGATTGGGGAGTATTCCGAGACTTATACGTCACCATGGGTGACCCACTCAGTATGACTCAGTTTGCTGTACGTCTTAACTATAAGCCTTTTGTTCGTTGGATTTGGATTGGTTCAATCTTCATGATGATTGGTGGTTTCTTAGCCGCATCAGATAAGCGTTACCGTGTGAAGCAAACTAAAACTGTTAAAGATGAAGCAAAAGAAGCTAAGTTAGCAACTGCATAATACACCGGAGAAAATATGAAAAAGTTGGTGCTGTTTATTCCATTAGTATTGTTTTTGGGGATGGGAGTTTTTCTATATCAGGGGTTATTCTTAAATCCGCAACAGTTGGATTCAGCACTAGAAGGAAAGCCGGTACCGGCTTTCCAACTTGAACGTCTCGAAACACCAGGTGAAATGCTAACTCAAGAAAACTTAAAGGGTGAAGTATCATTAATCAATGTTTGGGCAACGTGGTGCCCTGCTTGTAAATATGAACATCCTTTTTTAATGATGCTAGCACGTAAGAATATTCTACCTATATATGGTGTTAACTATCGAGACGAGCGTGCGCCGGCTATAAGAGAGTTAAGTCGTGAAGGTGATCCATACGCGATTAACATTTTCGATAAAGATGGACGCTTAGGTTTAGATCTAGGTGTTTACGGCGCGCCAGAGAGTTTTATTGTTGATCATAACGGCATTATCCGTTTCCGCTATGCAGGTCCTATTGACAGGAATGTATGGAGTGAGACTCTTTTTCCAATGATCCAACAGTTGCAAGCTGAAGCGAAACAAGACGGAGTTTAAGAATGAAGACATTTAAAATACTTGTTGGCTTCATGGCAAGTTTGGTTTTAGCTTTCAATGTAATGGCAACTCCGGTTGATACTTATGAGTTTAAATCAACAGATAACCAAAAACGTGCGTTAAGTTTGGCGCATGAGTTACGTTGCCCACAATGTCAAAACCAAAACCTTATCGACTCAAATTCACCTGTTGCTCAAGATTTACGTCTTGAAGTCTACACTATGGTTGATGATGGTAAAAGTAATGCTGAAATTGTAGATTTCATGACAAGCCGTTATGGTGATTTTGTACTTTATAAGCCAAGACTAGATCCAAAAACATACATCTTGTGGCTTGGTCCATTTGTACTAATGTTGATTGCATTATATGTAGCACTTGTTGTTGTGCGTAAGCAAAGAGGTAAATCAACAGTTGCTCCGGAAATGACGGAAGCTGATCGTGATGAACTTGAAGCTTTATTGAAAGAAAAGCAAACCCAGGATAGTAAGTAATGAATATCATGATCAAAGCGATCATGCTCAGTGCATTAGCAGTGTCTATAACTGTTAATGCCTATCCTGGAATGGAAAAGCAACAACAGCATGTGAGCAGTTCAACACTGGATAAGATTAATGTTCTTGAGAATCCTTTTCCTATTGCACATATTGGTTTCAATGATGCAGAAGGTAAAGAAGTCGATTTCGAAGAGCATAAAGGTAAAGTTGTTATCGTCAATATGTGGGCGACATGGTGTCCACCTTGCGTACGTGAACTACCAGCACTAGATCGATTAGAACAGACCTTAGATAAAGATGACTTCGTCCTAATGCCAATATCTATTGATGCAGAAGGTAAAAAGCAAGTTAGTCCTTTTCTAGAGTCAATTGGCTTGCCTTCGTTTAACTCATATTACGATGCAAGACAAAATCTACGTGAAGTCTTTCCTTTAGATACCATTCCAGCCACCTTTATCTTAAATAAAGAAGGTGAATTGGTAGCATATGTTCGTACATATGTAGATTGGGACGACGAAAACGCAATCGAGTTCTTACAGCAGTTCCAGTAATCACGACTTTAAAGCAGCTATTAAGCTCGTTTAATAGCCATACACAGTGTGAATTGATTAAAAAAGATCGCTTTTGATGGAAAATTCATCAAGCGATCTTTTTTTTAAGTTTTTATTACAAAAAGCCCTTGCGGTGTTTCTAAATCTGCCTATAATGCGCATCCACTGACACGGCAGAGCGCAATAGCGAAACACTGAGTCAGGTTGATTTGAGCTGGTGTTAACCACTTCAAATTAACGGCAAAAAGAAGTTTGAAAAAACACTTGACGCCAACGAGGGAAAGCGTAAAATACGCATCCCTGACCAACACGGTCAACGCTCTTTAACAATCAAACAAGTAAATCTGTGTGGACACTC
>NZ_VKHR01000088.1 GCF_009663145.1 Shewanella sp. TC10
GCCGTTCGAGACTAGGACGTTGATAGGCAGGGTGTGTAAGCGTTGTGAGGCGTTGAGCTAACCTGTACTAATGACTCGTGAGGCTTAACCATACAACCCAAATGGGTTTTGATGGCAACATCAWGTGTGGTAACTAGATTTATTGCTTACTGYTTAAGTAAGACTTAGTGAAGAATATAAAGCGCTTAATAAAGTATCGTCATAAAATGCTCCTGCATTGATGACATCAAGTACATCCATGTACTYGAAACTCAAAGAACAGCTTTCCGAATTTCGTTAATTGCGACAGCGATTAACACCGAATTTGCTTGGTGACAATAGCATTGTGGTCCCACCTGATCCCATCCCGAACTCAGTAGTGAAACGCAATTGCGCCGATGATAGTGTGGGGTCTCCCCATGTGAAAGTAGGTCATTGCCAAGCGCCTAATTTACTCGAAAGAGTAGCTTTACTTAGGTAAAGCAAGTCTCCTAACCTTGACAAGTTAGCGACTTAAAAAGCATTTAGCATTACGCGTAAGCATTTTGCTAAAGGAGCGGTAGTTCAGTTGGTTAGAATACCGGCCTGTCACGCCGGGGGTCGCGGGTTCGAGTCCCGTCCGCTCCGCCAACATAAAGACGAAAGCCTCATCGAAAGATGAGGCTTTTTTCGTTTTAGCTTTACGATAGCCCTATCACTTCTTGTTTATAAAGAATGATAGGGCTTTTTCGTATTTGAAACATTCTAATTAGATATTGTGGCGTCGCAGACTTTTGCAAAAAAATAGTCGGCCCCAGCTTCGCGTTCGTAAGTTCACGGCTAACGCGGTACCACCCACAAGCACAAAAATGAAAGCCTATGAATCAATGTAGAGGTTTCTTTCGTATGGTGAGATAAGGTTTATATTTAGGCCTACTATATGTATTTTTGATGACCTAGATTAATGCGTAAGCCAAATCAGTGCTGATAAAATCATTATCAATAGCGTGTTTTCGAGCCAATAAAGTTTAAAGTGAATTTATCATTTCCCATGATTTATCTGAGAACATGAGTTAAAAATTAAACATAACTCTCACTTTAAACTTAAAGATGTATTTTATGTGCTTTTTTATAAAGAAGATGTTTCTATATTAGGTATTAGTAAGATATATTGCTGCTTTAACGCTTAGGTAAAATTATGGATTGTCGTCTTGGTTGCGGTGCATGTTGTATTGCTCCTTCTATTACTAGCCCAATACCCGGTATGCCGAATGGTAAACTTGCGGGTGAGCGCTGTATTCAACTCAATGATGATAACCTATGTAAGCTGTTTGGTGATCCATCTAGACCCAAGGTTTGCACTGATTTTAGTGCGACGATTGATGTCTGTAGCACCACCAATGAACAAGCTTTATGGTTAATTACAGAGCTTGAATCTTCAACTTCCTAGGCCAATTATTTAACGCTGGAATTCACTTATGCAACTAACACGATATACAGATTATGGCATTCGTATTTTAATGTACCTTGCCGCACAGCCAAAAAGAGAAACGTTATTCCGTATTGCGGAAGTGACGACAGTTTTTGAGTTGTCATCAAATCATGTTGCTAAGATCATCCACCATTTAGGCAAGCTTGGATATATTCAGACTATTCGAGGAAAAAGTGGCGGTTTTAAACTAGCTGTAAAAGCTGCAGATATTAATCTTGGTAAGCTAGTGGGTGAGTTAGAGCCGTCTCTAGCCCCCGTTAATTGCACAGAACCATACTGTCGTTTTACGCCTGCATGTAGTTTAAAAGGAATTCTTGCTGAAGCTGTCGCCGCTTATATGGCAGTGCTTAACAAGTGTACTTTGGCTGATATTGTTAAGAATGCAGATGAGTTAATGGATACCCTACCTGATATGTCTATCTCAGTACTTGAGCTGAGCTAGTTCCTTCGTTTTTAGCCATGCTAACAGGTAAAAGTTTTGAGGTATGAACAAGGTTAATACCCTTCAGTTCTAGTCTGTGAAGGTTTTCATTTAAAAAGCGCACTGTTTCAGGATAGGGGTGCGCTATAACAACGATGTTCCCTTCACTTTTCGCTTTGGAAATGATTTGGCTAAATTGTTTTTCTAGTGCGTTTTCACTAACATCATTATCTAAAAAAATCTCTCTTCTCAGTAAAGGCACACCATATTGCTGAGCCTTGTCGCTAGCTTTGCTATAACGTGTCGTAACACTATCTACAAAGTAGAGATCTTTTTGCTTCAAGCTTTCCATAAGCCAGTTCATTGGATTCTCTAATTGAGTTAATAAGCTTCCCATGTGGTTATTAGCGCCTTTAGCGTACGGAATATTTTCAAGCGATGCTTTTAGTTGGCCCTTAAGTTGTTGCTCACTCATATCATTGGTTAAGCCACCGTCACCAAGCTTTTTACCATTTAATGCCTGCATAGGTATATGTAACATGATTTCGTTACCTTGATGGTGTCCCTGTTGTGCCAGTGTTTGGCCTAAAGGTGTATGAGGTAACACAGATAGAGTGACAGTATTAGGTAAAGTCAGCACAGCCTCATCTGATTGACGATAGCCTATATCGTCAATGATGATAGCGATGTTTGCTGCTTGTACGTGTCCTGTAATGAGTAGAGCTAATCCAAAAAATATTTTGCGCACAGAGTCTGCTTTTTAGTTATGAGTAGTTATCCATGCAATAGCTGAAGAAATCTGACCATCCTGTGGTTCATCATATTGCGCAGTTGATTGCTCAATTATATCCAGATAATCAGAATTTAGAATAGCTTCATTTGAAATTTTAATATCAGGTTCAATCCCTTTACTGTGAATGTCATTACCATCGGGTGTGCTGTACTTAGCGATAGTCAGCTTGATAGCATTACCCATTTCTAGCATAGGGATCAGGCTTTGGACTGTACCTTTACCGAAGCTGGTTTCACCGACTAGCGTGGCTCGTTCATTTTCTTGAAGTGCAGCCGCTAGTACTTCTGAAGCTGAAGCCGAGCCTTTATTAATTAACACCACCATTGGAATATCTTCAAAGATAGTGGGCTGTGAAGCGTAATAGACTTCATTCGCATCGAAAAAGCGACCTTCTGTAGAAACGATTAATCCTTTCTTTAAAAACAGATCAGCAATACTGATGGCTTGGCCAAGTAAGCCTCCTGGGTTATTGCGTACATCTAAAATGATGCCGCTTATGTTTTCATTTTCCCAGAGTTTAGCTTGTTTGATGATGGCGCTAGTTGCATCATTTTGGAATGAGTTTAACTGAATGTAGCCAATATTATCTTTTAGAATTTTAGCGTTTATTGACTCGATATGAATAAGCTCAGGGTTTAATGTAAGTTTAAAAGGAGCATTAGTATCGCGTTCAATAGTTAAGTTGATAGTGCGTTTGTTGTTACTGTTTTGCTTAATATCCATCAGTACATCAGTCAGATTACTACTATCGATGACTATGTCGTTAAGTTGCAAAACTTTATCGCCTGGCTGTAAATTAGCCCTAGCAGCGGGTGAGTTGGGATAAGGGGTGATAATGGTGATTTGGTCATCATCCGTTGCCACTTCAAAACCGTATCCAAAGTATTGGCCACTGTTACTGTCATTGATACTTTGAAAGTCATCAGAGTCTAAAAAACCAGAATATGGATCTAGGTTGGTGAAAATGCCATCTATAGCGAATTCAATTAAATCTTCACGATCAACATCGTTGAAATAGTAGGTATGAATGGTGTCGATGACATCTAAAAGCAGGGTGTAACTGTATTCGGATTCGTATTTATAATGTTGCTCAGAGCTTGATAAGCTCATTGAAAGTGCAACTGAAATACCCAATAAAAAACATAATAAATAGCGTGCAAATTGCATCATAACCGCCCCTTAATACCATTGTAGGTATATTCAGGGCGTCAGTCTTTCAGCGAGAGTGGCCTTTCCTAGCCTAGGTTTATCGACAATATTTCGCTGGGTTAACTGCTTGCCCTTTGTGTCGTATTTCAAAGTATAGGCCAGATTCTGTTTGTCCGCCTGAACTCCCGACAAGAGCAATTGAATCTCCTTTTTGAACCGTTTCACCAGGTTGAATTAATAGGGCTTGAGCATGTCCGTATAGACTCATATAACCTTCGCCATGGTCAACAACCATTACCATACCAAAGCCGCGTAACCAGTCCGCATATATAACTGTGCCAGGTGCGACGGCAGTGACACTACGACCTTCAGGCGCGGCAATGACCACCCCTTTCCAGCGAATTTGCCCTGAGCGGCGACTGCCAAACTTAGATGCGAGATGACCTTTGGTTGGCCATGTTAATTTACCACGCTTTTTAGCTAAGCCATCCATTTGAGGGTTGTCTTTCGCTGCCAGTAAAGCTTGTTCGATAAGGCGCTTTAAGCTGGCCTCTTCAATTTGCATTTGTTCCAGTTCAGCACCTTTACTGGTTAAAGTACGCTGGATTTGGGCTAAAGTTTGTTGACGTTGGCTTTTTTCTTTATTGAGCTGCTCTGCTTGTTGTTTTTGCTCAATAATTAATGCGTTTAGTTTTTGCTGTTCATTGATTTGCTGGCTTTTGATTGTCTCTAATTGCTCAATGGTTTCTTTGAGATTAGTGATAGCTGCAATTCTGGCATTATTCAGGTATTGATAATAAGCCAACATTCGCTCAACAGTGGCGGGATTTTGTTGGTTCAGCATCATTTTAGAGTAATCGTGATTACCCGCTAAATAGGCACTTGAAAGTTGTTTCGATAAGGTTTTTTGTTGTGTCGCTCGGCGTTTGTCCAGTTGGATTTTTTCGACATCTAGCTCACTGAGTTTAGTGTTTACTTGGGTGAGAGAGGCCTGGGTTAAATTGACTTTTTGAGCAGCGCTAGAGATAGCTTGCTCATCTCGTTTTAATAACGAAATGAGCTTTTCTCGTTGACGACTGGTGTCTTTCAAAGAACTTTGTTGTTGGTTAATCTGAGCTTGAATCGCTTTAAGCTCGGATTGACGCTTATCCAGATCGGCACTTTGAACTGATGATGAAAGTATCAGAAAGCCAGCAATTATGCTGGCTTTAAACAATAGTCGTTTTTTCACGAGTGGCTATTTACTCTTTGAGTTTAATGATTGAGTGGCCTGTCATTTCTGATGGCACTTCTTGTTCCATCAAGGTTAACATAGTTGGCGCTATATCGCTCAATCGTCCACCATCTTCAATAGTGGCATCACGTCCAACATAAATAAACGGAACCAATTCGCTGGTATGCGCCGTATGCGCCTGTCCAGTTTCTTCATTAGTCATTTGCTCAGCATTACCGTGATCGGCAGTAATTAAACATTCGCCGCCTACTTTTTGCAGGGCATCTACAACGCGACCAATACAAGCATCTACAGCTTCACATGCTTTAACAGCGGCATCAAAGTTACCTGTGTGGCCAACCATGTCGCCATTAGGATAATTACAAATAATAACGTCATAGTCTGTTGATTCAATTGCTGCGACTAATTTGTCAGTCAGCTCTGTTGAATTCATTTCAGGCTGAAGATCATAGGTTGCTACATCTGGAGACTTAATCAGTTCACGACTCTCTCCTTCAAATGGCTGCTCTTTACCGCCATTGAAGAAAAAGGTCACATGAGCATATTTTTCTGTTTCAGAAATACGCAACTGAGTCTTACCTTGGTTTTGTAAGGTTTCGCCTAAGGTATTGACTAAATCAGAGGATGGAAATGCAACAGGTACTTTAATGTCATCAGCGTAGTTAGTCAGCATGACAAAGTTAACCGCAGGAGTGACAGCACGATTAAAACCATCAAAGTCAGCATTAACGAAGCTACGGGTTATTTGACGAGCTCGATCAGCACGGAAATTCATGAAAATAAGCGCATCACCATCGGCTAAATGTGCAGCTTCACCAATGGTGGTAGCTGCAACAAACTCATCATTTTCATCGCGGGCGTAAGCGGCTTCTAATGCTTCAACGGCATTAGCATAGTTGAATTCTGCTTGACCTTGCGTGATGAGATTATAGGTTTTCTCGACACGATCCCAACGGTTATCACGGTCCATGGCATAGTAACGACCAATAAGTGAAGCAACTTTACCGTGACCTAAGCTTGCAAATAATTCTTCGAAATGAGCCAGCGAGTTTTTGGCACTGCGCGGCGGTGTATCTCGACCATCTAAAAAGGCGTGTAAGTACACTTTCGTCGCGCCTCGCTCAATGGCCATACGGCACATTGCTTCAATATGTTCTTCATGACTATGTACGCCACCTGGAGACATAAGTCCCATGATGTGCACTGCGCCATCATTGCTTATTGCTTTATCGATTGACTCGCACAATGCTTGGTTTTCACAAAACTCGTTATCAGCAATTGATTTACTAATACGGGTTAATTCTTGATACACAATACGGCCAGAGCCGATATTAATATGACCCACTTCTGAGTTACCCATTTGACCATCAGGTAAGCCGACATCTAAGCCAGAACCAGAAATCAAATTATGTGGGTATGTAGCATTCAATTTATCTAAAACGGGAGTGTTAGCGTGAAAAATAGCATTTTGATGCGTATTTTCACGATAGCCCCAGCCATCTAAGATAAGTAGTGCCAATGGACGCTTTTGAGTCGCCATGGAAGTACCTCTATGTAAAAGTTTAAAGTTTATGAGAAGGTTAAAATTTTAATTGTATGAATATTACTACTTCTGCAGGCGCTGAAAAAGTAATTTACTTTCATCTATGGAGTTCAAGTAAAGATTTCAGCGGCAAGTGCTCTGTATAAGCGCTTATGGAGCTCGATGAATTATTTGCAATAAAAGCACAAATACTGTGGTTTTAATCAATGCTTGTTAATTAAATGCAATCTTTCTTCACCAAAGTGGCACTATTAAATCATCAGAGTCGATGAATAGGCGTGAACTTGCTGCATTATAAAGACGCAATCGGTATACTCTGTGGCTTATTAATTTTAGCCATTTTTAAAGTAGGCAGAGAAGATGCAAGAATATATTGAATTTTTTCAAGCTAACCCAGTACTAAGTATTGCGTGGGTTGGTTTGTTCATTGCTGTGGTAGTGACTACGATTAAAGCAGCAACCTCTAAAGTTGTTAATATCAATACGCAAGAATTGACCATGCTGATGAACAAGCAAGACGGTAAAGTTATTGATGTTCGCTCTAAAGAAGATTTTCGTAAAGGCCACATCGTAGATGCGATAAATGTGCCTTTGTCTGAAATTAAAAATAATAAAGCAACAAGCCTTGAAAAGTATAAAACGAGTCCCATTATTACTGTATGTAGTGCTGGAATGACGTCTTCGCAAGCTGCTCAACTTCTTGTTACACAAGGTTTTGAAAATGTCAGCAACCTAAAAGGCGGTATGGGTGACTGGACTGCAGCAAACTTACCAACTGTTAAAGGTAAGAAGTAAAGATAACCAGCTACTCGCTGATATTAATGTTAGCGAGTAGAACAAGATCCTACTTGTTATAAAGGGCTTAAAAGCGTTTTGTTACTTAGTTAGATCAACTTTAATCGGGATGAACTAAAACAAGGCTCTGGCCATATTTTAGGAATAAAAGCCCAAATCTAAAATTAGCTTCATAGAAAAGCTAAAACACAATTTGAAGGTAGAAAATCATGGCTGAAGTAGCTAACAACGAAGAACAAGCACCACAATTCAACATTCAACGCGTATTCACTAAAGACGTTTCTTTTGAAACGCCTAACAGCCCAGCTGTTTTCCAAAAAGAATGGAACCCAGAAGTTAAGCTTGATCTAGACACTCGTAGCAACAAACTTTCTGATGACGTGTATGAAGTTATTCTTTCTTTAACTGTTACTGCACAAAACGGTGAAGAAACTGCATTCTTATGTGAAGTTCAACAAGCTGGTATTTTCTCAATCACTGGTTTAACTGAGCAGCAACTAGCTCATTCTTTAGGTGCATACTGCCCGAACGTATTATTCCCATACGCACGTGAAACAGTAGGTAACTTAGTATCTCGTGGTACTTTCCCACAACTAAACCTTGCTCCAGTGAACTTTGATGCGTTATTTGCACAGTATGTTCAACAACGTCAGCAAGACGCTGCTGCAGCTCCAGCTGCTGAAGAAGCAAACGCTTAATCAATATGAATAATACTACCGAAATTACGGTATTAGGAGCGGGGTCTTACGGCACCGCTCTTGCTATTTCTCTCGCAAGCAGTGGTCATAAGACCTTGTTATGGGGCCATGAGCCAGAGCACATGGAAACCCTAGCTAAAGAGCGCGCTAATAATGCATTTTTGCCAGGAATTACCTTTCCTGACACACTTGAATTAGAAACCGACCTAGGCAAAGCGCTTGCCGCGAGTAAAAATGTATTGGTTGTGGTGCCAAGTCATGTATTTGGTTTAGTACTACAGCAGGCAAAACCTTTACTACGAGATGATGCACGCATTGTCTGGGCCACTAAAGGATTAGAGCCTGAAACGGGTCGATTACTGCAAGATGTTGCTCGTGAGCAACTTGGGGATGCTTTCCCACTGGCAGTATTATCAGGACCAACGTTTGCCAAAGAGCTTGCTGCTGGCATGCCAACAGCAATTTCGGTAGCGGGCACATGTGCTGACTTTACTAATGACTTAGTGGAGCTTTTACATAGCCCGAAACGTTTACGTGTTTACGCAAATGATGACTTTACCGGTTTACAATTAGGTGGCGCAGTTAAAAACGTTATCGCAATTGGTGCGGGTATGTCTGATGGTATTGGTTTTGGTGCCAACGCGCGTACTGCTTTAATCACTCGAGGACTTGTTGAGTTAACTCGTCTAGGTGTAGCTTTAGGTGCAGACGGTAATACCTTTATGGGGATGGCGGGTCTAGGTGATTTAGTCTTAACCTGTACTGATAACCAATCTCGTAATCGCCGTTTTGGCTTGGCTTTAGGTAAAGGCAGCGATGTCGATACCGCCCAAGAAGAAATTGGTCAAGTGGTTGAAGGTTATCGCAATACCAAAGAGGTTTACACTTTAGCTAAACGTCTTGGGGTTGAAATGCCAATCACTGAGCAAATTTACCAAGTGCTTTATAAGGGTAAAGCGCCAGTAGATGCTGCTAAAGAGCTATTAGGACGTGAACAAAAGTCCGAAACTATCTCAGATTAGTGTTATGGTTTAAGCCAGTGTGAATACGACTAAAAGGGTGCTAATATAGCGCCCTTTTTTGTGGCTGATGAAAAATCCGCCACTGAAGATAATTGAATAATAGAATGACAACTGGCTACATTTACTTAGCGGATGAATGAGAGACGACACTTTGACACATCATGACGTAATTATTATTGGCGCAGGCGCAGCAGGGTTAATGTGTGCATCAACCGCTGGCTATCGTGGTCGTGATGTTTTGGTGCTAGACAATGCCAAGCAAGCGGGTAAAAAAATCCTGATTAGTGGCGGCGGTCGTTGCAACTTTACCAATCAAAAAGTCGAGCCTCATAACTTCATTTGTGGCAATAGCCATTTTGTTAAGTCAGCATTAGCACGATATCGTTCGAGTGACTTTATCGAACTAGTTGAACGCCACGCTATTGAATATCACGAGCGCGATCATGGCCAACTATTTTGTAATGATTCAGCTAAAGAAATCGTCACTATGCTGATGACTGAATGTGATTGGGCGGGCGCTAAAGTGCAATTACGCACTGAGATTAATCACGTCAGTAAAAACGACCAAGGTCAATTTACAGTGACGACTTCTAACGGTGATTTTAGTTGTGACTCGTTAGTGATTGCAACTGGCGGCTTATCCATGCCAAAACTTGGCGCATCACCATACGGTTACAAGCTTGCAGAACAATTTGGATTAAAGGTGTTACCGACCACAGCAGGCTTAGTGCCGTTTACATGGCATAGTGAACAAAAAGCGCGTTTTGAGCCGCTGTCAGGTATCGCGGTTCCATCAACCATTACCGCTGAAGATGGCACTGAATTTAGTGAAGCATTACTGTTCACCCACCGTGGATTATCAGGCCCTGCAGTATTACAAATATCAAACTATTGGCAAGCTGGACAAGCTATTAGCATTAACCTGCTGCCAAATGAAAGTGCCAAAGAAAAGCTTGAAGTTGCCTTAGCCAATAACCCTAAGCAAAGTTTACGCAACACCATTAGCCAATGGTTACCAAAACGCTTAGTGGAAGCTTTGTTTGATACGGCTCAGCTCGATAAAGCTTTAAACCAGCTTGGGCATGGCGAGCGAGATCAAATCGCGATAGATTTAAATGAATGGTCAATCGTGATGAATGGCACTGAAGGTTACCGCACTGCTGAAGTGACGCTTGGCGGTGTTGATACCAACGAGTTGTCATCTAAAACCATGGAAGCGAAAAATGTTTCTGGTTTATATTTTATTGGTGAAGTCATGGATGTGAGTGGCTGGCTCGGCGGGTTTAACTTCCAGTGGGCATGGTCATCTGGTGTGGCTGCTGGAATGGCGGTTTAACTGTTTTAAAAGCTGTTCAATAAAATCTTTTCATATCTATTGGGCTGTATCTGCAGTCAAACCGATCCGGTTTGTTCAATTTAGTCCTTATCTTCATAAATACTGCTGTTAAACCAGTTTCTTATCTGTTTTATCAAGATTAAGTAATTTACCTCATTAACTATTTTTTGGTATTTGTTTGTGGCTAGATCATCTAAAGTAATAAGCCATTATATCTATCAATAACTTGGGCGTTATCAAGGAGCTTTGATGAAGTTATCCGATGTAAAACAATTAATTAATCACTCTGAGCGTTCTCGGCAAATCGTCACAGTATTGGTGAAGTACGGTTTGGCTAACTGGATTAAAGAGCACAACCCAGAGTTTATTAAGAGTGTTTTTATCGGTGACTCAGGCCAAAAGTTGGTGTCTTTATCATTTGCAGTTCGGCTAAGGCTGGCATTCAGTGAATTAGGCACCACCTTTATTAAGTTAGGGCAGATCCTCAGTACTCGTGCTGACTTAGTGGGACAAGAAGTGGCTGATGAGCTTACTCGCTTACAAGCGGATACACCTGCTGATAATCAAGAGTTAATAATACAGACCATTGAATCTGAGTTTGAGCAATCTTTTGATGGTATTTTTAGTGAGTTCAGTTTTACACCATTAGCTTCAGCATCAGTAGGGCAAGTACACCAAGCTAAGACCGTTGACGGGCAAGAAGTGGTAGTAAAAGTTCAGCATGCGGGAATTGAAGATAAGATTCTTGCTGATTTAGAGATTTTAAAGCGCTTAATGCCGTTAGCAGAGGTGTATCAAAAGGAGCTTAAATTTTATCAGCCTTCGCGATTGATTGCTGAATTTACCAAGACGTTATTGAACGAGCTTGATTACGTAAAAGAAGCACGCAGTATGCAGAGAGCAAGTAGCTTCTTTAGCAACAATCCTGATGTGCATATTCCTGATGTTTATCGTCAATACTCTAGTAAGCGGGTGTTGGTGATGGAATGCCTGAAAGGCGAGAGTATCTCCAATATTCAAAGCCATCAGGCTGAAAACCGTGATACCAGTAAAATTGCGACAACGGGTATTAAAGTTTATTTGGATATGATCTTTGAACTGGGATTTTTCCATGCAGATCCTCATCCAGGCAATATTTGGCTATTGGATAACAACCAGTTGGGGATCCTTGATTGGGGAATGACCGCGCGTTTGAGTCAGGGTATTCAACAGCGTTTACAACACTTATTGATAGCCCTCGCTGAGAAAGATCCTGCCGAGTTAACTTATCAAGTACTGCAGATTTGTCAGACTCAGCCCCAGTTAGATAAAGTGATCCTTGAGAAGGATATTGGCGAGTTCGTTTATGAATACTTAGAAGTTGAAATGAATGAAGTTGCCCTTGTAGAGGTGCTTACTGAGTTTGTTCGCATTATTAAGCACCATAAACTGGTTATTCCCACCGAAATATCCATGTTAATCAGGGTACTTGTGATGCTGGAAGGGCTGTCGAAACAAATCGACAGCAGTATCAGTCTGGCTGATGCAATTAGCCCTTATGCGCTGAAGATGAAAGCTGCGCAGTTTGCGCCTAAAAACGTGTTGAAACAAACCATCGCATCTTCAACTCGTTGGCAGCGGGTGATTAATAAATTACCTGAAGATATTGAGCAAATAACGCAACAAGTCAGCAATGGTCAATTCGATATCAATCTTAATCATCGTAGCCTAGATACGATTATTAACCGCTTAGTTTATGGTGTACTCAGTGGCGCTATTTTCCTTGGTGGCTGTATGGTGCTCAGTAGCAAGGTGCCGCCTTTATATGAAGGCGTGTCTATTATTGGCTTTGGTATTACTGCAATTGGTAGTTGGCTTGCGGGTAAGCTACTCTTGGCGGTGAGTCGTTCGGGTCAATTGTCGAAAAAGACATAGTTTTGTATTTAGGAGTGAATAAATGGAATTAGACATTTTCGTCGTTGATGCATTTACTGATAAACAATTTTCTGGAAACTCTGCCGCTGTGGTACCAGTGGTTGATTGGCTCTCTGTTGATTTAATGCAGTCGATTGCCACCGAAAATAACCTTTCTGAAACCGCCTTTATTAAGCCAATTAACGCCAATCATTATGCTATTCGTTGGTTCTCACCCATTACCGAAATTGATTTCTGTGGCCACGCGACACTGGCTGCAGCCTATGTACTGTTTAATCAATTAGCCTATGTTGGTGAAATACGCTTTTCCACTGACAAAGTCGGTGACTTAATAGTAACCCAAGTTGAAACCGCAGACTCCCACACATCTGCAAAGCCAATCCAAATGAGCTTTCCAAACTTAGCACCTGAACCTGTCTCTTCGATCCCCAATGCTTTAACTGCGGGTTTATCAATAACGCCCAATGTCGTACTTAAGAATCAGCAAGCTTATTTCGCTGTAATGAACTCAGCAGCTGAAGTGGTTAATGTTGAGTATCAATCTGAATTACTTGCACTGTTGGCTCCGCTTGATGTGGTCGTGACAGCGAAAGCCGATGATGACAGTAAACATGACTTTATCTCTCGCTATTTCTGGCCTGCCAATGGCGGTGATGAGGACCCAGTTACAGGCTCAATTCATGCTGGCCTTGCACCTTATTGGTCTGGTGAATTACATAAAACATCGCTGGTGGGATACCAAGCATCTATAAGAGGCGGTGCGTTATTCTGCCAGCTCAAAGACGGAAGAGTGTTTGTATCAGGCTATGGCAAGTTGTATTTAAAAGGCGTTATTTATGTCTAAGTTATCTATGTCAAAGTTATCTATGTCTAAGCCAATCTATGTCTAAGTCACTCAATAGCTATGGCGAACACAATCACAGCGACTTACATCAGCTAAGGAAGCGCCAAGCAACATTAGTGGAACAAGCAAGCTTAGCTGATGAATATCAGCGAAATGGGTTTGTMAATGGCTAGCTTTCGAGGGGAAGGGACGCCCCATCGGAAGCTAGCCAGACATATATGGACCCATCC
>NZ_VKHR01000064.1 GCF_009663145.1 Shewanella sp. TC10
GTTTGATTAGTCATAAAAAAACCACCTCAWTGAGGTGGTTTTTTTATGACTAATCAAACTGACGAGTAAACAAATTTTTGGTTTAACATTAATTGGTTTACTATCAATTTAGCTTTCTTACAAGTGACTTTCTTACTACTGGCTTTTAAAAAGCAACTTAAACAGAAAGCTCGAAACGATTAAGCTACCACTAAGACTTTACAAGTGTTAGTGCCGCCAACAGTTTCCATCGCATCGCCTTTAGTCATCAATACCATGTCACCTGATTTAAGGTAACCCGCTTTTGCAACAGCTTTTAAAGCCTCTGTTGCTAATGCATCTGCAGCTACAGCAGTTGAATCAAATTGGACTGGCATAACACCGCGGAATAAAGCTAACTTCGCTAATGTTTTTTGATGACGAGATAGTGCAAAAATCGGTAATGAAGAACTGATGCGAGACATTAGCTTAGTTGTCTCACCTGATTCAGTTAAGCTAATTATAGCTTTAACGCCTTCAAGATGGTTTGCTGCATACATAGTCGAAAGGGCGATTGTTTCTTCAATAGAATTGAACTTTTGATCAAGTCTATGCTTAGAAGACATCACAGATGGATGTTGCTCCGCACCTCTACACACATTGCCCATTGCTAATACTGTTTCTTCAGGGAAGTCACCAGCAGCAGTTTCAGCTGAAAGCATTACTGCATCAGTGCCATCAAGAACAGCATTTGCAACGTCCATAACTTCAGCACGAGTTGGCATTGGACTTGAAATCATAGATTCCATCATCTGCGTTGCTGTAATAACGACTTTGTTCAGCTGACGAGAGCGCTTAATAAGTTTCTTTTGAACAGCAACTAATGCAGCGTCGCCAATTTCAACACCTAAATCACCACGAGCGACCATGACAGCGTCAGATGCTTTGATCACATCGTCCATTGCTTCGTCAGTACCGACTGCTTCAGCACGTTCTACTTTAGAAACGATTAACGCAAAGCTACCTGCATCTTCAGCTAACTTACGTGCGTAATCTAAATCAGCACCAGTACGTGGGAATGAAACGGCTAGGTAATCAACTTGAATTTGCGCCGCAGTTAAAATATCTGCTTTGTCTTTATCAGTTAATGCTGGAGCGGTTAAGCCGCCGCCTTGTTTGTTGATACCTTTATTGTTTGATAAAGGACCTGCAACAGTAACAGTAGTGAAAACTTTCTGACCATCAACTGAATCAACACGAAGCTGAACACGACCGTCATCAAGCATTAAGATATCACCAATAGTGACATCGTTTGGCAATTCTTTGTAATCAATACCAACTTGCTTTTCGTCACCTTCACCTTTGCCTAAGGCTGCGTCTAATACAAAGGTATCGCCTAAGTTCAATTGAACTTTCTTGTTATCTTTGAAAGTAGAAACACGAATTTTAGGACCTTGTAAGTCGCCTAAGACTGCAACATGAACGCCTAATTCTTTAGCGATGTTACGTGCGTCAGTGGCGCGTTTTAGGTGATCTTCTGGTGAACCATGTGAGAAGTTAAGACGTACCACATTTGCACCCGCTGCGATGATTTTACGTAGATTGTCATCACGGTCAGTTGCTGGGCCAAGTGTAGTAACGATTTTAGTTCTGCGGAACATAAGATACTCCGTTAATTTAAAGAAAAAGAATTCGGTACAAATAATGAAACTATATTAACAGAGATTTTGGTATTTTGTAGGAAAGTTACAAACAAAAAGAACGGTTTTAGTGTTTTATTTTTGTGACAGAATCGATCTTTAGGCAAAAAAAAGGCCGAACAGTCATAACTGTTCGGCTTTTTAGACCTGTAATTTAAAGGCAATATTTAAATAGTAAGATCTTTATTAACGCGAGATTCTTTTAAAACTTCTTTAACACGCTTCAAATTGTCACGGAAACGTGGGCCTCTGCGCAGAGTAAAGCCTGTTGCTAGCACATCGATAGTAACAAGCTGTGCTAAACGAGAAGCCATTGGAAGGTACATGTCTGTGTCTTCTGGTACTTCCATCGTCACTGGCAGGGTACATTCATGGGAAAGAGGAGAGTTACGAGCTGTGATACCGATGACAGCTGCACCGTTTTCACGTGCAATTCGGGCAATCTCAATCAGTGACTTAGTACGACCCGTATGAGAAATAAGAACGACTACATCACCTTCATCACATCCAATACAGCTCATACGTTGCATTAATACATCATCAAAACATATGACAGGTACATTAAATCTGAAAAATTTATTTTGAGCATCATGGGCAACTGAAGAAGAAGCACCGAGTCCAAAAAATGAAATTGTTTTAGCTTGTGTAAGAATATCAACCGCTTTGTTGACTGCGACTACATCTAAGCTCTGGCGGGCTGTATCAAGGGATGCCATTGAAGATTCGAAGATTTTTGTTGTATAAGATTCTGGTGAATCATCTTCTTCAACATGGCGGCTAACATAAGGTGTTCCGTTAGCGAGACTTTGTGCCAGATGTAATTTAAAATCAGGGAAACCCTTAGTGTCTAAACGACGACAAAAGCGATTCACCGTTGGCTCACTGACGTCAGCCATTTTTGCTAGCGTAGCTATACTTGAGTGAATAGCTGTCTGTGGCGAAGATAAGATAACTTCGGCCACTTTACGCTCTGACTTACTAAATTGTGTAAGGCTTTTTTGCACCTTTTCAAGGGTATTCATAAGCAATTGTCCGCTAAAATGGATGATGTAATTTTATATCATAAATTACATTTTAAGTGTAAATGAAGTAATTTTCGTACTTCTATAAACGTTATGTAGTCACTTTACTGAGTTATTTTGTAACTATAAAGAGTTAGTACAGTAATTTTATCACCAAAATACTATCAGGTTTTATGTTAAAAAGGCTAGATACAAGACAAACGAATATTTTCAAATTATAGATGCATAAATCAAATTCTGTTGTTATATTACAACAAAAGTGTGTTTTAAATCATCGGCAGCAAAAAATAATAGCCAATGAGCACACAATATAAAGGAGTATGTAAAGCAATGAGTAACTCATCATCAGGGGCTAAGGCTTGCGATTTTGTACTTTTTGGTACGAAGGGCGATCTCGCGAGACGTAAATTACTGCCTTCACTTTATCAATTAGATAAAGCAAACCTGCTAGATAAAGATACGAAAGTGATCGGTGTCGCTAAAGATGCTTTCACTCAAGAAGAGTTTATCGCCTTAGTTCAAAAAGCTCTAAACACTTTTGTTAAAGACGAATTGTGTGAAGAGACCCTCGAAAGATTTATTGCTCGTTGCCACTATATAGGCACTAATTTTACGGAAGCTGAAGGTTATAAAGCTTTCCATGACTTACTAGAACCGACAAAACGCGTCATGGTAAGTTATTTTGCAACTCCTCCTTCAATCTTTGGTGATATCTGCCGCTGTCTAAACGAACAAAACTTAATTCATTCTGATACGCGTATTGTGCTTGAGAAGCCAATCGGGACTTGTCTTGAGTCTTCAAAAGTTATTAACAACAAAGTTTCAGAATATTTCAACGAAAATCAGGTTTATCGTATAGATCATTACTTAGGTAAAGAAACAGTACAAAACTTGATTGCACTTCGTTTTGCCAATTCTTTATTCGCCTCTAAGTGGGATAACCGTACGATTGATCATGTACAAATCACTGTGGCAGAAGAAGTTGGTATTGAAGGCCGTTGGGGTTACTTTGATACCGCTGGACAAATGCGTGACATGATCCAAAATCATTTACTACAAGTGTTAACCCTCGTAGCAATGGATCCTCCAGTCAATCTTGATGCTGACAGCATTCGTGATGAAAAAGTAAAAGTACTTAAATCATTACGTCCTATTACTCCTTTTAACGTTTTTGAAAATACTGTCCGTGGCCAATACACAGCAGGTTTCTTAAAAGGCAGTCCAGTTCCAGGTTACTTAGAAGAAGAAGGTGCCAACGTTAAATCAAGCACAGAAACTTTCGTAGCCTTGCGTGTAGACATCGATAACTGGCGCTGGGCAGGCGTACCATTCTACTTACGTAGTGGTAAACGTATGCCGTTTAAGAGTTCAGAAATTGTGGTGTACTTTAAAAACCCACCATTAAATCTGTATCGCGACAGTATGCGTAACCTGCCACCGAACAAGTTGACTATTCGTCTTCAGCCTCATGAAGGCGTAGAAATTCAAATGATGAATAAAGTTCCAGGTTTGGAAGAAAAGCAACGTATTCAAACGACCAAGCTTGATTTAAGTTTCACTGATACATTCAAGAACGAACGCATTGCCGATGCCTATGAGCGTTTATTGCTTGAAGCCATGATTGGTAACCAAGCATTGTTTGTTCGCCGTGACGAAGTTGAAGAAGCTTGGACTTGGGTAGATGGCATTATGAACTCTTGGGAAAATGGCGGTGAAAAACCTAAGCCTTACCCTGCAGGTACATGGGGCCCAGTTGCTTCTGTAGCTCTTATCACTAAAGACGGTCGTTCTTGGGACGAGTAAGGATTTTAAGATGATTAAAGAATCTGTATTTAAGTCATTTGATACGCCAAGCGATTTAGAAGCTAAGTTAGCAGAAAAAATTGCTTCTCAGTTACAAGATGCTGTTGATAGTCGTGGCAAGGCGAGTCTTGTTGTATCTGGTGGTTCTACGCCGCTTAAATTATTTAAATTATTAAGTAATAAAGCTATTGATTGGAGTGATGTTTACGTCACTTTAGCCGACGAGCGTTGGGTTGATGCTGAAGATAACGACTCAAATGAGCGCTTAGTTCGTGAACATTTATTACAAAACCGTGCAGCAAGTGCCAAGTTTCGTGGTTTAAAAAATATGTTTGAAAGCCCAGAGAAGGGCTGTGATATGACGATTGAATCTTTAGCTAACTTCCCTAAACCATTTGATGTGGTGGTTCTAGGAATGGGAACAGATGGTCATACTTGTTCATGGTTCCCATGCAGTGAAGAGCTAGAAAATGCTTTCACCACCGATGCATTGTGCGCTGTAGTTAATCCAACTACTGCACCACATGCTCGCATTACCTTATCTAAAGGTGCGATTTTAAATAGTCGTCAAATTTACCTACATCTCGTTGGTGAATCAAAATTATCCGTATATCGCCAAGCGTTAGAAAATGACGATGTGAACGAAATGCCTATCAGAGCAGTATTAGCGCAGCGTAAAACGCCCGTTGATGTGTTCTATAGCGCTTAAAGGAGTCAATTATGCACTCAGTAGTTCAAGCTGTTACCGATAGAATTATCGAACGTAGCAAAGAATCTCGTGAAAAATATTTACAAGCTTTAAACGATGCAAGCGCAAAAGGTGTGCATCGTAGTGCGTTAAGCTGTGGTAATTTAGCCCATGGTTTTGCAGCATGTCAGCCAGCAGATAAAGAATCATTGCGTCAATTAACAAAAGCCAATATTGGTATTGTTACTGCGTTTAATGACATGCTTTCAGCGCATCAACCATATGAGACTTATCCAGACTTTTTAAAGAAAGCTTGTCAGGAAGTCGGTAGCGTTGCGCAAGTGGCTGCAGGTGTTCCTGCAATGTGTGATGGTGTGACACAAGGTCAACCAGGCATGGAACTCAGCTTACTTAGCCGTGAAGTCATTGCAATGTCGACTGCTGTGGGTTTATCTCACAACATGTTTGATGGTGCATTACTGCTGGGTATTTGCGACAAAATCGTACCGGGTTTATTAATTGGTGCATTGAGCTTTGGTCATTTACCTATGATGTTTGTGCCAGCTGGCCCAATGAAGTCTGGTATTCCTAACAAAGAAAAAGCACGTGTTCGTCAGCAGTTTGCTCAAGGCAAGGTCGATCGCGCTGCACTGTTAGAAGCTGAATCTAGCTCTTACCACAGTGCCGGTACTTGTACTTTCTACGGCACAGCAAACTCAAACCAGTTAATGCTTGAAATCATGGGGCTACAGCTTCCTGGTTCTTCATTTGTTAATCCTGATGATCCATTGCGTGATGAATTAAGCGCTATGGCAGCTAAACAAGTGTGTCGTTTAACCGAAATGGGCACGCAATATACACCAATTGGTGAAGTGGTTAATGAAAAATCTGTAGTCAATGGCATTGTCGGTATCCTTGCGACTGGAGGCTCGACTAACCTGACTATGCATATTGTTGCAGCAGCTCGAGCTGCAGGCATCATTGTTAACTGGGATGACTTTTCTGATTTATCAGACTGTGTGCCATTAATGGCTAAAGTGTATCCGAACGGTCATGCAGATATTAACCATTTTCACGCTGCAGGCGGGATGGCGTTTTTAGTAAAAGAATTGCTTGATGCAGGACTTATTCACGAAGATGTGAATACCGTAGCAGGATTTGGATTACGTAAGTATACCCAAGAGCCACGCATTCTAGACGGAAAACTCACATGGGTTGATGGACCGACTGAAAGTCTGGATAAAGAAGTCTTAACCAATGTTGATACACCATTCCAAAATAATGGTGGTTTAAAATTGGTTAAAGGTAATTTAGGCCGTGCTGTGATTAAAGTCTCCGCCGTACCTAACGGTAACCGTATTGTTGAAGGTCCTGCCGTTGTTATTGACGATCAAAACAAACTGGATGCGCTATTCCAAGCTGGCGAACTAGATAGAGATTGTGTCGTTGTAGTAAAAGGCCAAGGCCCTAAAGCGAACGGTATGCCTGAGTTACATAAACTAACTCCGTATCTTGGCACGCTTCAAGACAAAGGGTTTAAAGTTGCCTTAGTTACCGACGGCCGTATGTCAGGTGCATCAGGTAAAGTACCTGCTGCAATTCATTTAACGCCAGAAGCGTTAGATGGTGGAATGATTGCCAAAGTAGAAGATGGCGATTTAATCCGTGTTAATGCCGAAACCGGCGAATTAAGTTTACTTGTGGATGAAGCAACCTTAGCTGCACGTGTTGCCGGTAAAGTGGATTTACATCATTCAAGTTATGGCATGGGACGCGAACTATTTGGTGCACTTCGAAGTAGTTTAAGCAGTCCAGAAACAGGCGCTCGCAGTACCAGTGCTATTGACGAAATTTACTAATTTTAAGGAAGATTAACGAATGCTTGAGAATAACTGGACATTACAGCCACAAGATATTTTTAAACGCAGTCCGATTGTTCCTGTAATGGTTATCAATAAAATTGAGCATGCTGTACCGTTAGCGAAAGCGTTAGTCGCGGGTGGCATAAGTGTTTTAGAGATTACTTTACGCACGGAGTGTGCTTTAGAAGCAATTGAATTAATTGCTAAAGAAGTACCAGAAGCCATTGTGGGTGCAGGTACAATTTTAAATGAACTTCATCTACAGCAAGCCATTGATGCTGGTTCACAATTTATCATTACTCCTGGTGCAACAAAGGGATTACTTGAAGCTGCGAAAAAAGGCAATGTACCTTTAATTCCTGGCGTAGCGAGTATTTCTGAAGTTATGGTAGGAATGGAATTGGGTTACACCCATTTTAAATTCTTCCCAGCTGAAGCGTCTGGCGGTGTGAATGCACTTAAAGCATTCTCAGGTCCATTGGCTAATATCCGTTTTTGTCCAACAGGTGGTATCACGCCAACAAGTTACAAAAACTATCTAGCATTACCAAATGTAGATTGTATTGGTGGCAGTTGGATAGCTCCGACAGATGCAATGGAGCAGGGTGATTGGGGCCGTATTACTCAATTATGTAAAGACGCCATTAGCGCTCTTTAACATTTAGCGATTTGCTTAATTAAAAAACCACCTTTTGGTGGTTTTTTTATGTCTGTTAAATTATTAATATTATGAACAGTGTTAAAGTTATCCGGTTTATGTTTTGCTTAAATGGGCATTCTCTACTTTAGAAGAATGCTAACAAGTTTCAGGCCGTAGAACTTAAAGTTTGTGTTATGGATAAAGGATTATAGATGACAACACAGTCTCAAGTTTGGGTATCAAAAATATCGTTGATTAGTTTCTTGTTGCTTTTATTTGCTTGGTATTATTTTTTTAACACTGATAATTGGCTCAATGAATATGGCTTTGCTAATCAAGACTGGTTATTTTTAATTGATATAGCGATTTCGATGCCACTGATTTGTTTTTTATGTATCAAATCAGTCAATCAAGCACTCATTAAGTCCATCGGTTACTTTGCTTTATTTGTTACATTTGGCAGCTATTTTATCCCTGGTGAAGATCAAACTATTTGGCCTTATTTAACAGATTTACGTTACCTCATTTTAGTGATTTTTGTTTTTATGGAATTCAGTGCTATTTACTGTGTTTTTGTAGCAATTAAAAATGCAGTTAGTATAAAAACAGATCCTGATTTGGCGATTGAATCTGCTGTTAAGTCAACGTTTGGGGCGAATACGATTTCAAGTATATTGATACTAGAAGCCCGTGTTTGGTACTTTATTTTTTGTAGTCGATCCATAAACCCTAATTTGTATTACGGTGAACGTGCTTTTTTTTATCATTTCAAAGATAGTCAGCAATCCAACGCGCTTGGCTTTATTTTGATGATTGCATTTGAAATCCCCTTAATGCACTTACTTTTACATTTTATTTGGACGCCATTCGCTGCCAATATCATTACAGGTTTAACGCTGTTGAGTTTAGTGTTCTTCATCGCGGAATACCTTGCGATGTCCCTTCGTCCAATCACTATTGATAAACAAAACATATTTATTCGTTACGGGGTGTTCAATACTATGACCGTTCCGATATTAAATATTCAAAGTATCTCCACAAGTCATGGGTTTATTAAACGGCAACCTCATATTAAACGTTATAATTTCAGTGGTGTCCCTAATATAGAAATAGCATTAGCAACGCCAATAGGCGATATTACCCACATTTATATTGGCGTGGACAGTCCTAATGCATTTATAGATGCGGTAACAAGCCACAATCAGAAGTCTGATAAAATAACTGGCTTAGTAGGAAGTGTACGGTAATTAAGCGTGTGAAATTAAAAACATGCACCGCCAAAATCTACATTGGAAAATTTCAGAGTACTTATATCAGGCGAGAAACAATTGAACCTAAAATTTAGAAAAGCGGTAATCCAAGATTTAGATGTATTAAAAAAGCTAGAGCAACAAGTTGTGGAAGCTGAGCGACCTTTTAATTCATCAATAAAACCTGAAAATGCATATTACTATGATCTTGAAAGGCTACTAACTGACGAACAAAGTTACTTATTGGTTGGTGAAATAGAAGACCAAATTATCGCTACAGGTTATGTGCAAATTAGAGTCTCAAAACGATCATTAACGCATGATACACATGGCTACTTAGGTTTTATGTATGTTGCTCCAGAGCACAGAGGTAAAGGAGTTAATAAGTTATTAATTGACAAACTTATTGAATGGAGTAAGCAACGATTAGTAAATGATTTTTACCTTGATGTTTATGATGACAACAAAGCTGCAATGCGTGCTTACGAAAAACTTGGCTTTAGTAAAACCTTAGTTGAAATGAAATTAAACTTATAGTGTGTCCAACGTTTGTTAAGGTAATTAAGTATAAAATTAAGTATGAAATTAAGTATCAAATTTCACTTAATCAAGTGTTTAAATACTTATGGCTTTAGACATTTATTTCCACTAAATGGTTATTGAAATGCATAACATGGGCGAGTGCATATTCTTGTTTGGAAAGTTCGCCATAGGCAAAGTGAGGCTGCAGTTTACCTGTATAGGACTCAAAATCAATTAACGATGTTGTGAAACGATTCATAGCAGCAAGGATGTTTTGTGTTTTTAATTCTTGTAGCTGTTCCAGTACTGGCGCTCCAGGTATTGCCTCACTCAAGTTGTGGCTCATTTTTCCTTTTGCAACAAAGGCAGAGAATGCCAAGCTTCCAATTGTTTGTTTAAATACATCTGACTTATGCTCAGGATAACCCAACATAGAATATTCGACACTTTGTGCGCAATGGGTGAATATTTGATGCAAATTCCAATTTCCTGTGGTGAAGCTGATGTCATCTTCAGTTGCTGGGTTATCAAGCAACTGTTGTCTAAACTTCGATAATTTTGCAAGGGTGCCGCTGATAGTCAGTGGTTCAGTTTCTGTGTCGATTGAAAACCACAATACTCCCACCGAAGCAGTAGTTATTGTTCCGCCAGCAAATATGGTTTTTAAAAACAAACGACGATTCATTGAACATTCACTAGTAGGTGTTGGAATTTGTACGATTAGTAAAACAGAAGGTGAGTGCAACCGCAATAATTGCTTAGTTGTTTAACGTTTGTTTATTGTAAAGTGTTCGCAAACAAAAACGCTAGCCGATTCAAATTGAATGGCTAGCGTTGTAGTTTATTCTCTAATGATTTGCTTTATAGACTCATCAGTACTCTTTAGTTAATAAAGACTTAAAGCATCTAACAACTAAGCTTGTTTGTCTTGATACTGAGTACCATAAAAACTGTCGAGTAAAATTTGTTTAAGCTCTTTAATTAATGGGTAACGCGGGTTAGCGCCAGTACATTGATCATCAAAAGCATGTTCAGCTAATTCATCAAGTTTTGCTAAGAAATCAGCTTCATTAACACCTGCTTCTTGAATAGAAGCTGGAATACCTACTACTGATTTAAGTTCATCAATCTTAGCGATTAATAACTCGACTTTTTCATTGTCAGTGTTAGCAGTTTCGACACCCTCAATGTTTAAATGCTCGGCTATGGTCGCATAACGACAAAGTGCTTTAGGGCGATCATATTGGCTGAATGATGCTTGTTTTGTTGGCATATCAGTTGCGTTAAATCTAATAACGTTACTGATAAGCAGTGCATTTGCTAACCCGTGAGCTAAATGGAATTCAGCACCTAGTTTATGGGCAAGTGAGTGACAAATACCTAAGAAAGCATTTGCGAAGGCAATACCGGCTATTGTTGCGCCGTTATGGACTTTTTCACGTGCCACTGGGGCATTTGCACCTTGTTCATATGCTGCTGGTAAATACTTAACTAATAAGTCCAACGCTTGCAGTGCTTGGCCATCACTAAATTCATTGGCCATCACGCTGACATAAGCTTCGAGTGCATGGGTCACAGCATCGATACCACCAAATGCTGTAAGTGATTTAGGCATATCCATAACAAGGTTTGGATCGACAATCGCAATATTTGGCGTTAATTGATAATCAGCAATAGGGTATTTCATTCCACTGACTTCATCTGTCACAACGGCGAATGGTGTTACCTCTGAACCTGTCCCCGATGTTGTCGGAATAGCAACCATTTGCGCTTTGACACCTAACTTAGGGAATTTGTAAATACGTTTACGAATGTCCATAAATCTAAGCGCTAAATCAGCAAAATCAACATCTGGATGTTCGTATAACACCCAAATAATTTTAGCTGCATCCATTGGAGAACCACCGCCTAAAGCGATAATCACATCAGGCTGGAAACTTTGAGCAACTTTTGCACCTTGTTTAACAATAGCCAGTGTTGGGTCTGCTTCGACTTCATAAAAGACTTCAGTTTCTAGACCTTGGGCTTTTAAGATTTTGATTGTTTCATCACAATAGCCATTGTTGAAAAGGAACTTATCAGTCACGATTAACGCACGTTTTTTAGTTTCTAACTCTTCAAGTGCAATAGGCAAACTGCCGCGGCGGAAGTAGATTGATGATGGTAGTTTGTGCCACAACATATTTTCAGCCCTTTTCGCGACAGTTTTCTTATTAATTAAATGGCTCGGTCCGACATTTTCAGAAATAGAGTTACCGCCCCAAGAGCCACAGCCTAAGGTTAAAGATGGCGCTAGTTTAAAGTTGTACAAGTCACCGATGCCGCCTTGTGATGCTGGCGTATTAATCAAAATTCGAGCTGTTTTCATTCTAAAGCCAAAAGCTTTTACACGTTCACTTTGCCCATCTTGGTCTGTATATAATCCTGAGGTGTGTCCAATACCACCGAGTGTGACTAATGCTTCTGCTTTATCCATGGCATCGTTAAAGTCTGCTGCGCGATACATACCTAAAAGCGGGGATAGCTTTTCATGTGCGAAAGCCTCAGCATCGCTAATTTCTGTCACTTCACCGATAAGTACTTTGGTCCAACTTGGTACATCTATCCCTGCCATTTCTGCAATTGTAGATGCGCTTTGTCCGACTATGTCAGCATTTAAATTGCCATTTTTGAGGATTACATCTTGCATCGCTTTAGTTTCAGCGACTGATAGCATGTAGCCACCGTGAGTTGCGAAACGTTCTTTTACTTGATCGTAAATACTATCAACCACCACTACAGCTTGCTCTGATGCACAAACAACACCGTAATCGAACGTTTTTGACATTAAAATTGAGCTTACAGCACGTTTAATATCAGCTGTTTCATCAATCACAATAGGTGTATTACCAGCGCCGACGCCAATAGCTGGTTTACCTGATGAATAGGCAGCTTTTACCATTCCAGGGCCACCTGTAGCTAGGATTAAGTTAATTTGTTCATGAGTCATTAATTGATTAGAAAGGGCAACTGAAGGTTCATCAATCCAACCAATGATGTCTTTTGGTGCACCCGCTTCAATTGCGGCTTCAAGCACAATTCTAGCTGCAGTCGTTGTGGATTGTTTCGCCCTAGGGTGAGGCGAAAAGATAATCCCATTTCGGGTTTTAAGGCTGATTAACGCTTTAAAGATAGCAGTAGATGTAGGATTGGTTGTGGGTACAATACCGCAAATAATACCGACTGGCTCTGCAATGGTGATGGTGCCAAAAGTGACATCTTCGGCGATAATGCCGCAAGTTTTATCATCTTTATATTTGTTGTAGATATATTCAGAAGCAAAGTGGTTTTTAATCACTTTATCTTCCAATAATCCCATATTAGTTTCAGTTGCTGCCATTTTGGCTAATGAAATGCGTGCATCAGTAGCCGCGAGTGCAGCAGCTCTAAAAATCTTGTCGACTTGCTCTTGGCTAAAATTAGCAAACTCTTTTTGAGCTTTTGACACACGGTCAACAAGTTGGTTAAGTTGCTCAGTATTGGTGACAGTCATAATCACTTCCTTAAAAATAGTTAACTAAATAGTTTTAGGTAACGACTCTTATTAAAATGTAAAACTTGTATTTTTCTTGAATTCTTAAACCTTGTTATAAAATTACCTCTTTGGAGGCATGGATGTCGTGATCTACAGCACAAAACAACTGTTGATGTAATTTTATTACGAGATTAATAGATGGATTTGCGATCTGATCACAGTTTAAACATAGTTAAACTAGTTTAAGGTTTAATGACATGAAAGGTGGGATCACAAACACCAATACATTAGGAGATAAGGTGAACGGTAAGGTTGCGGAATTGTCTGCAGGTTAAGGACTCTAGATAGTGAGTCCTTATATGATTTTATGAAATGTCCTCATTTATCTTTCTAGGCTGATTTCAAAAATTCCGGCAGATTTAGGCCCGAAAAGTTGTTGATGTAAACGGCCAGCAAACTCATCAGTCATGCCAGAAATATAATCCGCGATAATACGCATTTCATTCGTGTTATTGTCTTTTGCATGTTGCCAACGTTCTTGAGTGTTTAATGGTAAAAGACGAAGAGGGTCCGATTCAAAAGCTTCAAATAATTCCATGACGATTTGCTGACCTTTGTATTCAAGCATTTGAATTTCAGGCTTGCGGATAACGTATTTAAAAACAAATTTCTTAAGTGTATCCAGTGCATCTGCAAAAGCGGGTTGTAATTTGGCATTAAATCTCAAAAGAGGTTCTTCGAAATGGTTATCTTCTGAAATAATAATGTCAGTGACAAAGCCATTAACTAGGGTACCAATGGCATCCTTTCTTAAATGATGTTGATGAGAAAACAACTTATCCGCGATAGTTTTAAACTCATGGCTTAGCCAAGGATCTTCACTTTCAGATAAATGATCAGCCACATCTTGTTGCCACTGCGTGGGAGTGACAATTCCCATTACGATAGCATCCTCTAGATCATGAACAGCGTAAGCAATATCATCAGCTAATTCCATGATGGAGCAATCAAAGGACTTAAATTGGGTTCTATGATGGGGATAGGTTTGGCTTGGACTAGGCTTAGCACTTATAAATCTATTTCGATCGCCAGGTGTTAATCCAGCTAATACCCAATCGTAAATGTCTTTATCGTCATCAAACAAACTTTTTACTGGCGGCCATTCTGATGGTTTAAGTTGGCGATGATTTTTAATTTCTTCTTGGCCTAAATCTACGTGCAATTTGTTATACAGAGCGGGGTATTTTAGGATCCCCAATAAAGTTCTACGGGTTAAGTTCATTCCCCAATATTGAGTGTATGGTTCAAGCCTTGCCAGAATACGAAAGGTTTGACCATTACCTTCAAATCCGCCGTGATCTCGCATCATATAATTAAGGGCAACTTCGCCGCCATGGCCAAAAGGTGGATGACCAATATCATGGGCTAGGCATAAAGATTCAATTAAACTCATTGAGTCAAGCAAGTTACTTATTTGTGGATATTTACGCTTAAGCTGTGCCGCAATGCCAGTACCAATTTGAGATACTTCAAGTGAATGAGTCAACCTTGTTCTAAAGAAGTCATTCATCCCAATACCATGAACCTGCGTTTTAGCTTGTAAACGCCTAAAAGCGGCTGAGTGGAGTATACGGGCGCGGTCACGTTGAAATGGACTGCGGTGATCATTGCGCCTCAGTTTATCTTCACCTAAGCGGCGGTCATGCCAAGGATTATGCTCATTTTCGCTATCAGTATTTTTGAATGAAATCGTATCCGGCATTGAGTCTCCTTATATCCACAACAAATTGCGCATAGTCTTATAAAGCTTAACTTAAATTGAACTAGTGTTTTATATCTGTGGATCGTTTTCAGTCAGTTTATCGAGTGTAGATGTACAGCTGTCGAGAAATATATCGATGAAGCATTTAACTTCAGGTAACTGTTGCTGCATTTCATTGAGCTTTTTATCTAGATTGTCTTTAACGTGATGGAACTCGTCGTTGTTGAATCTTAACTCGTTCATGGTTTTTACATAAGCTTGTAGAATATCTGCGGCTTTCACAATCGCTTTATAGTCGGGGTCTACCTCAGATTGAACTAATAAAGGTTCCATTTCTTCTCGTAAATCTTCAGGCAGCGAGGCTAAACATTCTTTTTCTGCAAGATCTTCAAGCTTTTTAAATGCTTTGGTAAATTCTGGGCTGTGATATTTGGTATTCGAATTAATATCTTGAAGCTTAGTTTCTGATACTTCATGGTAAAGTGCGATTGTGGCAGCTTTTTCAGGGTTTAAATTTCCCCCGAAACGTTTGTTTTTAATCACCACCAGTAAATGGGCGATAACTGCAACTTGATGACAGTGCTCAGAAACGTTTTCTTTTTGAAAACAATGCATCAATGCCCAACGTTCGAGTAGCGGCATGCGGGTGATCCATGCCATAAATGTACTTGGTTTCATCATCGTCCCCTAGAGAGTTTGTACTCACTGAAATCGGAATTTGTTAAGCCTTATAATAACAACACTACTTTAGTTAAACGCGGATCTCCAGCTAATCAATCTGTTTTTATTCAATATTTTATAACTAAAATTTGAAATAATATTGGCTTAGTTTTAATCTAGTTTATTGAATTGATTATAGAGTGCAAAAATGGATGATGCCCGTTGTATTGAGTTGAATAAAATCGTCACAAATGAGGACTTATATGTTTTAGACAATGTTAAGTCTTACCAATTTGTTTGCGATGAATGCGGCGTGTCGTTGATCCCTTGTTCCTATAAAAAATCAGTTAACCTGCGTAAACCTTATTTTAAAACCGGAAAAAATACTGAACACGAAGCAGGTTGCTATGCTAAAGCAACGTCTAAAATTCGTGAACAAGCTAAAACGAGTCGAATATCAACAGAAGAGGGCTTTCCTCTCGCTTACCCGAATCGATTTAGTCTTGCTGCAGTAAAATCAGCTAAGGTTATTAATGCGGGCAGCACTGATACCAAGCTAACTGGCTCTCAAAACAGTTCTTCTTTAGCAAATACAGGACGTACTAAAACTAAACAAAACTATGTCACTAGTTCATTTCAAAACTTGGTCGATCAATATTTCAACTTTCCGTTTGATCGAGACCGCGAATTAATTTTTGCAGGAATATCTGGCAATCAATATCAGCAAATATTTCAAAAAATTGCTAATCCCATCGGTAAACAAAAATTTCGTTTTCAAACTGATAAGCCCGAACAAAAAATCTTTTATAGCACCTTGTCTTGGGAAAAACCTGAAGTTGAAGAGCAGCTAATTTCTATCAAACTTTCAGCAGGATGGTGGCAACAAAGTGAAGGTAAAAAGAAAAATATCAGACCCTATTTTGTAGAGTTAAACACCCAAGAATGGCAAAAGTCTGTGTTAAATCAATTTATTGAGCGTCTAGAACAAATTAGGGATTTAGTGAAAGGCACTGATAAAAAGGCAATGATGGTGTTTGTGGGTGAGCAAGACTTTGAAGAAGACTTTTATCGTTTTAAATGCAATGAGCCAAGATTAATTTGCTTTAAAGTGTTTTAACTCTATCGATATGATTTACTCAGTTTTAGATTAATTTTTAGATTAATTTTTAGATTGATTTTTAGCCTAACAACTGGGTTAGCCAAAGTTTGTTATTGGAGCAACTCAAATTGAGTTTGAATTGGGTTATGATCAGATGCAGTCGTTTGGTCAGAATTTGCACTTACCAAACGTAAACCTCGGTAATACAGGTGATCTAACGGAAGTCCAAAAACACGTTTTCTAAAATCAACTTTGTATTGCGCTTCTTCAAGTCTCAATCCGTGAGCTAATTGCTTAACAATATCTAAGCGGCCATCACGCCAAGTATTAAAGTCGCCTGCTAAAATGACTGGTCCACGGTGAGCGGTAACTTTACTGAGGATTTGTTTAAATTGCGCTTCAAAGCTTGTTAAACGCACATCAAAATTAATCCCATGTAAATTAATCACTAGGAGTTGTTCTCTTGTTGATAATGGGTAACGGCTGACTAACGTTGATTTGGCAAAGCGAATTAAAGGTTCAGTAGTTTGATAAGCGCAGGCTTCATTAGCAGCTTGGGTAGAAACATTCATGACACCCATTGGGACATTCATCAACCTAAACCCTTTAGCCATAACAACATGAAACTTATTTTCTTCTAAATATTGTTGAAATGTAAGGTTTAATTTGGCTTCTTGAAGTAGAACTAAATCATTGTTTTGGGTTAAGTCTGTTAGCACTGGTTGCCAATTAAGTTTCTTCTGCTTGTATATATTCCAAACAGCAATATTTAATTTTCCATTTCTATCTAAGGAAGCAGGAGATGAGTGAGAGGAGCATTGCGATACGAAAAAAGGCGGTTGTTCACTCATCATTACCTCAGTTTTGCCATTTAAAGAAGCCACAAAGCCACAATAAGTTAATATTAACCCAACAATGAATAATAGTATTAAAGGGTACTTAAATTGCTTTGTGTTCAAAATACCTCTTTAAAACGGTTTGTTACCAATAACGGTTTGAGTTAGCTATCAATGTGTAAATATTCTTTAGAGATCGTTTTCAGATTACGCTATTTATGACCTTTGATGGAATATTCAGTACAATCAAACTTTACTATTAATTTATTACTAATTCACTATAAAGCTTAGGGCGAATCAGATACATATGGACCAATTAACCCAAATAATTGCTGTACTAGGTGTTTTCCTTTATTGGTTAATACTTGGTGGCGTGGCGACACGAATTGTGATTAAGCGGCGTAGTGTTGGGGTATCTTTCTCTTGGCTGCTGATTATTTACTTTTTACCTTTTGTGGGTGTGATCGCTTACATGTTGTTTGGTGAGTTACATTTAGGCAAAGCACGTTCTAGCCGCTCTAAAGGGATGTATAAACCCTACGGTGAATGGTTTTCTTCTTTGTATGAACATAACGCGCACCAACCGAACAGACAAAGTGAATATGCACATTCAATCAGTAAGTTATGTGATGCACAGTTGTCGATTCCCTCATTGATGTCAAACGAGTTAGTGCTCCAGCATACTCCAGAGCAAATCTTAACTTCTATCATTAAAGACATAAACGAAGCTAAAACAACTATCGATATAGAGTTCTATATTTGGCATCCAGGTGGTTTAGCTGATGAAGTGGCCTTAGCGTTAATAAAAGCTGCTGAGCGCGGCGTTGAAATTAAATTACTGCTTGATGCAGCTGGTAGTCGTCAGTTTTTTAAATCTCAATGGCCTGACCAAATGAAAGCTGTTGGGATAAATGTCGTCGCGGCGCTAATAGTGAGTCCATTAAGAATGTTTTTCAGGAGAATGGATTTACGTCTTCATCGTAAAATCGTCGTGATTGATAATAGTATTGGTTATACCGGATCGATGAATCTAGTTGATCCTAAATGTTTTAAGCAATCAGACGGTGTTGGTGAATGGATAGATATGATGGTCAGAATAACTGGCCCTGTAGTTCCAGTCCTAAACACTGTGAGTGCTTGGGATTGGGAAGTTGAAACAAACGAGCGGGTTATGCCAGCCAAACCGCCTGAAGCTCAATGTAGCGATACATCGTCTTTAGTTCAGGCCATTCCTTCAGGCCCAGGAATGCCAGAAGAAGTGATACATCAAGTACTGCTACAAAGTTTATATCAGGCGCAACAGAAAATTGTAATCACGACTCCATATTTTGTACCAAGTGAGCAATTACTGGATGCACTAGTGACTGCCTCTTTACGAGGTGTTGATGTGAATATCATTATTCCTCGTAAAAATGATTCCACCATGGTGAAGTGGGCGAGTAGTTCATTCTTTACTGAACTATTAGATGCTGGGGTTAATATACATCAGTTTAATGGTGGCCTATTACATACTAAGTCAGTGCTTATTGATGATGAACACTGCCTGATAGGTACGGTAAATATGGATATGCGCAGCTTGTGGTTAAATTTTGAATTAACTTTGGCTGTTGATGACATTAAATTTGCAGCTAGGTTAGGGGCTTTATTGCAAAGCTATATAGATGATTCTGATATTTTAACTGTAGAAGAGTGGGAGCAGCGTCCAATGTACAAACGATTCATTGAACAAGTTTTTTATCTATTTAGTCCTTTGCTTTAACACACACTATTCAACTTTATCTTTATCATAAAACAAAAAGCCACTGTAACTTTTACAGTGGCTTCATATTGGATCAGAAACCAATTGCGGCGATTGTGATAATTGCGGCTACTGGGAATAGTCTTCTAAAAAATTACCAAAATCAGTTAATGCTTTTGATAGATCTTCTTTGTGAGGTAAAAACACCACACGGACATGGTCAGGCTCAGGCCAGTTGAACGCGGTGCCTTGAACTAATAGTATTTTTTGAGATTTTAGTAAGTCTAAAACTAAGCGCTCATCATCACGTAAGTTAAACTTTTTCATATCTAACTTAGGGAATGCATATAATGCGCCTTTAGGCTTTTTAACGCTTACACCTGGGATACTATTTAATGCATCAAAACACACATCACGTTGGGCTGTTAAACGGCCATTAGGCAGGATTAACTCATTAATACTTTGATAACCACCTAAAGCGGTTTGTATTGCGTGTTGGTTGGGTACGTTCGAGCATAAACGCATTGAAGCGAGCATGTCTAAACCTTCAATGTAGTTTGCCGCAGACTTTAGATTTCCACTGAGCACCATCCAACCAACACGGAAACCTGCAGCTCGGTAGGCTTTTGATAAACCATTAAAAGTGACCGTTAAAATATCATCAGAAAGTGATGCTGCATGGGTATGAACAGCCTCATCGTATAAAATTTTATCGTAAATCTCATCTGCAAATAAAATGATGTCGTGTTGACGACAAAGCTCAATTACATCTAACAGTAATTCTTTACTGTAAACTGCACCCGTTGGGTTATTAGGGTTAATAATCACTATGCCGCGAGTACGTGAAGTAATTTTACTTTTAATGTCTTCTAAGTCAGGAAACCAATCCGACTCTTCATCACAGCGATAGTGAACGGCTTTACCACCAGCAAGGTTCGCTGCTGCTGTCCACAGGGGATAATCAGGCGAAGGGATTAATACTTCATCGTCAGTATTTAATAAGCCTTGTAGTGCCATACAGATTAACTCTGATGCGCCATTACCGATATAGACGTCTTCTATATCGATACCATGGATCCCTTGTGCCTGATAATGCTGCACAATGGCTTTACGGGCTGAGAATAAGCCTTTAGATTCACAATATCCTTGCGCGCTTGGTAAGTTTAAAATCACGTCACGAACGATTTCTTCAGGGGCCTCAAATCCAAATGGGGCAGGGTTACCGATATTGAGTTTTAAAATACGGTGACCTTCGTCTTCAAGACGTCTGGCTTCTTTATGTACAGGACCACGAATGTCATAGCACACACTATCGAGTTTATTGGATTTGATGATGGGACGCATACTTGCTTAACCTTACTAATACGACTTAAGTCTGCGAACAATAACGAATTTAATCGGGATATAAAAGTATTTTTTATCTTAAAATGACTCTTCGCCAGTATTATGTTCTGCGCATTTAGTTTGGGGAGGTTTAGTTTAGATGATTATTTTGGTTTGAGGTTGTTTTATAGTCGATGTGATTTAGAGTGCGGTGTTTGAAAGTTTAAGTCACTAATTGAATTAATTATCGTTAACTCGTTTATTTCTAAAAACAAAAGCAACTAAAAACAATAAAAAAGCCAGCGATTGCTGGCTTTTACATTATTGTCGATTAGACACTCATTTATTTGAGCACTAAACGCGCTTTTTAAATTCGTTAGTACGAGTATCGATTTCGATTTTATCGCCAATTTTAACGAATTCAGCAACAGTAACAGTACCGCCACCAGTAATGGTTGCTGGCTTCATTACTTTACCTGAAGTATCGCCACGAGCAGCAGGCTCTGTGTAAGTTACTTCACGTACGATGGTGACAGGCAGTTCAACTGAAATTGCTTTACCTTCGTAGAAAGTAACAGAGCATTGCTCTTCCATACCGTCAACGATGTAAGCCGCAGCATCACCTAAGTTGTCAGCTTCAACATCATACTGGTTATATTCTGCATCCATGAATACATACATAGGATCTGCATAGTAAGAATAAGTACAATCTAGACGCTCTAAGATAATGTCTTCCATCTTGTCTTCACCTTTAAAGGTGGTTTCAGTGGTAGAGTCTAAAAGAACGTTCTTAAGCTTCATTTTAACGATTGCAGCGTTACGGCCAGAGCGAGTTGTTTCAGTTTTTTGAACAACCCATGGGCTGCCATCTAACATGATCACGTTACCAGGACGGAGTTCATGAGCAGTTTTCATTACTTTATTCCTATGTTTTAGGTATTAATTTTTAATTGCGCAGTATCTTAGCTGGTTTTCACAAATTCAACCAGTCGAGAAGCAAGATCTGCATCCTTTTTAGCTTCAATCGGCCAATGTTTAGCATGTTGCTGTAAAGCCGACTGGGCTGAAATTAGTTGTTGCCAATGTTCTACGACATTGGATTCTTGTTGATTGAAGGCAAAATTGGTTTTAGACCAAGCATTTGCAGCATCAGCTTCAAGGTTCAAGCAGTAGATATTAACAAAAGCCTGTAATTTTACTAGATGATAATCATCTTCTTGCGGGTATATGTGCCAAATAAACGGTTTTGCGGCCCACTGTGCGCGCAAAAACGAGTCTTCTCCGCGAACGATATTAACATCACAACTCCACAATAATCGGTCAAACTGGGTTTGATCTGTCATGGGCAATATATGAATAGTCAAATTACCTATGATAAATTGTTGGCCCGCCGTTATCTTATCAAGTGGGGTGTTAAGCAGGTTTTCAATACTAGCTAAACTTTTTCCTAATGGTATTAAGGCGTGAATGCTTGTTTGTTTTGAATTATCTTGAGTGCCAGTATTTGCCCAGTAGTCACACAAAGCGGTTAGGGCAAGTGTCTCGTAGCTGAATACACTGATAACAAAGTCATCGGCTTTTATACCGCTTAATCCTAGCTTTTGAAATAAAGCTAATTTATTCGTATCCGATGATTGCCATTTATCTCGTTGATTAAACAAATCAGACTCACAAATTAACCCACCACTTTTAGATGTAAAACCCGGAAAATAAAAATGTTTGTTGATCCCGCTCACTTGCATAGAAGGTAAACCATGACAACCATCTACCCAGTCTTCAGCTGACAGATACTCTAGGTTTAGCCATACAGGTGGTTTGCTGATGACCTTAATAGCTTGGTTTACGGCTTCGTTGGTGGCTTCGGTTGGTTCAAGTGATGACAAACTTGATGTCATTGATTGTTGGACATTTGCTTTACTTTCTTGATGCAACTCATTAATAGTTGATAACACTTGTGATGGTAATTCACAGGCGAAAGCCTCTATTACAACGTTCCCTGGTTCATAGCAAATATCTAATGGCTTATTCCATTTAAAAATATTCACACCAAAGAATTGTTGCTGAGATAATGTCTTATCGAGTTCAGGCAAAATATGTGAAAAACTGTTTAGGTCATCAACCCATAAATTAATATCAATTTGGTATTCTGCTGCTAATTGTTTTGCAAGGCGCCAGGTTACGCCAATATCACCGTAGTTATCCACGACAATACAGAATATATCCCAATGGGGTGATTTATATGAACCGGCTGCTGGTGTATCAAAGGACATGTTGGCTTGCCTTAAACGATTATGCTTTCAAAATACACTCACGGGATAAATAGAAAAGTTTGAGTGAATCTTTTAATTAATTCTCAGGTTAAAAAGTATCAGGTTAAAAAAATACCAGGTTCAAAAAAAGCGGCCATTGCCGCTTTTTTATTGTTTAGTAAGGCACTAACGATTAGTACAGTTACTAACTAATAGCCCATCACTAACCTAATTAGTCTTCTAATTCAGCTAAGCACATTTCTTCATAAATCTGCTTAACCCAAGCGTCTACACGCTCTTCAGTTAGTTCTGGTTGACGATCTTCATCAATCCCTAAACCAACAAAGTGCTTATCATCTACTAAGCCTTTAGAAGCTTCAAAGTCGTAACCTTCAGTTGGCCAGTTACCAATAATGATACCACCACGTTCAGAAACAATGTCACCTACCATGCCCATGGCATCAAGGAAGTATTCAGCATAATCTTCCTGATCACCACAACCAAAGATTGCAACTAACTTGTCAGTAAAGTCTACTTGCTCAAGTTCTGGGAAAAAATCATCCCAATCACATTGTGCTTCACCGTAATACCAAGTTGGAATACCAAAAAGAAGTAAATCGAATTCAGCGATTTGTTCTTTTGTGCTTTTGGCGATGTCTTTAACATCTACCATTTGCTTACCCAGTTTCTTCTGGATCATTTTGGCTACAGCCTCGGTGTTACCAGTGTCACTACCGAAAAAAAGACCTACAGTTGCCATTGGCTATCCTTTAAATATCTAGTTCGCTTTGCGAATTATAAAAAATGGTTCAGTTGTCGATTTGTTGTTGCAGGATTAATTCGATTAACTGGCTACGGCTGATGTTACTGGCCAATGCTTGTTCGTTCAAGGCGTCATACAAAACTTGTGACACCTTTAACTCTATTCGTTTTAATCCATTAGCGCGATCACGTTGGATCTGATTACGCTTGTTGATTTTTAGCTGTTGTTCCCGACTTAGGGGATTGCTTCTTGGACGTCCACGACGTTTTTCAGAAGCAAACAGGTCAATCGTTGTTCTATCTGTTGATTCTTTTGCCATCGTTTTGTTTAACCGATGCCTGAGCCTTCCCAGGTCATCTGAATAATACCTTTTGCTACAAACCCGGCACAGCCAAGGAATAATACTAACCAAACGATATATCGACCAAACTTAGGCACTTTACCTTGTTTGAGTACATCGTGAATTGCCATGCCGATAAAGAAAAATATTAAAGCAAAAAACAAGTTTAGACCGAGAGTCTCAATTTGATCCATGTATTGATTCAACATGTTTTTACCTTCAGTTTTACTTTAAGGCTAAAAGAGGGCGGGAATATACCACAATGATGATACGTGGGCTATATCTGCCTAGTTCATTTTTGTAAATTTACAGAGTCGTTTACGTAAGCGACATCAATTGAACGTTAACTTTGGTGTTTATCAATAAACTCTCCGACCAAGCGATTAAAAATTTCTGGCTTTTGTGCATGTAACCAATGACCTGTGCCATTTATCGTCTTTGCAGTTACTTGAGGAAATTGTTTCATAATTGCATCAGTGTGCTCTGCTAAAACATATTCTGACTCGCCACCACGAATAAAAAAGCATGGTTTGTTATAAACAGCTTGCGGTATTTCCCAGCCAATTATATGAGGGTAGTTTTCAATCAAACCATCAAGGTTCATTTTCCATTCAAAACCATTGTCGGCTCGTTGTAAGTTCTTTAATAAAAACTGTGCCGTCCCTAGATCAATGTCGGCGTTGATTAAATGCTCGAGTGCAGCACTTCTCGATGTGACTTCAACCATTGGCATGCTAGTTAGGCCGGCGAACACCTTTTGATGGCGTGGACTGTAAGATACTGGAGCAATATCTGCGACAACTAAGCTTGTAACCATCTCTGGGTGCAACAAAGCTAGCGCCATAGCAACTTTTCCGCCCATAGAATGACCGACAAAGTGAGCTTCAGACAGGTTGAGGTCTTTCAATAAACTCACACACTCTTCAGCTAGGAGAGGGTAATCCATAAAATCCCAGTGCTCACTTTTACCGTGATTGGGTAAGTCGACACGAATGACTTGGTAATTTTGTTCTAATGTACTAGCAAGATTTTTAAGATTATCTAAATTACCAAATAGCCCGTGTATCAAGATGACTGGTTGGCCTTCGCCAGAAGAAACATAATGCATGAGGCTTTTATCCGTTATCGCAATCAATGAGGCGGTGATTTTGCCTGTAAATTAGATCAAATTTCAAGTAACGAAATTAATTAAGCCAAGATCATATGTTCATTAAACAATCCACCAGCTCATTGTTTTATTGAAATTGGCTAAATTTGAAAGATTTAGTGACTTTTACCCTTTAACTATTGTGACAGATGGGTAGACTGTTAATAATAATTTGATCGATCAAATTCGATCTTTTGACTGCCACTATATAGAACAATCAATCTTTACATTTTTGGTTGTTGTATAAATCGAACAATAAGTAGTTGGTGGTTTACCTTTTAAAGACCAAAGGACAAAGACTAATATGAAATATATTGAGGTTGACGAAGAACTCTATCGTCATATTGCAAGTAAAACCGAACGTATTGGCGAAAGTGCATCTGATATTTTACGTCGACTATTAGATCTTTCTGTTGATACTGCTGAACCTGCAGAGCCTCTAGCTATTAGTCATCCTAGCCTAGAATCAACACCTGAAATCGTTAATACTGATCCGGTTGAAGAAACTACCGAAGTTGAAGTTAATAACAGTGAGCCTGTAGAAACTGAAGAACTAGAAGCAGAAGTCGTTCCAACTGATATCAACTTCAATGACGTTGTACATGAACATATGTTGTCACAACAAAAAGGGGCCGTAGGGCGCTTTATGTTCTTATTAGAATCATTATCCAAGCTAACGCCTGCCACTTTTGAACAAATACTTAAGATTCAAGGTCGTGGACGTTTGTATTTTGCACGCTCTAAAGCTGAACTGTTGTCAGCAAGCCAATCTGCTAATCCAAAGGAAATTGGAGACAGTGGTTATTGGGTAACAACCAACAATAATACTGCTAAAAAACGCACCATATTATCGGAAGTGTTATTGCAATTAGGTTGTAATGAAGAGCAGGCAAAATCCATTGCACAAAGAATTTAAAATCTAAAAGGGAGACTCGGGGTGGCGATTCACAATAGAGCAGGGAAAGTCGCGTTACAATCGGACTTGATCAACTTACCTAAGTTGATGAGTCATTATTATCGCATAACCCCCAATGTCGAGGATGTACAACAAAAGGTCACTTTTGGCACCTCTGGGCATCGTGGAAGTTCATTAAAAGCCAGTTTCAATCAAAATCATATTTGGGCGATAACTCAAGCTGTGGTCGATTACCGTCAACAGGCCGGAATTAAAGGCCCGATGATTGTTGGTTTTGATACTCATGCATTATCTTATGCTGCATACATGTCAGTACTAGAAGTGCTAACGGCAAATCAAGTCGCGGTAAAAGTTCAGCAAGATGATGGTTTCACACCAACGCCTGTGGTATCTCAAGCCATTATATCAGCAAATGAAGCTGCAAATGTTTCGGCCACTGAAAATGGTGTTGAACTCACTGATGGCTTGATAATTACTCCTTCCCACAATCCTCCGCAAGATGGTGGTATTAAGTATAATCCACCTCATGGCGGGCCTGCTGAAGCTGAGATTACCAAATTAATCGAATCTCAAGCGAACGAGTATTTAGCACAACAGTTATCAGGCGTTAAAAAGGTTAATTATGGTGTAGCACTTGAGTCTGGCTGGATTGATGAAGTCGATTTTATTGCTCCATACGTGAATTCTCTTTCAAGTGTGATTGATATGCAAGCCATTGCTAAAGCTAACATTCGTATTGGCGTAGATCCATTAGGCGGTTCTGGCATTTATTATTGGTCTCATATTGCTAAGCAACATGGCTTAGATATTACTTTAGTCAATGATAAAGTCGATCCTAGCTTTGGATTTATGCCATTAGATAAAGATGGCAAAATTCGCATGGATTGTTCATCACCTTATGCCATGGCTGGTTTACTTGCCCATAGTGAAAGTTTTGATGTGTGTGTCGGTAACGATCCTGACTACGATAGACACGGCATCGTGTGTCCAGGTTTTGGTTTAATGAATCCTAACCATTATTTAGCCGTAGCTATCGATTATCTTCTGACTTACCGCAAAGATTGGTCTGCTGATTTAGCGATAGGCAAAACCTTGGTTTCTAGCGCGATTATTGACAGAATTTGTCAATCACATGAGCGTCAATGTTTAGAAGTGCCAGTGGGTTTTAAATGGTTCGTAGATGGCTTAGCTAACAGCAGTATTGCATTTGGTGGTGAAGAAAGTGCAGGTGCGGCGTTTTTAAATAGAGACGGCAGTACTTGGTGTACTGACAAAGATGGTTTCATCTTGGCATTGTTGGCGGCTGAGATTTTAGCGGTAACAGGTAAAACTCCTGCGCAGCGTTATGTTGAACTCACTGAGCAGTTTGGACAAAGCTTTTACACCCGTATAGATAGCCCGATTAGTTTGAAGAAGAAAGCTAAATTTGAAAAATTATCTTCAGATAGCTTTACTGATAAAACTTTAGCGGGTGAAACCATTACTGCTATTTTGTCACATGCTCCTGGAAACAATGCGGCCATTGGTGGTATTAAAGTCACCACTGAAAACGGCTGGTTTGCTGCTCGTCCATCAGGAACTGAAGCATTATTTAAAATCTACGCTGAAAGTTTTATTAGCGAGAGTCATCTACAAGATATTATTTCTCAGGCTCAAACGATGATTGATAGTGCATTAAAGAGTTGAAATTGAACTAGTAAAATTTCTATATCAAAAAGCCCATGTATAGTTTTACTACATGGGCTTTTTAATGGGTAACTTATCTATATCTCAGTGCAATCAGTAGATAAGTTTGCTTATAAAGGTTGTTGCCCTAACTCATCTAAACTTTGAATCAATATTTGCCTTTATCTGGGGAGACATTTAAAACGTGATAAGCAGAGCAAATATATTCAATGTATGTTTTGAATTTCTCTGCTTAGGCGACCAATATTTTGAGCTTTGTTAATAACACAGTTAATACTTTACTAATCCTTTAATACAAGCTTTATGATACTAGCTTGTTGATACTTACTTTTTGATACTAGCATTTAGCTTCTAATAACTGCTTTAATCATAAGAAGTGACTAATAATAAGAGCTTTAATGATCATAATTAGCTAAGCACAATTATTTTAGTACCATATATTTTGTGTAAATTCGCTACTCTAATTTCTGCGAAACTGAGATCACTTAGTTCTGCGATAAATAACAAATGCTACAATAGCGATAAGCACTACAGCAGGAACTAATTCGCTCATATGATGAAATAGTCCAATGCCACCATGGCCTTCATGTGCAATTGCAAGAGTAGGACTTAAAGCAAGTAATAGAGCAGTGAGTTTAGCTTTCATGTTGTCATCCTTCATTCATTAGTAATTAATAATTTCTATCAGTTTTTTTGCTTAATCGGTAACAGTATTCATTTCAAGTTGCATTAGCATCATATCTTCACCGTCTAATACACGGGTATCATGGCTTTTACAGTTAGGACAAATGACATTTCTTTCAGTTAATTCCGTTTTGTGATTACAATGACGGCATTCAATCACAAGTGGCTGAAGTAGCATGTTTAATTGAGCATCATTACAAACAGAATCTAGCTTGAATGTATCAAATGCGTTTTGAAGTAAATGCGGTTCCACTCCGCTTAATACGCCCACTTTGATATCAACTCTGATTATCTTATTTGCGTTATTATCTTTTGCTAATTGTTCAATTTGCTCCATTAATGACATCACAATCGAATACTCATGCATTAGCAGATCCTTGGCAGTAATTCACCCTGAGGTAAATCTAAGTAACGACTGCTTCCCCAGGGGGTATTTAACACCACCTTGCCGTTATGCTCATCGGTGACATAACCAATGACAGCTGCTTGATCGCAGTGACAATATTGAGTCATTATTTCTAGAGCTTTATCAGCTGCACTTCGCGGCAGGGCGATTATAAAGGTACCTTCATTAGCTAGATCAAATGGCTCAAAGCCATATAGCTCGCATAAGCCTTGTACTTCAGATGAAACTGGAATGTTTTTTTCATCCATATCAATGCCAACCTGAGAAGCTGTAGCCCACTCATTTAATACTGCAGACAGGCCGCCACGGGTTGCATCTCTCATGGCATGGATTTCAATATTGGCGGCAATTAGCTGCTCCACAATTGGCCATAGAGTGGCACAATCACTGGTCAATTCTGACTCTAACGATAAGCTGTCTCTAGCCATTAAAATTGCAGCGCCGTGTCTGCCAATATCTCTTGATACAATAATCACATCATCAGCAACTAAGTTATTAACTGAAATGCCTTGCTTAATGATTTTGCCTACACCTGAAGTATTAATAAAAATACCATCTGCGCAGCCTTTAGGAACGACTTTGGTGTCACCACAAACGATATGAGCACCACTGTATTGCATTTCTTCTGCCATGCTATTCACAATGGTTTGTAAGTCTTGAATTGCAAAACCTTCTTCGATGATAAAACTGCAACTTAAGTATTCAGGAATTGCGCCCATCATGGCTAAATCGTTAACAGTTCCTGCAATGGCTAATTTGCCAATATTACCACCAGCAAAGAACAAGGGATCCACCGTAAAGGAGTCAGTGGTAAAAGCCGTTGCGCCTGAGAGCTGCAATTGAGCTGCATCTTCTTGAGATTCTAAAATTGGATTTGAAAACGCCTTGAAAAATAAGTTATTAATTAAAGCATTCATCTCTTTACCACCGCCGCCGTGGCTTAACTGTACTTGGTCGTATTTATTAACTGGCATGAGTCACTCCTGCATATCGGTAATAAGCATTACACGCACCTTCTGAACTCACCATACAACTCCCTAGTGGATTATCAGGGGTGCAGCCGCGGCCGAAAACCTTACAATCTGGTGGATTTGAAAGTCCACGAAGTATATCGCCACATTGACATGCTTTATGGTCGTCAATTTCTTCTGAGGGTAATTGAGTCTTAAAAATGATTTCTGCATCGCGATGTTTAAACTCATCTTTAAGCCGCAGAGCCGAATCTGGTATTGGACCTAAACCTCGCCATCTAAAACTTTCTTTAACGGTTAAATACTTGTTTATCAGGGCTTGAGCTGTGAGATTGCCATCTTCTGAAACTGCACGGTTATATTGAATATCAAGCTCAGCTTTATCATCGTGCTTTTGCTGCACGATGCGTAAAATAGATTCCATAACATCGACGGGTTCAAAACCTGATACCACAATAGGGGTGTTGTATTGCTCAACGGCAGGGCGATATATTTTAGCGCCAGTGATAACGCTGACATGTGCAGGGCCAATAAAAGCGTTCACTTTACTTTGTGTATCCGCCATGACAGCATCAATTGCTGGTGGGACTAACACATGGTTGATATGAAACAACAAATTATCAATTTGTTGTTTTTCAGCCTGATCAATTAACACGGCAGTCATTGGTGTTGATGTTTCAAAACCAATAGCAAAAAATATTACTTTTTTATCAGATCGGAAAGAGCACCACG
>NZ_VKHR01000025.1 GCF_009663145.1 Shewanella sp. TC10
TTCCGATCTGAGATATTTCAGGCTCTGAGGCGATTAAGTTTAAGAACTTTTTCATCGACTCAGCGCCATCGAGCATGCCTTCATCCATGTTGACGTCGATGATTTGCGCGCCGTTTTCAACTTGCTCGCGCACGACATCGAGCGCTTCTTCAAATTTCTCTTCTTTGATTAAGCGTAAGAACTTAGCTGAACCTGTAACGTTAGCGCGTTCGCCGACGTTCACAAATAATGAGTTGCCATCAATGGTTAGTGGCTCTAATCCTGAAAGGCGACATGCCACTGGAATATCAGGTATCTGACGAGGCTGGTGATTAATCACTGACTCGCGAATGGTGTTGATATGATCTGGCGTACTACCACAACAACCACCGACAATATTGAGCATGCCCTCGGCGGCCCAATCTTGAATCACTTCAGCCATTTCTTGTGGGGTTTCATCATAACCACCAAACTCGTTTGGCAGGCCTGCATTAGGGTGAGCAGAGACAAAACATTCTGCAATACGTGATAATTCTTCAACGTAAGGACGCAGCTCTTTAGGGCCTAATGCACAGTTAAGGCCGATTGAAAGCGGCTTAATGTGGCGCAGTGAGTTATAAAAACCTTCGGTAGTTTGCCCTGTGAGTGTACGGCCTGAGGCATCGGTAATGGTGCCCGATATCATCACAGGTAATCTGTCTCCAAGGGTATCGAAGACTTTTTCAATGGCAAATAATGCGGCTTTTGCATTTAAGGTATCGAAGATGGTTTCGACCATAATGATATCTGCGCCGCCTTCAATTAAGGCGCTGGTGGATTCCACATACGCATCGACCAGTTCATCAAAGCTGACATTACGAAAGCTTGGGTCGTTTACATCAGGGCTAATTGAACAAGTGCGGTTAGTTGGGCCTAAAACGCCTGCTACATAACGCGGCGTGCCAGTTTGGGCTGCCACTTCATCAGCTGCTTCACGGGCAACACGGGCACCTTCAAGGTTGATCTCTGCTGACAGCGACTGCATGTCGTAATCAGCCATGGCAATGGTGGTGGCATTAAAGGTATTGGTTTCGATAATGTCGGCGCCAGACAACATGTACTTGGTGTGTATATCTTTAATGATTTGGCGTTGGCTCAGTACCAACATGTCGTTGTTACCTTTTACGTCACAATGCCAATCTTTAAAACGCTCACCTCGGTAATCGGCTTCTTCCAATTTATAGTCTTGGATCATGGTGCCCATGGCACCATCAAGAATTACAATGCGCTCATTAAGCGTATTTGTAAGTTGTTCAAGAACCTGACTGTAAGAAGTCGACTTCGTCATATCGGAATACCTTTATTACTTATTAGTTGGTGCTATAGGCCAATTTATTGGGTGATGAAGCAGTGCGATTGAATAAAAATAGCATACCTTTATTTATCTTATAAAAGGCGGCTATTGTTAAAAAATCCCCGCTGAAATACTCGTCCCAATCTTCATCTTTAATCCTATCTTCTATATGGATGGGATTTTTGTTTGGACATTTAAACGTATAGACGTCCATAATACGTTTAAATGGATTGTAAGAGCAAGCGCATTACTGAACTAAGCTGGCCGCATTGTTAAATTCACTGTCTTTGAAATCTCTATAATCAGTGACTGAACATCCACAATCTAGAGACGGAACAAACATATCTTTAGACAAAAAAGTAACCAATCAATAATCGTTTATAAAGGTGAAAGGGATAAATGAAACAAGCCAAACTGATATTACTACGCCATGGTCAATGCGAAGGCGGCAATATTTTGCGGGGAAAAACCGATGTTTCATTAACGCCGTTTGGCTTGGCGAACATGCAGGCCAGTGTTAAAAAGCTTGGATTGATTAATCAAGCGAACTCCCTGTTAATTTTTAGCTCGCCTTTAATACGATGTAGCCTATTTGCTGAGGAGTTTGCCGCAGATATCAATCAAGCACGTTTATTCTCTGAAAATAATGATACTCAGTTTGCAGCTTCAGCTAGTTATTCACTTAAACAGAAGCAAGAGCAGCAACAGGATAAGAACCTGCCACTGCAAGTTAATTTGCTGCCGCAATTTCAAGAAGTGGACTTTGGTGATTGGGACGGGCAAAGCTTTGATGCGTTATATCAAAAACATCCGCAAGCGTTAGATCAATACTGGGATAACCCATGGGACAATACGCCACCTAATGGCGAGCCTATGGCAGACTTTGAAGCGAGAGTGACACAAGGGCTTGCGATGATCACAGCTATGCTAGACAAGCAACTTGAGTCTAGCAAAGCTCAAAGCGAACAAGATAATCCCGCCACCGCATTGGTGGTGACTCATGGCGGAGTGATAAGACATATTATCGGTCAAGTGCTCGGGCTTGAACGTTGCAAAGGTTTATATGCGCAATTAGCCATTGATTATGCAGCCAGTGTGACTATCGATATTTTTTGGCCTGAAAGTCAGGCTAATAACGATGGAGATAGTCTGGTTTCAGTAAAAGCTGATTCCACTAAGGTTAGCGCAAATAAACAAGCACCTTCTTCTGCGATAAAGCCTGTATACAGATTGAATTGGCCAAGCTAAAAGATATTACTGAAAAGCGCTAAAACTCAGCCAGATATGTCGTACAATGTTGTCACTAAACCAGTTCGATAAGATTGTTAGCCTGTGTTCAGGTTATTTATAAAACTAAATAGCGTTAATTTGTTGCAAAAGTTTATCTAGATTAACTGGCATCAAATGAATAGGGAATCATGGTTCTCATAAGGTAACTTATGATGATTAGCATGAACTGTACCCGCAACTGTAATGTGAAAACACTTTGCTTAAACAGTGTCGTATTTTCATAAAGTCAGATACCTAGCGCCATTTTCCTTGCTGTTATCAGCGTGATACAACCTGTGCGGGTGACTCAGGCGGAGTGTGAATGTTATTAATTTTTACCTGTGCTTCATTGCACAAAGCGGCAGTTTTAATGGCTAAGGCTATTAAAATATGAGCTTAAATCCTGCTTTAGCGTTAAACGTTGAACAACTCAGTTGGTCTGTGGATGAAAACCAGATCCTTTCACGAGTCAGTTTTGCCTTATCCCAAGGTGAAATGCTTGGTCTTATTGGTCCAAACGGAGCGGGTAAATCTAGCCTGTTACGTTGCTTGTACCGTTATATCACCCCAGACCAAGGCCAAATTAAGCTTTTTGGGCAAAACATGAGTGGCTTAAGCCAAAAACGGTTAGCGACCAAAGTTGCCGTGGTACAGCAAGAAACTCCTCACTATTTCGAAATGACCACAGAGCAAATCGCCTCAATGGGCTTAACACCGCATAAGGGCTTATTTGAAACAGATTCTCTAGCTGATAAGCAGCATGTTGCAGAAGCACTAGATAAAGTCGGTTTGCTACACAAAGCACGACAGCAATATGAGCAGCTATCAGGTGGCGAAAAACAACGTGCTTTAATCTCCCGCGCTATTGTGCAAAAGCCGCAGTTGTTGATCCTCGATGAACCCACTAACCATTTAGATATTCGTTATCAAATACAAATATTAGAACTGGTTAGGCAACTAGGGATCAGCGTTATCGCATCTATTCATGATTTGAACCTTGCTAGTGCAGTATGTGATCGTTTGTTGTTATTGGATGAAGGGAAATGTATTGCTCAAGGCTTACCTGATGAAGTGCTAACTGAGGCCATTATTGGCGATGTGTTTGACGTGTGTTGTCAGATTTCGAAACACCCTCAACATGGTAAACCTTTGATTACCTACTTTTACGGTTATCAAACTGGCCAGCCACATGGTGGGGAGCATGACTCATGAGTTTAGCTGCAACTTCATTTAAGTATAAAGCCTTACTGTTTGTAACTGCTTTACTGACGTTAATCACCCCGATTGCAGCAGCGAGTTTTGGCGCCGCCAATATTAGTTTTGAGCAAGTTATCACCCTATTTAGCTCATCTATTTTTGGTATAGAGCCCTTTGCTTCAAATAATACCAGTGCGATAACTCAGCGTATCGTGTTCGAACTTCGCTTACCACGCATTCTGTTGGCCTTTATTGCTGGCGCAGGTTTAGCGTTAGCAGGGAGTGTGTTGCAAACTGTCACGCGAAATCCATTAGCCGATCCCTATTTATTTGGTATAAGTTCAGGAGCCTCTTTTGGGGCGGTATTAGTATTGAGCTTTTTTGGTAGCCAAGGGCTAGTGCAGCAATGGCTATCGGAGTCTGGCAGTCATTTAGCTGATGCTTTATTGCGTTCTGGTTGGTTTAGCCATGATGCTTGGTGGTCTTGGTCGTCCCTTAGCTTGCCAATTGGCGCATTTATTGGCGCTTGTTTTTCAGTGTTATTAGTCTTGTCTTTATCGGGGTTTGGCCGCGCAAGCCAAGTCGAAAGAATGCTGTTATCGGGTGTGGCTACTTCGTTTATGTTTGGGGCTCTCACCAGTTTAGTCTTGTATTTTTCTAGCCCGCAAGCGGCGGCTTCAGTGCTGTTTTGGAGCTTAGGTAGCTTTGCTAAAGCAAGTTGGGATGGACTGGTTATACCTGCCGTTGTTGTATGCAGTAGTATATTGATTATATTAGCTTTTAAACGTCAAGTGGTTGCCATTCAGGCTGGAGATGAAACCGCCCATTCTCTTGGCGTTAACGTGGCTAAATTGCGCTTGTATATGCTGTTATTGTGCTCGTTAATTACGGCAGTTTTAGTCGCAAGTTGTGGCGGCATTGGCTTTGTGGGGTTAATGATCCCCCATACCGTTCGGCTACTATTCCCTGGTCATCAGCCCATTTTAATCACCGCACTCGTTGGTGGGCTATTTATGATTTGGATAGACGTACTTGCCCGCTGTTTGCTGGCTAATCAAGAGTTACCTGTTGGAATCATTACTGCTGCTATTGGTAGTGTGTTTTTCTTATTTGTTTTACGCCATCGTCGATAAGACGCTGTTTTGGAGTATAAAAATGTTTGCAGTAGATCCGGTTAACCATCATATCGATGAGCAGATCCAACATAAAATAAACCAAAAAACTAAGCCTTTGGGCGCGCTAGGTCTTTTAGAAACCTTGGCAAAGCAAATTGCTCAAGTGCAGTTTGCCAAACAATTTAATGGCAGACATAAATTGTCGATTAAAGAACCTGCAATGTTAGTGTTTGCAGGGGATCATGGTATTGCTGCCCACGGGGTGTCTATTGCACCAAGTGAAGTGACTAAACAAATGGTGGCAAACTTTGCCACCGGCGGCGCTGCAATTAATGTTTTCTGCCGCCAAATGGGCTTAAACCTTGAAGTGATTGATTGCGGTATGCTCACCCCAAGTGACCATCCAAGTGTGACTAATCATCGACTCGGCTCAGGCACCCAAGCGATTCATCAAAAGCCTGCAATGACCTTGTTGTCAGTGAAAGATGGCTTTAGCTACGCCAATGAAGTGGTGCAGCGCCATTATGACTCAGGATGTAATTTAATTGCATTAGGTGAAATGGGCATTGGCAATACCTCATCAGCCGCAGCGGTGATGGCAGGCCTATTAAAGCTTGATGTCAAAGACTGTGTTGGCCGCGGAACTGGGATTAATGATGAAGCGTTTGCATTAAAATCTGAATTATTAACTGTGGCGATGAACCTACATCGTAATAATCTTAATGATCCGGTTAATGTTTTGGCTTGTTTGGGCGGCTTTGAAATTGTGCAAATGACCGGGGCTATTTTAGCCGCTGCCGAGAAAAGAATGCTGGTGGTGATTGATGGCTTTATCGCGACTGCAGCAGCATTAGCAGCTGTAGCACTGCACCCAGATGCCCGAGGTTATTTAATTTTTGCTCATCAATCAGATGAGCAAGGCCATGTGAAAATGCTTGAAGCCTTGGATGCAAAACCTATTTTATCTTTAGGGTTAAGACTTGGCGAAGGCACAGGCGCAGCACTGGCGTTACCGATTATTCAATCAGCAGTTAATTTTTACAATGACATGGCCAGTTTTGAAAATGCTGGTGTGAGCAATGTGGTTTAGGCTGCTATTAACAATAACGCTATCAAGGATTAGAGAATGTCTCAGGGTTCAGATATCGGCTCCTATTTCAATATGGGCTGGTTCAGGAAACAACTAAACTTACTGCTTATCGCAATGAGTTTTTTTACTCGAATTCCTATTCCTGCATGGGTTGAATTTGATAGCGATAAGCTCAATAAAGCCAGCCGTTACTTTGGCGTTGTCGGAGTCATTGTTGGCGTGTTGAGTGCTGCGGTATTTTGGCTCAGCCAATTTATATTGCCAAACAGTGTTGCGGTGATCTTAGCGATAATTGCTAGCGTATTAATTACTGGTGGTTTTCATGAAGACGGCTTAGCGGATACCGCAGATGGTTTTGGTGGTGGCTGGAAAGTTGCTGACAAATTAAAGATCATGAAAGACTCCCGCATTGGCACTTATGGCACCTTGGCTGTGGGGTTAACCTTACTGTTAAAGTGGCAACTATTGGTTGAAATTGCACTTTATAGTCCACTAAAAGCAGCAATTGCGCTGATTGTGGCACATTCTTTAAGTCGAGTCGTTGCCGCGAGCATGATTTTCTCTGAGCAATATGTCACTGAAGATGACGGTAGTAAATCTAAGCCGTTAGCGCAGCACCAACACATTAATGATTTATTGATTTTATGTCTTAGTGGGTTCGCCGTTTTAGCTTGTTTAAATGGCCTTGTAGCATTTGTGTTGTTGCTGGCATTAGTTGCGCTTAGACAATTATTGATTTGGGGATTCAATCGTCAAATTGGTGGATACACAGGCGATACCTTAGGTGCGGCTCAACAAATTAGTGAACTCATGTGTTACTGCATAATGTTAACCATAGGATTGAATTAATGATCCATCTTGTTTTAGGCGGCGCGCGTTCAGGAAAAAGCCGATATGGAGAGTCACTTGCTCAGCAATATGCCGAGCAGGGTGATGCTTGTGTTTATATCGCCACTGCAACCGCCTTAGATGATGAAATGCAGCAACGTATCGCAAGACACCAACAAGACCGTGCAGATGCGAACGTGGATTGGACATTAATCGAAACCCCATTAGCGCTGGCATCGACTTTAGTTGAGCAAAGTGGCGAAGATAAGGTTATTTTGGTCGATTGCCTTACCCTGTATCTAACCAACCATTTAATTGCGAGCGAAGAAACCCACCGTAATGGCGTTGATGATTTGTGGCAACAACAGAAAAAAGCCTTACTTGCTTGCTTACCTAAGCTTAAAGGAAAAATCATTTTTATCAGTAACGAAGTGGGCTCAGGTATCGTGCCTTTAGGTGAGCTCACTCGTCGATTTGCTGATGAAGCAGGTTGGCTTAATCAAGCCATCGCAGCCAGAGCAGATAAGGTGAGTTTAGTGGTCGCAGGCATTCCGTTATTGTTAAAAGGTTAGTGCTTTACACATCATTTCATCTCTTCATTATTTCACTGATATACATACAAAAACACGTTAAGGACGATTGGCATTAATGAGCAATCAAGATAGACCTGATGATATTAATAGTGAGCTTGATTCTGTGCTGGCATTTGCAGAGCAACATCATTATCACGCCGGTAAAGCCAAAACCTTGATGGTTCAGGGCACAACATCAGATGCGGGTAAAAGCACCTTAGTCGCTGGGTTATGCCGAGTTTTTGCAAGACAAGGTAACAAGGTCGCCCCATTTAAACCGCAAAATATGGCACTCAATAGTGCTGTGACCATCGATGGTGGCGAAATCGGTCGAGCGCAAGCGTTGCAAGCTGTGGCTTGTAAACTAGAACCCCATACTGACTTTAACCCAGTGTTACTCAAGCCAAGTTCAGACACAGGATCGCAAATCATCATTCATGGCAAAGCGTTAACCTCACTTGAGGCGCAAGCGTTTTTCGGGCCAGAAAGTCGTAACTATAAGTCGGTTGCAATGAACGCGGTATTGCAGTCGTTTGAACGGCTAACGTCTCAATATGAAATGGTGGTGGTTGAAGGTGCAGGGAGCCCTGCAGAAATTAATCTACGTGAAGGTGATATTGCCAATATGGGCTTTGCTGAAGCGGTAGATTGTCCAGTGATTATTATCGCTGACATTGATAAAGGCGGCGTATTTGCCCACTTGGTGGGCACGCTAGCCCTGCTCAGTGTATCAGAGCAAAACCGCGTAAAAGGGTTTGTAATTAATCGTTTTCGTGGTGATATCAGCCTATTGCAGTCAGGCATTGATTGGCTAGAAAGTTACACCAATAAGCCTGTTTTAGGTGTTTTACCTTACCTACATGATTTACACCTTGATGCTGAAGATGCGCTGGTGGATACACCGCAAACGGCTAATAATAGTCACAACGAGAAACTTAAGGTTTTGGTGTTGGTCTTTCCGCGTATTAGCAATCACACTGACTTTGACCCACTGCGCCTTAATCCTAATGTCGAATTTAATTATGTCAGTATGCAAACCCAATCTGGCAGTTCAGACTTCCCTAAAGCCGACCTGATCATTTTACCAGGCAGTAAAAATGTTCGCGCCGACTTGAACTTTATGCGACAGCAAGGTTGGGATAAGGCGGTTAATCGACATTTACGCTATGGCGGTAAAGTGATTGGCGTATGCGGCGGGTATCAAATGCTAGGTACTGAAATTAATGACCCTAATGGTATCGAAGATGTGGCTGGTAGCAGCAAAGGCTTAGGTCTCATTGAGATGATAACGGAGCTGACCGAACATAAAACCTTGCAGCAAGTGCAAGGACAGTTAACGCTGAATGAGCAACAAGCGAGTGTTAACGGTTATGAAATCCATTGTGGCCAAAGTCAGCATGTAGAAGAGCAAACACAAAGCCTGCCGCTATCTTTGTCTTTTGTGTTTCAGGACGATAAACCAGTGCAAGAAAGGTTTGAAGAAGGTTACTTAACAGCCGACAATCAAATTCTGGGAACCTATGTCCACGGACTTTTCGACAGCCCGAGTGCTTGTCAGTTGATATTGACCTGGGCAGGATTAGAGCATGCTCAAACTGTGGATATTAATCAAATTAGAGAACAACAACTTGAACGATTAGCAGATGTGCTAGAAGCGCATCTAGATATGGAAAAATTAACAGGAAGTCTTGTATGACACAGTCAGATGCAGTGAATGATACATCAGTGAATGAAACCAAAGCCGAGCGTCATAAAGCGCGCCAACAAAAAGTAAAAGAAGGCGTTGATGCGAAAATTGCCGCAGCCACTAAAGAGAAAGGCATTTTGCTGGTGCTGACAGGCAATGGTAAAGGCAAATCCACTTCTGGTTTTGGCGCAGTAACCCGTTGTGCAGGCCATGGCCAAAAAGCCGCTGTGGTACAGTTTATTAAAGGTGGCTGGGAGTGCGGCGAACGTAACTTACTTGAAAAAGTCGGCGTTGAGTTTTTTGTCATGGGTACAGGTTTTACTTGGGAAACTCAGGACAGAGAAAAGGACGTTGCCGCAGCCGAGTCTGCTTGGGAAGATGCTGAAAAATTGCTTAAAGATGAGTCGATTAATTTAGTGCTGCTGGATGAACTGACTTACATGGTGACCTATAAGTACATTGAGTTAGAGCGTGTTATCGAGGCACTAAATAATCGTCCTAAAATGCAACATGTGATCATTACTGGCCGCGCTTGTCATAGAGAAATTATCGAACTTGCTGATACGGTATCTGAAGTGCAACCGATAAAACATGCCTTTAATGATGGGATAAAGGCGCAAATCGGTTTTGATTATTAGCTTTTAATTATTAGCTTTTAATTAGACGAGCTTTGTACTGAACGTCCCTATAGGTAGCAAAACCTCTTCTTATGGTTATGAGAAGAGGTTTTTTATGCTTATCATTGCCACAAATACAGACAAATCAAAGAGTCAGTAATTCCAGTGAAGATGCATACCTTATATTGATGCATAAATTAAGCGTAAGGGCTGTTGGCAAAGTTAGTTGCACACTCCTTAGCTATTTCAATTATTCGGTTTCTTGTTGAATCCATTTCTGAATGTAATGGATAAAACAACACCATCTCTTGTCTCAAATTAACAATAGTTTCTTTGATTTTGATTCTTCTTAATTTCCCCGTTTCTATAAAATCTTGGGCGTTTGCGGTGCTGAGTAAGGTCCAGCCTTTTTTCTGGATCTTATGTAGCAACATGTCATTGTTCGAAACAAGATGCTTTCGATTACTGATATTTGCATATCTCATTTCATTTAATACCGAATTTTCAGTCAGCAGAAAATCCTCGGTTGTTAATTGATTAAGGTCGATTTCCTGATGGGAAATGTCGGAATCCATAGAAGTGTAAGGTGCATATTGATACGTCCCTAAATTGACAATACCGACTTTCGTGTTCGGGAAGATTTTTCCTATTGTCGGCATAATTGAAAATAGCGCATCACCAGACTCGATATCTTTAAAACTAGATTGACGGTCTCTTTGAAGCCAATTTATTGAAATATTGGGGAATTCACGTTCAATTGCATCATCGATATCCGATAACAAACACAGTGGTATCAAGTCATCATGATGTAAGACGATGGAGGTGATTTCAGTGCTGAAAGTGGACAATGCGACGCTATAAAACTCTTTTGATTGCCTGGTTAAGTTGTTAGCTCTAGGATACAGATGCCTAGCATTCTCTGAAGGAACTAGCGATTTCCCTTGAGTTTCAAAGAGTTCAAACCCCAAAACATCTTCCAATGCTTTAATTCTTTCGCGAACCGTTGCTCTGGTTTTATCCGTTGCTCTTGCAGCTTTACTGTAACTGTTAAGTTCGTATACCGCTTTAAAACAAGATAGTTGCTCCAAAGTAACCATCGCTTCCTCTTAGTTTTTATGTACGTGTTTTACGTACATTATGTATTCGTATGTATTGAATGTCGAACGTATTATGGGCTCAATGATTAATTGCAAAATTGAATGTCACTAATGTTGATATTCAATTTAGCTTCGATAATAAATAGTAAGTAAGGACCCAAACATGAAACTTAAATCGCTGGCAATCTCAATTGCACTTACAACATGTTCAGTGTTCTCTGTCTCGGCTAACGATAACGCGAAGGCGATGTACTCTACGACAACTGATGCGAAAGAGCAGGTGACATTAGGCAATTGGGCGCATCCTGATTACAATCATTGGGCATTTCAAAATATGGGTATTCACCCAAGTGTAATGGTGCCTCGTGACGGTAATGTATCAGTATTATCTGAAAACCTAGACCCAAGATTAGCAGCACTGAACTTTGAGTTCGGTGAACAAGAGTTTACTGTTAAAGAGGCAATGATAAATGACCGTACTGATGGTTATGTGATCATTAAAGATGGTGAGATTGTTCATGAAGAGTACTTTGGTACTTTTGGGCCTAAAGATCATCACATGTGGGCATCAAGCACTAAATCACTCGTTGGGCAGGCAATTGGGATCCTTGTTGAGCAAGGCAAGCTAGATCCAAATAAAACGGTAGAGAGCTATATTGAAGAATTGCAGGGCAGTCATTTTGGTCAGCAAACGGTGAGAACCGTGCTAAACATGACATCTGCTTTAGATTACAGTGAAGATTATGCCAATATCACCCCTGGTACTATGCATTATGAGTACTTTCGTCGTTTAGGTTTAGTACCGGCATATGACTTAATGGCGCTCGACCCTACTAAAGACGATACCCCGCGCGGTTTATTAGAATTTGCTCCCCAGTTTAAGCAAAATTCAGCATTAGCTGTGAATCATAAGTATGAATACCATTCGCCAAATGTTGATGTCGCTGGATGGCTTATTGCCCGGGTGTCAGGGCAACCGTTACAAGATTTTATCGCTGAAAATATCTGGTATAAGCTTGGTGTTGAACACGATGCCACTTTTATGACTGATATGGCATTCACTCCTGTTGCAACAGGTGGGTTTGCAACCACGTTAAGAGACTTTGCTAGAGTCGGAATCGCTATGGCTAACAACGGAAAATTTAACGGTCAGCAAGTGTTCTCAAAAGCATGGATAGAAGATACGTTCAATTTAACAGAAGATGAGAAAGGGCATATGGACCGTAGTGTCTATAAGGCTGAAGATTCTGCTGTTTATGACCAATGGTTAGAAGGTTACAAGAACTATTTATGGGTTCATGATAGTGAAAAAGGCATAGCGACATTCAGAGGCGTCTTTGGCCAACACTTGTATATCAATCAAGAGCAGAACTTAGTTATCGCGACTTTTTCGTCTGCAGAATCAGCCTCAAATGCCGCAAGGTCGACTAATTTACCTCGTTTAGCCGCGTTTGAAGCTGTCGCAAATCATTATGAAAAGAAAAGCCTTTCAGCTGCTAAGAGCTTATAGGCTGGTTTGGTTAACGGATTTTAACGACTCAATGATGTGAATAGCTATTAGATACGGATTAAGTGACTTCATTTTTTATCGCTGAATTCGGCTCTTTTATGGCGTCATGACTAACCTTAAATCATTATTGACGGCATATTGTTTATACAATAATTGAATGGCTAAAAAGCCAGTTGTGCAATGATTTGTGCAACTGGCTTTTTTGTAAGTATGCATTATGCGCGTTACAGTTTAACCTTATTGCTCTCGTTCATTTGCAATGTGCTATTTTTCATTAGTGAGCTTTTGTAAACGTAATTAGCTAATAAGACATATAAGGATATTTACATGAAAACGATGACTTGTAGACAACTTGGCGGCGCGTGTGATGAAGTGTTTCAAGCTGAAACTTTTGAGCAAATGGCGCAGCTTAGCAAACAGCACGGTATGGCGATGTTTCAGCAACAAGATCCCGCGCACATGAAGGTGATGGCTGAAATGTCGACTTTGATGCAGCAACCAGGGGCGATGCAATCTTATATGGATGAAAAGCGCAAACAGTTTGATGCATTGCCTGACGATGAGCATTAGCTGTAAAGTAAGGGCTATTGATTGCTAACGATAGCTAAAGATAAGGACATCAAGTTTCAATGAACCTAGTGTTATTAAGTAATACCTCTTCTGTAGCCTCTTTAGATGCTATTTCTGTGCTTATTGAGAATTTATCTTCTGATATTCTGAAGTTGCCTGTGGTGTATATAGCCTCAGAACCTGATCCACAAAGACAATATTTTGAGCCGATTAAGCATATGTACCAAGCGCTTGGATTTGAACAAGTGGAGTATATGGAGCTTGAGCAAGGCTTTGACCCTAATTTGGAGCGAGTGCTTAAACAAAGCGGCATGGTGCATTTATCGGGTGGTGATACTTATCGGTTTTTATATTGGCTTAAACAACGCGGAATAGATAAAACATTGCGATGCCTCGCTGATGAAGGTAAGCCCATTGTGGGTGTCAGTGCTGGAGCCATGATTATGACGCCTAGTATCGACTCTGCAGTCTTGTGTGGTGATCAAAACCAAGTTGATTTAGCTGATACGGTTGGATTGAATTTAGTTAGCTTTTTAGTGGTGCCTCATGTGAGTTTGCCATTAAAAAATGAGACTGAATTTAAGATGTTTCAGCAGCAAAGCCCTTATGATTTATTGCTATTAAGTGATGCAGATGCGGTCACGGTATTAGGCTACAAGCAGCAACTATTCGGCACACCACAACTGCTGCAGTAATCCTTAATTCTTCCAAAAAGTTATCCGTTAGGCCATTTTAGAAAAGACAAACGGGGCTGATGAGCCCCGTTTTTATTCGGCCAATCAAGCTGACTGCTTGATTTAGGTTTAGTGTTAGAACTTAGATTTAGGTTTAAAGTTTAAATCAGAGCTAAAACTAAAACTTATACTAAAACTTGTACTAGAACTTAAACTAGAACTTTGGCGTATATTCGAAAGCGGCTTGAGCTTTGCTGTCAGTAAACACTTCAATGGTCTGTTTTTTATTGAACATTGAGTTCACGATATTGTTCGGAAATGATTGAATACAAGAGTTAAAGTTGGCTACGTTCTGGTTAAAGATACGCACAGCTGCACCGACATTTTCTTCTTGTTCAGTAATCTCATTCATAAACTTAGAAAAAGACTCTGACGCTTTTAATTCTGGATACGCCTCTACTGCGACATTAATGCCTTTTATTAGCTCTTGCGAGGCTCTATCAACGTCACTTTGCAGTTTGGTATCAATGTTATTATCTTGCAGTGCATTAATGCCTTGGCGCAAAGCAGTAATTTTAGGCAGCAACTCTTTTTCGTAGTCTTTGTGCTCTTGCAGCACTCTATCAAGTTCAGGAATAATGCGGCTACGCTGCCTTTCTTGGGTTAATACATCAGCCCAGCCACGTTGAACCGCATTGTGTTCTTTAACAATGGCGTTATAAATCATAAAGCCTGCGATGGCAGCAATGACGACAATCGCGAGTAAAATATAAGACATTTCCATGATGGTTCCTTGAGTATGACTAACAGTCAATTAATTATAAATTTTGATGAACAGTTAACTTAACTTGTGTGCCTAATGATTTGGTTCACGAATCCAAAGATACTATTGACGGTAAACAATGAGGTGTCATTGAGCAACTCTTCTTTAAACGCCACAGGGTTAGTAATGTCGTGATCCATGGCCGGATTCAGTAGGTTAGTATTGTGCTGATTGATCAATAAGCTGCCGTCATGGGCGAACTCAATTGTCAGATTTTTAAGCTTATTCCCTAGCTGCTCACAGGCAACCACGACTGCTGGCTCAAGAAATTTAGCTGCGTCAAATTGAGAGTCTGCTTGGACACGAAAGTTTTTTTCAAACTCACGTGAAGCGGGCATAAAGCTTTGCGACCAACGCTTTGATAGACGAGACTCACTTAATACTAAGCGCGTGGTTTTATTTAAAGGTGGCAATATGACGCCTTGACGATAGTAGTGGTCATAAACCGTTCTTGTGCGGGTTCGAGTGCCGCCTTTACCATCTGATTCAGTATAGGTTTCTGTTCTTCTATCGACGTAATGATGATAAACCACCGAGGCGCGTAATAAGCCTGCTTCTGAATGAAAGTCGATTTCTTTCCCCCATTCAACATCTTGAGAGTAATTACCTCGATTAAAATCAACAAATTTATGTTCGGCATTATCCAAAAACTGACGCGGACAGTCGGTCATATTATAAAGGTGTTTAAGGGTTTCATCTCGAAACAGTCGCGAGACTTTATCGAGTTTCTTACGCCGTGCGAAAAACATAGATACCGCAATAACCAGTCCGACAATACAAGCGATAAACACAGCGAAATCGATATCTGAATAGCGATAATAACGACCTTGCTGCTCTAAATGAAGCCAATATCCAACACCTGAAAATATCGCAGCAACCATGCCTATGTATAAACTGGTATTGTTATAACGTAACTGGTTTGGGTAATTTATGGCTTTGTCTAACGCTGATTTCACCACATCAATAGATGCGGAGTGGGTAACTTGTGATTTTAATTCAGCGAGAAATTGACTAAGAGCCTTGTTGTTCGCGGGTTTATCCGTGGTGACGAGCTCTGGCTCCGGGGATTGAACTTGAGACATATTTCATCCTTGCCTACATCCTTAATTAAATAATATCGCTATATTACAAGGCGAAAAAAATGTGTAAAGCATTGTTTTTAATAAACTTGAGATAAATGATGATACGAGTAATAATTTGTATAATGCCTTTCAAAACATCATGACAGCATTAAGGGACTTTTATGGCTAAGTTGGATCGCTTCGATCATATTCATATCTATGTGAAAGATAGAAAAGCGGCAGAGGTGTGGTACCAACAGGTGTTGGGGTTTAGTGCCGTTGAATCATTAGCTTTTTGGGCTGTGGGAAATGGACCTTTAGTGCTGTGCCATCAAGAGTTGCATTTAGCTTTATTTGAGTCAAAAGTGGAAAAGAGGACCACTGTCGCATTTGGTGTCGATGGCGATAATTTCTTTTTGTGGCAGCAAAAACTCGCAGCGAATGAAGTCGCTTTTACTGTGAGTGACCATGAGGTCACTTGGTCCATTTATTTTAGCGATCCCGATGGAAATCCTTTTGAAATAACCAGTCTTGATTATGAAGCTATCAAGGTAAAAATGAACCAAAAGGTCTTGTAATGACGCCAGCAATCAACCTAGCTAAGCAACGTCAAATTGCACATGAAGTACTAGGGTATGAGCATGATGCAACAAATGCTGAATCATTTGGCGAGGAGGCCGTCTCTAAGCTTGGTTTACCGCCTGCGCAGGTTTTTAAAACCTTGGTTGTGATGACAGATAATAAAGAGCTGGTAGTAGCCGTGATCCCTGTGAGTAAGAAGCTTAATCTTAAGCTTATGGCAAAAGCTGTAGCAGCTAAAAAATCTGCGATGGCAGATAAAGTATTAGTTGAGAAAACCACAGGTTATGTCTTAGGCGGAGTCAGCCCTCTAGGGCAAAAAAAGCACTTACGTACTGTCATTGATAGTTCTGCCAAAGTATTAACCACAATGTATGTGAGCGCGGGGAAGAGAGGGCTTGATATGGGGTTGTCGCCTGACGATCTTTGTTTGTTAACTAAAGCCACCTTTGCTGACATTGCAGTGTAATGGCTTGTATTTTATAGCTTGGTAAATATCGATTTTTATCTTTTACTATGACTATCTCATTGTTGCTAAACCCGATAAGATGCTATCAGCCTATAGGTTATGCTAAGTGATTAAGTTTGGTGATTAAGCTTGGTGATTAAGTTATATGATTAAGTTTGGTGATTAAGACTAAAGCGTCATTTAGTATCTTGCACCTCAATAGTGTCAACCACGTTAAAGCTGTATCTCAGGAATGAAAAATGAATCTAGATAAGTCAAAGAAGAGAATTGCTAAAAAAGTGAAAGCAGGTTTTAAAGGTTACCCGCTAATTAATATCGTTTACCAAGGTGAAAGCGCCGATATCGCTCAGCAAGTGGTGGTTGAGTTTATATTTGAAGAAGGTGCAGAAGCGCAGCAGGAAAAGTTTAAAAGCACTGCTGATGCAAGGCAAGATGAAGTGATTCAAACGGCATTGATTAAAATTATTGATAGAGCTGATGCTAAAACTGTGACTGAATCAGAGTCTGTGGTGGTTCTTTAGGGGTTGTTGAACCTGCAAGGTTGTTTATACAGCGAGTTGTATCAATTTTAGCAAGGCATAAAAAAAGGCTTATCTTTCGATAAGCCTTTTTATTAAACCTATACCCATGATACTTCAAGATGCAAAGTCAGCAAGGCAGATAGTGCCAAGATGCTAGGCATGAAATTGAAGTATAGTTATTCTACATCGATATTTTATAACAACGCAGATTGGTGCTATTTGACTTGCCCTTTGGGGCGCAAGCTCGAAAACCACTGCTACGTTGTAAGCTTCGAAAAGTGAATAACAATTACCTCAGCTTACGCCTTGCATTGTTATCCGAGCTTGTGCCTGACAAAGCATCCTGAGGTAACATGGGTATATACATCAGTTTGATTATCAAACACAGATCTCTGCACGAGTACGATTATTACAACCTCTTAAGACGCCATTGAAGAGACTATTAAGAAGCCAAGAAGCCAAGAAGCCGATTTTTAAGAAGCAATGTAATGAGTGCGTCTTCTACGACGTCTCATACGACCTTCTTTTTCTTCTTCAGTTTCCTCTGCTGTTCCATCATTTGCTGAATCCGCAGACTTTTCATTTTCATTTTTAGCTTTTACTTCGGTACTCGCCGCCAGTTGATCTACATCATCCGACGTTTCGGACTTTTTTTCATTTCTCTTAGTGTCCCCCTTGAAGACTGACTTGATGATGCTGGTAACACCGGTTACGCCTGCTTCATCAGCTTGCTTGTCTTCAGAGATATCTTCAGAGAACTCGATTTTATCAATTTTTGGTTTTGGTTTTGGTTTTTTCGGTGCGACAGCGACTGGGTCAAGACTCTTAGTCGCGCTTACCGTTTTCGTTGCTGTAAGCTCTGCGGCTGCATTTGCAGCGTTGTCTTCTTCAGCAGACTTAAGCATGCTTTCTGCCAATGCTTTTTGGATCTGGTTGCTGATTTCAGAAACATTATCAGGTGATATGCTTCCGTTATCTGCTTTAACAGGAGTTGGCGCTGCAACTGAAGCGACTGTTGGTGCGCTAATGCTGTTAGTGTTTTCAGCATTTTGCTTTGCAACGCGTTGATTGAAATCAGTTGTGACTTCACTCACTTCTGTTTTAGCAATTGATAACGCAGAAATTAATTCATCAAAAGAGCCTTTGAAAGAATTGTACTTGCTCTCAAAAGGATCGATGTTTGACTTAACTTCATCAGTTAAATTGATCGTTAGCTTCTTGTATGTGTTGATTTCTTGTTCGAATTCAACCAGCACACCTTTAGTTGCAAGTACGCTTTCTTCCATGCTAGCGACTTTAACTTCTAATGCTTTTTCTTTCGCTGCAAACTCTTCAATTAGAGTTTGAGGGATAAGTGCTGGTGGCACCAAAGCGGGTACAATGTGGGCAAATTCTTTAATGCAACTTACCGGCTTCCATTGTGTGAATGAAGGATGCCAACCGTAACAGTCACCATCTTTCAAGAGAAATTCTTTTGCTTCAACTTCGTTTAACGGCCCTGTTACTTGACCATTTTTGGAAAAATACCATTTTTTCATAGTCGTATTCTTTTTATTTAGTTAACAACAATTGTTATATGCTACTCAGTAAATTCAGTTTTTAAGTCGGGTAAAACTCAATTAACCTACACCTGAAAGTGTTTTCTGAAGGGCAGCATATTGTTCATTAACGCTACGAAGCGTCGCTTCTACTTTTTCGTTCAATTCTTTAGTCGTTATTTTGTAACGGTTCGAATCTCGTCCAATATCTGACATTGAAGAATTAATCGTTTTAAGTGTGTTATCAATTCGGCCAAGAGCTGAATTAAGTTCACGTTCTTTAGCAGTAAAACGTTCAATCAACTGCTGTGGGATCTCCGCAGGAGGCGGTGGCGGAGACACAATGATGTCAAATTCTTCTACATGGCTTACTGGTACCCATTGTGCGTAAGAAGGGTGCCAAGCATATACATCGGGATTTGATGCAATAAATTTATTGGAATCAGCTAAGCCCAAAGGTCCACTGATTTCACCATTATTTGAGAAATACCACTCTTTCATAGTCCACTCTTATCCTTAATAGTGTAGTAAGCTAATGTTTTTATGAATACAATCAACAGCTTTTGGTGATTTCAAAAATACAACGAAGGAAAACGTCAGCTCGCAGGGTTATTGTTTATAAAACCGCATATCATACGAACTGGTTACATTAACTTAAATTGTTTAACATTTCTACTTAGAAATAGTTAAATCTACAAGTTTTTGCACATAGATCGAACAGCCATTTTTTTGACTATTTAAATGCTTGTTTGAAACGGTCGTTTTATTCGAAGTCGGCGTTAACTTCGAATGTCATTGGCTGGTTGGTGTGAGGGTGAAGTAGAGATAAAAATTGCGCATGTAAATGTAAGCGCTTTTCTGTTTTACCATACAAATCATCACCTAAAATTGGCATATGTAATCCGTCATGGTGAGCACAGTGAACTCTCAATTGATGAGTCCGGCCTGTTTTTGGGTAAAGGTGTACTAATGTAGCGCCGTTTTCGATGGAAACTTTTTGCCAAAATGTCTCAGCATGCTTACCGTATTCATAGCATACCAGCTGCTTTGGCCTATCATCTAAGTCCACCCTAAGAGGTAAGCTGATAGTGCCACTCTCTGAGGTAAGAATACCGTCTATTTTGGCAATATATCGCTTTGTCACCGTTCGATTGATAAATTGCTGAACTAAGTGTTTATTCACTTCTTTTGACAAAGCAATGACCATTAGTCCTGATGTAGACATGTCTAATCGATGAACAATAAGTGGGCCTGTCGCATCTGGGAATTTTTGCTTCATGCGGCTGAAAACAGAATCGGTAATACTCTTACCCGGTACAGAGAGGAACTCTGCAGGTTTATTGACGATTACTATATACGGATCTTGATAAACAATCGGTAAATCGACGCCTTGTGCTGGGTTAGTTAAAAGCGGATTTTCATCAACTTCCATCCCTTCGAGCATATGACCTAAAATTGGCCGACATTTACCATGGCAAGCAGGGTAATAGTTTTGATGCTGTTTAATTTCAGACTTAGGTGACATGCCCCACCAAAACTCAGCCATAACAATAGGGGTTAGTGCATTCTTAAAAGCGTATTGAAGTAGTTTAGGCGCAGCGCACTCACCTGCTGCAGCTGGCGGCTGATGATTAGGTGCATCATGGAATATGTCACTTAAATCTCGACTTTGACCATTAATATTAAGAAATTGATATTGGGCAAATAGCTTATCTTGTAATGCATTAGAAACCTGCTTACGTTGCAACTTTAAGTGATCTATTTGATCTGTTATTTCAGCAAGTTGTTGCTGAGCTTGGGCGATTTTATCGTCCCAATCTCGCCTAAGTGCGTTTAATTGATGCTTATCTTGAACGCTCTGTCTGCTCATCTCAATAGATAAAGTTGTTTGCTCCGTATCTGATAAGCCTTCCATGTTATTTCGCTTATCTTTACGGTTTTTTCTATTTTCAATCATCAGCTTACGATGTTGTGCAATTACGTGATCTGCAGCGTCGGTGACGGCAATTAACGCTTGCTGAAACTTCGTTAACTCAGGGTGAGATTCTAATAACTTAAGCTTATGACTTAACTGATTTATCTCTTCGTATTCAAGCTTGAAAAAGCTGTCTTTGCTGAGCATGTCAAATACAGGTGGCACAAAATTAGGCAATATATTTTGGTCAGCGATTTTGCCAGAAAAAGCCGATAAATAGCCGATTTCACCTTGAGTATTTTTAACGACTAAGACGCCAAACATTTTACCAATAGGCTTAAGTTTTTGTGCTTGTGTACAAGGTTTGGTTTGCTCTTCTAAACCAAAATTGTGTTTCCAATCAGTTTGCTGCGTTAAGTGGATTTGTAATTGCTTTGCGGCTATTACAGCTAGAGGGTGTGGTTGATAATAGAAAGGGAAGGTAAATTTTTCCGGTAAGGGGATATCAGCAATCGATTCATTAAAAGGCGTAAAAAGGGGATCGAACTGTGACATGAGGAAAAACCTTAACCGTTGAGCTGGCGATAAAACTGAATTAGCCTTTCTATATTAGCGGCTAAGTTTACCTTGATTGCGGTTAAAAGGCATTAGCTATGGACGCGCGTATTAGTTATTTGAGAAGGCCGCTTCAATCTATTGCTGTAATCAATCGTTTTATAGTAAGTACTGTTTCGAAGCCAGCATTAAAAGCGGTTTGGGAATTAGGGGAAAAAGCTAGCAATGAAGGGGAGCGGAAAAAGTTAAATAAACAGTGAAGTAAGACGATTAAAGCCTTACTTTACTGCTTGTACTTGCTTTAGCCTAGCCTAACAATCGATGTTATTTAGGGCGGTAAAGTATGCAAATCTTATTACCGGCTGGATCACGTAAGTAACCCAAGAATAATGGCCCCATTGGTGACTCTCGATATCCTGGTAAGTCTTCACAATTGACGCCACCATTTTCAAGACCAGCTGCGTGCCATGCATATGCTTGTTCTTCACTTGTTGCAGCAAAGCCTACTGTTGTGCCATTACCGTGACAGGCACTCTCGCCATTAATGGGTTTTGTTAACGCAAAAACACCGGTATCAGTGACGTAAAAACAGCGACCTTTAGGGTCTATATTGCCAGGTGCATGACCTAGTGTGGCTAATGTTGCATCATAAAATTTCTTTGATGTTTCGATGTCATTAGCACCGATCATAATATGGCTGAACATAGTTAACTCTCCGTGTGGGTATTTATAGCTAAAATTCTGATTATGCACGTATTAGAAGGACAGGGGATTGTCATTTTGTATTGCATAAACTGGTTTAATTTTGTGGCTATTTCTGCTGAGTAGCAGTTTTAGCTTCGTGTTTCTCCAATAGCCAAATCGTATGACTAAGTAGCTGCTGATCGCCGATTTTCCCGTGCCCTGGAAGGACTTGGACACTCTGGCTAAATTGAGTTTGTAAGTTGCTAATCGACTTTGGCCAAGCGGTTAAATCAGCTTCGCCGTAATAACCTAGACTTTTGCTGCCAAGGCTTTTGACTAAGCAGCCACCATAAAGCAATTTTGTTTGAGGAAACCACACTACGAGATTATCGACAGTATGCCCAGCACCAACAAAGTGGACTTCAATCTTATCTTCGATAAGGTTGAATTGTCCTTCTTTAAAGCTGTGACTGGCAGTTGCTTTACCAGCTTGTTTAAGCAGTTTATTCGTGTGTTCAGATGCGTAGGTAGCTACGCCGATGCTATTTAAATAATCTATTCCAGCAGTGCGATCGTCATGGGAGTGAGTTGATACACTAGCCTCTAATGAAAAGCCTTGTTGCCTAATCCATTCAACTAGTTTTTCTGTATCAGCTTCACTCCATGGCGTATCAATTAAATAGGCTTTGTTAGCATCAATTAGAATGAGTCCGTTAGAGCCAACAAAACCAAACTGTTTAGTCTGCATAAACGATTCATGGACATACAATGTGTCTGAAAGCGGGGTTATGCGTAACTCTCCTTTTGCAGGCTGTTTATGTTCATGTGTTTGCATTGAAGTTGCTTGAGCAGGTATCAAGGAAGCGACGATGACAATACTGATGCTAACTAACTTAGTTAATAACTGAATGGGCTTATTAATGAAGGAGGTGAACATATAAGAGTCTCGAATAATTAACCGCTGCCGAACATGAAAATAAGTATCAGCATTAGCTTATTTAACTGAAATTCTATACTGCCACAACTCAGCCAGATTTAAACAATTACAGAGACTGTTCAGATTAATATTTGTTGAGAAAGATAATCTTAGCGGCATGATTGATGGCTTAAAAAGAGCTTTTTAACGTCGACTTTGGCGTTTATTCGTGAAGCGAGAAGGTATATTCCAGCCAGTTTTCGGTGCACAAAAATCGCATCTGTTGGTGGGGTATGCCACTCATCTGGTTTCGTGCTCATCGATTTAGCTGCATCAGTAATGCGTTTTGCAAGATTACTGCTAGCAAAGTCATACTCAGCTTCACTTCTAAGCGGTTCACATGCTTGATAGAAAATATCTACGATGAGTTGCTGCTGCTCAGGGGTGATGTCTTTTTGAAAGAAGCCAATCTCTGAAGCGGCTTGTGTCATCAATGCTTTATCGCTCGTCATCGCTCCTTGCATCAATTTACGGTAACCCGCAGAAAGAGTATCAGAAATAGAGCGAGTTGCCCCGAAGTCTAAAAGCACGATTTTGTCGCTACTTGCTTGATACATAAAGTTGGCAAAATTAGGGTCGCTCTGAACTAACTTAAATTCAAATAGTTCATCTAAAAACAAAGCTAACAATTGTGTCGCGACATTATCTCGGGTTTGTTGGTCGAGGCGGGCGACATTTTCAATGGCCTCACCTTCAATAAACTCCATCACTAAAATACTGTCTGTACTTAATGCATCGTAAACTTTGGGTACGATGAATCGTTCATCGTTAGCTACCCATTGCTGGTATTGCTTTAGTAGATTAGCTTCATACTGGTAGTCTGCTTCATGATGAAGTTGGGCTTTAGCTTCGTTGAGTAACTTATCAAACTGTATGTGGTCTGGGACAAGTTGAGCGACTTTAAGTAAGGTGGCGACATTATCAATATCGCTATCAATACTGTCTTTAATGCCTGGGTACTGGATTTTAACAGCCAGCTTTTCACCTGAGTCTAGGTAAGCAAGGTGCACTTGACCAATCGAGGCTGCAGCAAAGGGGCGTAGTTCGAATTGTGCAAAAGGTGCGAGCCAATCTTGACCCCATTGTTGCTTGAGGATCTCGACTAGTTGCTTGTGGGGCATTGCTTTAGCGTCATCACGCAGCCTTGCCATAATTTCACTTAACTCGGCAGGAAGTAAGTCGCCGGTGTCCATTGAAATCATTTGACCGACTTTCATTGCAGCGCCGCGAAGCTGGGCAAGTTTTTCGGCCACTTGAGAAATATTTTTAGGCGTAAGTACCAGCTCTTGAAGTTTTGGTGATTGGCCTTTGCTGAGCTGCTTTGCCCCTTCCACCAATACATTTCCAGCTAAACGTGAGGCAAGGCCACCCATTTTACTTAGTCTGGAAAAACGACTACTTGGAACTTTAGCGACTTCTTTACTCATAGTGACAACTCATTTTGAAGGAAAGTGAGGTACTGCTGAAGGCTCATTCTTCATCCATTTGCTTCAATAATACGGCTTATTAAGAATACGTGTTTAACTGGATTTAGATCAACCTGATAGTGAGTGAGATATTTACTACAAATGGAGTACACAATAAAAAAGGACAACGAAGTTTGCTTCGTTGTCCTTAATATTTGTTTCAGTCATTCTCTGAGTTCTGAAGAAAGCATTTGATAGCTAGCATGTCGTTTTAGAGCTCAGTTTCTAAGATCTAAGGCTAGCCTCCAAATTCAAACTCTAGTATTTAACTTCTAGAATTCAGCGTTTAAAACTCAATAGTATCTTGCCAGCCTAACAGCACACTCTGTAAGCCATGCTTTTGCTCAAAGCGTTCTAGCTTTTCTGGGCTAGCATCATCTAGCGCAAGCTCACGATACTTCTTAGCAAACTTAAGTGTACGCAGTAACTCTTGGTAGAAATGCTTGCCTAAGTCTTCGCGAATCGTTTGCGCCAGAGTGTCAGGTAAATGGCTTAAAGCACGCTCAGTATGTATGGTTACCGCATCAATACTGAACCACTTTTCATCAAGCTCAATTTTACGCAAGCGCTTTTTCATGTCTTCGCGGACTCTAGCGTCATCAAACATGATGCGATACAACACTGCTTCAGCTAAAACACTTTCAAGCCCTAGGCTGAACAATGGATCAAGCTCCACCTTAGCGTAAAAGGTTTCTAGTAGAACCTGAGTGGCTTCTTGGTTGTGATGATCTTTCAGTGCTGTTTGGTAGTCTTGCCATCCCAGCCACTCTTCCGCATCCGGTGGCGTCGATATTTTTTCTAACAACAGTTGATTGATACCACCGTAAAGCGAATTATCACTTCCGTGCATGTGTTTACTGACAGTTGTCAGCATACTCCAGCCTTTTTGAAAACACTTAAGCACGCCATCAGGCTTTTGCAAAAGAGCCACAGAACCAGCAGGTTCTTGACCTGTTAGTGCAATCAATCCCAAGCTTACAACACCAATAACATCGTGTGCTGCTTGCTCAAGCAAATGCATTTTATGCTTGTTATAAAACTTATCTGCCAGTTTTAAACTCATTAAAATCGCTTTGGATTTTATTTGAGTGACATGTTCGTCGGTTAATCGTTCTTCTATACGTCCATATTCAAGTACACGACTGAAATAGGGACCTTGGTTATTATCACGTAATGCTAATTGCATTAACTCGATTCCTTAATCAAGAAAAGTAAACATGTCATCGACTTCAGCGTATTCATCAGCCACTTCGTTTTTCTCTTTGGCCTGCAGTACAAGCTCATTAACGAATTTACCGATGATTTGCTCCCAACCAGAGCTTTCATTGCGGAGTAAATTCTTAATTGATGTGGCAACATCTGGCGCAAGCTGCTTAATCAGCGCAAGTAAGCTGCGTGGATCATCAATGGCTAAACTGTGAGCTTCTTCATCGGCTTGCCAGTTGCTATAACCTACGGTTTCACCATCATCTTCGTCATCAAAACTTTCGTAAATGGTGTTGCCATCTTGTTCTGCAGAAGGTGCAAGAATAAGCTCAATAAACGGGATTGAAAGGTAGAATAAACCCGCTGGATCTTCTGCAATACATTCTAAAATAGCGGCTTGCTTCTCTTCAGTTCCTTGAATACGGATAAGGTAAGTTAAGAACTCAAAAGTATGGTGCATCAATTCATCTGCATTGGTTTTGATTTGCTCTTCCCAATACAGTGGCTGCTGACAGACGATGTCACGAATTTGTTCTGGCGACATCAATTCAGACATGATCGATGGACAAGAGATATCGTGATGACTGTTAATTTGCGTCAAGGTCACAATATCCATGTGTTCGATAACATCAACAAGTTGATCGTCAGACATGGTATTAGCAATAATTTCGAAGCGCTTGCTGGCTTGTTGTGGCTCTACATCTGCAAGATCTTTAATCTCTGCAGCGGTAAGTTCAATAAGGTTGTTGCTCATTAGCGCTCCTCGTCATCATATTGATCGTAATAACCTTCTTCATCGCTGTCATCGTAATCACCATCATCATTATATGGATCATAACCGTCATCGCTTGCATCTGGATCAGAACTGCTGAATGACTTACTTGGGGCGACGACGTTATCTTGAGTATTAAGCAAGTAAACAACGGCGCAGCTTTCTATCAGTAACTCTTCTGAATATTTGCGCACAGCTAGAACTAAAGGTACATCGTCATTATTAAATTGAATCGTAACTTTAAACTCGTCCCACGACGGCATAGTCGCAGTATCTATCCATGTTGCCCACTTGGTTTTAGCAGCATCTGAAAAGCGAACACGATTGAATAGGGCAACTGGTAAGTATTCTGGTACAGCTGCAAGCATCGACGGGTCGGCTAACAAAATAGCTTTCATTGAGTCAGTGAATTTAGCTAATGCTTCTGGGCTATCGGGATCGTTATACGACTCGATATTGTCATAGGCATTATTTTTTAACTCATTAATACGTGAGATATTAAGTGGTTTGCTCATGGGGTTCTCAAGAATAAAATTGGTCCCACAGCTCGGTCATTGCCGCTGTAGGATTGGTTACGATGACATTATTAAAATCTTTAATAAAGGCCGTTCTTAATTTCTTATCAGACAAAACATCATAGGCATCTTTTACTCGATGCAACTGCTGGGCCGCGAGATGTTTTTCTTCTTCTGAAGCATTAATCAGTTTATCGGGATGAAGCTTATTTGATAAACGTTTATAGGCCTTCTTTATTTCGTCTTCTTTGGCACTGGCTTTAACACCGAGGACTGTGAAGTGGTTAATCATATTTTTACCTATGGCATATGAACTTGGATAGACTGCTGCTAATCCACTAAATTATGATTATTTGGTTGTATACCCATGATACTTCAAGATGCAAAGTCAGCAAGGCAAAATAGTGCCAAGATGTTAGGCATAAAATTGAAGTATAGTTATTCTACATAGATATTTTATAACAACGCAGATTGGTGCTATTTGCCTTGCCCTACGGGGCTCAAGCTCGAAAACCACTGCTACGTTGTAAGCTTTGAAAAGTGAATAACAATGACCTCAGCTTACGCCTTGCATTGTTATCCGAGCTTGTGCCTGACAAAGCATATTGAGGTAACATGGGTATAAATAATAACAGAAATACAATCATTTCCATAAAACTATCAATTAGTTTAGCTCATTACAAAATTCAGATGTTCAAATTGAATAAAAATAATACAGATTTAATAAAGCCACTGTCCACTTTGGGTGACACTGGCTTTATTTAAGCTCAGTTTTTCACTAAAAATAAAAAGAGCACCCGAGGTGCTCTTAGTTAAAATAGGAGAGTGACTCCGTAAGTTTGCTCTGATGTTAGCTTTTTTCTTTCTCGATTAAGGCTAAAATGACTGGCACTACTTGATTAATCGCTCCAATACATAGACTTAATATTGCAATATGTTCCCATCCCATGACGTGCTCCTTTAATTTACTGTATTGATGAAAGTCTTCAAACCGATATGTTATGTCGATGGAATAAGTCTATTAAAGTTGCCTTTTTGCAGTAAGTGAATATTGTCATGAGTGTCGATGACAATTGTCATGGCATGTTAAGTGATTAAATTAATTGCCTTATTAATCATTTTGCTCACTATTTTATTAATGTAAGAAGAGACTTGAAGCGCTCTCCACAGGCTTGATGTTGAAGTTCGAACAAACAAGACTCAGTGTTGGTTATTTTCGCGCCTAATTGGGTCATCATTTGAATGCCTAGTTGCTTGTTCTCACTGGTGCGCGACGATACAGCGTCGGCAACTAAGTGAACCTTATAGCGATTAGCGAGTAAGTCTTGGCAGGTTTGATAAACACACACATGGGTTTCAATACCAGCAAGAATGATATTGCTGCGGTTAAGTCTGGCCAGTTGCTGCTGAAAATCAGGGCTTTGCCAAGCACTGAAGAAAGATTTAGGAATGGCTTGAGTTGTTCTACTTAATAGTTCTGCTAATTCAGCAGTGGTTCCGCCTAATTTATCAGGAAGCTGTTCTACCCATAAAATAGGGATATCAAATAACTTGGCTCCTTGTATTAAAATCCCAAGTTGCTTATGTAATTCAGCTGATTGTTGCATGACTTGAGCAAGCTTACCTTGGACATCAATGATCACTAATACCGATTGTTCAGTTGTTAACATGGGCATTCCTTTACTGCTTTAGCATTAAGGTATTTAGGAATAATGAGTAAACGATACTTTTGCTGTAATGACTATTGTCTAAAAGTCGAACAAAATGATTTTGGTAACATGTTGCCCATGTTCCCCATGTTGAAAGTGAACCTTATTTAGCGGTAAACATCAGTTGTAAGCGTCCATGAAACAAAAATGACTAAACGGATTGTAATTTGCGCTAATGACTATCGTCTAAAAGTCGAACAAAATGATTTTGGTAACATGTTGCCCATGTTGCTCATGTTGAAAGTGAACCTTATTTAGCGGTAAACATCAGTTGTAAGCACCCAAGGAATAAAAATGAATAAACGGATTGTTATTTGTGCTGATGGCACTTGGAATCGCCCTGAAGAAGATATTAATGAAGATCAGGCTACTAATGTGCTTAGACTCGCCCGAGCCATTAGCCCCGTCGCTGCCGATGGCACTCCCCAGCAGGTATTTTATGACTGGGGAGTAGGCTCTTATTACGACGGTATCATCGGCGGCGCGACAGGAAGAGGACTGCATAAGAATATTCTTGATGGCTACCGCTACATAGTGCAGAACTATCAACCAGGCGATGAGATATATTTATTTGGCTTCAGCCGTGGTTCATACACTATGCGCTGCCTTTGCGGACTGATTAACAACTGCGGCATTGTAAAACGTCCTGATGCAAAACTCATTCAGCAGGCTTTCGAGCATTATAAAACCCAAGCCACTAGCTATGCGCCTGAAGGGGTGAAGTCATTGGAGTTTAGGGAGAAATATTCACACCCCTCACGTGATATTGAGTTCGTCGGAGTGTGGGATACTGTCGGTGCAATGGGGATCCCAAGTTCATTTTTAGGCTTATTTGAAGATAAAGATGAGTTCTATGACACTAAAATTGGCAGTAATGTCAAAGTGGCCCGCCATGCATTAGCCATTGATGAGCATCGACAAGATTTTGAACCCACAATTTGGCAGCCAAGAGATACCATGGATATGAAGCAGGTTTGGTTTGCTGGTGCGCACAGTAATATTGGTGGTAGCTATCAACCCGATAATCAAGGGCAGATGTTATCGGATAATGCCTTGTTGTGGATGCTTGGAGAGGCTCAAGCTAAAAAGCTAACGATTGAGTCGCACTTAATGAATCAAGTATCAGCCGCGCCATTAGCTAAATTGCATAATTCCCGTCGTAATTTTTATCGCGTCAAACGTAAGCTTTATCGAGATATGGCGCCAATGGGTGAGCCAATGTTAATCCATCAATCAGTTAAGCAACGCTGGGATAACGATGAGAAATATCGCCCTAAAAATCTTCAAGCTTTAGTGGATAAATTTGGCTGGCCGACTGAACTAGTGTTATAACTCGCTAAATTAACATAATAAATTCTTTATCAAGATGCTTATCAACGGACTCAAATTCATTAAAGGTATTACATTGACACACTCAGTAAATCGAAGCTTTATATTTGCGATGTTATTTGCATTGCTACTTTCATCGTCTTGCTTTCAAGCATTTGCTGAACCTGTCAATCCTGCAAAACGGGTTATAGCGTTATCTCCTCATGCGGTTGAAATGCTGTATGCCATTGGCGCTGGCGAAACGATTGTTGCTACTACGGATCATGCAGACTTTCCCGAACAAGCTAAGAGTATCCCAAGTATTGGCGGTTATTATGGTATTCAAATGGAGCGAGTGATTGAGCTAAACCCTGATTTGGTCGTGGTATGGCAAAGCGGCAATAAAATGGAAGATATTAGTCAATTAACTCAGCTAGGGTTTAAGGTATTTAATAGTGATCCAAAGAGCTTAGATGATGTGGCAAAAGAGCTTGAGCAACTAGGCGAGTTAACTGGCAATGAATTACAGGCCAAACAAGTTGCAGATGATTATCGCCAGCAATTAGCTAGTATACGTATGCAAAACCAGCAAAAACCTGCTGTAAAAGTGTTTTATCAACTATGGTCGTCACCATTAATGACGGTATCGAAAGGCAGTTGGATTGAGCATATTATTAGTGCTTGTCATGGAGATAATGTTTTTATTGATGCTGCTAGTGAATATCCACAAATTAGTGTCGAAAATGTCCTGCTTACAGGTGCTGAAGTCATCTTGCAGAGCCAAGATGAAGGCAATGTAATTGGTGTGGATTGGTCGAAGTGGCCTGAGTTGCCAGCGGTGAAAAATAAACATATTTATCAGTTAAATGCCGACTTACTGCATCGAGCATCACCCCGTGCGATTTTAGGTGTGCAGGCACTTTGTGAGTCACTGGATAAGGTAAGGGCCACACAGTAATCGTTAATTAAGCGTACACATTTTTACGCTAAACCCATTCAAAGTGTCCACTCGGACACTTTTTTATTGTACGGACACTTTTACAGGGTGTCCGCGGACACATTTCTATTCTTAATAACTTAAGTTTTACCTTAAGGTTCTGAAATTATTGGTTTTAAATTAATTGGCATAGCCTGTGCTTTATCAAGGTAACAATACTGATATAGCACGCTAGATGAGTTTAATCGGACATTTTTGCAAACAGACAGTCGTGTATACAGCCACTTTTGTAAACATAAGCTCTGTAAACATAAGCCATGTAAACAAAAAGTCCGATAAACAAAAAACAGCTAGTGAGTTTCAAGGAACTGAGATGATTAAAGATACCAGCGGACAAGATACGGTTATTAAAGCAAGTGCATCTAAAAAACTCCGTATGCCAGTCATTCTTGGCACAGTTGGCGTGTTAATGAGCGCGTTAGTTTGGGCAAGTCTTGGACATGACGCTTCGATTCGTTCTATTGAAGGTAAGGATTTACGTTTAGCCACTATCACTCGTGGCACGTTAGTCAGAGATATTGCAACAACGGGTAAAATTGTTGCCGCCAATGCGCCCATTTTATACAGCACTGAACAAGGTGTCGTGACACTGCTCAGCCAGCCAGGTGACGAAGTTGAACAAGACCAAGTCGTTGCCCAAATTGACAGCCCTAAATTACGTAGCAGCTTTCAACAAGAGCAGTCAGTTTTTGCAGCAATGGAAAGTGACTTAGAGCGCGCCAAACTGGATGCTCGACGTGAACAACTGCGAGTGAGTCAAGTATTAGATATGGCCAAAGTTGATTTAGAGGCGGCAGACAGAGAGAGCCGTCGCGGCGATCAATTGATTCAAAACAGTCTTATTAGCCGAATTGATTTTGAAAAAGGCAAAGATGACCTCCATAAAGCCAAACTTTTACATAAACATGCCATTCAGGAAGTGGATTTGATGCGCGACACCTTAACCTTCGAGCTTAAAAACCGCGCTCTAGAGGTTGATAGACAAGCCTTAGTGGTGACTGAGCTGGCACGCCAAATTGCGGCACTCGATATAAAAGCCCCCGTCAAAGGCATTATTGGTAATTGGTTAGTTGAACAAAAAGCTCGGCTTGGTGCCAGCCAACCTATCTTAACTGTGGTTGATCTAAGTGCTTTTGAAGCAGAGCTTGCCGTACCGGAATCTTATGCAGATGACTTAGGGATAGGTATGGACGTTGAACTGAGTTTTGGCAGCATCAATGTCATGGGACATTTAGCCTCAATTTCACCAGAGGTAAGAAATCGCGAAGTGACAGCACGAGTTCGTTTTAGTGCTGATAACAGTTTATCACTTCGTCAAAACCAACGTTTATCTGCCCGAGTATTACTGGAAAATCGCCCTAATGTATTAATGATAAAACGCGGTGACTTTTTAAATCGTGGCGGCTCAACTGCATTTGTGATGAATGACGATATGGCGATTAAAACCCCTGTCATCCTAGGTGCCAGAAGTATGAGCCAAGTGGAAGTTGTCGATGGCGGGAAAGAAGGCGATGTATGGGTGGTTTCAGGCACCGAAGCTTTTAGAAACGATGAACAGATTCAAATTAGATAGATATTAACCCTATTGGATTACGACAGAATTAAGTAAGGACACCACAATGAAATTACCTCAAACAAAACCAATGACTGGCTTTATCGCATTGATGTTACTGAGCTTAGCCGTGAGCTATCGAATTGATGAAAGCTTTAATTGGTTGTCGTTTAGTTTTCAAATTATCGACCTTACAGACCAGCTGTCTGAACAAGTTAGTTACGGCTTAAACAATGACATGGTGCAAGTGTTATTTGAGTTAGATTTTGCCACTGCCATACAGATTATTGTGCAGTTCTAGCGCTGTAAGAAACCATTTTAATAACCGATTTACCGAATAAATAATGATAACTAGCGCTAGAGCATTAGCTAGTTAAACAAGGAAAGAACTCATGTTATCAATGAAAAATATTAGCAAAGTATTTAAAACGGATTTAGTGGAAACCCATGCGCTACGAGATTTTAATCTTGAGGTGGAAGAAGGCGAATTTGTTGCTGTAACTGGCCCGTCTGGCTCAGGTAAAACCACTTTTCTTAATATTGCTGGATTACTTGAAGGTTTTACCTCGGGTGAATTTAGTCTTGATGGGGTAAATGTCTCTAACTTGAATGACAATCTGAGTGCGAAAGTCAGAAACGAGAAAATCGGGTTTATCTTTCAGGGCTTTAATCTTATCCCTGATTTAAACCTTGCTGAAAATGTTGAAGTACCACTTCGTTATCGTGGGTTTAATCGCGCTGAGCGTCAACGCCGAGTTGAGTCTGCACTTGAGCAAGTGGGTCTAGCCGCAAGAATGAAGCACTTACCAAGCCAATTATCTGGTGGTCAGCAGCAGCGTGTGGCCATTGCCAGAGCGCTAGCAGGTGAACCACGCTTTTTATTAGCCGATGAGCCAACGGGTAATTTAGACAGCTTAATGGCGCGCCAAGTGATGGAACTACTAGAGAATATTAACCAAACGGGTACCACGATTATTATGGTGACCCATGATGCGGAGCTTGCACGCCGTGCGCAGCGTAATATTCAAATTGTTGATGGTCAGGTATGTGATTTTTCGATGTACCAAAAAGCTGATCAATCGGTAGTCACCGACCTACAACAAGTTGCAGACTTACAAAAAGCCGCGAGTAGCGACTGTTAATTCAAGCAGGAGATAAGCTTATGTTTTTATATTATTGCGATCTTGCTTGGCGCAGCATCAAAAAGACGCCGATGCTATCAATGTTAATGGTACTGGCTATTTCGATTGGTATTGGCATTACTATTACGACGTTAAATGTGTATAAAACCATGTCCTACAACCCGGCTGGTGAGCGAAGCGATAACATCAATTCAATCCAATTATGGAGTCAGGGTTTAGATACATGGGATGACTTTCAATCGAATGTCACTTATACCGACGTGATTAACTTGCGTAATAACAATGAACTGACATTAAAAGCCGCGACATTTAGAACGGGTTTAGCAATGCAATCTGATGATCCCACTATCGATCCGATCTTAGAAAGTGTGCGCGTCACAGACAGTGATTTTTTTAGCATCTTCGATGTGCCATTTTTGTACGGTAATGCTTGGGATAAAACGGTAGATAGCCAACCTGCTTATCAAGTCGTCATTGGTGAAAAACTCAATCAAACCTTTTTTGATGGTCAAAATAGTGTGGGTAAAACAATTTACCTCAACCGTAAGCCTTATCAGATTGTGGGGGTGATTAAAGAGTGGAACCCGCAACCTAAATACTACGACCCACTTAATGGCGCATTTAACGACGCAGAAGAAATCTTTATTCCTTTCTTATTGGCAGAGCAAGAAGAGTTTGACGTGTGGGGCAATACCAGTGGCTGGAAATTTGAGCCAATGTTGACCTACCAAGACCGCTTAAATTCTGAAAAAACGTGGCTGCAGTTTTGGACCTTCCTTGAAAACGAAGATCAAAAGTCGCAACTTGAATCTTGGTTAAGCCGTTATGTAGAGCAGCAAAGAAACTTTGGCCGCTTTACTGATACCGCCAAAACACCCGCTGAATCATTCCAAATCAGTAACATTCAATTATGGCTTGAAAATAATGATGTGGTTCCTGAGGACAACAAGGTGCTAGTGGGACTTAGCGTACTGTTTTTAAGTGTGTGTTTGGTCAATATTTTGGGGTTATTGCTGACTAAGTTTTTAAAGCGAGCGCCAGAAGTAGGGGTACGCCGCGCGATTGGTGCCAGCCGTGCACAGATATTCAGTCAGTATATGGTTGAAGTGGGCATTATTGGTTTTATTGGCGGCATTGTTGGTTTGTTATGGGCTTGGGGAGCACTGTCTATGTTACATGCTGAATTCAATATGAAAGAAAGCGTGACAGGACTTGATGCCAGTATGTGGATTATCACGCCACTTATTGCTATTTCCACCGCCATTATTGCCGGGATTTACCCTGCATGGGTTGTGTGCCGTACTAAACCAAGTGTGTATTTAAAAGCGCAGTAGTGAACCCAGAAAGGAATTCGACATGTTACATATCAAACCTATTTTATCGAGTTTAATGCGCAGCAAAAGCGGCCCAGTATTACTACTATTGCAGATTATTTTATCAGTGGCGATTGTAGCGAATGCGAGCTTTATTATTCACGAGCGCCTTACCTTGATGCAGCGTGATTCGGGCTTAATTGAAGAGCAGATTTTAAGTTTTAATGTTTATAATTTTGACCCTGCAATCGACAATGTGCAGCAAAATGTTATCGACCAACAGATACTACGTGGCTTGCCTAATGTTATTGCGGCAAGTTCGACGAATATGATGCCGTTGAGTGGCAGTGGGTGGATGGATCGTTATGTGGATAGTCCGGATGAAGATACCGCTGAAAGTACACCTGGGTTTGCCTTGTATTTAGGTAACGAACATTTACTTGAAACCATGGGCGCAAAACTGGTTGAAGGGCGTAACTTCCGCCCTGAAGAAATCAATACTCAGTTAGATCAAAACGGCATGGTGGCGATGGTATCTCAACCACTAGCGACTGCTTTTTGGGGAGATGAATCACCAATCGGCAAAACCATGTATCAAGGTAAGCAAACTATCGAAATTGTTGGTGTGATAGATAAACTCCAAGGTGCATGGGTGAATCATGAGAACTTTGAGTACAGTGTGATTCAAAATATCGATTTTGGTGGTGGCCTTAAAAACAAAACTTATATTGTTCGAGCATTACCTGAACATATTCCAGCTTTGGAAGAGGTCATTGTTAAAGCCTTCCATGCAGAAAACCCTAACCGAGTGATTGATGGTTTTTCATCGCTGATTGATATGAAGAAAGAGACTTATAACAATCATAGATTAATGGCGACATTGCTCAGTATGATGGTGATTTTATTACTACTGATCACTGCGCTAGGTTTGACTGGAATGGTGATGTTTAACATTCAGCGCCGCACTAAACAGATAGGTACACGCCGTGCTTTAGGGGCGAAAAAGCGCGATATAGTGAACTACTTTATGGTGGAAAATTATCTGATTTGTATTGCTGGTGGCATTATCGGTGGCTTACTGTCATTGCAACTAGGACAGCAGCTGATGAGTTTATACAGTTTACCTATGTTACCCATGAGCTATCCAATCGCAGCGATTGTTGGTTTGTTAGTGGTTACTACTTTGGCGGTCATTGTGCCAGCTATGAAGGCGGCCAAGATATCACCTGCGATGGCAACTCGCAGCGTGTAAATAGGCTCGTCAAAATGCAAACATCTGTGTGAGTACAAGTGCCAGCATTAGCTGCTTCATGCTGGCAACATTTTATTTCAGCCTTCTCGTAAAAATGATTGTTTTACGGTAGCGTATAAAGGCGTTAAATCAATAACACATTTTAAATTGATAAATGGACAACATGGACACTATTTTAGTCGTAGATGACAACAGTTCGATATGCAGTGCATTAACCTTAATGTTGGATATTCATGGCTATAAAGCACTGAGTTGTGAAACGCCAGAGCAGGCAATCGACATCGTCACTAAGCAAGATATTAGCTTAGTGATCCAAGACATGAACTTTACTCGTGACACTACATCGGGTGAAGAGGGCAAGCAGCTGTTTTATACCTTACGTCAGCAGCAGCCTAATTTACCGATTATTCTGATGACAGCTTGGACCCAATTAGAAACCGCCGTTGAATTAGTTAAAGCTGGCGCTGCCGATTACATGGGCAAACCATGGGATGATGCCAAGCTGCTCACGAGTATCAATAATCTATTATCGATTTATCATCTTTCTAAGCAAAATAGCCAGCTGACAAGAGTCGACTCTGAGCGAATGAGCGCTATTAATGGCGCAGATTTATGCGGCATGGTTTTTGGAAGTGGCGCAATGCAGCGTTGTATTGACTTGTCATTACAAGTGGCAAAATCTGATGTGTCTGTGATGATCACCGGTCCCAATGGTGCAGGTAAGGATAAAATAGCCGATATAGTTCAAGCTAACTCCTTATTAAAAGATAAGCCTTTCGTTAAGGTCAATATTGGCGCTTTGCCAATGGATTTATTGGAAGCTGAACTGTTTGGCGCCGAAGCTGGCGCTTTCACTGGGGCGAATAAAGTCCGTATTGGTCGATTTGAAGCGGCTGATGGCGGCACCTTATTTTTAGACGAAATTGGCAATCTGCCGTTATCGGGTCAAGTTAAGTTACTCAGAGTATTACAAACGGGTGAATTTGAGCGTCTCGGTAGTCATCAAACCCGTAAAGTGAATGTACGAGTGATAAGTGCGACTAATGCCGATTTGGCTGATGACATTAGTAACGGTAGCTTTCGAGAAGATTTGTTTTATCGTTTAAATGTCATTGAACTTGCTATAGCGCCGCTTAATCAACGTGTTGATGATATTTTACCCTTAGCTCAACACTTTGTAGGCAATGAATTTAGTTTTGATAAACCTGCGCAGCAAGCACTGTTAACTCATGCTTGGTCAGGTAATGTCAGGGAGCTTGAAAATGTCTGTAAACGGGCGGTGTTATTAGCAAGCAATGCTGTACTGACTTTGGCCGATTTAGGCTTGTCGCCACAGACTCATCAAATACTTAATCGACAATTTAATCGCAATCAAGATTCTAATCTCAGTCAAGGATCTAATCTCAGTCAAGAAAAGCAATCTACTGAGGAAGTCGGTGAATCTTTGCTATCAGCTCAACCAGCAGATCCCGATAAGCAGCAGATTGAACAAGCACTGGTAACCCATAATGGCGTGATAGCAAGAGTGGCAAAATCCTTAGGTTTAAGCCGCCAAGCGCTATATCGACGCATGGATAAATATGGCCTATCTTCCAAGTAGCATTAATACTTACCGTCAACATATAAACTCGTAAACTGGCTTAATAATAACGCTTAAATGACCAATAAAAGTGAATGAAAACCATGAGAAAAACGCTTCAATTACGTAGTAAGTTAGTACTTGGTAACTTGTTAAGTGTTGCTTTAAGCGGTCTGTGTGGTTGGACTGTTTGGTTTAGTTTGGGGGAACAGCAGCTTTGGCTTGCTATTGTGGTTGCTGCTGGCGTCTGTTTCTTGTTGAGCATGTGGCTTACCCAAACCTTACATGACAGTTTGAAAGCACTTGAAGTTGGCCTGCTCAATTTTAAAGATAATGAGTTTAGTGTATCGCTTCATGGTTATGGCGAGCCTCAACTCGACTCCATTGCCGAACTCTATAATCAAGCGTCCGCTAAACTGCGCAGTGAAAGGCAGTTTATCTATCAGCGTGAACTGATGTTAGATAAAGTCATTCAAAACTCTCCTAATATTATGTTGCTGGTGGACGATAATCAGCGAATTATTTACGCCAACGATGCAGCAAGGCACCTATTTAACCAAGGTGTTCGTATTGAGGGAATGCTACTCGGTGACTTAATCGCTGAACTGCCAAATGCGTTAAAAGAAGCGCTTAATAGTAAGCATGAAGGGCTATTTTCTATTGATGCAACCAATCAGTCTAGTGCGACAACTGGCGCTGAAGAATTGGAGTCATGGCATATTTCTCGGGGCAGTTTTAGCCAAAATAATCAACAGCATCATTTAATTCTACTTAAACAATTAACCAAAGAACTTAACCGTCAAGAAGTGGCTGTATGGAAAAAAGTGATCAGAATTATCAGTCATGAATTGAATAACTCTGTCGCACCTATTGCTTCTATGGTGAATTCGGGAAGACTACTAACTAAGGATGTTGGCAACGACAAGTTAGGGTTAATCTTTGATACGATTGAAAATAGAACCGCTCATTTAAGCCAGTTTATTTCCCACTATGCTCAATTTGCCAAATTGCCACTGCCACGAAAAGCGCCGGTTGATTGGGCACAGTTAGTTCAGCAATTAGCTCAGCAATATCCTTTCAAGTTAATCTCTGAATTACCTCAGGTGCCACTTGAATTAGACAGTGTGCAGCTTGAACAAGTGCTGATTAATTTGCTTAAAAATGCCCATGAATCTGGCTCGGAAAAAGAGTTGGTCACGCTAGCCATGCAGGATGTGACACATCCAGTATCTGGCATTGTTATTATCATTGAAGATAGTGGTAGTGGGATGTCCAGCGAGGTCTTGTCTCAAGCGTTATTACCGTTTTACTCGACTAAACAGTCCGGCACAGGGATTGGTTTGCCGCTTTGCCGTGAAATTGTCGAAGCCCATGGCGGCCATATCACTATGCAAAATCGTACTAAAGGTGGGCTGAGCGTTAAGCTTTGGCTACCAAAGGAGTAAGGTCAATATGAAGCTGGCTCAATTAAATATCGCTAAGTGTAAATTCCCATTGGAAGCACCAGAGATGAAAGATTTTGTTGATAATCTCGATGAGGTGAACGCAATTGCAGAAGCTAGCAAGGGATTTATTTGGCGGCTAAAAGATGAGTCTGGTGATGCTACTCAAATACAAGCATTTGATGACCCCACACTTATCGTCAATATGTCGGTATGGGAGGATGTTGAAGCACTTAAAAACTTTATGTTTCGCACTCATCATCGAGATTTTATGCGTCGTAAAGCAGAATGGTTCTATCGTTTACCTGAAGATACTTATGTATTGTGGTGGATTGCTGACGATCATGTTCCAGATGTCAGTGAGGCTAAAGCACGTTTGATGCATTTAAGAGCGCAAGGAGATAGTGCTTATGCATTTACGTTTAAGAGTAACTTTACTGCTGCAGAGGTAAAAAACTAAGTCAAAATTTGGCGGTCATTTATGAGTCTTTACGCTGGTAATTAACTCTCGGATTAATCCTTTAACAAACCAAGATTGTAATGTCTGCAGCACCATTAAAGGTGCTGTCTGTTCATCGTACCAATTTAGCATCGCCTCACATTGATGGGCAAAATCATTTCCTTCGATAAAACCTGTTAATAGCGCGTATTGGCTTTGGTTTAAAGACTCAAATTGAGTCAATCTTTCACTGTTACGCCATAAAACCCAATACCTTTGCTGTTGATAATATGGGGCGTCAGGAGCGGTTTCAGCTTTAAGTGCTTGCCAGCTTTCTACAGCGTTACTTTTACAGCTAAACATTTGTAAGCTTGGGTGAAAGCGTAAGCAGCAGTCAGGCCATAATTCAGGTGCTAAAGTCTGCAAGGTTGTAAAGTCAGCTCGAGCAGATTCAGCACCATCAAAAGCGGCGAGTAACAAGCGCTCAAATTGGGCAATGTCAGCTAAAATTGGATACTGGCAAAAGAAGTCATCTGTGCGCAAAAACGCTGGCAAATTATCACAAAACTCTCTTAAAGACTTCGCCTGTGAAGGGTGGGCATTTATGTATTCAATTGCCAATTTATCAAATAATTCATCACCTAAATATAAACCGAGGATCTGATGATCGGTTTCCATTGTTTCTTTGAGGCGAATTCGATAAGCATTGGCATAGATTTTTAGCCGGTCATTAGCCGATATTCCACTTTGCTGTGACACTCGCTCCCTGATATCTAGCATCGTGCTTGTGTTAGGTTCCGGTTCTGATCCTGACTCAGAACTAGAACCAGAGAGAAGATACTGCATAAACTCTTGTTGGATCTGCTTTAACTGGCTCATATCGCGACCTTTCGGCTCGGTAAATGAGTGTCGGTTGGACTCATTGATTTATTACTGATTTTTGCTTGCTGTGCTAATGGTACAAGGTTAGATAGTGCTAAATCAGGATGACCCGGAAGAGTCAGTTCAGCAATCTTTTGTGCTTCCAATAACTCTTGGTACAGCACTGGAAAGTCGGGAATGTTCGCATCTCGTTCAATCATGGTGCTGACTGGACCAAATCGTTCGAGGGCGGCTTGATATAATGTCCACACACTGGGTGGCACATCATGATCATGGGTATCAATCACATATTCGCCGTAATCTGAATGACCCGCTAGGTGAAATTGCTGCACTCGACGAGGATCGATTTTATTTAAGTAATCCAGCGGATTAAAAAAGTGGTTTCGAGCACTGACATAAATATTGTTAATATCAAGCAAGATAAGACAATCGGCTTCTTCGGCCACTTGAGATAAAAACTCCCACTCATCCATGGTTGAATCTTTATAAGATAGATAGCTGGAAACATTTTCAAGTAGCAACCTTCTTCCTAATACATCTTGAGCGATTCTTACGCGTTCAGCTACGTGCTTGATGGTTTCTTCGGTATAGGGAAGCGGTAACAAATCATGGCTATTCACGCCATGGATTGAGGTCCAGCAAATGTGGTCAGAAATCCATTTGGGATTAATGTCATTACTGAGTTTTTTAAGAGAGGTTAGGTATTCCATATCTAACGGGTCGGTACTGCCTATCGACATAGACACGCCGTGCATCACAACAGGATATTGCTCTGCGATAGCTTCAAGGTAATAACGAGGTTTCCCGCCAGCCACTAAGTAGTTTTCTGAAAGCACTTCAAACCAATCAATTGCCGGTTGATGCTGCAGAATGTATTCAAAATGATCGGTTCGAAGGCCTAAACCAAAACCAATGAAGTCCTGCGTGATTTTCTGTTCTGACATTGGTTTACCTTTTATTGAACGCTTAGGGTGATGGGGAAAATTAATGGCTTGGCAATTAGGGGATGAATCTTGCCAAGCCATAATTTTTACTTGTTCACATTCACGAACACTTAATGAATGTCCGCTCAAATGATCGTTAACCTGCTTTGCCGCCGATATCTGCACATGATTTTGCTGTGGTATTCACAAAACCAGTTCCTTTACAGCTCGCCTTTCCGCCACAAGCGTGGTCAGCACCTTTACAATCATTGTGACCTTTACATACGTTAACGCCGTAACAATGGACCAAATCGGCTTTAGTTATTTTACCTACCCAATCATCTTTGACTTTACCACCCACATCACCACAAGCTTTTGAAGGCATTGCCACAAAGCCTGTACCTTCACAACTTGCTTGACCTTTACAGGCGTTATCTGCAGTGCCGCAATCATTATGTCCTTTACAGATATTAACGTCATAACAATGGACCAAATCAGTTTCGCCTGCTGCTAATGGTGCGGTATTAGATTCGCCAGCTACAGCTTGACCTGATAATCCTGCCATTGCCATCGCAAGAGCTGCACCAGATAGTGCCGTTTGTGTTTTCGTATTCATGATAGTTCCTTGGTGTGATCTATTAATAAGAGCTCTTTGTAATAGTTCCTTGCTTAGGCTTGAACGTTTGATACAAAATTAACGTTCAAGTAAGTTGAAAGCTAAATTAGTAAGAAAGTAGACACTTACATGCCATCCTTAAACTTGCTCCTACTGATTAATAGATACTATCCGCGGTTATCTGTCTTAATAGCAGGTACCTATAATGACCGTGGTCACCATTGAGATATTTCAAGTAAGTTGCAAAAGGTAAAGAAAATGTTGCTGTGTAGGCTGGATAAATATCAGCTTTAAAGCTGATTTAAAACAAGTTTAGTCAAAGCAAGTGATGGAGAATTTATTTGAAAATATGGCCGATTTAAATCAAATAACAGCAAATAATCATAGAAGTTGAAGAGAAAAAGCCTTTTTAATATGAATAAAAAATGATTAACTGTCGGCTAATTTACCTCTGCAAGCTGGGAAGCATAAATGCAAACTTTACTTATCTGTTTATTCATCGCGATGCTATTACCTTATTTAGCTAAAGGACCTGTGGCAGTCGCCATGGCAAAGCTAGGAGGGTATGACAATGCGCATCCAAGGTCACAACAAGCACAATTAACGGGTGCAGGTGCAAGAGCATTAGCAGGACACCAAAATGCATTTGAATCTTTGCTTATTTTTGGTATTAGCTGCCTTGTTGTAATAGCAACAGATAAGGTCAGCCCATTAGTTTCCACCTTGGCGATTGTGCACGTGGTTGCTCGGGTGAGTTATCACTTACTTTATTTGAAGGGGATTGCCACTATGCGATCCCTTGCATGGTTTGTGGGAATTTTTAGTGCTTTGGGCATTTTCTTTCAAGCTTTTTAGTCTAGTTTTCATTTATAAAAAAACGCTTATCGTAGCCAGTGCCCGATAAGCGTTTTTGTTTAGTTTTAGTTTTAGTTTTAATTTTTGAATTGAAGCAGATTTAATAGATCTAAGCTTTTGCCGCAGCAGGGTAGTCGGTATAACCTGTGGCATCACCACCATAAAGCGTTAGTCTTGCATCTGCGTCAAACTCTGTAAGTGCAATATTGTGTTTAAACCTTTCTACTAAATCAGGGTTGGTGACATAAGGTGTACCAAATGCAACCAAGTCTGCATAACCTTTGTCGAGAAGTGCCTGGGCACTTTGTTGATTAAGCTTACCTGCCACCATGATTGGGTTTGGGTAGATTTCACGAATTTGTTTTCTGAAACAATCAGTTGCTTCAGTATAGTCACCGATGTTCTCTGAAAAATGAACATAGGCAAGCTTCATAGGAGCGAGTTGCTTCAGTAGCAGCTCCGTGACTTCAATAATATCGCTATCAACTTCTTTAAATCCTTCACCCACTAATGGTGATAAACGGATAGCCACTTTGTCAGCGCCAATTGCATCATTAACAGCATTGATCACCTCAAGTGGAAAACGCAGTCTATTTTGCTGACTACCACCGTATTGATCTTGTCGTTGATTACTGACTTCTCGGATGAACTGATCGATTAAGTAGCCGTGGGCGCCATGTAATTCAACCCCATCAAACCCTGCTTCAATTGCATTTTTAGCCCCTTGAACAAAGTCTGCGATTGTTTGCTCAATATCCTCAAGTGTCATGGCTCTTGGGCGAGAGGTTTCAACCATCCCAAATCCGCCATCTGGTAATGGACCATAAACCTGATCTGGTTGCTTTATTGCTGATGGCGCAACGGGTTGCTCACCTGCAATATCGCTGTGGGAACGTCTACCCACATGCCATAGCTGCAGGAAGATTTTTCCGCCTTGTTGATGCACCGCATCGGTGGTTTTCTTCCAGCCATCAATATGGGCTTGAGTATAAATACCTGGGGTTAACGAATAGCCTCTGGCTACCGCAGAAATAGGCGTCCCTTCGGCAATAATCAATCCAGCTGATGCACGTTGTTGATAGTAAGATGCCATTAAATCATTTGGCACATCACCAGGTTGTGAAGTGCGTGAACGTGTCATAGGTGCCATTACAATTCGGTTGGCTAGGGTGCTACCGGCTAAGGGAAATTCTGAAAATAACATATAAAATCCTAACTTTTACTGAACTCATTTGCTTAGGGCCTAGTCAATATGAGTCCGTATTGATAATACTGTTCTAAAAAGTGTCAGCTAATTATGAGAAAACAGGGTAATCGGTTAACCCTTTTTCATTGCCGCCAAATAGGGTTTCTGGATTATGTTTTGCCCAAGCCTGTCCATGTTTAATTCTGGCGGGCAAATCAGGATTAGCTACGAAAGGACGCCCAAAAGCGATCATATCGGCAAGCCCAGATTCAATGGCAGAAACAGCCCTTTGTGTGGTGTATTTACCGGCATAAATCATTACTCCGCTATATGCTGCTCTAAGCGCTTGTTTAAACTCTGTGCTCATCACTGGCGCATCATCCCAATCAGCCTCAGCGATGTGGATATAGGCGATATTGTGCTGATTAAGTAGTTTTGCTGCTGCGGTATAAGTGAGTTCTGGTGTCGCATCAACCGTGCCATTTAATGTGGTTAAGGGGGCTAAGCGAACGCCAATTTTGTCGCTACCTATAGCTGCTGCCATTGCGCCGATCACTTCATCTAAAAAACGTAAACGATTGGTAAGCGAACCGCCGTACTCATCAGTACGCAGGTTAGATTCAGAATCAATAAATTGATTAATTAAGTAACCATTGGCTGCGTGTAATTCGATGCCATCAAAGCCTGCTTTAATAGCATTAAGTGCAGCTTGTTTAAATTGAGCGACAACTTGCTGTATATCAGCTTTAGTCATCTCGCGGGGCTCAACCACATCAACAAAACCAGGGTTATTGTCACCCCCATCGACAAAGACTTTAACGTTTTCAGCTTTAATGGCTGATGAAGATATCGGTTGTTGGTGATTAATATTATCTGGGTGAGTCACGCGACCCACATGCCAAAGCTGGGCAAACATGATGCCGTTGTTGGTATGTACGGCATCAGTCACCTTTTTCCATCCTGATAGTTGTTTATCCGAGTAAATACCGGGTGTCCAAGCGTATCCTTTAGCCATAGGTGATATTTGAGTACCTTCACCAATGATAAGTCCTGCGCTACTTCTCTGAGCATAATAGGTTGCCATTATATCGTTGGCACTATCATCAGGCTGACTGGCTCGAGAGCGGGTCATAGGAGGCATTACGATTCTATTCGCCAAAGTTAACTGGCCAAGCTTAATAGGATTAAAGAGTGCTGCAGTCATGATATTTCCTCAATGATTTGCTAATTGAGGTTATCTTAACGGCAAACTTAGCTATCAAAAATGGCAATTATTACAAATGACTTTTGTTAAAAATGCAAAAGTCATTATTGGTAATATTTTGAGGCTCATTGAAGTTGGCAGCTATTGTTAGCTTATTGCTAATCATGAAGGGGACTAATGGGTTTATGCTTTCATTGAACGCCAAAACATTTCAAAGCTCGCGTCACGATGACTCTTATCATGGCCCCATTGCGGGTTATCAGTAAAGTAACGAATGGCAGCGAGGTATTGACCGTGACAATTTTCGAGCATCAGGGCTAACGGAAAATTAGCAATGATATTTAGCTGCTGACCTTTGGCAATAAGCTCAACAATAAAATGCAAAATGCTGCTCATGGCTTGGGAGCGGATTTCTGCATCGATCTCTGATGACAGTGAAAACTGTAAGAAGAATCGCTGCTTGATAGGATAAAGTAACGCCCAGTCGATGGCATGTTGCCACAAACGGTTAGCGCTATATTTTAGGGTAGCGGCATTTTTTACATGAAAAGAATTGACGTCTGCTGAAACAGACTGACTGGTATTTAATTCATCTGAGCCAATAATAGTGTCATCACTTAATTGAATGGCCACTTCATCAGTTGAAGCTTTGGCCATTGAGGCAGTAATTGAGTCAGCAAACTCTTGCTTAACGGATACGAATAAATGATTTAATAACGCTTCTTTAGTGGGGAAATGGTGAAATAAGGTACCTGTGGCAACCCCTGATTTTTTAGCAATAGAGGCTGTTGAAGTACCATGGAAACCTTGTTCAACAAAAAGTATCAATGCGGCATCGAGTATCGCCTGTTTTTTGTCTGTCTTAGTCAGCTTCACTGTATTTGCCATAGGTTACCTAAATCTTGTTTTAATTCTTGTTCTAAAAGTACTCAAAAGTTTGGAGCAGCATTATGTAGAATGCATTCTCCATTTTATTGAGACAATAAGCTATTGATGAATAGATTGAATCAACAGCTTATTGAATCAACAAGCAATCTATTGAAAACTGCTTATCGTAAAAACATCTTCATTAATAATGCTTGGATTTTTGTGCCGTAAGGCGGGTGCACAAAGATACCAGAGTTAAATTTGCCACTTTTTAATACTGTTTTGGCGTGACTAAACGTTAAGAAGCCTTCTTTGCCATGATAATGGCCCATGCCTGATGGGCCAATACCACCAAATGGCGCGTCATCTGCTGCAACATGGAATACTGTTTCATTAATACAAACCCCACCTGAATGGGTGTTTTGAATAATGTGCAGCTGTGTCGCACTATCGAAACTCATGATGTAAAGTGCCAGAGGACGCTCATTTTGGTTAATATGACCAATGGCTTTATCAATATTTTGATAACTGATGATCGGCAGTAATGGGCCAAATATTTCTTCCTGCATCACGGTCATATCATCGCTGGTCGCAGTGATTAATTGTGTCGGTAATTTACGAACATTAGCATCAATATTGTATTCGGTTGCAGAGTGGATCGTCGCACCTTTTTGTTTAGCGTCTTCCAATACAGCTAATAAGCGTGAATATTGACGTTCATTAATGACATTGCCGTAATCAGGATTAGAGGCGAAGTCAGGATACATCTTATTGAAGCGCTTTTGATATTCACTGATGAATTCATCAACCTTATCTTCTGGGCATAAAATGTAATCAGGTGCGACACAGATTTGGCCTGCATTTAAACACTTACCATAAATGAGTCGCTCGACGGCTGTGGCAATGTCGATATCTGGCGCAATAACAACAGGTGATTTACCGCCTAGTTCTAGAGTCACGGGGGTTAAATTATCAGCCGCCGCACGCATAACATGGCGTCCAACAGTCGTTGAGCCAGTAAACAACATATGATCGAAAGGCAGCGCCGAAAACTGAGCGGCAATATCTGCTTCACCTTCAACAACAGCTACTTCATCTTGATTAAATATTTCTGCTAGCAATGTCGTGAGCACTTGGTTAGTTGCAGGGGTGAACTCTGACATTTTAAGCATGGCACGATTACCGGCTGCAATAGCGGTAATCAAAGGCCCTACAGCCAACATCACTGGAAAATTCCAAGGCACAATTATGCCTACTACGCCCAGTGGTTGGTAGTGAACAGTCACAGAAGAAGGCGCAAGTAGTAAACCCGCATGACGCTTGTCAGGCTTCATCCATGATTTAAGTTTCTTTGTGGTGTAATTAATATTGTTAATACACGGCATGATGTCTGAAATCATGGTGTCATTACTTGAGCGGTGGCCATAATCAGTTGCTAATGCACTGACGAATTGATCACTGTATTTAAGTAGCCCAGCTTTAAGCTTATTCAGTTTATCGATTCGGCTATGGTAACTAGGAGCTGGCATTGACTGGTATGCACAGCGTTGTTGTTCAAGTAGCTGCTGCAATGCCGTTTGCTGATTTTCAGTGACTGCCATATTCATAAGATCTCCTAGCATTAAACCTAAAGTGGATGACTGCTAAATTATAATGGTTAAAATAAACCGACTGATTAGTCAGTTTACTATGACTTACTATTAGGAAAATGGCAAGTTGTTTAAAATTAGAGCTACATTTTGCGCTACATCAAGGAGCTGATTTAAGAAATACACTACACTTTTAATAGCAGGAGAAATTGACAAGAAAGCTAACTCAATATGTTGTGATATTTCGATTTTACAAAGACTTAATAGAAGGTAAATAGACACATATCGATTTTATAAGTGTAATTATTAAGCGTATTTAAAAAAACCTTGGTATATTCATATTTGGTACATTCAAATAGAGTATCGTTAACCTGTTATAGGTTTAAGCAGTATCGAGAATGATGAGTTATCTGAACCATATAGGTAAATCATTTTTTGACTTTCAATCTGCAGGAGGGAATCACTATGCGTTCACGTAATATTTTATGGCCGACAGACTTTTCTGAAACCGCATCGCATGCTTTACGTTATGCCATAGAAATGGCCAATTTATATCAAGTTGGGATCCGTATATTACATGTAGTCGATCAGCCCTTAGGTGATGAAAACTATATGATTCTGGCAATAACGCCAGAAGAGCTAGCTCAAAGCATGGAAGAAGCAGCAGCTGAAAAAATGCGTAGTCTATTATCTGAATTGCAAACAGACCTCTCAATTGAAACACTCATTAGACGCGGTGATGCGATTGAAGAGATTGTAGCTGAAGCCAATAGTGGTGATGTCGGCATGGTTGTTATTGCAAGCCATGGCAGAACAGGTCTTGCACATTTCTTACATGACAATGTGGCTGAAGAAGTGGCTAATCAAGCTGATTGCCCAGTGTTAGTGGTTAAGTAGCAATTCACTTCTTTACAGCCGTAAACACCAATATTGTCTGTTAGTGAAAACTTGAGCAACTTGGATATAGTCGCTCATTGCTAGGGCCTGATACTTGTGACTGGCGACTGAGGCTTAGTGTTAAAAAGTTAGTTAAATCCAATTACTCGAATCAAGTTTGGTGCGTAACATGGATTTTTCCGCGATGAGGTGCGCATCTTGTTGATTGATATAGGGCAAGGTTAAGCTGCCGCTAGCAAGCCCTAAAGTGAGGTAGGCGTAGCCTTTGCTCTTTTGCCCCTTTGTTTGAGTTATCGATACATGCTGCACCTTACTAAAAGGAATTCTTTTCCAGTTGCGACTAAACAGGCCTGTGTGTTGCCAAACTGCATCAGCTTCGATGACATAACCCCACTGCTTATAACGTAAAAACGTTAATCCCATTATGATTAAAGCCGCGAACCAAATGGCTGATGTTATTACCGTCACCCCTTCAATTACAGTGAGTAAAATCGCAGGTAAAAAGGCGATAAAACCACGTCTTGTAAACCATGCTAAAGCAATACTTTGGTACTTTTTAGGTATGCCATAACTTCCTACAGACAACTCAGGGATCTTATTCAATATGGAAGCAATCTCTGCTGTCTTAACGGTAGGTAATAGCATATGTTGCGCTGTTTTTTGTTCTATTTCTTGGCCTTTTACTTGTTTTAAGTAAAGGGTCCATACGCCAAAAAGCCGTGCAAGTACTGGCTGACAAAAATGCAGTAATTGCACTCGTTTAATCGCTAATGCATCCTGTTGGTGGGATATCACTCCGCCACTACGCTGCAGGGTTTGCTGTCTTTTTTCTAAACGGTAGGGATAGTATTTTAATACTGCAGCGAGAATCGATATCAGTGAGAATAGACAGTAAATAAAAATAAATAGCAGCGCGCCGCTGGCAACTTGCAAGGCGATGCTTTCACCACTAAAACTGACTATCATTGTCCAAATTTGCTGGATAACGGGTATTTCAGCTATGTCCTCCCAGTTTACTTGGCCTAGTATTGGCCCTGCGATAACAGCTAACCAGATTAAATTATTTTGATAAAACCCGAATTGTACCAACTGTTTTAAGTCACGCTTAAAAATCAGGGTGATGCTAGGCGAGTTAGTCTTGCTTTTTGCTTGACCTTCAACTTCACTGTCATCTGCTGATTGATTTGTGCTGAGTATTTGATTTAAAGCTGATTCATTAGCATCAGGCGATAATTGTAATAACTGCTGCTTGATTAAGGCGGCATCATCGGCATTAAGTGCGGCTAAGTGCGCTTCATCATCTTTAGAGCCTGCAGTCTCAATGACTAAAGTGCCTAGCTTAAGCGGCTTAAAATAAAAAGGTTGTTCAAAACGGATATTTTGAATTTTGTTAAAAGGGATCTCATCTTTACGAGTAAACAGCAATCCGCGTTTTATATTGAGTTGCTGTGTATTGAGTTTAAAGCGATATTTGCGCCATTGAATGAAGGCAAAGATGCTCAGTAGAGTCATCATGATTAAGGCCGCAATAATACCTAGTTGCAGGTTAAACCCATTCTGCCAGCCTGCAAAAAAAATAGGAATGAGCGCGTAACCATTGGTTAAAATCGCTTTTGCAGTTCCAAAACTAAAGCTGAGCATTGACCAAGGAGAAAGGGATTGCCACTGGCTAAAGCGCTTTTTAGCATCGACTTGCTTGGACGGCGATAGTGGATCGTTTGGCTCAGTCATCTTTTAGGTCACTCTCAGTCAATTCAGAAGAGGCGCTCGTTTTGTCGCTATTTGTGTTAGTAGCCTGTATTTGAATGCTGGTATCTTGTTCTACTTGGCTAGCCTTCTCTGATGCTAATTGATGGGATGCTGATTGATGGGATGCTAATTGATGGGATGTTGATTGATGAATTGTGGCTTTATTCAATAAATGCTGTCTGAGGTGCTCTGCGGTATTAAATAGTAATCCGGGTAAGTAAATTTCTGCCGCGCCGCTACCAGCACTAAAGCACTTTAACGTTGCCAGAGAAAACCGTCTTTGTAGCGGGTTTTGCGACAGGCTGACATGCTGCAGTCGAGTAAACGGCAGTGTGGTTGTTGATATCCACCAAAGCCCTTTTCGAACCACAAGTTCATGCTCAAGCACGCCGTAACAAAGATTCTTTGCGGCTTTAAATATTAGATAAACCGCAATAAAACCAAACAATCCTAATACTGAAGATACTTTTAAAGAAAGAGTTAAACCCGCTTGCTCTTTTATGTTCATGATAAACATAACCGCGGCAATTATAATGCACACTAACGCTGCAGTTTGAAGTGCGACTTGTTTGGGGTAATTTTTATTAACCGCTTGAAGTATTAAGTCGGTGTAAGGCGTCCACTGTGAAGTGTCTAATAACTGTTTATCGTTTGGCTGCGGCTCCTGTAACTGTTCTTCTTTAGGATCTTCTTGCAGGTTTTCTTGTGCTTGTTGAAGCTCCAGCTCTGATACATCTGGCGCTTGAGAGTCTTTGACCATGGGCTGCTCAGCGATTGGAGAAGTAGGTAAGTCTGACTTTGACGTCATTGATTGTCCTTATCGTGTTTCCGTTTAGGCATTCTTGGCAAATCTTTAACTTCAAGATCGCTATTTATAATTAGAGAAACTGCACTAATATGTAGGGTAATACACAGTCTGAACCTAGAGTAATATACAGTCTGAACCTAGAGTAATATACAGTCTGAACTTAGAGTAATATACAGTTTGATAAATAGGCTAATTTCAACAATTAAATCTAAAAACTGCTTTCTAATCAAAGTGCAATCTATTACTTTGTTTATATCTAAACATGGAAATAGTATTTATGGAATCTTCTAACTCTTCAAGTGTTTCTCAAGCGAGCGCTCCTCAATCGATTTCAAAGGCCCATAAAGCCTTTTTACGAAAGATATTCTTGTGCCACTTAATTCATCACCAGCAGCACAATTTATTATCGTTACATCAATTAACTAAAATGCCGCGAAGAACCATCCAAGATACATTAGCTGCCATGTTAGATATTGGCGTACAGATAAAGTTTGTTCAAGATGGTGAACGTCATAATGCTGGCTACTACCAACTTGTTGATTGGGGGCCGATTAACCCACAATGGATCGTTACGCATCTTGAAGAAATATGTCTTAGTCTTGATATTGAATTGGCATAGTCTTGATATTGAGTTGACTTAGTCTCAACAGGCCCTAGCGCTAGCACATTAGCCGGTCATACTGGGCTCAGATACGCGACCATCACAAATTTGATTTCGACCAGAACGCTTAGCTTGGTATAGATGTTTATCGGCGACATCAATTAACATCGACAGTTGATTGATGGCGCTGCAACTGGTCACTATCCCAATGCTGGCTGTGACATTTACTTTATGCTGCATTTGGCTAAAAGGCAGCTTAGCGATACTTTCGCAGAGTCTAGCAGCGAGGGTGTTGGCTTCTTGATCTTGTGTGTGCGGTAAAAAAATAATGAACTCTTCACCACCCCAACGCGCCAACACATCATCTTTACGTAATGTATCTCTAATAAGAGCTGCCACCTTCACTAAAACTGTGTCACCAAAATTATGTCCATAAGTGTCATTAATACCTTTAAAGCGATCAATATCTATCATTAATATTGAGGCCGATTTTTGTATTTTTTCTTCAGTAAATAAAGGCTCGACTAATTGATAGAACGCGCGGCGATTATTCAAACGGGTCAAAGGATCCATATTTGCCATTTTCTCAGCAATTGTCTTTTCATTCTCAACCCGTCTAAACCGTTCAGTTAATGCGAGTGCCAGTAGTAATACATCGATAAAAACGCCAACTTCTGCGGCACGATAGGTGAAATTATTAAAGGGGATATAACCCCAAACAGCCAAGCAAGTAATCGCGACACCCAGCATTGATGAAATAGAGGCAATTAAGAAAAACCTAGCAGAGATATTGCCAAAGTTTAGCGATAACACGCCTAAGACAATCATCAAGCCGCTAAATAACAGCATAAGATCAAAGGCAAAAATAAGTCCAAGTATTCTATCTTGCAGTAACACTGCCATCAGCATTAACGCAGGGAAAATAATACATAAGCTTTTTAAAATACGATTAAGGGTTGGCAGTTGATATTTAAGCCGTAAGAAATGGCAGGCAAATAATATCCCACTGGTGCTAAAGGTGACCATGAGCAATGGGATTGACCATTGTTGCCAAAAGGGGGAGTTAGGCCAAAACCACAATGAGCCGTGGCCGCTGTAGGCAAAATGAAGCAGTAAAAAATTAATTAGATACAGGCTGTAAAATAAATAACTTTTGAGCCGCAGACCAATAAAAAGGATGAAGTTGTAAATTAATAAGGCAGTAATGGCGCCGTAGAAGAAACCATAACTGTAATTATTAAATGCACTTTTTTGTGCCATTTCTGCTTGGTTGAACAAGTAAATGGGGATCACCATGGGATCAGGTGTTTGTACTCTAATGAGCACGTTAGTTTTACCAGGAGGGTATTGATAATTGAAATTGAAGCTCGGTTGCATTGTGGTTTGCTGGTAAAAAAGCGATAAGTCACCCTGGTGTTCAAAATGGGCAATTTTGTCTTCATTAAACCAAAAGACACTGACTTCATCGAGCCAATAGTTATCAACATGAAGTATTCTATTAACTGGCTCTAGTGCATCACTTTCAATGGTAAGACTAAGCCATATGGGCTTAGCATTAATACCGTAGTTACTGATGCTTTGGCTAACGGGAGTAAAATGGCCTTTTTTGTAAATTTCATAGGCTTGAGAAGCATTGAGTCTTTCTTGCTCAACAAACTTTGAAAGTGAATAGCCGATTGGAGCAGGGTGGTTTTCAGATAAGTGTAAGACTTCAGCGTGAGCTGGGTTTAAGTTCAACCAAAATAATAAGCTAACAGCTAGAATGCATATCCATTTCATAAGTGCGATAAAATACCATTATCTATGTTGTTCACGCTGCAATTCCATTTATAGCCCAAAGGCACTCTTAAACGCCTGAGCAGGTGACTAGCGCTAGAGGCGGTAACTGCATTACCGAAATTTAGATTCTCATAATATAATCAAGCTGAACATTAAAAATATGTAAAAATGTTTATTTGTATACTAAAGAATTAGTCACAAAAGTGAGATTGTCAAAATTCAAATACATTATAAATCAACAGGTAATAATATATGAGGCAACTTGGCTTAGGTTTCCTGTCAGATGAAGATGATAAAACCCTCAGTTCCATGTCTGAAAATAGTACTGCGCCAGTTACTTTTATTCGGGGCTTTTTAGATATAGAGCAGCAACAAGCTTTACTTAAGGAGTCGTTAAATTATCCGTTTGAGCAGCCAGAAATAACGGTATTTGGTAAACAGCATCCAATACCGCGAAGCCAGGTGTGGTTTGCAGATAAAAGGTGCGCGTATCGTTATTCCTCTTTACTGGTGACACCAACGCCTTGGCCAGAAGGTTTAACAGTTCTGAGAAAGCAATTATTGGGGCAATTTGGTATCGATACTAATGGCGTGTTGGTGAACCGCTATAAAAATGGCCTAGATAGCATGGGCTGGCATAGTGATGATGAAGCCGAAATCGAACCAAACAGCGACATAGTTTCTATCAGTTTAGGTGCAACACGGACCTTTGTATTAAGGCATAAGCTCACTAAAAAAAAGCAAAGCTTTGAATTAGCCTCGGGAGATTTGCTTATCATGCATGGCGACATGCAACAAAATTGGCAACACAGTGTACCTAAGCGGATGAAAGTGACTCAACCTAGACTCAATTATACTTTCCGAAAGTTAATCAAAGGCTTTCATGATTAACTTTCATGTTGAATAATTGGAATGAAAAGTGAGCAAGTTTGTGTTGTAACAATTTTTTGCCAAACAGCTCTTATTGAATTGAAGCGGGTTTGATTTTTGAAACGTTAAACAGTAGTCTTCACCCTTTCAGATGTAGATAAAAAGAGTTTGTTATGTCAGTTGAACAAGTGATAACCCAAAAACTGAACCAGTCTTTTAGCCCCATCCATCTAGATGTGTTGAACGAAAGTAATCGTCATCACGTACCACCTAACTCAGAAACACACTTTAAAGTGGTTGTTGTGAGTGATGAGTTTGAGTCGCAACGTCTCATCTCCCGCCATCGCGCTGTCAATGGTGTTTTAGCCGAAGAACTGGCTAATGGTGTTCACGCTTTATCAATAAATGCTTACACCAAAGAAGAGTGGCAAGCACTTGAAGCAGTGCCTAAAACACCTAACTGTAAAGGCTAATTTTATCAGCGATTCAAACGTCGAAAAAATTAATCTTGTCCCTTAAACCTCATCTTTGTATGGGGTTTTTTATTGCTTAGTATTTATCTGTGATGCCGCAGCAGATACTCCAGTAATTGGCTCTTATATAGAGTTGAATTAGCCATATTATTTTGCCTTTTTAACCTGCTTGTCATGTGCCTGACATCTTTGACTGGTAACCATGAATCACCTCAGACTTTTTGCTTAGCTGTTCGCTTTTAATTTTGATGCTATGATGCCAAGCAGAATTTTTACCAACCTTAAGGAATGTGTAATGCCTTTACTTGATAGTTTTACCGTTGATCATACACGTATGGAAGCTCCTGCAGTTCGTGTAGCTAAACACATGAGCACACCTAAGGGCGACACCATTACGGTATTTGACTTACGTTTTTGTGCTCCTAATAAAGACATCTTGAGTGAACGTGGTATTCATACACTAGAACATTTATTTGCTGGCTTTATGCGTGATCATTTAAATGGTGACAGTGTTGAGATTATTGATATCTCGCCAATGGGTTGTCGTACAGGTTTTTACATGAGCTTAATCGGTGTGCCGTCTGAGCGCACGGTTGCAGATGCTTGGTTAGCTGCTATGGAAGATGTGTTAAATGTCGTTGAGCAGACAGAAATTCCTGAATTAAATGAATATCAATGTGGCACCTTTGAAATGCACTCGCTTGAGCAAGCGCAAGATATTGCACGTGCTATTATCGGTGCTGGTGTAAGTGTCAATCGTAATGATGACCTTAAGCTAAGCGAAGACATATTAGGTACGCTCTAAGGCATCAGTGAGTGAGCTAGATATAGTGCAATAAAAAGCGGCTTAGGCCGCTTTGTTTTTAAGTGGTTAATTATTTATTAAAATACTGTTCTTATTTGTGTGAAAACGTTATTGTTATCAGTTGATAATAGGATGTTATTCATAACAATAAAGTATCGAATTTAACGATGCTGGTGATGTATTTTGGGAGTTAATCATGTCTAAAAGTCAATTCAGCTTGTCTGTAATTGCTTCTGCTGTGCTTTTTGTTTGTCATTCAGGTCCAAGCTTTGCAGCAACCTCAGTTACTGCCTCAATGGATGAAGCAAACAATACCGTTGTGCTAACCCAGCCGCAGACGGCTCCATTACATTACCGAGATAGCACAATCCCTTTAGCGTTTTCTGGTATGACTGTTTTACCGAGTAGTCATGGTCAAGCCACTGAAGTTGTGCATCGCGGCGCTATGAATGGTGTTGCTATCACACAAGACCGTGTCAGCTTTTCTCCTTCTCCTTATGCTGCGCCTCAACTGGTGCTACAACCCAATTTAGCCCTGCAAAGTAAAATCTCTACACTGAGCTTAACGGATGTGACTAAAGGCGGCATGGGATCATTTGGTCATGTTAATTACACCAGTGCGCAAATTACTTCTGAAGAACTTGGCGGAAGAGCCAATATTGAAATCAATGAGAACGGTGATGGCCACGTTGGTGCTATTGCCAGTGGTTTGAATAAAGAGTACGGCATGATGTTAGCGGTGGATTATCAAAATACCGCAGAAGAAGCAGGATTTGTTAGCGGCTTTGATAACGAGCAAACGCAAACAGACATTATGTTTAAGATTAATGCTGATAGCTTAGTTGGCGCGCGTAATCCGCAACAAACCGAATTTATGTACCAGTACACAGACTCTGATAGCGGTTATTCAAATTTGGGGTTAACAGCACAAGATTGGATTGCAAGCCCAGGAACACGATACTCAGCGACTCAAAATGACAAGCAAGAAGGTAAACGTCATAAGTATCAAGTGAGCCATATTGTCGATTTAACTGGTGGCACACAAATGGTGTCTGACTTTTATTATCAATCTTACGATGAGAAAAAAGCCCAGCTTAATGCTTTAGACGGTACCTTTATTGGTCTTAGCGAGTTACAAGCCATTGCCGACTTTGACGCAAACCCCGTTGGCACAAGTAACCTTTCTTCAATGTTGGAAGATAATCATTACGCTGGTTATGGATTACAAACTGAAGGTACGAGCCAGTACGGTGAGCATCAAGTGACTTACGGTGCACTTTATCATTCGGATAAAGCTGAAATGAAGTTTGGCCAACAAGATTGGTTATGGAGTGACGATAGAAGTCTATCTAGCATTAATATTGATAAAGCAGTGCTTGCGTACGTTGATGACGTCAATGTATTCACTACCACTGCGGATGCAAAGTTAAATTATGGCGCCTTGTCATTTAATTTAGGCCTTGCCTTTGAAAACGTCAGTACCACTCGTGAAGTGAGTACCGAAGCTTACGGAATTGAAGAGGCTGATTTTTCCGATGAGGGCTGGATCCCATCACTTGAAATTGCCTATACCACAGGTTCTTGGAAAGCGGCACTAGCTGCCAAACAAGCTTGGAGCGCAGCAGCGGCGGGTAATGCCACAAGACAAGCTCAAGAGTCGATGCACTATCAATTAGGCTTAACTTACCAAACGGATAAGCTAAACCTTGGTATGAACGTTTATATGCAAGATTTTGATAATCAGCATATTAGCTGTATGTGGAACATGGCGTGTGACTATTCACAGCGTTATGTTCAAGAGAACATCGAAGACGTGTCAGTGAATGGCGTAGATTTCTCAGCGGACTACCAGTTTGCATTTGACAGCTTTGCCATTCCGATTTCAGTTCAATATCAATATAGCCAAGCAGAATTTGGTGAATCAGGCACTAATGACTTAATTGGACTTTATGTGGAAGGTGAACAGTTACCTTGGGTGCCTGAACAACAACTCGCCTTAAGCAGTGGTGTTATCTTTGGTTCATTTAGTTTTATGGCGCAAGGGTTATATCAATCTGAACTAGGTTATGCGACCGCATTTAATGGTGGTGAGCAAATTGATGGCCAGTGGAAAGTGGATATTGCCGCCAATTATCATCTTTCTGAGGTTCATGAAATTTATGTTCGCGTCGAAAATGTTTTAGATGAAGATTTAGTGAGCCAACAATCGACTTTAGGGATCAGTTCTCAAGGTGAAATGTTGAGCTACATTGGTTATCAAGGCCGTTTCTAAAAAAATACAATCTCGTCTTTTTTGCCTACCTTACTGTTTTAAAAGTGCTTTAGCATAGGCTGTTTTAGCCTATGCTAATTGCTACATTTGTTAATAAAACGATAAACCACTTCTTGTATTAATTCTTTTAAAATTAATGCTATAGTGCTCATGTTACTGAGTTATTGCATCGTTTCGCTTAATATCAGTCTTTTCCACACCCTAAATAGGTGCAATTGTTTAAAAATGAACAATCATAAATTTCAATCACCTATTATTTTCGTGGCGATAGCGCACATTTTGGGGTAAAATGCGCGCGACCAGCGTGATTGCGATCGCATTTCCGTGATAAATCTGCGCTAGCTCAACACTGAAGTGTTTGTTAACACTTTGTTTTTTTTGGGTAGGAACGCGGCGCATTGTCTTTCCTTCAAACGTAGTGCTTGTGGATATGATTACAATAAAGAAAGGATTGGAACTACCTCTAGCAGGTGGCCCAGAGCAAGTTATCCATAATGGCCCAGCCATTAAGAATGTCGCCACTTTGGGTGAAGAGTATATTGGCTTACGTCCAACGATGAAAATCAAGGTTGGCGATAAAGTTAAGAAAGGCCAGGTTATTTTTGAAGATAAAAAAAACCTAGGCGTAAAATATACTGCTTTAGCTAGTGGGACTGTATTAGAAATTAACCGGGGTGCGAAACGTGTACTTCAGTCGGTTGTTATTGAAGTGGAAGGTGACGAGAAAGTCAGCTTTACTCAATACGACGCAGACGCTTTAAACACGTTAGATGCAGCTGTTGTCAAAGAGAACTTGATTGAATCAGGTCTATGGACAGCTTTGCGTACTCGCCCTTTCAGTAAAGTACCTGCAGTTGACTCTGTCGCCGCTGGTATTTTCGTCACCGCTATAGATACCCAACCACTAGCTGCAGATCCTGCAATTGTGATTGCTGAGCATAAAGAAGATTTTGCAAACGGTTTAACCCTGCTTGCCAAATTAACTGAAGGCAAAGTATTCCTTGCAAAAGCGCCTGGTGCAGACATTCCTTCTGGGAATGCTCAAGTTGAAGAGTTTGCTGGTAAACATCCGGCAGGCCTTGTGGGTACTCATATTCATCACTTACTTCCTGCATCTGCAACACGTACAGTGTGGCATGTTGGCTATCAAGATGTGATTGCAATCGGTCAGCTATTTACTCAAGGCGAACTTAACACTCAACGTGTTATCGCTATTGGTGGCCCTCAAGCTAAGAACCCGCGTTTAATTCGTACGGTTCTAGGTGCAAGCACTACTGAAATCACTGCTGGTGAAGTTGAAGGTAATACGGTTCGTGTTATCTCAGGTTCAGTATTAAGTGGTCGTCAAGCAGCAGGTCCTCACGCTTACCTTGGTCGTTATCATCAACAAATTAGTTTGTTGCTTGAAGGGACTGAAAAAGAATTATTCGGTTGGGCAATGCCTGGCAGCGATAAGTTCTCTATCACTCGTGCTTTCTTAGGTCACTTAAACCGTACAGGTCTGTTCAACATGACCACAAGTACTGGTGGTTCTGACCGTGCAATGGTACCGATTGGTAACTATGAACGTGTTGTTCCGTTAGACATCTTACCGACAATGTTACTTCGTGATTTAGTTTCTGGTGATTACGATGGTGCAGCTACACTGGGTGCACTAGAGCTAGACGAAGAAGACTTGGCATTATGTACCTTCGTATGTCCAGGCAAGTATGACTACGGTACATACCTGCGTGATTGTTTAGATACGATCGAGAGGGAAGGCTAATGAGCTTGAAAGATTTTATCGAGCGTATTGAACCGCAATTTGAAAAAGGCGGTAAGTACGAAAAGTGGTATGCCCTTTATGAAGCGGCTGCGACTGTGTTTTACACTCCAGGTAAAGTAAACAAAGGTAGCACTCACGTACGTGATAACCTTGACCTTAAGCGTATGATGATTACGGTTTGGGCATGTACTTTCCCTGCGATGTTCTTTGGTATGTACAACGTTGGCTTACAAGCTCAAGATGCGCTTATTGCTGGTTTTGCTACTCCTGATGTATGGCAAGTCAGCCTATTTAGCTTATTCGGTACTGAGCTAACAGCAGACTCTGGCATAGCGGCCTTGATGTGGTACGGTGCTTGTTGGTTCCTACCTATCTATGCTGTGACCTTTGCGGTTGGTGGTTTCTGGGAAGTATTGTTTGCTTCTGTACGTGGCCATGAAGTTAACGAAGGTTTCTTCGTTACCTCTATCTTGTTTGCATTAACGCTACCCGCAACAATTCCATTATGGATGGTTGCACTAGGTATTACCTTCGGTGTTGTTGTTGCTAAAGAAGTGTTTGGTGGTACAGGTCGTAACTTCCTAAACCCTGCATTAGCTGGTCGTGCTTTCCTATTCTTTGCTTACCCTCTAAACATGTCTGGTGACACGTCTTGGGTTGTGGCTGACGGTTACTCTGGTGCAACTGCACTGAGCCAAGCTGCACAGGGCACGCTAGAATACGGTATCACTCAAGATTGGTGGGATGCTTTCTTCGGTTTCATTCCAGGTTCAGTTGGTGAAGTCTCTACTTTCGCAATTCTATTAGGCGGCGCGGTTATCGTTTATACCCGTATTGCTTCTTGGCGCATTATTGCTGGTGTTTTACTCGGTATGATTGCAGTTTCTACACTGCTAAATATTATCGGTAGCGACACAAATGCAATGTTTGCAACGCCTTGGTATTGGCACCTTGTTTTAGGTGGCTTTGCATTCGGTATGATGTTTATGGCGACTGACCCAGTTTCTGCGTCATTCACTAATAATGCGAAATGGGCTTACGGTTTACTGATTGGTGCCATGGCTGTGTTTATTCGTGTTATTAACCCAGCATTCCCAGAAGGCATGATGTTAGCAATTCTATTCGCTAACTTATTCGCACCTTTATTTGACCATTTTGTGGTTCAAGCAAATGTTAAGCGGAGGATTTCTCGTGGCCAGTAATAAAGAATCAATCGGCAAAACATTATTTGTAGTTGTTGGTCTGTGCTTTGTTTGCTCAATGTTTGTTTCGACAGCAGCAGTATTATTAAAGCCAACTCAACAGCAAAATAAATTGCTAGATAAGCAAAAGTACATTCTTGAAGCTGCAGGCTTAGTAGATACTAAAGCCGGTAAAGTAGAGAAAGAAGTTATCATCGACACATACAATAAATATGTAGAAGCTCGCCTAGTTGATTTAAAAACTGGTGACTTTGTAGAGGGTGATGCTGATACTTTTGATGTTGAAAAAGCAGCGCGTACTCCAGCAACATCTTTCAAGCCTGAAAATGATATTGCATCAGTTAAGCGTGTAGCAAACCAAGGTGTTGTTTATCTTGTTAAAGACGACAACAGTGAACTACAAACTGTGATTATTCCTGTTAAAGGATACGGTTTATGGTCAACCATGTTTGCTTTCTTAGCCGTTGAACCTGATATGAATACTATTCGTAGCTTAGTTTATTACGACTTCACAGGTTCTGGTGAAACACCAGGTCTAGGTGGTGAAGTTCAAAACCCACAATGGGTTGCTAAGTGGCAAGGTAAGAAACTTTATGACAACAATGGCGAGTTAGCTATTCAAGTCACTAAGATCCCAACTATTGCTTCTTCAGTTCATGGTGTTGATGCTTTATCTGGTGCAACACTAACAAGTAATGGTGTTCAGCATTCACTGACGTTCTGGTTAGGTGAAGAAGGTTTTGCACGCTTTATCGAAAAAGCACGCAATGGAGGACTGAGCTAATGGCTGATGCTAAAGAACTTAAACAGGTTCTAACTGGACCTATCATTAATAATAACCCAATTGCGTTGCAAATCTTGGGTGTATGTAGTGCGCTAGCTGTTACCGCTAAAATGGAAACAGCCATCGTAATGACATTAGCATTGACTGCGGTTACGGCATTTTCGAACTTATTTATTTCGATTTTACGTAATCACATTCCAAGTAGTGTTCGTATTATTGTGCAAATGACCATCATTGCTTCATTAGTAATTGTGGTAGACCAAGTATTGCAAGCTTACGCCTATGACGTTGCGAAGCAATTATCAGTATTCGTTGGTTTGATTATTACTAACTGTATTGTAATGGGTCGTGCAGAAGCCTATGCGATGAAAACACCTCCTTTAATGAGCTTCATGGACGGTATCGGTAACGGCTTAGGCTACGGTGCAATCCTATTATCAGTTGGCTTCTTCCGTGAGCTATTTGGTAACGGTTCATTATTTGGCGTKGTACCAACCACCGTCAGAGACTTTGCTTAGGATTTCAACGCCAAATAAT
>NZ_VKHR01000012.1 GCF_009663145.1 Shewanella sp. TC10
CCCCGTTGGTGCTCCTCTAGTTTCTGGTGGTAAAGTTGTTGCTGAAGTGGTTAGCCACGGTCGCGGTGAGAAAGTAACTATTCAAAAGTTCAATCGTCGTAAGCATCACGAAAAGAAAATGGGCCATCGTCAATGGTTCACTGAAGTTAAAATCACTGCGATCAGCGCATAATTTAGGAGTCTAACTCATGGCACATAAAAAAGCTGGCGGTTCTACTCGTAACGGCCGCGATTCAGAAAGTAAACGTCTTGGTGTTAAGCGTTTCGGTGGCGAATCAGTTGTTGCTGGTAACATCATCGTACGTCAACGTGGTACTAAGTTCCACGCTGGTGTAAACGTAGGTATTGGTCGTGACCATACTTTGTTTGCATTAACAGACGGTAAAGTTAAGTTTCAAGTAAAAGGTCCTAATAACCGTAAGTTTATTAGCATCGAAGCTTAATTCTAGACTCTAATCAGTCTTTGAAAGCCCCGCCTTCTGGCGGGGCTTTTGTGTTTTTTACTTCATTGTTGATTTAAGTTAACTAAACTTCAACGAAGTATTTCGATGTATGACATCGATAGTTATTTATTTTGCAGTAAGCGACTTGTGGTGATTGTATCTTCTACGCTTCCCTGCACATCTCAGTCTTTTGAGGTTATAATTGGCACATTAAGTGGTGTCAGGAGTATGTATGAAGTTTATTGATGAGGCTAAAATCAAAGTTGAAGCGGGTAACGGTGGCAGTGGCTGCGTTAGCTTCAGACGTGAGAAATATGTGCCAGACGGCGGACCAGATGGTGGTGACGGCGGTGATGGCGGTAGCGTATTTTTAGTCGCAGACGAAAACATGAACACGCTTATTGATTTTCGATTTGTACGTTCTTATATCGCTGAACGCGGTAAGAATGGTCGTGGTCGTGACTGTACTGGTCATGGTGGCGAAGACACGTTATTAAAAGTACCTGTCGGTACGCGTGCTATGGATTTTGAAACTGAAGAATTATTGGGTGATTTAACCACTCATGGCCAAAAACTATTAGTGGCTAAAGGTGGTTTCCACGGTCTTGGAAATACACGTTTTAAGAGTAGTACTAACCGTGCACCAAGACAAAAAACCTTAGGTACAGCAGGCGAAGTTCGTATGCTGAAACTTGAGTTGTTATTGCTTGCAGATGTTGGCCTATTAGGTTTACCAAATGCGGGTAAATCAACATTTATTCGCTCTGTATCTCGTGCAACACCGAAAGTGGCAGATTATCCATTCACCACATTAGTGCCAAACTTAGGTGTGGTCAGCCCACGTCCTGGTCAAAGTTTTGTAATTGCGGATATCCCGGGTTTGATTGAAGGGGCTTCAGATGGCGCAGGTTTAGGTATTCGTTTCTTAAAACATCTAGAGCGTTGCCGTGTATTACTTCATATCATTGATATTGATCCTATTGATGGTAGCGATCCTGTTGAGTCTGCACGTTCAATTGTCGCTGAATTAGAGAAATATTCTCCTAAACTGGCAGCTAAGCCTCGCTGGTTAGTGTTTAATAAAATCGACTTACTTCAAGAAGATGAGCTTGCTGAAAAAATGGAGCGCATCGTGAAGGAAATGGATTGGAAAGGTGACATTTATACGATGTCAGCATTCAACCGTACCAACACTGAAGATCTAAGTTTGAAATTGTTAGACTTCATTTCAGCGCTTCCTGCTGAAGATGAACTAGCAAATCCTGAAGATGAAGTAGAATTCAAGTGGGATAATTATCATCAAGCTAACGTTGAGTCAGTTAACGAAGATTATGACGATGACTTTGATGATGACTTTGACGAAGACGATTATGATGTAGAAATTATTTATCAACGCTAATATTGTGAGATAAATTTTACTCGATTATCATTGAGTCACTAAAAGGGTAATAAGAGAGACCAGTGTACGCAGAAACTCAAAATGACATCACTCGTCTTGTCGTACGCAGTGCGCAATTACTCTTAGCTTATGGCGCTGAATCTGATCTTGTTGAAGAGATTAGTCAGCGCTTAGGCAAAGCACTAGGTTTAGCCAGTGTTGAGCTTTCCATTTCTTCAAACTCCCTCGTGTTAACCAGCCTAGTTCATGGGCGCTGTATTACAACAACAAGACGTATTAGAGAGCACGGCATCAATATGATGATTGTGTGTGAAGTACAGCGGATTTGCTTGTTGGCAGAGAAAGGCATTTATAATGCTAAGCAAGTCAAAAGACGATTAGAAAGAATTGAACCAAAGAGTTATCCTGCTAAGTATGTCATAGGGATGATTGGTCTATCATGTGCCAGCTTTTGTCACTTATTCGGTGGCGATTTAGCATCATGTGTTATTACTTTTATTGCTTCAGCAATTGGGATGTCAGTGCGATTGTCCTTAGTTAAAAAACACTTCAACTTATTGATTATTTTTTCAATCACTGCATTTATAACCACACTCATTGCTCAAGTGGGCTATATCGTCGATATAACGAGTACACCTAAAACCGCGATGGCGGCGAGTGTATTAATGCTGGTGCCGGGTTTTCCTTTAATTAATGCGATTTCAGATATGGTTAAAGGTCATATGAATGTCGGTATCTCTCGCTGGGGACACGCCACGCTATTAACGCTAGCAACAGTGATAGGTATTACCCTGGCTATGGCATTAGGCGGTAGTTTATTTCTATGAACCTCATTTTAGAGTTATTGCATGATGCGTTTTTCTCAGCCATTCCAGCACTTGGTTTTGCTATGGTGTTTAATGTCCCAAAGCGATTTTTACCATACTGCGGACTAGCTGGTGCGATTGGCCACAGTTTTCGCTCATTATTGATGCATTTTGATATGCCAATTGAATGGGCAACCTTCACCGCTGCAGCCCTTGTCGGCGTGATAACGATTAGATTTGCTAAAAAGCACTTAGCCCCACCTTTGATGTATTCAGTTGCCGCAATTATTCCTATGGTACCTGGAACCTACGCTTACAATACCCTTATTTCAATAGTCCAGCTTAGCGTACAAGATCAAATTAGCAGTGACCTGACGTCGCTGGTTATCTTCAATGGTTTAAAAACGGTATTTATTCTTGGTGCATTAGCTGTTGGGTTAGCAATGCCAGCTCTCGTCTACTACCGCACTAGGCCCATTATTTAATTTCTTAAGCATCTATAAGGATTTTTACATGCGCATCGCAATGATCGCCGCTATGGCAAACAATCGTGTAATCGGTAAAGACAACAAAATGCCTTGGCATTTACCTGAAGACCTAAAACACTTTAAAGCCATGACGTTAGGAAAACCCGTAGTGATGGGGCGCAAGACATTCGAATCAATAGGCAGACCACTCCCTGGACGTCACAATATTGTGATAACTCGCCAAGCCGACTATCAACCAGATGGTGTGAGTTGTGTTAATTCTTTTGAGGCAGCAAAAGAGTTAGTCAAAGATTGTGACGAATTAGTTGTGATTGGTGGTGGTCAACTCTATAAAGAAATTCTACCAGTGGCCGATACCCTTTATCTAACCTTCATAGAATTAACTGTTGATGGTGATACCTTTTTCCCTGAATGGGATGATGGTAGCTGGAAGTTGACAGAGAAGGTTGTTGAGATAAATGAATCACAATTGCAATATAGCTTTAACACTTTGGTTAAATAATGTTAAATTGTGTCCTGTGTTACCCTGAATAGATACTTACCCTTGATGGTAGGTACAAAATAAAAATACCTAAAAAGGAGTGTCAGATGCGTTTATTGCCAGTGGCCTTAGCAGCCCTAATTGCAGCATCTTTTGTGTCAACCCCTGCCGAAGCCAATACTGAACAACTTGTCGCTAACATTTGTGATTATGTAAAATCTAATGACAAAAATCGTTTACGCAAAAAGTTGAAAGAAAGCCGAGTTAAATTACGTAATATCTACGATGGTGTTTCTTGTGACGGTAACAGCTTATTAAGAACTGCTTACAACTCTAATTCTTTAGAAGTGGGTGAGTATATTGCTAAACGTCTTCCAGCTGGTGATTTAAATTCACCTGAGGCTGACGGCAAAAGCATTCTTGATTGGGCAAATGCAAATGGTCATAGTGGAAGTGCTATTACTGCAGCAGTTCAAAGTCGTATCAGCGGTGGTGAATAAACGTTAATTAACGTATTGAGTCATTTGTTACGCTATGGTGCATTAGAACGTTTAATGCGTCATGACAAACCAGATTGGTTGTTGGTTTGCGTCTTTCGTTAGTACAAATAACAATTAATCTAAAAACCGCCTTTATGGCGGTTTTTTTATGGGCTAAATATCAGCAACTATGAATAATAAATTGATATTTACATCAAAAGGCGAGCAGGGAACATTAAGTGGCTAGTGTATTAAGGCTAATTACAAACGACAAGTTTGGATACTTTATGCATGCTTTAACTGAAAGAGTGAACACTTTATAATTTAAGGCATTAAAAAAGGCTCCTAAGAGCCTTTTGGGTAAAAGATGAATCATCTTAAAGGTTAGACTTTAAATTCACCTACAGAGCCTTGTAGCTCTTCTGAAAGCATTGCAACTTGATGGCTTGACTGTGCTGTTTGATCCGCCCCTGTAGCCGTTTCTTCTGATATTGCTGCAATATGTTCTAGCATCTCAGAAACTTGCTGGCTCACTAAGTTTTGCTCTTGAGCAGCTTGAGCAATGTGGTTACCAGAGTCGTAAGCTTTATGAACTGATTGACTAATCGTTTCAAGTGCTAAGTTAGCCTGTTCAGTTTTATCAACACAGCTTGTAGCTTGGGTACGTCCTAGCTCCATTACTGACACAGCTTGCTGAGCACCTTGTTGCAGCATCTCAATCATTTGCTGAATTTCGCTGGTTGATTCTTGTGTTCTAGAAGCAAGACTTCGAACTTCGTCAGCAACTACCGCAAAGCCACGACCTTGCTCACCGGCGCGTGCAGCCTCAATTGCAGCATTAAGTGCAAGTAGATTGGTTTGTTCAGCAATTCCTCTAATAACGTCAAGAATTGAACCAATAGATGCACTGTCTGAATGAACCTTATTAATCACTTGACCCGCTTTGGCAACTTCATCAGCTAAAGCGAGAATAGTGACTTTATTTTCTTCAGCTAGTGAACGCATGTGCTGGGTTTCTTCATCAGCTTGCTTAATTTGCTCTAGTGCTTGGTCGGCGCTCATTGAAACCTGTTGCGCACTTGAGCTTAACTGAGTTGTCGCAGTAGCAACTTGATCAACTTGGCTCTTCTGTTCTTGGATACCACTGGTCGTTTGGGTGGTGATCGCAGATGTTTCTTCTGCCGCAGCGGCAAGCTGGTTTGAGCGGTCTAAAATACCCACAATCAGATTACGTAAGCTATCGACTAAGCTATTACAGTTTTTAGCTAATTCAGCGAATTCATCATGGCCAGAGTCATCAAGCTTATGAGTTAAATCACCAGAAGCTAAAATGTTCAATGCTTGGTTCACTTTCGCTAAAGAGCGAGTGAGCGGCTTAACCACTGCAATACTTACAATGATAGAAACCAGAATCGCAAGAATGACTACAAACATAGTTTTCAAGCTTGCAGAATCGATATTTTCAATGGCGTTATTACTGATTTCGCCAGTAAACCCTTCAATGTTGTTGGCAAGGTTTATCATCTTAGCATTGACATCTAAACGTGCTTTATCAGTTGCAGCCAACTCTTTCTCTGCTTGTTGATCATGGCTCAGTTGCTGACCCTTGATAGCAATAATACCATTGCTGTCATTAATTAATTTAAATACAGCTTCACTTTCGCTATTTAAGTTATTTAGTGTGTTGTCACTGACAATACCGCGCCCCTGTCGATTGATGTGTTCAATCTTAACGCGTGTGTCACTGACCATATAGTCAAGCTCATTAACTATCACGTTGTATTTGCTGTTATCTTTAGCTGCTACTAAGTCATAAATCGTAGTGATAATGTTGATAAAAGTACTGTCTACAACGCCGGCTGTTGCGGCAATACTTTGCTCAGTTGTATCGTCACTCATTTCTAAATCAATAAGATCTAACAAAATTGAAGATGCTTCATCGGCACTGTCTTCTAAATCACTGCGCAATGACAATAGCGTTTCGTGTTTAATCAGTGCACTTTCATGCTCTTCTAGCATTAGCTTGCTGTTTTTTTCAAAACTTGCATAACTGGATTTTAACTGGGATAGATTTGAAGAGAATTCTTGTCTGTCAGAAATAAGGCTTGATAACTTATTGAGTGTCTTTGTGAACTCAGCAGACTCATCTTTGATTTGTTTCTCAACAGCTGGGATTTGTGCTGATTGATCTGTGTAATAACCAAATAGGATTTGAATTTGCTGTGCACTTAAATTTTGTGTTAATTCACCTGTTGCAGTAAGCGCAGGTAAGCTGACCTTCTGCAATGTTGTAGTACTATCTTTAATTGTACTATTGGTGAGCAGTGATACGCCTCCCAATACAATTAAAAGTAGTGTGACAACAGTAAAACCGCCAATAACTCTGGTGGCAACATTAATTTTCATAGCATACTCCGGCTGTTATTATTTTATCCCGAATTTGTCTCTTGATCGCTCAGGGTAATGTGATCATGTGAGATCTATTAGCTTTATCGGCTAAGATTTTTATTAGTTTAACAATTTATTCATTATTTTAGTTTTTGCTGCGTTATTTTTTCATTGGTTTCAGCATGCCAAAGTGTCATATATTCGCCCCAGCAACAGCCCGTATCTAACGCTAATACTTTCTCTTGGTTAGTTACTCCCATAAGGGCGGCCCAATGACCAAATACTAAAGTGTGAGTTTTCTTAAGATCTGAATCAAAATTAAACCATGGCGTAAGACCTTTGGACTTATCTTTTAGTGGTTTTTTACAGGCAAAATCTAAACTGCCATCTGGGTGTAAATAGCGCATACGAGTCAGTGCATTAATACAATATCGTAAGCGTGGTAAACCTTTTGACTTACTATCCCATAAATCAGGGGCTTCAGTGTACATTTTTGCAATTAATTCAGATAAATAATCGTCTTTTTTCAGCGCGTCACTGACAGCAAGGGCTTCTGTTTGCAGTGTTTTTAGATCCCATTGCGGTGGGACACCTGCATGGGTCATAACGATATTATGTGATGATAATGTTTGCACTAAAGGTTGCTGTCTTAGCCAATCAATAAGCTTGGTGATATCTTCTGCCGCAAGTAACTCAGCTAGGTTATCTTTAGGATTGGCTTTTTTGAGCTTACCGTGCAATGCGAGTAAGTGAAGGTCATGATTACCTAAAGTAATCTTTGCGCTGCCTTCTAAAGATTTCAAATAACGTAAGGTTTGTAAGGAGCCTTTTCCGCGTGCGACCAGATCTCCTACAGCCCACAGTTCATCTTTAGCTGGGTTGAAATCCACTTTAGCGAGTAGTAATTGCAGCTCGTCAAAACAGCCTTGTATATCTCCAACGAAATAATGCGCCATAGGGTTACTGCAAAATGCCTGGAACGGCCAATCTAAAAGTCGGAATGTCTGCTTTGAAACTATCACCCTGTTCAGTGATCATTCCGTAACTTCCTTCCATAAAACCAACGGGCGTTTCCATGACAGTGCCACTTGAGTATTGATAAGCGGTATCAGGATCAATGGTAGGGGTTTCACCTACAACCCCAGGGCCTTTCACTTCACTGGTATCGCCATTTGCATTGGTGATTATCCAATGGCGATCTTTAAGTGTGATAGGAATTTCACTGAGATTAATAATGGTGATGGTATAACTAAATAAATACTTTTCATCTTCTGTTGATGATTGTTCTTCGAGGTATTTAGTTTCTACTTTGATTTTTACGTTAGCAGCTACAGAGGTCATTAAACTTCCTAAAAAAGAAAGGGCATCTTGTGAAAAGTGCCCTTTAAAAATCTAACTTTTATCGCAAACCAAATTGGCTAGCGCGACATATTGTTCAACGCTTATTTGCTCTGGTCTTAAAGTTGAGTCAATGTTTAGTTGAGTAAACTCTTCATCAGTGATCATTTGCTTCAAGTTATTTCTTAATGTTTTACGGCGCATGTTGAATGCTGTCGTACACAAATGACGAAGGACATTTACATCCTTACAAGGATAAGGTTTCACATCATAAGGCAATAAGCGCACGACTGCAGAATCTACCTTTGGTGCAGGCTTGAAGCTTTCTGGTGGCACTTCAAGAACTGGCACAACTTTACAGAAATACTGAGCCATGACTGTTAAACGGCCGTAAGCTTTTGTCCCTGGGCTTGCAGAAAGACGTAAAACCACTTCTTTTTGTAGCATAAAGTGCATGGTTTCGATTATTTCGGCAAATTCGAAAAGGTGAAACATAAGCGGGGTAGAGATGTTGTATGGCAAGTTACCAAACACTTTCATCTTCTTACCATCTTGTTGCAGCTGACTAAAGTCAAAATTAAGTGCATCACCTTGATTGATGGTTAATTTATCTTTCAGTACTGGATGAGCTTGCAGACGTTCAACAAGGTCTTTATCAAGCTCGACAACCGTTAAGTTATCAACGGCTTCAGCTACAGGCTCGGTTAATGCACCAAGACCCGGACCAATTTCAACCATGACATGGTCATTATCAGGAGAAATAGCGCCCACGATTCTACTGATGACACTTTCATCAGTTAAAAAGTTTTGTCCGAAACGTTTTCTGGCCGTGTGGCCTAAATGTACTTTATTGCTCATTGGAAATTTATTTACTTACTTTTGAGGCCAATTCAATGGCTTTATTTAATGCACAGGTAAAACTACCGCAATCTGCTTCACCGGTGCCTGCAAGTTCTAATGCAGTGCCGTGATCGACAGAGGTTCTAATATACGGAAGACCTAAGGTGATGTTAACCGATTTCCCAAAACCTAAAGATTTAAGTACAGGGAGTCCTTGGTCGTGATACATAGCAAGAACCACATCTGCTTCTTGTAAGTATTTAGGTTGGAAAAGCGTATCAGCAGGCAATGGCCCAACAATATCAATATCTTGTTCACGCAGCTCATTAAGAGCAGGGATCATGATATCAATTTCTTCCCGTCCTAAGTGTCCATCTTCACCCGCATGAGGGTTCAAACCACATACATAAATTTTTGGTGAAGTGATGCCAAATTTTTGCACTAATTCACTATGCAAAATTTGAATAATATGGTGTAAACGTTCACGAGTAATCGCTTTTGAGACATAAGCCAATGGAATATGTGTGGTCATTAATGCCACTTGTAACCCAGGAGCTGCAAGCATCATGACAACATCTTGGCAATTAGCTTGTAATGCAAAAAACTCAGTGTGGCCACTGAAAGGAATACCTGCTTGGTTAATAATTCCTTTGTGTACCGGGCCTGTCACCACTGCTGCAAATTCATTGCTCATATTTTTTTCACCAGCGTAACGTAAGGTGTCAACAACATAAGCACTGTTTGCTTCGTTTAGCTTGCCACATTCAACTTCAGCTGCAAGTGTGAACGGCGCTATCGTCAATGTACCAGCCTCTTGAGGTTTAGCTTCAAGGGTCGGCTGGTAAGGGCGAAGAGTCAGTGGTAATCCAAGCATTTTAGCTCGGCTGGTTAATAATTGTGGATCTGCACAAACAACTAACTCAGCAGGCCAAGCCTGCTGAGCAAGTTTAATAACAATATCTGGGCCGATACTCGCCGGTTCACCCGGCGTAATCGCAATTCTTTGTGTCATTAAGTTAGGTTAACCCCGCGTACTCTGTGGCTCAAAAACTTCAATGTAAGCATCTGTACGCATTTCATCTAACCAGTTTTGCAGTTCTTCGTTGAACTTACGACGATAGATTAACTGGTGAGCACGGTTACTATTAAACTGATCCGTTGCGTCAGTGGTACGTTTTTCTTCTAGCTGGGCAATGTGCCATCCGTGAGTAGTACGGAATGGTTCACTGATTTCATAAAGTTCTAGGCTGTTCAATGTTTGGGCAAACTCAGGAACATAAACAGAAGGTTCAGCCCAACCTAATTCACCACCTTTTGCCCCAGAACCTGGGTCTTCAGAATATTGGCGGGCAAGGTCTGCAAAGTCAGCTTCACCAGAACGAATTTGTGATAAGAAGCTTTCTAACATTGCTTTTGCTCTATCTTCTGAAAGAATTGGAGATGGCTTTAACAATATATGACGTGAGCGTACTTCTTTAATTTCTTGGGTTTGTAAACCACGAGCATCCATAATTTTAATGATATGAAAACCTGAACCACTCTTAATAGGGCCAATCACATCGCCATTTTTGGCATCTGTGACAACTTCAGCAAATAACGTCGGCATTTCGTTAATGCTCATATAATCCCAAATACCACCTTCTAGCGCTTTAGGACCAGATGATGAAGCAATGGCAGTACGACGGAAATCTTCACCGCTATTTAAACGTTCAAGCACGATGTTAGCGCGTTTGCTAGAAGCTTCTAGTTGCTCACTGGTAGGGTTGCTTGGTACTTCAATTAAAATATGACCGACTTGGAATTCAACATCCTTTAAGCCTTGCTCTTGGATCATTTTAACTAGGTTATTGATCTCTTGAGGCGAAACTTGAATACGACGTTGAACTTGAATTCGTTGAATTTCACCAATGGTGATTTCTTCACGTAACTGTTCACGGTATTGACCGAAACTCATACCTTCACTTTCAATTTGTTGCTGCATTTGGCTAACGGTGAGGCCTTGCTCTTTAGCAATATTTTCGATGGTCTGATCGAGTTGTAAATCACCAATAGATAAACCAATTCGCTCTGCCATTTGCAACTGTAAATGAGTTAGAATCAGACGTTCAATAACCTGAGTGCGAAGGGCATTATCAGAAGGTAAGCCTTGGCCTGCTTTTTCAGCATTGGCTTTTACTGAAGTGACCATATGGCTGATTTCGCTTTCTAGTATGATGCCCTCATTTATTTGTACGGCAACGCTATCTAATGGTACGGGAGCGGCTATCGATACTTGGCTAACAGCCATAGTAAATAAAGCTAAAATCATTTTCTTACAGTGTTTCATCCACAGAATCCTTGGCACTTAAATTTTCTAATTATTATTGGCACTGTCGCCAAAATAGTGTTGTTAACGTTTAATAGGACTATTTGTTTTCCACTAGGTTCAGCAATCTATCACAAATGATGCACAAATGATGGCTAATTGCTTAAGTAAAGTGGTTTACGATAGTTAAATAATCCTTCGTTTAGCATATCTTCAACACCGAGAGGGCCTGAACCACCTAAACCTTTAATAATAAAGTTGAGGTATATACCACTCTCAAATTGCTCTCTAGCATCAATGCTTGGATTTAAATCGTCATCATAATTGGTTTTAATACGGTAATGATAACTTAAACGCATTGCCCAGCAGCAAGATTCATATTGAACACCAGTGTAGGTTTCAATGCTACGAGATTCGTTAAGATCGTAATAAAAATTCCCAACAAAATACAAGTCATCACTGATTGGCCAAGATGTACGCATACCGACTTGAGAAATATCAACGCGGTCATTGGTATTGGTATTCAATAGATCTGGTACATATCGGTAACTGAACTGAAGTAATTTTTCGTTACTAGGTCGAAAATCTAAAGTCACTTCACTCTTTTTAGTGTCACCGTGTTCAGTATCAAATTGAAGCGCACCACTGATAAACCAGTCTTCATATAAATTCGCATCAATTTCTGCAGCTAATACTGAAGTCGATGGCGCAGCTTCTATATTTTCATCTGTGTAGTTAATTTTGCTGTCTTGGAAAAAGATGATTTGACCAATACTGAATTTAAGTTTTTCGATGTTAGCATCATCAAACAATCGGGTTGTTACACCAAGGGTCATTTGATTTGCATCAGCAATTCTATCTAATCCTGAGTAACGTCTGTCCCTAAACAGTCCAAAGTAATCTTCTTGTAATTGAGCTGAGTCGTAAATACCAATGCCGTCTTGATCTTCATAGCCTACATATAAATATTGAAATTGAGGCTCTAGAGTTTGCTTAAAATCAGCAACAAATAAATGAGTTTGACGTTCAAAGTTTACTTGACCATGCAATCTAACTTGAGGGATTGTACGATTTACAGAGTCTTCTAGTTCACTGCTCTCATCGATATTACTCTGCCAGTACTGAGTTTGCAGCAATTTTACTTCACTGGTCAGCGAGCCTGCTGGTCCCTGAATTGGCAGAGTGATGCTCGGCTCCATGTGCAATCGAGTTGCTGTCGAGTATTCATTTTCTTTATGTTGGAAGTTAGTGAGTTCAGAATTAAATTTAAAATCTAGCCCTTCCCAAAAATCATTAGTTTGGTAGTTGAAGTTAAGTTGTGGCATCACTTGATAAGGTACTTCATCTTCACCAAGTACTTTAATGTCTTGGATTTTCATACCGAAGTCCCAATCTTTTTCAAAGTAATTAAGCTCACCAACTCTAGATAGTTGGTTGTCTGTTGAGCGATTGACATCAGAACTTAAATCATTGAAATAATTATTATCAGAAACGTCAGTAAAGTTAGCAAGCACACGCCAATTTTCATTTATCGAACCCTGATGACGCCAGTGATAAAGATAACGATCAGGGCTGTTATCTAATTTGTCGTCCTCAGCTAAGTACTCTAAGTTGAGTTGACCGTCTTGATCTTCACCTGCTAAATATCGAAATTCAGTTTTAGAGTAAAAACCACGTGCTGACATGTAAGTAGGCGTAAAAGTTAAATCGTATTCTGGGGCAATATTCCAGTAATAGGGTGTGCTGACTTCAACGCCATTGGTGGTACTAGTACTAAAGGAAGGGAATAAGAAACCTGATTTACGTTTATCAGATACGGGTATTGTCATGTAAGGCACATACATCACTGGAACGCCGGCAATTCGAATTTTAGCTTCCCAAATTTCTCCCCATTCTTCTGTGCTATCAATCTTGATTTCTTTCGCTTCTAACAGCCATGAATTATCACCAACAGGACAAGTGGTAAAATTGGTATTCTTTAATTCAAGGTTATTTTGTTCAGTGACTTTAAGTTGTTCGGCATCACCATGGATTTGCTGGCCGTGTAACCAATACTGAGCACCATTTAAGGTTGCGCTGTTAGAAAGCATCTGCGCATTGAGAGAATCTGCCGTAACGGTAAATAGCTCATCGGAAAAAATTAGGTTGCCATTAGCATCGAGTTGTTCATTTTTTTGGTCCAAAATAGCTTCGTCAGCACTAATGTGACGTGTGCCTTGGCTAAAATTTACGTTACCAGAGAAATGCGCTTTATCTCCCATAGCAGCTTCAGAACGATCTGAAATGATCACAATATCTTCTGCTGACAAATTGGGGACTTGTTGACGTTCGTCAATAGAACTAGAAACCGGAGGGTTAATTACACAATGAAGCTCAACCGCTTCTGTGTCAGAGGGTTCTTGTGCCGAGACTAGGTTAGGTAACAGGCTCAATGCCAGAAAGTAGCGGATCTGCATTTTAATTAATGATTATGAATTCTTAGTCTAGACAAAATGAAACGAAAAAAAGCCGCAGCTAACAATTTATCTTTAGCTGTTTCCAAGTGTTATGTGGCTATAATAAAGCAATTTTCCAATAAGAGCCATTGAGATGAGTTTATCTGATACAAGATTTATTTTATTAACGAACTGGTTAAGTCAATATTTCAAGACAGAGGTGTCTGTAGAACTGATATGCGGTGATGCCAGTTTTCGTCGTTACTTTCGAGTTCAACATTTAGCAAACTCTTATATAGTCTCTGATTCACCTATTGAGCTGGTTCCTATTTTGCCGTTCGTTCAAATGGCCAATGTCTATAAAAAAGCGGGCTTGATAGTGCCTGAAATAATTGCTCAAGATGATAAAAATGGTTTTGTTTTACAGTCAGATTTAGGTGATAAGCAGCTTATAAATCAATTAAATGAACAAACCGTTACTCGGCTTTATCAAAATGCGTTGGCATTGTTGCCTCAAGTTGCCTCAGTAACTGAAACTGAAAGTGGTCCGCTTCCTACATATGACAAAGTATTTGTGGAGCGAGAACTTGATATTTTCGTTGAATGGCTGCTGATTAAGCATTTAGGTTTAGTGTTATCTGAGCAAGATAAATCGATAATTGAAAATGCATTTTCTGAATTGACATTATCAGCGCTTGAACAGCCTAAAGTTGGCATGCATCGAGATTTCCATAGCCGAAATATTTTAGTGGTTGATAACACATTAGCTTTAATCGATTTTCAAGATGCTGTCATCGGCCCTGTGACTTATGATGCTGTTTCATTACTGAGAGACTGTTATATAAAATGGCCTGTAGAGATTATTGATAAGCTAAAGCTTGAACACTTTAGCTTATGCCAAAATAAAAAATTGATTAGTGAAAGTGTCACATTTGAGCAGTATCAGACTTGGTTTGACTTGATGGGGTTACAGCGACATGTAAAAGCGGCAGGTATATTTGCCAGACTAAATCATCGCGATGGTAAATCAGGTTACCTTAAAGATATTCCACTCACATTGTCTTATATCGTTGAAATTGCAGCCTTGTACCCCAAGTTAGCGCCATTTAGTCAATGGGTTGAACAGCATGTTTTGACTAGAATCAGTGATAAGGGGTAAACGATGAAAGCAATGATTTTGGCCGCTGGCCGCGGTGAACGCTTAAGACCCCTAACGGATTCGTTACCTAAACCATTGGTTAAAGCTGCTGGGAAAGCATTAATTGCCTACCACTTAGAAAAACTGGCAGCTGCAGGCTTTAAAGAGGTTGTAATTAACCATGCTTGGTTAGGTCATAAATTAGCTGAATTATTAGGCGATGGCAGTGAATGGGGATTAAGCATTCAATATAGTGCTGAAGATACGGCATTAGAAACTGCAGGCGGAATAAAACACGCTTTACCTCTGCTCGGGACTGAGCCTTTTCTGGTTATTAATGGCGATATTTATATCGATGAATTACCTGATTTAGAGCATGCTAAAACGATTATGCAAAATAATTTAGAATTAGATGCTTTTTTATGGTTAGTTGATAATCCACAGCACAACCCACACGGGGATTTTGCTATTATTGATAATCAATTAGCTGAATCTACTGAAAATAAGCTGACTTATTCAGGAATGGGAATTTATCATCCGAAAATGTTTGCTGATTTAGCATCGGGTAAAAGTGCCCTAGGGCCGATATTAAGACAGAAGATATCGCAACATAAAATAGCGGGAAGTCATAGCACATCGTATTGGTGCGACGTCGGCACTGTCGAGCGATTAGAGCAATTGACACATTATATTGAAAGCCTTTAGTGGTTTATGAATGAGCTTTTAGTTGGTCATTTAAATTCGGTTACTAAAAAGTTTTAGCGGCTGATTAAAAGCCTTTAGCAAGTTATTGAAAATCATTAATTCATTTAACCGGTACACTTTACTTGTGCTGGTGTTATTTAGCGGGAAGTTTGATGCGTATTTGGGGTAAGTTTTTTGGAGCTATCATTGGCTTTATGTTTGGCAGGTTTTTTGGTGCCCTTATTGGTTTATGGCTAGGTCATTTATTTGATAAGCGTGCAGGCTTTGCTGACATGCTGCGCAAAGGTCAAGCAAGACAAGCGCAGTTTTTCAATACCACATTTACAGTAATGGGGCATGTGGCAAAAGCATCTGGGCATGTAACTGATGTGGATATTCGCATCGCTTCGATGTTAATGGATCAAATGAAATTAACTGGCGATGCTAGACGAGATGCCCAAGCGGCATTCAGAAAAGGTCGCGATGCTGATTTTGACTTGGTGCAGACACTTCGTGAATTTCGGGCGATGACTCAAGGCCGCAATGAAATTCTGCAGATGTTTTTAGAGATTCAAATCCAAACAGCCTTGTCAGACGGTGAGTTACACAGTAAAGAAAAACAAATTTTATCTACTGTTGCCAAAGAGTTAGGCTTGGGGCAAGCTCATTTAGATGCGTTACTGAGCCGCTGGCAAGCTGAGTTTCACCATCATCAGTCGGGACAAGGCAATACAATGCAACTTGATGACGCCTACTCCTTGTTAGGCAAGGAAGAGTCTTCAAGCGATCAAGAGATTAAACGGGCTTACCGTAAATTGATGAATGAACATCATCCAGATAAATTAGTTGCCAAAGGACTGCCAGAAGAAATGATGGAGCTTGCCAAAGCAAAAGCTCAAGATATTCAATCTGCTTATGAAACTGTAAAAACATCCAGAGGGATGCGCTAAAAGAGCTTATAACTAAAAAGAATCGCTCGGGTAGACATATTCGAGCAATTTCAATGATGCTTGATTGTTGTATATGGAGTTACACATGAGAATAACCGTTATTGCTAGTTTTGTTTCTATTGCTTGTACCGCCGCTATGACGCTTCCTGCCAAAGCTGAAATTTATGTATCGCCTTTCGGCGGTTATAGTTTTGGTAGTAGTGAGTTTGATATTTCTGACCCTAATACCAATGACACTGGCAAATTAAAGATTACTGAATCTGAGCATTATGGGGTTATGATTGGTACCACCACCAAAGATCCTGGCAACATTTACTTTTTATATAGCACTCAGGCAACAGATGTCAGAAATGGCGCATTTACAGATGAAGTCTTTAATGAGCTAGATGTTGATTATTTCCATTTAGGCGGCAGTTTATATTTCCCTAATGGCAAGTTTAAGCCTTATGTAACGGTCAGCGCGGGCGCGACGCATATGCGTCCTAGTGGTAACTTTTCTTCAGAAACACGTTTTTCAATGGGGTTTGGCGGTGGCGCCGCATTCGAGATTACCCCTCAGGTTGCATTATTTGCTGATGTAAGGGGTTATGCGACATTCGTAAATTCAGATAACACATTCTTTTGCGGCCCCGATGAATGTTTATGGCATATATCGGCAGATGTTATGTGGCAAGGACAAGCCAATGTCGGTTTAGAGGTTAAATTTTAAATAGGTCTTTGCGAATGAAAATTGTGATACTTGATGGCTATACATTAAACCCTGGGGATCTTAGCTGGTCAGAATTGTCAGCATTAGGTGATGTAGAGGCTTTTGAGCACAGTACAGTCGATCAAATTATTCCTCGCTGCCATCAAGCCGATATTGTATTGACTAATAAAGCTGTTATCACTGAAGCCATTCTTCAACAATGTAGCAAGCTTAAATACATTGGTGTGACAGCAACAGGCACCAATGTTGTCGATATGAAGGCCGCGAGTGCTCGTAATATCGTCGTCACCAATGTTCCTGCATACGGCCCTGATGCGGTAGCTCAAATGGTTTTTGCATTAATTTTGCAGCACAGCCAGCAAGTCACTTTACATGACTCTGCCGTTAAACAAGGTCAATGGACACAGTCTCGGGACTTTTGTTTTACTTTATCACCGTTAATGTCGCTCAAAGGAAAAACAATCGGGATTGTCGGCTTTGGTGACATTGGCCAACAAGTGGCTAATTTAGCATTAGCATTTAATATGAAGGTGATAATTACTAGTGGTCGTGAGAAGACTGGCTTAGCTGATAATATCAGTTGGCAACCTTTGAATAGCTTACTTGCTCAAGCAGATATTATCTCATTACATTGCCCACTTAATGAGGCGACAGATAAGATGATTAATGCGGATAGTTTATCGCTATTAAAAAAAGGTGCTTTGTTGGTGAATACTGCGCGGGGAGGATTAATTGATGAGGAGGCATTGGCTAAAGCATTATCTCAGCAACAATTATTCGCCGCAGTTGATGTGCTTTCTACCGAGCCACCAGAAAAAGATAATCCTTTATTATCAGCCGATAATATTATTATTACTCCACATATAGCGTGGGCAACAATTGAAGCCAGACAAAACCTATTGAACATTGCAGTGAATAATGTGAAGCAGTTTTTGAATGGCTCACCGATTAATACAGTGAACTAGCATGTCTCAAATAATGCTCAAGTAAAAAGCCTAACACTCACATGTTAGGCTTTTTCGTTTTACGAGTAAGGTGCTCAGCATTTTACTGCGAATTAAAAAACGACCTTTACTTCAGCTGCAGAACGTTTGGCTTTAGCGATTGAAGATTCAATATCTTTATCTCTAGCTAGTGCGACACCTAATCTTCTGCGGCCATCGATATCAGGTTTACCAAACAACTTAACTTGAGTGTCGGTCTCTTTCAAGGCATTAGCTACGCCTTGGTAGCGAATGTTTGATGATTGACCTTCAGCAAGAATAACCGCAGATGCACTTGCGCTATGCTGCTTAATATCAGTAATTGGTAGACCCAAGATGGCTCGAACGTGCAAAGCAAATTCAGAGGTATCTTGGCTAATTAAAGTGACTAATCCAGTATCATGGGGACGCGGTGAAACTTCTGAGAAGTAGACTTCATCGCCTTTAATGAATAGCTCGACGCCAAATAATCCAAATCCGCCTAAGGCCTTAACAACCGATTGACCAATCTCTTGAGATTTTGCCAGTGCTATTGCTGACATAGCTTGTGGTTGCCAAGATTCACGATAGTCCCCGTCTTCTTGTCTATGACCGATAGGAGCACAATAATGAATACCATTAATCGCACTAATTGTTAGCAAGGTGATTTCATAATCAAAATCAATAAAACCCTCTACAATCACTCGTCCACCGCCAGCTCTTCCGCCTTCTTGTGCATATTGCCAAGCTTGCTCTATTTGCTGTTCCGTCTTGATAACACTTTGGCCTTTGCCTGATGAACTCATGACAGGCTTAACTACGCAAGGTAGACCAATTTGTACGATTGCTGCTTTAAATTCAGCAAGAGTATCGCAAAAGAAATAAGGTGAAGTGGGGATTGATAATGTCTCAGCTGCAAGACGTCTAATGCCTTCTCTGTCCATGGTCAACTGAGTTGCTTTGGCCGTTGGGATAATGTTAACCCCACGGGCTTCCATTTCAACTAAGGTCTGAGTGGCAATAGCTTCAATCTCTGGGATAACTAAGTGTGGCTTCTCTAGTTCGATAACATTTTTTAAAGCGACTTCATCAAGCATGTTGACCACATGAAATCGATGAGCAACTTGCATTGCTGGCGCATTAGGGTAGCGGTCTACTCCAATGACTTCGATTCCAAATCGTTGCAGTTCAATGGCAACTTCTTTGCCAAGTTCACCACAACCTAACAGCATTGCTTTAATTGAGCCTTCAGTGCCTGCTGTACCAAAATCAAATGGGGTCTTCGCGTTCATTGTTTTACCTTCTAGGAAGCTTCGTAGGGTTATTGCATCAGGATTTTATCTTGTATTCGAACTTGATTGATTAGCAAAGCCTATAAATGTGTAAAAGATCACGAGAAAAGAGTTATTTTTTTAGCGAATAAACAGTGTTTTACAGATATTTATTGATACTCTTGTGTTATGTTTAGGTTGTGTTTGTGTTGCGCTTTATGTTGTGCGAGTTGGTGAATTACCGATTTATGAAACTTTGATTTTGGGCTAAACAGTTTAAGGTTTAGCGTTTATTAACCTTGGTTACTTTTCTTGTTGGTGAGTTGATAGGAGAGTTATATGTTTTTGGATTATTTTGCGTTAGGGCTACTTTTTTTTGTTGCTCTAGTGATTTTTTACGGTGTGATTGCAATTCATGATATTCCCTATGAAATTGCTAAGAAGCGAAACCACCCTCAACAAGATGCGTTGCATATTGCGGGTTGGGTGAGCTTATTTACTATGCATGCCATATGGCCATTTCTATGGATTTGGGCGACCTTGTATCGCGAAGACCGAGGATGGGGTTTCAGTAATGGCAAGAAGCGTGAATTAATCCTTGAAGGAGAAGTGCGTGAACTGATGGAGAAGGTTGAGAATTTAAATCAACGACTTGCATCTATTGAAACGCCTGAGTCTTCAACTGCTGCTCCTGAATCACAGGCTAAGGCAGAACCAAGCCAAAAACCACAACAACCAGAACAAGGGGTGTAATTATGGATCTGTTACTGATTTTAACCTACACCGCTTTGTGTGTTGCGATATTTAAAATATTCAAAATACCGTTAACTAAATGGACAGTGCCTACAGCCGTTTTAGGTGGCATAGCTTTAATCGGTACCTTATTGGTATTGATGAACTACAACCATCCTTACACTAAGTTTGCACGTGAGTACTTTGTTTCTATTCCAATTAACCCCGCAGTTCGTGGCTTAGTGGTTGAGGTCAATGTAAAGCCAAATGTTCCGGTTAAAAAGGGTGATGTATTATTTAAAATTGACCCCACTCCTTTTATCGCTGAAGTAAAAGAAAAGCAGGCAGCGCTGGAAGACGCTAAACAAGCTGTACCGCAACTGAAAGCATCGTGGGATAGCGCGATTGCAAAAGTGACACAAGCTGAAGCTAACCGCGATAGGGCTAAGCAAGCTTATGAACGTTATGATGAAGGTAAGCGAAAGGGTGGCAAGAACTCACCATTTTCTGAAATTGAATTGGATAATAAACGCCAAACTTATTTAGCTTCTGAGGCTCAATTTAAAGCTGCTCAAGCTGATGAGATTCGTTTCCGCTTGGCTTTTCAATCGAATATTGATGGCGTAAATACCGATGTTGCAGTTATTCAAGCTCAATTAGACGAAGCACAATTTAACCTTGAGCGCACAGAGGTTAAAGCCCCTGTAGATGGTGTTGTTACCCAGATGGCGCTCCGCCCAGGAGTCATGGCAGTACCTATCCCACTTCGTCCTGCGATGACATTTATACCTGATGAAGATAGGTATTTTGCTGGCGCGTTTTGGCAAAACTCATTGCTGCGTTTAAAAGAAGGTGACGAAGCCGAGTTAATCTTAGATGCTATGCCTGGCGTGGTTCATAAAGGTAAAGTTGTTAAAGTTTTACCAGCAATGGCTGAAGGTGAGCTGCAATTTGGTGGATCATTACGATCTTCAAATGATTTGTTCAAGCGAGGCCGCGCACTGGTGCTTATTGAGCTTGATGACGAAAATGAATTGTTAGCTAACTTACCTGCGGGGGTGGCTGGCCAGTCAGCTATTTATACTGAACATTTCACGCATGTATCGATCATTCGAAAAGTATTGCTGAGGATGCAAGGTTGGCTAAACTACTTGTTTGCAGAAGGGCACTAAATTAATCGCCCGCTACTTATCGATTGATAAAGTTATTGTTTATTTAATTAAAAAGTCCGCTTATAGCGGACTTTTTTATTGAAATAACTTCAACTACAAGTTTATTACTCAGGCTGAGGCAAAGGAGGGAATTGAGCTAATATATTGCTAATTGTCTTACTGGTTTCAGCTACTTTTTCATCGCCACCGGATTCAAAATCAAATTCGTCAGTGCCACGCCAGATTAAGCGATTTTCTTTGGCATCAATAATATCAACTTGGATCACTTGAATTTTCGCGCTGTCACTACCTATTGGGATCCCCATGCTGGTACCGACACCTACTCCACCGTGACTGCCGCTGGTTCCTGTACCTAATCCAATCGAAAGTCCTGAACTTTTTGGCTTATCTTTAGTTAAAAATGCATAGCTGACTGCAAAATCACTTTGCTCTGATTTTTCAACAAAACCTTTTTCGGTCAAGGAGGTTCTTATGTTAGCCCGAATTCGTTCGGCACTGAGCTGGTCGCCTTGATCTGGTGTATCAATAAAGTAAAAAGTTTGAAGTTGGCTGAAATCGTATTTGGTATCGTAGTCAGAATTACTGTTGGTACTTTTACAAGCGGTGAAACACAGTATCACCGAAAGCAGTATTAGGTTTCGAAATAACATAGCACTCTCCAAAGCGGCATACTTCGTTTTAGTATGACATATGCTTAAAATTGATGGCTGTCAGCAGGGTAATATACACGCAAATTTATTCATAAATTTAGTGGTATAGCGAATAAGTCTTTTAATTAGCTTAATGTAATTTGGCGGTTTAAACCAACCTTAGTTGATCTTACATGCTGATTTATTTGATAAATAAGCAAAATTGAATATGCCTTTTAGTGAGTTTAGTGCTAGATTAGAGTAATAAATAACCACATGTTAGTGAGGATATGGAACAACTTAGTTTTCTGGAAGTACCCAGTCCGTGTATAGGCGTGTGTCAAACTGATGCGCGTGGTTATTGTGCGGGTTGCTTACGTAATAGAGATGAGCGCTTTAATTGGCTGCATTTCAGTGATGCGCAAAAACACAACATCATTCGTTTGTGTATACAGCGTAAACGTCGTAGGCAATATGCAAAGTACAAAGCGCAGCAGATAGCGATTAAAGAACAACAAGCTGAAGTTAATACTCAGCTCGATTTTGAAGAAGATACGCAAGAGAATAAAGATAACTTAGATTTTGGTGATTTCTCTCTAGATTAAATTGTTAATTAATCATCCATCTTTGGCTTAACAAATAAATGCTCTCTCGGCCAAATCAAAGTGAAAGAAGTATTATCTTCATCGCTTACTAGCTTAACTTGGCCTTTATGGCGATGCATGATCCGCTTGATAATTGCTAAGCCTAAACCATGCCCTTTATTGCCTTTATGTTGAGATTTACTGCGATAGAAAGGTTCAAAAAGTTTCTCTTGGTCCTCTTCTGGGACTGCTTCACCATCATTTACGACCGACAAGAAAACCAATCTTTCATCGTAACTCAAATACAGCTCAATACTGGTTTGAGTATAACGTTGGGCATTAGTGATGAGGTTTTGAATTGCACGTTCAACCAAAGGCGGCTCAGCCATAATTAACATTTTATCCATAGAGTAATGGAAGTTAATAGGCTTATCACTCAATGGTGATAATCGAGCAGTTAGCTCTTCTGTCATGCTAATTAGTTCACACTTTTCAAGTGTTGGTTCTTGCTGTACTTCTAAGCTTGCATAGGTCAACAACTCTTGTAATAAGGTTTCCATTTCCTTGATATCAAGTTGCATTTCGTCAAGGAACTCTTGCCTCCGCTGCTCGTCACTTTTCGGAAGGCAGTATTGTGGTAAAAGAGCCAAAGCAAACTTCAACCTAGCTAAAGGGGTTCTAATTTCATGGGAAACTGCATTAGATAAATGTTTTTGATTTTCGATTAGGTCACTAATATGTTGCGCCATATCGTTGAAGGTATTAGCAAGTGGGGCAACTTGAGAACTGGCATTAAGCTCAATTCGAGTATTCCATTTGGCTTCACCAAAGTTTTGAGTTGCTTTTTTTAAGGTCTTTAAATCTTTAGACAGTGGCCAAACCCAAATTAGTGCCACAAAAGCTAAAGATAAATAGAAAAAAATAGTAAATAGACTGCGTAACTGGCCTCGGGGATCGACATCAACAGGGCCTGCCATAAGAACTTGGTCGCCTACGGCAATGAACTGTAATTCATGGCTTTTATCTGCTGTAGTCGTGATAATCTGCGTTTCAGAAAATACAACATCACCGCTTAAAGCTATCTCATTTTTTTCGAATAATTGCAGTGGGTAGGGGAATTGTTTATTGATCTTATCAAGCTGAGCTTGGCGATCGGCTTTAGGTTGCTGAGCGAGAAGCAAACCAAAGGCAATTAGTGGTGAGTCGAGGTTGTCGTTATCTTCGACTTGTTGTTGCCATAAGCTATCTAATGTCCAGCCTATACCTAAAAAGCTTAAGCTTAATAATAGGTATAGGCTGATGAAGAGTCTTTTCAAAGTCTTCTATAACCTGATTAGTTATTCCACGCTTCCGGCGCGAATAAATAACCTTGTCCCCAAACAGTTTTAATTCTGAATGGTGTTTCGATGCTATCACCTAACTTCTTACGTAAGCGCGAGATACGAACATCAATTTTTCTATCTTTACCGTCAAAGTCGATATTAAGAAGGTATTGATAAATATACTGACGACTCAGTACCTGGCCTGCTTGTGAAGCTAGTAGCCATAATAATTCAAACTCATGGCTAGTTAGATCAACCTCAGTATTACCTAAGCGAATAGCTTGAGTATGAGGATCTATGCTCAATTTACCAAAGCTTAAACAGTGAGACTCAGGTTTTGAAGGCTGAGCCTGACGGCGAAGTAGGTTATTGATACGAGCTACCAACAAGCTAGGGTCTACTGGTTTAACCACGTAATCATCGGCGCCTAACTCTAAGCCTTTGATTTGGTCTTCAGGTGAACCTAACGCACTCATTAATAAAATCGGACCTGCAAAGTAATCAGGTAGTTTTTCACACAGGCTTAATCCATCAAGTCCAGGTAGCATGATATCCAATAAAATTATATCAGGCTTGTAACTAATTAATCGTGTTAATACGGTATCACCACGTCGTTCAACTTCGACGTGCATATCATGTGACTTAAGGTAATCCACAATTAAGTTGGCAAGACGAATATCATCTTCGACCAACAAAACTCTATGAGTTGATGGGGGGGTTGCCATTAAAATAAACTCCAAGGGTTACGGTAACGTCTGCGAACTTTTGTTTCTGACGCAGTTGTGACTTTTAGTAAAACGTCCGCCAGTTCATTATTATTATTCTTATTTATTAAGACAAAATGAATATCTTTGTTTGTTTTTACAGAAATTTGCAATGAGTGTTCATTAATTGAATCACTACACCACCGAGATAAGGATGGGTAATTTGAGATAATACACACCAGTTGCTCAGTGTCGACACTCCAATTTAGCTTAATGTCAATTTCACAAATGCTGTCTCCAGCATCAATAAGACATAAACGAGGGGTAGCCGAAAACTGTGCTTGCCCGGTAAGCGTATCAGCTTTGGCATAGAAAGCACTAAAAATCAGTATTAAGATACCGAAAAAGTGATAGACCTTATGTTCTTTAAGGAACAAGGTTAAAACCTGTATGCAGCTCCAACAAAATAGGAGCTTGAGTAATCTTCATCAATAATTGGGCTGTCGATAATTTCATCGGCTAATTGGGTATAACGTGCTGCTAATAGTAAATCCCAGCTGGGTGAAATACGGTAGCGCGTTGTCAATTCTATTGCATTACTCCAATCAGAATTGGGTTGGTACTCTTCACTCCAGTACGCATTCTCACTGGCTCGAACACCGAAGTAATAGTCAATAACTTCTGAACTTTTCCATGCTGTTTTCAATGCTAAGTCAAAACGCCAGTCTGAGATGGCGAGAGAATATGTCCAGCTGATATCAACTTCTTGACCATTATGTACGTTTAATAAATCATGGGTAGCGGCAATTTTAAACACGCCTAATTTGCCATACCAGAAAAGTTCTACACCACCATATACGGTGAAGTTTCTACTTTCAAGTTCATTTAAAACAGGAGCTTGGCTTACAGCTTGAGTTCCAAATCCTCCAATTGCAGGTATGTCTGTCGCACTGTCAATATTTGCTGATTGAGGTAAGAAAATATTGGCAGGATCCCAACGATAAAAAAATGCACGCTCGTCGCTGTAGCTAGTAGCGAGATTGATTGTGAAATTTTCTTGCTCAGATAGCGTATAGCCGAAGTTGAAGTTATCAAAAAACCAACGTTCTCCATAGTAAGCTATTGAAGGTATTACATAAAGAGGTATGTCATCATAGCTGGCTAGAGGGTTAGTTTTATTGCCATAACCAATAGCAACACTAATATCCCACTCACCTACAACGATACAGTCACCATCTTTTTGACAAGGCTCATCTGCCACAGCGGGTGCAATGGACAGAAAAAAAATGGTGAAAATGACAAGAAATCGATACATCAACAACAAACAACCTTTGTAATATCAAAATAAAACAGCTAATAAATGCGACTTTATCATTAAAATGAAGTCGGAAAAATTGCTTTAATTAAAATGATACAAACTGATACTTGTGATTCGCAAGTGTTAATGGTGTTGCTCATTGTATCGTTTTTAGCTAAACCTTTGTTTTAATGTGTTATAAATTATCTTTTGTTAATTCTGTTTTAGCTAAAGAAGATTGGCGTTGATAGCCCATTTCGATCAACTGAGCGTTGACGCAATCTGATACAAACTGTTGCTCTTCGACTGATTCTATTTGTTCTTGTGCTGCGGCTTTAGTACAAATATCAGTGAGAGAAATTAACGTTTCTTTAGGCGCTTTAATGTTATTTGCAAAAACTGAAGCACTCAGTAAAACAGTCGTTGCTAGAAGGGCTGATAATGAAAAATTTTGCATGGGTTGTCCTTTGTTAGAACTTATTATTAATATCTTGTGAATTTAACGAGCTGTATTTGCAAACAATTTTCGCAAATAAGTTCGCAAACAACCTTGTTTGTTATAGCCGCTATGTTTGTAAATAGCAGTTTGTAAATTGAACAATTAATTAGTCAAATAGATGCAAAATTAGTTCATTTTTTGTTTTATAAATTCAATCGCAGCATCGTTTAAACAACGCTTAGAAACGTAATGTTTAAGCTTTTCAGTCGTTAATAAAAAACCTTGTTCTGTTTCCTGCGAACGGTAGATATCTGTCCATTTGAGCAAATGGTCAATATATGCAGATTTGGAATGAATGCCTTGGTCATTGATAGTTAATGTCACTGGGTTATTAGCTGATTTACTGATCATTTGTCTCATCAACCACCAAGCTCGATTAAAGCGTACTTGAAGTGCTTCAACCGCTCCTAAGCCTATAAAAAAGTATGCAAGATAAGGTGTGACATCAGTTTGAGTCATTAAGAAACCCGCCACAATAAAAGCCACTGCTTTTAAATATCGTTTTGGGCTATGGTTAATCACCACAGACTCATCAAAGGTTTCAGCGAAGTGTGATTTATCTAAGATATATTCTTTAGAAAAGTTAAAACCGATATCAGTTAAGTTATCGGCTTCAGTGGTTGTTGGAGTATTGCTAGCAGACATATTGTGCTCATAATCAATCTTAATGGGCTAATTATAAGGTTGAAGTGAACGATTTGACTAATTTTTCCTGCAACTGAGCTTGAGTAGGGCGGTTAACTAATCTGTTAGCTAAGTCAGCTATAGATAGTTCATTCATCTTTATTGCTCATAACCCTTCATTTTCGAGCCAAACAGCTCGATTTTTTATGGTTGATGCTTAGCTTGAGGTAATCGATTTAACTAATTTTTCCTGTAACTCAACTTGTTCTAACTCAGTTAATTGAGCCCCATGCTGATTTGATAGCGCAAACACATTATCAGCCCTTTCACCTACAGTACTAATGGCTGCTGAATGAATATTAAGATCTAGCGTTCTAAACGCACTGGCAATTTGCCCCATAAACTCATGGGTTTCTAACGCTAAAATATGCACTAATGTGCGATCTGCTTTTTTAGAATGAATAAACTCAATAGTCGGCTTATTATCAAAATTTTTGGTGTGCCTTGAAGGGCGATTTTTAGGTGGAGACATGTTGTCATCTAAAATTTGTCGTAATTTTTTAGTGACTTGTTTACGTCTTTGAGAACTAAAAATGGGTTTGCCGTCAAAGTCGAGCACTTTAAATGCTTCTACAACATAGCCATCTTTAGTTTTAGATATTTGCGCTTGATTGACTGATATTTTCAATGTCGACAAGGTATTAAACAGTGAGATAAATAGCCCTGGTCTGTCTTTGGTATAAACGAACACATCACTACAGCCTTTAACACTACTGTCATCGAGTATAATCAGCGAAGGCGGTTCAGTGATATTGTTTTCAGCAAAATTAGCTTCAGTTACATTTTCTTCAGTATCATTTTCTTTGTAAAAAGTTGTGCCGTGTTCATGCTCTGACTCATGGGCTAATATCCCAAGGGTATATTTGGCTATTTCAGTGGGGATAGCATTACTGAAAAATGATAACGGCAAGCGTTTCCATAATTTATTTATTGCGACAAGTTGAGCTTCATCAGCATCAATTAATCCTAGCGCTTCCTGTTTGTGTTCTCTGACAACGGTTCTGAGCTGTAATACGTTTTCGAGGCCATTACGCAGGGCTTTACGAGTCGCAAAGTACAAGTCTGTTAGCAAGCTTGCTTTCCAATCGTTCCATAAATCGTCGTTAGTCGCTTGAATATCAGCAACCGTAAGGCAATAGAGTGCATCTAATTTAGTGATACTACCGACCGATTTAGCAAAGGTTTTAATCACCTCTGGATCGTATATATCCATGCGCTGGGAAGTAATAGACATTAATAAATGCTGCTCCACCAACCAACTGATTAATTGTTGCTGAGAAGTTTTAAGCCCATGGAATTTGGCAAATAATTTAGCATCGACAGCCCCAAGCTCACTGTGGTCGCCACCACGGCCTTTGGCAAGATCGTGAAATAATGCGGCAAATAGTATCGACTCTTTAGCTTGAAAACGCTCAAAAATATCGGCGGCTAACTTTTGATCTGGAGACACAGCGTCCTGAGTGAGCTTGTATAAGTTCTTTAATAGCTTATGAGTGTGCTCATCGACCGTATATGCATGAAATAAATCAAATTGCATCTGGCCTACGACTTCACGCCATTGGGGTAAATATGATGCTAAAATTCCATGCTGATGCATTAAGGTTATTGCTAAGCCCATTCCATGTGGGTTTTTAAATAACCTGACAAATAATTCACGACAAACTTGATAGTCTTGCAAGTCGCCCATTAATCGGCGACGAACCTGTCTTAATAGTCTCAGTGTTTCAGGGGTGATCCCTGTGACTTGCTCATGATGAACGGCAATGTAGTTAAACATCGCCATAATTTGTGAACGGTCGATAAATACGTCTTGGTTCTCTGCGTGAATTTGACCGTTGAAAATTTGAAAGTCTTCGTTGATTTTAACTATTTCTGGGGTTTTCTGTGGCACAATTTCACGTTCAAAATATGCCATCAGCATCAGGTTGAGCTCACGAATACGTTTCATAGCTCTAAATAACTGGCGCATCATTTTTTCGATGGCAATATTGCCACTGTCACCAAAACCTTGAAGGCGAGCAACTTCTGCTTGATGTTGCAGTAGTAGCCGATTTTCAGGACGGTTAGATGCTTGATGTAATGCAAAACGCACCCGCCAAATGAAGTTTTGACACTCCATAAATTCAGCATATTCATCGTCAGTTAAAAATTTGAGACGACGTAAATCTTTAAGGCCATCAATGGAAAAATGTTTTCGAGCAATCCAAGTGATAGTTTGGATGTCGCGCATTCCACCAGGGCTATTTTTTAAATTAGGTTCAATATTGAATGCAGTGCCTTGGGCTTTATGATGGCGGCCTTTTTGTTCATTTAATTTCGCTTCGAAAAAAGCTTCACTAGACCAAACGGTTTCACCGTACAACTTACTCAGTACTTGATGTTGATGGTTCTCATGGCCACAAATATGACGTATTTCTAGTAAAGTGGTAGCGATGGTGACGTCTTCAGCGCAGGCGATAAAGGTATCATCTAATCTTCTTACTGCATGACCAAGATCTAGGCCTAAGTCCCAAAGTTGAGTTAGAAAGTCCCCAAGGGTGCTGGCATCATTAGCTGATAAATCATCGTCATGGATAATACAGATATCAATATCTGAATAAGGGTGCAGGGTTTTGCGGCCATAGCCACCGACGGCATTAAGCGAGATTGTCTGAGTTTCAAACTGAGAGGAATGCCATATATGGCTAAGTAATATGTCGAAAAACTGTGCGCGATGCTGCAGAATTTCTGCGATAGAACAACTGCTAATTTGTTGTTCTAACCAGGTATCAAACTCAGTAATGGCTTGTTTAAGCTCTACAATGCTCATTTCTGGCTGTAAAATCGGATAAGCTGGTTGCAAAGACATGTTACTCCTTATTGTTTTGCCCACAAACAGAGTATTCGATTTGGTTTGTTAACTCAAACGAACCGCTAAAATGAATTGGAATAAGTTAATTCTTTTAACTAGTTAAATGAGAATAAATAATCAATGCGTAGTAAAAGAAGTCGATTAGACCAGTTTGTCGCTCAAAAACTGCAGATTTCGAAAAAAGCAGTGAGGCAACTATTGCTTGAAAACAGGGTAGAGCTTGATGGTGAAATTTGTAAGGCAGTGGATAAGCAAATAAATGAGTTTAGTCATATTCGATTTGATGACACTTGGTTACAACAGCGTAACCGCGAGTATTACATGCTCAATAAACCTGTGGGCGTGGTGAGTGCGACTATAGATGATATTCATCCCACAGCCTTGTCTTTATTAAAAGGGGTCAATTCTGAGTTAATGCATATTGCAGGACGACTAGATTTGAACTCAACAGGGCTTTTGTTAATCACTAATGATAGTCAATGGTCACAAGCCTTAATGGCGCCAGAAACGAAAGTCGATAAACAATACCTAGTGACGTTGGCAAACCCTATTGATGAGAGTTATGAAAAGGCTTTTGCTGACGGAATGTATTTTGGTTATGAAGATATCACCACAAAACCGGCAAAGTTTGAGTTGGTGACAGAGTTTCAAGCAAGAGTGACATTACAAGAAGGTAAGTATCATCAAATTAAACGAATGTTTGGCCGGTTTCGAAACCCAGTTGTTGAATTGCACAGAGAGTCAATTGGCACAATTTTATTAGATAAACATCTTAAGCCAGGTGAATATCGTCATTTAGATAACAAAGAGATATGTATGAAATAAAAAGGGGAAGGTAAAGCTTAATTGAAGCTTAAGAAGGCTGGGTTGGATCAATATTCTCTGTAAATTTTCATGCTACCTTTTTGTAAGATAAACAATTCTAGGTAGCGAAATGGATATAAAAGCCTTAAAAAAGATCAGTGAATTAGATATTTTCAGTTTGCTTGTCTTTAAAATAATTTATGAAACAGGATTCGCTAACCTTGCAGCAAGACAACTGAGTGTTTCAGCACCTAAAATTAGTCGTTGTTTAACCTCCTTAAGGTTAACTTTTGATGACGAATTATTTTATCGCCGCCAACAAGGTCTAAAACCAACAGCTTTAGCCGAACACCTCTACCAACCGATTTGCCAGTTTTGTGAGTCAGCCTCTAATATTGAAAGAATTGCCTGTGAGGGCAATAACACCAATGCATCAAACATTCTCAATATTGCGGTCACGCCTATCATTATGACGTCTGTATCTTCGGCGTTAGGCCGTGAAGAAGTGATGGAAAAGTTGGGCAAAATAAGAGTTCACATGTGGAACGAAGATTCAGAAGAGAAAATCCATCAAGGTGATATTGATTTGGGGATTAATTTAGGTTCTGCTACTTCCTCAGAACTTGAGTCAGAAGTCATTGGTACATCGCCTTCAACTTCCATTGTAGCAAGGCACAATCATCCAATTTGGAATAACGAATATATTTGTTTAGAAGATGTCGCCAATTATCCATTTTTAATCCTTGAAGGGATGGGGTTTAACGATAAGCTGGATCCCTTTCAAATATACTGTCGTCAAACAGGAATAGAACCAGCGAGTGTTCACCGTTTTACATCAATCGAAGATTGGTTCTGTCACATACTGACCATGAGAAGCGTGAGCTTTATGAGTACTGCTGAGTCAGCAATTTTTAATAATTTCGATGATGTTAAGGTTGCAAAAATGGATGATTTTGAAAGGGAGAAACTCACAGGGACTTCTCTCGCGCCTCAATATAATTTTATTGAAAAAAGCGCACCTTATCGACGATATTGTGAAACTAGCCGTAAGATCATTCTGGATTCAGTCCTTGGAATTGTTCTGCAGTAATCTCAAGATTTAATCAGTTTAGCGAGTAAAAAAAGAAGACCATGAGTCTTCTTTTTTTATAGCTTTATTCCATTTTAAATTCAATTTTCACTTCTAAAAAGTCGTAAAAAAATATTAATTTAGTCAGGTTTTCTTTAAATCTTGAACATGATTAACCGCACTTAAATATGATCTAAGTCAAAGTATTATAATTATCTAATACTATGAAAGATATCGATATTTTAGATATCGAAATTACCAAGGGCGAATTGTGAAATTGCCACTAAAGCATCTTTAAATTCCAGTCACATTTGCGGAACAATATTAATACATCTAAAGAGGTATCTTTTATATTTGAAAAACTGCTAATGCAGAATCAAATACCTAAAAAAGGGATACGATAATGAGAACATATAAAAAGTCGATACTTGCTGCAGCGTTGATGGCTGCGATCGGGTTGACGGGTTGTAGTGATGGGGACGATGGGAAAGATGGTCAGGATGGTGCGCCAGGAACACCTGGTGAACCGGGTACATCTGTCGGTAATGTTGTTGAAACCGTAAATTCAGCAGCAGACTTTACGTTAACCCTAACACCAGAAGATATCGTTGTTGTTGGTACTGAAGATTTCTCGGTTAAATTTACTGTCACTGGAAAAAACAGTGCTGGTAAAGAATTACCATTTTCTGGTCTAGAAAAAGTTGCGCTTTACGTGATGAATGAAGCGCCAAACACTACCGATACTGGTGGCCCATATTTTTGGCAAAGTCACGGACTTGAAAATGACTTTAGCTATAGCATGTATTGTAGTTTAACCGGAACGACAACATCTTGGGGTAGTGAGGTCGACGCATGTACATTGGTCGAAGATACTGAAAACCCTGGCACTTATACTGGTACTTGGGAGCATGAAGGTAATGCTCCTATCGTTCTGGCTGAGGGTGATGTTAATCGCTTACATCGCGTTATGGTTAGAACTTACGATATTACTGACGATGAAGGTAATGCTATATCAGATAAACTGCTGACTAAGCCATTAGATTATATTCCAGCAACAGGCGAGCTTGCAGTATCCAATAAAGATTCAGTATCAAACGCAGCGTGTATTCAATGTCATAGCGCACTAGATGGATTTGCTGAAGATGATATGCGTATTGGTAATATTGATGCTCACCATAATTACCAAAAAGTAGAAAATTGTGTCGCTTGTCATAACCCAGCTTATGCAGCTGATCAAAACGATCCAGAGAAAGGTTATAACCCTAACTGGAATGCCATGATCCATACCATTCATGCAGGTCATCACTTAGATTTAGTTGGTGAAGCAAAAGAAATGTTTAGCGAGGTGGGTTTCCCTGCTGAGTTGAATGAATGTACGGTTTGTCATGATAATGGCACGCAGTGGAATGACAATATTTACGCTGAAGCTTGCGTGTCTTGCCATACCGATGTTGATTTCGAAACAGGTGATAATCACCGCGGTATCGTGCCAGAAAGTGATGCATCGTGTTCGGGTTGTCATGGCGCTGGTAGTTTAAGCCCAATGGAAGCTCACGCAGTGGGTGCTCGTGGAACGTTAAAAGACGGTGTCGTATTTGATGTTATGTCTGCTGAAGTTGCAGCTGATCAATTAACTGTTGTTGTCGACGTAACGATCAATGGCGAAACACCTGCAGATGGTACCGTTTTAGCCGATTATTTAGCTGCTGAAGGTTATGCTCATGCAATTATGATGGGTACTTTAGATGAAAATGGTGATTATGTTCGTGGTTTAAGCCTTGATACTAGTTCAGGTTTATTTGTTACTACTGGCGGCAAACTCACTTTATCTCAAGCTATTGATGCCAACTCTCTTGACGGAAAAACACTTTCTGTAAGTTCAGAGTTTAGTATGTGTGGTGACATTGAATCAGGTATGGTCATTGATAGAACGACTTTAGGCACAGATGAAGAGTGTGAAATCGCTATTCCAGCGAATATCGTGACTAAGTTCTTCATGTTTGACGATGTTGCAGCTGTCGGTGTTGAAACTGAAGAAAATTTACGTTTTGTGCCTTCTTCACTTGAAAACTTCACCATGCCAACACAAGCGATGAATGATCGCACCAGTGCTGATGAAGCTAAGTGTAATGCATGTCATGAGAATTTATCGCACATTAAAGCTCCTCGCCATGGTGTGACTGACTTTACTCAGTGTGCAGATTGTCACAATAATAATTACCCTGGTTCATACCATGCCGATGTTTATAAACAAGCTGGTACTGACGAAGATGGTGAACCTACATTTGAGCTAGTTGAAGGTTTAGAGTACTACAACCGTGATTTAGCAACCGTTGCTCACCGTTTCCATAGTGGTATGTTCGCAGGTAGCACTGGCGGCGGTATCTACTTAGGTGAAGATGGTGAAACATGGGTTAATTACCCTGCATCTAAAACTGACTGTCAGGCTTGTCATAAAGATGTCGATTCAAACGGTGACGACATGACCTTCTTTGCTGGTGACGGTGAATTAACATCTGGTCGCACAGCAATCGCTGAAAGTAACGATTACGGAGCTACTGTTAATTACATTTCTCCTGTAACAGAAGCTTGTCGTACTTGTCATGCTCACTCAGGTGCAGCAGCATTAGCTCACTTTAAGAGCAATGGCGCGACAGTTTATGAAGATGGCGTTAAATCTGCCGCTGATGTACCTGTAGAGTCTTGTTCTACTTGTCACGCTGAAGGTAAAACTTACGGTGTTGATACAATGCATAGCGGTACAGGTCACTAAGTCGTTAAATTAAGATTAAACATTTTTCTGTAAAACCTGCAAGTTGCAGTTAAATGTTAAAGGAGCCCTCTGGGCTCCTTTTTTTATGGGGATTTAAAAAGGAAAAATAATTAATTTTGCGATTGCTTAACTAATGTTTGAGATTGTGAACTTGAGCAATTATTCATCATATAAGGTCGATTTTGGACATTCCTTTAATCGCCCAAAACCGCACTAAGTGTGATGGAGGTCGAAATTATTTGAAAAGTAAGATGTTTCGCGGTAGCTGGGAAAACCGTTTCTCGCTGATCAATTTTAAATGGCAATTGAAGATATTAACTGTCAGTGTTTTCACTCTTTAGTTAATAAACCTCACTTAGTTTGAGTTAAGTTACTAACTTTATTCAACTTGATTATGTAGCTTCTATTGTGTTTGATAATAAAGCTAAAGATTGTACGATTTATTGTGGTAATCCTTCACCGCTTTCGTGTATTTGTCTGTAAGTTCATCCTTGCTTAAAATGCGCCGCAGTTTCATTAACTAACCTTAATATTTAGCCATTTGAATGCTACAAACCATTCTCTAAGCAAACATCTAAGCATACTCAATGCGGTTTCATTCAGGAGCAAGCTATGTCAACGGCATTAGCAAATTCATCACCAACTTCAAATTCATCATTTGCAAACCCAGCGCCTTTAGGTCTAATGGGATTTGGTATGACGACTATTCTACTTAATATCCATAATGCAGGGTTCTTTCCTATCGATGCGATGATCTTAGCTATGGGTATTTTTTATGGCGGTATTGGTCAAGTCATAGTGGGTATGATGTGCTTCAAACGTGGTGATACTTTCGGTACCACTGCATTTACTTCATATGGCTTATTTTGGTTAACATTAGTTGGCTTATTAGTGATGCCTGAAATGGGGATCTCTCAAGCGAGTCCTGCAAGCTTTATGGGATGGTATTTAGGTTTATGGGGCGTATTTACTGCGTTTATGTTCGTTGGTTCTTTGCGTTACCCTCGTGCTAAGCAGGTGGTATTTGGTTCATTAACAATATTATTTTTCCTACTTGCAGCCCGTGATTTTACCGGTTCAGCATTTATTGGCACTATTGCTGGTTTTGAAGGTATTTTTTGTGGTGCGAGCGCGATTTATTTTGCCATGGCACAAGTATTAAACGCTGAATATGGCCGGGTGATTTTACCTATTGGAGAGTTAAAGCAAGCTGAAGTTATCTCTGTAGCAGATGCTAATGAGACATTTGAAGCAGCTTAATGACGTTGTAATTGCTCGGTTTATAATAAAAAAGCTGACCTATTGGTCAGCTTTTTGTTTTGAGTGTTTCGCCCAGTTTGTGATTACACATTTAGGACTTTATTAACTTTGCTGCAGACGATATAACCACTTACCGTACAAGAAAATACCCACGGCTGAGATGGTGCCAATAGCGGCAATGATGTACCACGCCATACCGATATTATGGGTGTTATACATTAATGTGGTCAGCTCTTGTGCTGGCTCACCGGTGAAAGCCACTAACGTCGTAAATGCTTCCCCTTGCGGAATAGCGTCAATTTTAGCCGCATCCATTCCTCGCTCGCCAAGCAGTTGCAGTGAGAATACTTCTTTAGATGCATACATCTCGTATAGCTTAGGTCCAAAGTAACCTTCAAGTGTCCAACCTATCCCTTGAGGTAACATAACAAAACCTAAGTACATGGCTTTTTTCCCCTCTGGGGCAATGTTGCCCATGAACTCGTTTTTCTTTGGGCTGATCATCATTTCGCCAAACGAGAACATAGCAATAGCCAGTACGATCATCCATGCTGCATTAGTAGCACCTATGAAGACAAAGGCAAGAATACTGAGCAAACAACCACCCAGCATGGCTGTAGTAATCCGGTATTTTGCTGTGAGCGCCGCAACCAAGAAACAAGTGGTCATGATCATACCAGCATTTAAGTTAAGCATGCCTTCAGGCATCACTTTAGTACCGGTATTATCAAGGCCAAGCCAGAACTGGAAAAAGCCATTAGATGTACCTTCAGGCCCAAACAGTGAAGTGACGATAACGCTAGTATCAACCCATTCAGCAATGTGAATCGGCAGTACGTCAAATAATGCATTGAATAAGAACCAGAACCCTGCAAATACCAGCATATAGTAGATAACCACAGGTTTTTTCAGCTCGTTTAATGCATCACGCCATAAAGCTTCTTGTTGGATTTCACCCGATTTGATTTTACGGTTTCGCTCTAAACGCTCTTCTTTACCTGGCTCTTTGTAGGCCAGTAAGAATAAGAAGTTCAGTGAGATAATTGCAGCACACGCGTAGAAAACATTATCCCAAGAAAGTTGACGCATATGCACTGCGACTAACGGACCCATAAAGCCACCGATATTCACTACTTGGTAGAATATTCCCCAAGCCATAGAAGTGTTTTGGCGTCCGGTGGATAGGACTAAGGTTCCTTGGATCCCTGGCTTAAATATGCCGGTACCCGCAGCAAGCAATATTGCTCCAAAGAGGAAGCCATAAAAGCTTGGGAAAAATGCCATCACCAAGTAGCCAGCTATTTTAATAATGGTGGAAGCAAAGATGGTTTCTTTATAGCCTACGCGATCTGAAATACCGCCTGTGAATACAGGAATGAAGGTTTGCATAAAAGCCCATATTGCGATGATGACACCATAATCGCTAAGGCTGATCCCTAAACCGCCTTCAGAAGTTGGCGCTTTGGCGTATAAACCTGCACTGGCTTTTACACCGTAATATGCGATACGTTCAACCAGCTCCATGCCGCCGACGATCCAAAATATATAACTCAAGCTGGCAATCGATGCCCACATGCCCAATTGTTTGACTTCCCTTAAGTCATTTCCTGAATGGGAGTTCGTACCCATAGTTCACCCTTTTATTGTTAGTTATCGTGATATTAACAGGCAGACACTTTACCTAATTTGTAAGAAATTACCAAAGGTACGGTTACAGAAAGTTAGACTAGATGTTGGTACTGGGATGTTTTGTATTCAAAATGCGCTTTAAAGCGTCACATTGGTTAAATTTTAATTTTGGATATCCGTTCTTCAAATTAATTTTTAACCAATGAGTTATATAAACTTAAGTCTTTATTGCAGAGTGACTTTATTGATTGAAGACACTGTCTTTTTAAAGACACTGTGCTTATTAAAAGTACCAGCGGCTAGCGAGTTGCCATTGCTGCTCGATTAAGTCGCGGGGCAAATCTTGCTCTGCTCGAGCATTACGAGTGGAATCAATTCGATTATATTCTGCTTGTATAAACCACTTTTGAGCTAAACGGTATTGATATGACAAGGTCATTGCATTTCCTTGCTCATTATTATCATCATCGAAGGTGAGATCATTGTCTGTTACATCGAAATCTTCAAGGCGTAAACTGACGCGATGTTTGTCCCAGCGCCGGCTTAATAATATGAAAGCGGATTGATAGTCGTTGTTGACCACATCAACGGCATCTGGTGACTGCATTAATGTACTGCCATAAATATATTGGCTGATTAAATCGATGCTATAGGGTAAGCGCCATTTAATGCCGGCATGAGTAAAGCGTGTATGCCAAGCGTACTGGCCGTTTTTGACGATGCGTGTGTTGGCATTATTATCGTAATACCCTAAAGAAATCTCTCCGCTGCCTTTTATGCGCCAGCTCCCGTGTAACTGATAGCCAAAGCGATCGTCTAACTCAATAAAAGGATCGGATTCTTTCGCTTGTTCATCAAGGCTGCCCCCATCCAGGCTTGGCATATTACTTAAAGGCAGGGACTCTTGTAGTAATGTTTGTCGTGAGCTGATTGTCCAGCCATGCCAAGAAAGCATTGCACCAGCAGTATCATTACTCTGGAACAGGGCTGCTGAAACAGAGAAATCATTTTTTGAAGAGTGAAATTTACCAAGGCGTTCTAAGGTGACTTCTGCGCCAAGGTGGCGAAACTCTTCACCTAACCAACTGTTTATAGTAGAATTAGTGAGAGTGTAGGGGGATGACCAAGCTGTGGCGACATTTTCTAATGAAATGTCAGGATACATTAGACCGAATCTGGTTTTTAATCGTAAACCATTATCCCAAGGTAAACTTCGATAATTTAGAAAAGCTTCAGTAATGCCAACGCCATTTTGGATGCCATCGACATAACCATTAGCGGTGACATGTGCTGAGAGAGCATTTTCCCAATCGACTTTATATGTCATTCCCATTTGAGATAGTGACACTTGGCTACCATCATCAAATCGAAACTTTCCTAGACCACCGTCGACATAGGAATGTGTTCCTTGGGTGTGGCTTGCTCTTAAGTCAATAATGCCTGATATATGGTGATCTGCAGCTATAGCGCTATAGCTGCTTAAACATAATATCAAAATCCATTTTTTCATCCGTGAACCTTATTATTTAAATTATTACGGATTTGCCTAGCTGTAACTCGACTGAATTAACCACTGAGTCAACCGTGTGGCATCAACTGGTTTTGAAAGATAAAACCCCTGTCCCATTTCGCAGCCACGTTCAGTTAACCATTTTAGTGAACCTTCGTCTTCAATCCCTTCAGCAACGACTTTGAGCCCTAAATTATGGGCAAGCTGCAGCGTTGAGTTAACAATGATTTGATCGTCTTCGTTGATCATCAGGTTTTGCACAAAAGACTTATCAATTTTGAGTTCATCAACAGGTAACTGTTTAAGCTGCGCTAATGAAGAATAGCCAGTGCCATAATCATCAATAGACAGTTTTAGGCCGTGTTGTTTAAGCTCTGTTAACTGTTTAATGGCATGTTCAGGATCGGCAACAACCGCATCTTCAGTGATTTCCAGTGTGAGTGCCTCAATCGGTACTCGTTTATCTTTTATGGTCTGTAATACGTAATCACAGAACTGATTGTCTTTTAAATTTTCAGGTGAAATATTCACTGCGATAGCAAGCTCAATACCTTGCTGTTGCCATCTGAGGTATTGATCCAATGCTTCATTAATTACCCACTGTGTTAAGGCGTTCATTTGACCCATTTGTTCTGCGATGGATATAAAGCTATCTGGGGGGATCATGCCTCTGACTGGGTGTTGCCAGCGAACTAATGCTTCAACATGAGTGACTTTATTGAGTGTTAAGTCGAGTTTAGGTTGATAAAACAATACGAGTTCATCTTGTTCGATAGCAGGTTTTAAATCATTGACTAATTGAAGTCTATCTAAAGTATTAACATCTATTTGCTGGTGGTAAATTTGTAAATGTAAGCGATTTTTCTTGGCATGTTGAAGCGCAGTATCTGCTTGACGTAATAAGGTTTCAAGATCGTTAGGATAATGAACAAAGCTGATACCTATGGTGGTTTGTAAGTGTAAAGAGATGTCTTGGTAGCAGAACTCTGTTTCAATGCTTCGCTGGATATTTTTAATTAACGCTGTCAGTTTTTTTTGTTCAGTATGTTTGATTGCCAATACAAATTCATCACCACTTAAACGGCACACTAAATCAATTTCATCAAAACTTGCTAAACGTCGGCCAATTTCTTGAATGACAACATCACCAACGATATGACCTAAAGTACCGTTTATTTCTGTCATTCTGCGAATGTTGATTAAACAGATAGCGATAGGCGTCTTATCTTCAAACCAATTTGATGTGACTCGTATAAGTTCGTTTTTGTTGCCAAGACTGGTAAGAGGGTCATGATAGGCCTGAAAAGTGATTTTGTTTTCTCGGCTTAATATAGCCTGTTGCATCGCGGTAATTTCTTCTGCTAGCTCGTGCATCTCTGCGCTGCTACCCACCTCGACTTTAGAATTGTAATTCCCCTTGGCAATGAACCTTGCTTGTTTAATTAATAGTGTCAGGGGTTTAGTCACGCCTCTAGCGATAATAAATGCGACGAATAAAGAAATCGGTAACATCAGCAGGATGAGCAATACCTGCTGAAACCAATGTTTTTGTGCTGACTCTAATGCATCACTGCGACTTAAAAACATGAAAGCATGTAGCTGGCGGTGATCGTTTTCTTTTAGACTGACTTCGCCTAAATCAGATTGCCATAAAATGTAATCATCATTGGGACGATTTTGCTTAATAAAACTGGATATGACTTGGTTGTCTGCTTTAGAAAAGCTTGAACTTGATAGGCTGATTAACTGATTCGTTTGCTGCTCAGCAGTGAGTACGAAGCCGGTGTTTAGACCGGTTTGTTGTGAAAGTGACTGAGTTAACTCATCACCGATGATATAACCAAATCCCACCCAACCTATAATGTTTGATGCTCCACTCGTTAATGGTGAGAAGCGAAGCTGATAAACATGGTTTTCGAGAGGGTATAAAGGGCTGATAGCTTCAAATTCAGTAGCCAATGACATACGGAATGCTTCGCCTTGCTCAGGGCCAACCTTTACTTTGCCCTGATTTGGCCCATCTGGGGTCGTGAGTAATTGACCGATGACTTTACCTTCAATATCAACGGCAATGGCAAGATCTGCATTGATGCGTTTTCGATGATTATTCAATGCAACAAGAAAACTACGGCTATCATCGTCAATAAAGACATCTTTGAGCCCAAAATCTTTTGCTGCAGTTTCCGCAAAAGCAGATAAGTAGTAATTTCGATTATCGTATTCAGACTTAAAAACGAGCTCAGCCACAGAAAGTTGGTTGGCAAGTTGATGCTGCTCTAAGCGTTTATTAGTGTAATAAGTAATGGCGAACGAGATCGCTTGCACTGCAATTAAAAGCACCATAAAAAAAGCAAAAATGCGCGTTTGAATACTGTTGAACGATTTAAGCGTTTTTAGCATTAGTAGCCTTCCAGAAAGTCAAAGTCATCTAAACTCTGTTGACTAGGAATATCATCCATAGACGCATTTATTTGTATTGTTAGGGAGTCAGATAATGGGGTACTAACTTTTTGGCTATATTTGTTATCTTCAATTTGTAATTGAGGGTGCCAGATGTCGAGCTGATATTCATTATCAGGCACAGAGTCAAACTCGACTTGACCTAGATTATTGGTGACAGCATAAAATGGTGTGTCGACCACTAATACATGACCACTCATCCAGTCATGAATATTACAACCCATCGATATATGACCTGCTTGATCGAACACCATATCTTTTTGGGCATTATCTTTACGTAACTTAAACGAGAATCGCTTTGGCCCTGAAGCAGAATAAATATGGTGGGTGATATCATCATCGTTAATAAATTTTAGTTGGTAACCTTTTTGGATAACGGTGATGTAGGGAGTAAATTGCTTATTTTCTTGGTGGACTTCAATGGGAGGCTGAGTGGAACCTTTTGGCTGGTTGATACTTTGTTCTGGTGAAGGGACTAAGGCTGTTAAGGAGACAACCATATTCGGCATAGGCTCAGAATTTGAATTTACAATTGTGAATTGATGACTTAACGCAGACAAGCTAAAGCCTGCACTTAAAAATAGCCCGGTAACAATGAAACTTTTAACCGCTTTATGTCTGTTCACACATACCTCTTTTATCACATTAGTTTATCACATTAGTTGAATACCTAATTTACTGATAAAGGCTTGCTCTTTTGTTGAAAGCAACTGGCCTTAGGAAAATAAGAACGAGGTTAAGCTTATAATATTTCACAAAATAAATATATTTTATTAACGATATGGAATAAAAAAAAGCAAAACCGAAGTTTTGCTTTTTTACTGCTGTTTAAGTAGTCACAAAGTATTAAGCCATTACGGCTTTATTATCAGTACTGGCGGTAGTATTTGGGCCTAATCTTTATTGCACGAATTATTAGTGCCTTATTACTACTTAGTATCTCAGCCTGAAAGAGCGACTTTAATGACTGATGGCGATTAGCCACAGCATTTTTTATATTTTTTGCCGCTGCCACAAATACAAGGATCATTACGATTGATTTTAGCTTCTGCAGTGACCGCTTTAGGTTTGTTCAAGATCCCTTCAAGTTGGAGTATATCTTCAGCCAATTCAGCATTAATTGTAATATTCGCCACCAACTTATGTTGCTCAACAATAAGCTGAACTTCTTGCTGGCGTTCTTCAGTTTGAACGGTTAGCGCAAGCGGATTAGTTGCGGTACCGATTTTAGCTTGTCGCTTGGTGTTATAACCACTTTCGCCATAGGCAGGTTTTGGCGTTTGACGGCCTTTGAAGAAAAATTTATCTGACATAATGATATCTGCCCATCGGTGTAAAAAGTGAATAGTTGCATATCAATAGACGACGTATATTGTAGATTTACTCGTAATTCTACTTAGGCGTATATTGAAAAATAATATAGAGGCGATGCTTATACAGGAATTCATTGCTGTTGACTAATAAAACGTCCATAAATGGGTTATTAATAGCAAATAACTCGTTTTAGAAAATAAAGGCCGAAATATCAAGAATACTGAGTAAGCTATTACAAAGGTTATTGGTAGTTAACTTCAATCGTGTAATTCAATTGCTGCTCTCCTGCCAACTGGTCACTTAGTACATCGACCTTTCCGCCCACATTAATTAAGGTTGTTTGCTGCGTTAAAGCAAAAGATTGTTGCTGACTGCCATTAGGCAAGATAGGCGTAAATTTGATATTGGCATTATTGGTTTGATAAACAGTAACGTTAATCACTGAATGGCCATCTCCATTAATGGCAAATTGGCCCAATTGGTTATCAGAACTAATACAGCCAGTCCCTTGTCGTTGGAATTGATCAAGTTGACATTCGACACTGACTTGATTGGAAATTAAGCCTAAATTGAGGGTTTGAGTTTGCTCAATGGCAACAGGTGATACTAAAGTGAAATGTGCTTGAGCAATAGCGCTAGCTAACATAAATAATGACACGCGCTATCCTTAATTAAACTAGTCACAAAGTAATGACTAGATTGTAGTTGCTGATGGATTAACGTGCAGCTAAATTAGCCATTAAAGATTAACGAGAGAGTGTTTGTGTGGGAAAGGTCACATATTCGCCAGGGGCAAGTATTATCGGGTCTGATTGTATTTGTTTGTTGATTTCAATTTGATACTCGCCAGGCACTAACTGCTCAAAGATAAACACGCCATCATATTCCACTCGAGCATGGTATTTGACGTCATTTTTATCAATCAGTGTGATTGGAACGCCTTTCGCTGCTACTCCATTGTCATAGAAAACTTCGCCATCTAATTCCGCAGTAAATAGAACAGGAAAAAGAATTTCAGCTACGTTGCCTGGGTGGGCTTGGATAAGCAGGATGCTATTTAGCGGTAATAAAAAGGGATCTGGTAAAGAGCGTTCATTAAGCACTAACTTATGTGGCCTGGTTGTTTGAATGTGGGTAATGAGCAGTTGGCCGTTTTCATCTGTTTCGTCATCTGAACGTGTATGTCCAGAGAAACGTAAACCTTCCATAGGCAATTCATTCTCATCAAATAAGCCGTTATTATTATCATCCTGAAAGGCGATGATTTTAACGCTTCCTGTATTCAGATGGCTGACGCGATCAAGTAACCAAGTGTTATCAGGTGCGATTAAAAGTGCCGAGCTACTCCACTTAAATTGAGCAAACCAGTCACCTTCAGAGTCATTTTCAACAGAAAACCTCAAGGTACTTGTGTCTAAAAAGTACGACAAAGAGTTCTTCACTGTGACTTCTGCACTAGCCATAGGTTGATAGCGCACTTCAAATTGATAGTTACTATTGTCGGTAAATGAAGTCCTGACATTGGATACTAACTGGGTTAATTCTGTATCAGGTAAAAGCGCAAGATCAGCGTAAGTTCGTAAATACCAATCGTCAATTCGACCTGAAAGCGCTAGCCTATTTGCCCACACTTCGTTGTTGGCGATATTTTGCCAACTTAATTCATTACTTAATGATAAGTGCTGAAATTGCCCAGCTACGGTAGCTGCAATAAACAGACTATCGCTACCTAGATTTTGGTCTTGCCAGCGACCACTGAGCGCCCAGCTCATGTTGGTGTGCTCCAAGTTACCACTTAAATTAACGCTGGCGAGTTGTTTTAATTGATTGTCTTGATTATCCCAAGATTCAAAATCATTGTATTTTGCCCACTCTGTTTGCCAATCAATTAACTCGTTACTGCCTTGGGCTATCAGGTTGGCGGCTGTACCCGTTTCATTACCCGTGAGGTTAAGTTGCCATACACTATTATCCGTCAAAAGATTTAGGGTGACAGTCGGATTAAAAAGCCATTTATCTTTTGATATTTGTTGCTCAATGATGGCCACTCCAGCTGAAAAATTATCTGTCACCGCCCAATTTGCACTCGCATAAACTTGCTTTAAATCATCTTGTTCTCGCTGCATTGCCCCGAAATTCATGCCAAAGCTATTGGCTTTCATTTGCGAAGGGTCAAGTAACTTACTGAAAGACTCTGTGCGGGTTTCGCCATTGGGACCGAAAAAACGAAGTTGATATTGGTTTAAGCCAATATAGTAGGGGACTTGCTCAAATCGGTATTGGCCGTTGTCCGATACTCGTTGAACACCAATTAAACCACCATTTCGATAAAGTTCTACATCCCAACCTGGTTCTAACTCGCCATCAACGACGAGGTATCGAATATCATCAGTAAAAGCATCGCCCGCATTAATAACAACGCCCTCACCAGTACTTGAACTAGAAACAAGTGCTAAGTTATGAGAGTCGATACTGCCAAGCCGATAATAGTTAACCCAAGTATCTGCCATTTGTTTTTCAATATAAGCATTCAAGCTTTCTCCATAGTCTGACCATGAATATCCTGCGTAGGCGCTATGACCTAAGAGATGAGTGCGAGCTTGGATAAAGCCATCAAAACTGGGATCTTGTGTGTCTGTTTGTTTACGTTGGGATACACCTAAATCGGCATGCAGCGCTAAATCACCTAAGTTGGCGTATTGGGTTTTAATGTGACGTTGGTTCTTAGGAGAGTTGGCTTTTTTCTGATCGTTGAACTGTTGATAGCGTTTTTGTCGAGCGAGTAATTGGCTTAAAGGAACATGCGTATTTTCGATTATTTCGAGCATTTGTCTTGCATGATCAAATTGAATATCTAATCCGGTCATCTGTTTGACCACTGACATATCAAGATATAAATCCCAATCATCAAAGTAAACTTGCGTTGCGCTGTGTTCGCAATCGCTATTTTGTGCTGTAAAGCGCATGAGGCCTTGGTTAATCTCCACTGGATTATCTGTTGATAGATACCAGCCAGTTAAACTGAGCGGATACATTTCTGTTTGCAATGGCAGCATTAAGATATCTGCTAAAAATTGCATGGGCAGATATACAATTCCATCGTTTTGATAAATGAACATTTCATCACTTAATCGCTCAGTGCCATAGTTAAATTGACTGACAAGAAATTGCTCTTCATTTGCAGCTGATGAAGTATAGGTTCGATTAATTAATCCTGAGCAAGTTAATTCACTTACTTTAGGGCTGGCCACATCGGTAGTGGAAAGTTTAGAAATAGGCTGCTTTGGCAGAACTTGATTTGAACTAGATTGCTGTGACGGAAGGGAAATAGGGGCGCTTACTGTATCTACGGCCGTATTTTTTTGAGCAAAATTGGATGTGTGGGGCGTCTTGGCGTTTTGTGTTTGAACTTCTGCTGAAATCAGATCTTTATTGTTTATATTACTAATCGTATCTTGCGGTATTCCATTGCTAATCGTATCTCGCGGTATTTCATTGTTAATTAGAGACTTAGTGGCCACTTGTTCAGAGGCTATTTGATCTACACTATCTGTATTTTCAGTGCTTTCCCTAATTGCACTATTACTAAATTCGCTGTGAGTAAATGCATTATTACTAAATTCACTTTCACTAAATACATTATCACTGATTGAAGTATCGATTTTCCCATGTTCACTTGCCACTATAGGTGGGTTTGGAGTGACTTCATCTATCGTTTCATGCTCATGAAGTGTTTTGGACTTTTTTATTTGTTGCGTTGGAGGAGGTAGCTCAAGTGATGATAAAAAAGTGGGTTGATCTGACTTCCAGGGCTTTGATGATTCAAGCCCTGGATTGACTAATTCGATATAAAGCAAAAGTAAGCTAATGGCTAAAGCATATTTTGCTAATCGATTTATCTTCCGTTTGATCACGGTAGGAATAATCAGTTAAGAGTTATTATCAGTGAATGTCCTTTTAAACCCTAAAAATTAACGGTTTGCTCAACCGTTTTTGCTTCAAATAAACCATCATTTTCGATGTATTTTACCAATAGTTTAGTATTGGGTTTGAGCGGTTCATTCAATGTAATTGCAAAAGAGCGGCGTTCATTTTCAGTATAAATAGACGCATTTTTCAAACTACCCAATAGTTCGTTAGTATCAGCATCAAACACCTCTACATCACCATAACTACTTCTTTGTCCTTCACGCGCTATTTCGACAATTAACTGCTGTTTACCGTCTTGAGTATTGAGCCCGTTAGATTCGATAGTGAGTTCAGCTGTTAACTGTCCTACACGCATGATCACAGGGATGGCTATACGTAAGTAGGCAGTAACCGATAGTTTCATAGTGTCAGATGGCGTATTTGCATCTGTTTCACTGGTAGGAGCAAGTGGAATTTGATGGAACACAATGTAGCTTCGATATTCCCCTGCTTGAATATCTTTTGGTGGTCTTACAGCAAGACGGACTCGGGCACCTTGCTCGGGTGACAAACTGACTCTTCTTGGTGAGTAGCGAGTAAAAGGGGTCAAGGAGGTAGGGGTAACGTCAGATTCAAGCAGTTCAAACTCACCAGAATCCAATAAGCGTTTATCTTCTAGGTAGATCTCATAGCGTGATGTTTCACTGCTTTTGTTAACCAATGAAAACACGGCACTCTTGTCGCGTTTATTATCGAGCTCAACGCGTGTTGGGGTAACTAATAGATTTGCATACACACTTGGAACTAAAGTGAGAGCCAAAGTGGTAAAAAGAAATAATTTTTTCATGGCAATGCCCAGCTAAATTTATATGCAACGTGTTGCAATTATTATAATTTTTTATTGTTAGCTTACTTCGAGCTTGTGTTGTAAATGAGTTGAGGTATAGGAATTAAATCCCGTAAAACGACTACGGGATTTAGCTTACGTTTTCTCAAATAGATTAATTATCTACTTGTAAGTTAAAAATATTTGCACCTAATAAATATTAGTAAGTTACTGAAAGCGTATAACTTAGTGCGTGAGTACCTGGAGCTGCACTTGCTGCAACAATATCCAATGTACCGCCAACGTCAACAGCAAGGGTGTTACTTGCCACAGTACCAGTTGCACTAGCAAGTGTTGGTGTAAAAGTGACACCAGATACTGAAGTATCTGCAGCAGAAAGTGATAAGTTAACCGTGCCATCTGCAGCAGTTACTGTGAATAAACCGGTATTAGCAGTATTACCGCCAGCAACACATGCAGCACCAGAAGTGGCATCTGAATAATCTAAAGCACATTGTCCATCTGCTGCAATAGATACGTCGCCGAATTCCATTTGCTCAGTTTCACTAACAGTGATCGGGTAAACCAAGTTGAAGTTTGCTGTGCCTGTTGCATCTTCTGCACCGGCTTGAGTAGAAAGAAGTAATGTTGAAGCTATAACTGTAGATAATAGTATTTTTTTAGTCATTTCTATGTTCCCAGGTAAAATATTATAGTTTTAATAGCCCATACTTTTTGTGCGGATAATTATCGTATTTAAACAACGACTTATTTGCAGGGCAGAATCAAAATAACATTGTTGAAATATTTTGCAACACTTTGATTACAATTCAAACTTGTACTTTTGGTGTAACTAAAAGTTCTAATTTATAACCTAGGTGAATATGGAATAGGTAGTTAAAAAGTATTAGGATTCAAACTGGTGTTTAACTTGCTGAAAATCAAAACGATAAACTAGAGATTTTGAGACTTTTTAATATAGGTTTAACTGCAGTTAGCTTTATAAATACATTATTTGTGTACGTTTTATGTTCATTGTTAAAGTTTTATGACAGCAATCGTGTGATTGTTTTTTAATCTATTTAGATCGTTTTTGAACTATTTTTGAATTGATTTTGAATTGCTTTGGTATAGTTTAGTGGATTTATTTGATTCCACTGAATTGAGAAAAGAGGCATATCAAAATAGCTTCATTGTTGATTTTTTATGATTTGATTGAGAAGATGTTGAAGTTTGTACAAAATGATACATATAAAAGGTGTGCATTAATGTGCTATTAGAGTCTATTTTTATCTGAAACCATTTTTATTTGGTTTTTTGATTTCTAATGTATTGATAATAAATAAAATAAATTTACATGAGGCGCTATATCTATGGGGTTTGTTAATTGTGCTATTTTTTTATTTGAAGCATTGAAATTAGGTTTACTAGCTCTGTGTATGAGCTTAATAAGCTTGACTGCCACTGCTCAAATTGCCATCACTGAAATTCAACCAATCAAATTTCCTACAGTGCTACAAAATAGTGGTTCAAGCACCACTGTTGTTGTGAACTGGAAAGGGGCGATTGGTAATGCCACTAATTCTACTTTACTTGATAATGACTACTATCAGGGAAGGTACTTTATTACTTCTGATGGCACAGCTCCCATTGATATCAACTTTTTGAGTTTGGATAATGAACCTCTTATTCAACTTAAGAATTTCAAAGTGAGATACAAAAATAAAACCTATAAAACATTCCCTATTTTGGGGTTAGAAAACCCCGGTGCTGGTGGAGAGTATATTGATATCGGCGCTAAAGTTGTTGCGAATAAAAAGTCAGGACAAGGCTTAAAATATCCACAATATATGCTGAGTGTTGATGAGCAATAGGCGCTTTTAGCCTTTACATAAGTATTAGCGAGAGTTAGTTATCAATATCTATTAAAAAGGCCATCAACAGTTGTTGATGGCCTTTTTAGTCTGGATAGATTCAGTTTCAGTGAATCAATGTACAGTTATTAGCTGTGTATTCTATCCTTCTAGCTTAGCAAGCTCAGTTTTTTGTTCTGTTAGCTTTTCAATATCGCGTTGATATTCAGCTTGCTTTGCGCGTTCTTTCTCAATAACCGCAGCAGGTGCTTTAGCAACAAAACCTTGGTTAGATAGCTTACCTTCAATGCGTTTAAACTCTCCTGCAGCTTTTTCAAGTAGCTTGTCGATACGGGCAACTTCTTTAGCTACATCGATAAGCCCTGCCATAGGGATTAATAACTCCATATCGCCTACAAGTTGTGTCGTTGACATTGGCGCTGCTTCACCGTCAGCTAGAATAGTCATAGACTCAAGTTTTGCTAAGGTTTTGAAGAAGGTTTGGTTTGCTTCAATACGCGCTTTATCTTGCTCACTTACGCCACGTAATAATGCATTAAGTGGTTTAGAAGGGGCAATGTTTAGCTCTGCGCGAATATTACGCACTGCAGTAATGACTTGCTTAACCCACTCAAGATCTTCCATCGCTTGGGCATCAACTTTAGCTGCATCGAACTCAGGGAACGAAGCGAGCATTAATGTATCACCTTCAACACCAGCAAGCGGTTTAACGCGCTGCCAAATGGTTTCAGTTAAGTACGGCATCATTGGGTGCATTAAACGCTGCATTTGTTCTAGTACAGTGACCAATGTATGACGAGTACCACGAAGCTGCGCTTCGCTGCCATTTTGCATAACAGGTTTAGTTAATTCTAAGTACCAGTCACAGAATTGGTTCCAAGTGAACTCGTAAATGGTGTTAGCTGCTAAATCGAAACGGTAGTTAGTCATATGCTCGTCGTAAGCTTTAACGGTTTGATTAAATAAACCGATAATCCAACGGTCAGCTAGTGACAATTCCATTTCACCAGGCTTGCCATCAACAAGCAATTGACCACAATCTAATGCTTCGCCAATAGCGTCTTCATCAGCACCTTCAGTTTGTACTTCAGTGTTCATTAGTACGTAACGTGAGGCATTCCAAATCTTGTTACAGAAGCTACGGTAACCATCAAGACGTTTCATGTCCCAGTTGATATCGCGACCTGTTGAAGCCATAGACGCAAGAGTAAAGCGCAATGCATCAGTACCATGTGGCTCGATGCCATCGCTAAACTCTTTACGAGTACTCTTTTCAATTTTAGCGGCCATTTTAGGCTGCATCATATTGCCAGTACGCTTATCAACGAGTGACTCAAGGTCGATACCGTCAATCATATCTAATGGGTCAAGTACGTTACCTTTAGATTTTGACATCTTATTACCGGCTTCATCACGGATAAGACCTGTGACATAAACGGTTTTAAAAGGTACTTGTGGCTTGCCGTTTTCATCTTTGATGAAATGCATGGTCATCATGATCATACGTGCAACCCAGAAGAAGATAATGTCGAAACCGGTAACCAACACATCTGTTGGGTGGAATGCTTTTAATTCTTCAGTGTTCTTTGGCCAGCCTAGAGTAGAGAATGTCCATAATGCTGAGCTGAACCAAGTATCGAGTACATCATCATCTTGGCGTAGAACCACTGAGTCAGCTAATTTGTGCTTAGCGCGAACTTCAGCTTCATCACGGCCAACGTAGACTTTGCCTGCTTCGTCATACCATGCAGGGATACGATGTCCCCACCAAAGCTGGCGTGAAATACACCAGTCTTGAATGTCACGCATCCAAGAGTTGTACATGTTCTCGTACTGCTGCGGCACAAACTTAATGTCGCCGTTATCAACTGCTTCCATGGCCGTTTTTGCCATTGGTGCTACTGACACATACCATTGGTCAGTCAGTAATGGCTCAATGACCACACCAGAGCGATCGCCATAAGGCACTTTAAGACCGTGCGGGTCGATTTTGCCTAACAGACCTAACGTTTCGAACTCTTCAACAATCGCTTTACGTGCTGCAAAACGCTCTAAACCTGCGTAACGCTCAGGTAAGCTGTTATCTAATTCGTTATTTGCTGTGCCGTCTGTATTAACCACTTCAGCTGCGCTACGAATGTCAGCATTGATAGTTAAAATGTTGAACATAGGTAAAGCGTGACGTTTACCCACTTCATAATCGTTAAAGTCATGAGCTGGAGTGATTTTCACACAGCCTGTACCAAATTCCATGTCGACATAGTCGTCAGCAACGATTGGGATTAGACGGTTTACGATTGGCAGTAGAATAAACTTACCAATTAATGACTGGTAGCGCTCATCATCAGGGTGAACCGCAACCGCACTATCACCTAGCATGGTTTCTGGGCGGGTAGTAGCAACTTCTAAGTAGTCTTTACCATCGCTAGTTAATGCGCCGTCAGCTAGCGGGTAGCGGAAGTGCCACATGCTGCCTTGCTTTTCTTTGTTTTCAACTTCTAAATCTGAAATAGCGGTGTGTAGCTTTGGATCCCAGTTTACTAGACGTTTACCACGGTAAATTAATTCATCATCATATAAACGTACAAACACTTCTTGTACGGCTTCTGACATGCCTTCATCCATAGTGAAGCGCTCACGATCCCAATCTACAGAGGCACCTAGGCGACGTAGTTGTTTGGTGATGGTGCCACCAGATTCGTTTTTCCAATCCCAAATACGTTCGATAAAGTTGTCACGACCTAAGTCATGACGACCTAAGCCTTCCTCAGCAAAGACCTTACGCTCAACCAACATTTGAGTCGCAATACCCGCGTGGTCGGTACCCACTTGCCAAAGAGTATTTTTACCCTTCATGCGCTGGTAACGTGTCAAGGTATCCATGATGGTGTCTTGGAAAGCGTGACCCATGTGTAAACTACCCGTCACATTCGGTGGCGGGATCATGATGCAATAGTTACCTTTTGACTCATCGCCATGTGGTTTGAAGTAGCCTTGCTCTTCCCAGTTTTGGTAAAGAGATTGCTCAATTGACTGCGGGTTATATGTTTTTTCCATGGGATTTTTGTTTTCTCAATCTAAATTAATAGTTGGTATTGTTAACGAATCAACGGACTTAAACGCCAGTGAACTCAGTTGTTGTGAGTTCAATGCCTAATTGCTTGTAATCGCGGTAGCGAGCACGGGCAATCTGTTTAAGCGCATCATCATTAGCAACAAAATCGATAATATGCGGAAAGTTAACCGCAAATGATGGCACTTGATCTGCGAGGTTGATGAGTAAATGGCGGCTTTTATTAGCGCCTAATTTATCAAAACCTATTTCCACAGGTGAACCGGTTACTGGTCCTTCCCCTTTTAAATTGTGAGGAACAAATGCCGTTGGCTCAAATTGCCAAAGTAATTCGTCAATGGCGTATGCCTGCTGTTTGTCTTGGCAATGAATATAAATTAATTGCTGCTGACGGTAATGCTTTTCTGCTAATTGGCAGGCGCTTAACAATACACTTTCGATAGCACTGGGCTGTGTATTGATGGCGGGCATTAAGTAAAACAGAGTCTTTGGCATGCTTTTACTATATTTGACGAAGTAAAGACGGATTTTACACTAAAAGCAACTCATGGGGCTAGGGCGGACAGCGGTTAAATTAACATTTAGATGTGATTTTTAATTCATTTAGAAAAACAAAAAAGGTGAAGAATTGCTTCTTCACCTTTTCTTATCAAGCTTAATCTATCGACTCGTGTCAATAAGGCTTATTCGCCTTGATCTACACCTGCGCGATTGATTAAGAACTGACTTAATAATGGTACAGGGCGACCTGTTGACCCTTTATTTGCACCACTGTTCCAAGCAGTACCTGCAACATCAATATGCGCCCAGTTATATTTCTTAGTAAAACGAGATAAGAAACATGCTGCAGTAATAGACCCTGCTGGACGACCACCTAAGTTAGTCATATCAGCAAACGGGCTTTCAAGCATTTCTTGATATTCATCCCAAATCGGCATGCGCCAAGCGCGGTCGCCAGATTGTTCACCCGCATTTAACAGCTCGTGAGCTAATGGGTTGTGAGATGAGAATAAACCTGAAGCGTGCTTACCTAGCGCAATAACACAAGCGCCAGTTAAGGTTGCTGTATCAATAACAAGTTCAGGATCGAAACGTTCAACGTAAGTTAGAACATCACATAATACTAAGCGACCTTCAGCATCGGTATTAAGTACTTCAACCGTTTGACCTGACATGGTGGTAAGGATATCGCCTGGGCGGTATGCATCACCTGAAGGCATGTTTTCACAGCCCGCAAGAATACCGATAACATTGATTGGCAAGTTCATTTCACATAGCGCTTTCATCGCGCCGATAACACCTGCTGCGCCGCCCATGTCATATTTCATCTCATCCATACCATCACCTGGTTTTAATGAGATGCCGCCTGAGTCGAAGGTTAAGCCTTTACCCACAAGTACAATTGGTTTTTCAGTTTCATCAACTGCGCCTTTGTACTCCATAATGGTCATGATTGACTCATTAGCACTTGCACGGCCCACTGCTAAGTATGAGTTCATACCTAGCTTAGCCATTTGCTCTTCACCAATGGTGGTAACAGTTAAGTTCTCATGAACTTCGCCAATTTGACGCGCTTGAGAAGCTAAGTAAGCTGGGTTACATATGTTTGGTGGCATGTTGGCCACGTCACGACATAAGTCCATACCTGCAGCAACTGCCATTCCGTGCTCAATAGCACGTTCGCCAATAGTAAGTTCACGACGAGTCGGAACATTGAATACCATTTTGCGAAGTGGACGGCGAGTTTCACCTTTGCGGGTTTTTAAAGTATCGAAACTGTATAAACTGTTATAAGTTGTTTCAACAGCTTGGCGTACTTTCCAATAAGTGTCGCGGCCTTTAACGTGCAATTCAGTTAAGAAGCAAACCGCTTCCATTGAACCCGTTTCGTTTAGGGTGTTAATGGTTTTGGTGATAATTTGTTTGTATTGGCGCTCATCGAGTTCACGCTCTTTGCCACAACCGACTAACAAAACGCGCTCACTGAGTACGTTTGGTACATGATGCAATAATAGCATCTGTCCTGGTTTGCCTTCTAAATCACCACGTCGAAGTAGGTTACTGATATAACCTTCACTGATTTTATCCAATTGCTCCGCGATACCAGATAAACGACGAGGTTCGTATACACCGACAACGATACAAGCTGAACGTTGCTTTTCGGGGCTGCCGCTCTTTACGCTAAACTCCATGAGCACTCCTAGATTATTAAAGACAAATTTTTATATTTATTAGATAATGTTTTAATTAGGCCTGTTAGGCCATATTTACAAACCTTTAAGGAAATAAATCCTTGGTAATTTTCTGCTACGCAGCTAAATGAATTACACTTAAGGAAGCTCACGAGCTGGTCAGAAAACTATCAATAACTGCTAAAAGCAGACATTTTATAGTGAACTTACTCTGATACCAGCAAAAAGACAAGTTTAGACAGTGGATCCTACCTGTGATTGTATTTAGATACTTGATCGTTGAAGTTTTAAAAGCCCAATTTGCGATACTTTTGGTGCTGTTAACTATTTTTATTAGCCAGCAATTTGTGCGTGTATTAGGGGATGCCTCAAATGGCGAATTTCCTGCATCATTAGTGCTGACATTGTTAGGGCTTAATTTACCGCAACTTACAGTGCTGGTGTTGCCGCTGAGTTTTTTCTTAGCGATATTGCTTGCTCATGGGCGAATGTATGCCGAAAACGAAATGGTGGTTCTCCATGGCGTTGGGATCAGTGAATGGTATGTCACTAGGGTAACCTTGTTGATTGCTGTCGCTAACTTGATATTCACAGGTATTTTATCTGTGTATGTGGGGCCTTGGGCTGAAGAAAAGCAAAACCAAGTGTTAGAGCAAGCACAATCAGAGGCGGGACTTGCAGCCATAGTGCAAGGACGTTTTCAGGCTAGCCCCAACGGGCGAGCCGTATTATTCGTTGAAAAAATATCGAAATCCAATGAGTTACAAAAAGTTTTTGTAGCACAACTTCCCGATCCTGAAGATGAAGAAGGCCTCACTAATATTGTGGTGTCTGAGCAAGGTCGAGTGGTTGAAGATCGCTTTGGGAGTCAACAATTACAGCTTGATAACGGTATTCGTTATCAAGGAAGTGCCCATCATCTCGATTATCAAATGATTGAGTTTGGTGGTTATAGAATGGAAATTAAAGAACAGGAAGTTGACGAAAGGCGCAGAAAGTTATCAGCGCTACCTGTTAAAGAACTTTTAAGTACTCCAGGGCCTGAAGCGGTTGCTGAGTTCCAGTGGCGCCTTGCCTTACCATTGGCTATTCCATTAATGACACTTATTGCTGTGCCACTGGCAAGAGTGAATGTAAGACAAGGTAAGTTTGCCAAGATGTTCCCAGCCATTTTGCTCTACTTAGGTTATTTCGGTTTAATGGTTGCTGGACGTAAAGCGTTAGAGGATGAAGTAATCCCATTAGCACTAGGGATGTGGTGGATCCATGGTTCTGCGCTGGTGATGGGCTTGTTTTTACTGGGCAAAGAGCGTCCGAGTGGGGCTAAAATACTGCAAAGCTTTAAGCGCAAGCAGGTGGCATCATGAAGATATTAGATCTCTATATTGCGCGAGTTATCATTAGTACATCAGCGTTGTGTCTACTTATCTTGACAGGCCTGTCTGGCATTATTAAGTGGGTCGACCAGTTACGAGTGGTGGGTCGCGGTGCATACACCATGCTGGATGCGATGATTTATGTCATCTTCTTAATTCCACGTGATATCGAAATGTTCTTTCCTATTGCGGTGTTATTAGGTGCATTAATCGGAATGGGAATGCTTGCGTCTAATTCTGAGCTTGTAGTGATGCAAGCATCAGGCATGTCACGCCTACAAATTACTATTTCAGCGATGAAAACCGCTATTCCGCTGATGATTATCGTGATGGCGCTAGGTGAGTGGGGTGCACCCGTAGCCGAGCGGAGCGCTAAAGAGTTACAAGCGACCAAAGTATCAGGTGGTAGTTTGATAAAATCCCATCGAGGGGTTTGGGCTCGAGATGGCGATTTATTCGTTAATATTGGGGAAGTTGAAACCATCAATACCCTCAATAACATCACCTTTTATGAGTTTGACGATGATTTAAAGTTAAAGACCATGACCCAAGCAATGCGTGCAAATTTTGCTAATGGCGTATGGCGATTGATGGATGTGAAAAACACCCATATTACCCAAGATAAAATCACCTTAGAGTACCAAGAAGAACGTGTATGGAACTCGACACTGACGCCAGATAAATTAAGTGTGGTGTCAGTAAAACCTGAAGCATTAAGTATTCAAGGCTTAATTGGTTATTTAGATTATTTAAAAGTGAACCAGCAAGATCCAAGTCGGTATGAGCTAGCGCTGTGGCGTAAAATTATGCAACCGATTACCGTTGCTGTAATGATATTAGTGGCGTTGTCATTTGTGTTTGGTCCCTTAAGAACAGTGACTATGGGCGCGAGGGTGTTATTGGGGGTTGTTGCAGGGTTTAGCTTTTACATCTGTAGCGAAATATTTGGACCGTTAAGCATTGTGTATGGGTTACCTGCTTACATCAGTGCCAGTATGCCAGCGGTGTTGTTTAGTGCTGGGGCGTTATACTTTATTAGGAAATAAACGGTGTAGACGTATCGAGCATTAATCAGTGTGTAACTACGCATAGCTAAAAGACACTAAAACCAGCCTAACATTATGACGAGTGGCTGGTTTTTTTATGCCTGTAAATAGGATTACTCTTTATTAAGATGAGTTGAGTTAACTTGCTTTTTTAGGGTGAACACTATCTCTACCATGCTCTTTAGCATAGTAAAGATATTCGTCAGCTTGGGATATTGCAGAGTCGACAGAGTGAGTGATATCCGCTTTGCCTATGCCAATACTCACTGTAATAGGAATGGTGATATTTTCATAAACAATCGGATTGTCATGAATGGTATTTCTGATTTTTTCGGCCACTTCATAGGCGTCTTCAAAAGGAGTTTGTGGCAGTAAAATTAAAAACTCTTCCCCACCCCAGCGCGAAATCATATCTTGCTTGCGCAAAGTGCTAACAAATAATTGAGCCAGTTTTACTAATACTTCATCACCATAAGAATGACCATATTGGTCGTTAACTTGCTTAAAAAAATCAACATCAATCAGTAAAATGCTCATCGAATGCTTATTGCGTAATACTCTGGCATATTCATAGTCAAGCTGTTCCATCATTGCACGACGGTTTGGAATATTAGTGAGGTGATCACGAAGGGCTTGTTGCTCAAATTTTTCGCTGAGCTGTTTAACGTGTAAGAAAGATTGATGGCGTGAGTATTCATAATAGCCAGCTAAAAAGGTAAGGGTCAATAATGAATAAAGCACGCGGGTTTTAAATTCATAAGTGTAAGTTGCGATCAATAATTCATCATTAGGGTAGAACATTATCAGGCAATAACATGCAATAAATACGAGGGTGTTTCTAAGTCCACCTTTTAAACCACCAAAAAACATCATCACAGGCGGGACTAAGAAAATCCATAAGGGCCCAGTGTTGTTTGCGCCGCCACTATAAACTAGATACAGCATTAGCGTCAGTAAACTCAGCTGAATTAAGGTGCCAGAAGTTTCAAATCTATATTGTCTAAGAAAAAGCCAGTGATTCTGTAGCGAGAGAAAAAATAAGATACTGGAGAGCAATAATACCATCGCGAGGGTGGAGTTATTGTCGATATAAGCATTGATACCGAGGATAAAGGTGATTGAAAAACCTACCACACCAAACCAATTGATAATCAGGATTTTATGACGTTTTTCAGGGTCGTCGTAAAGCTCTGTACCTCGGTTCAGATAATTTAACAGCAATTTTTTAATCGCAATTATGGTATTCAAGGTTTTCCGTTCATCCCTTTACGCAATAAATTCCATGAATAAGTTAAAAGAACTTTCCTAGGAATGGCTTTTTTACTTATTATCCTCTTAAGATACTCCAGTATCTCTGTCTCGCCAAGTAACAATCGTATGTTGGCGTAATGTGTTTGTCTCTTGAGGGTTATTGTTGCGTTAATTGGGTACGGAAGGACTCAGACTCTAGCAGTTAGGGTTTATGATTAAGCATGAAAAAAGCCAATTGATTATTCAATTGGCTTTAATGGGATGATTGCTGCTACAAAAGTAATACTGACTCTTTATAAATGGTTTTAAGCGTTAAGTTTTAAATACCGAGTTAAAGTCTTAATTACTAAGTCTAAGCCTAAGCACTGAGTTTTAAATGCTTAGCCTAAGCACCGCGCCAATTTCGCATTTGATTTGCTTCAACAGATAAAACCACAACTTCAGAGCGGGTCATTTTATCTTGTAAGGCTAGTTTATCTGGATTAATCAGGATAAATAAATTGCCAATTCCAGCAAAAGACCAAACCACACGGGCGATAGCAGTAATAAAACTTAAGTTTTGCCCATTTGGGTGTTGCACTTTTAAACGCCAAGCTCGCATACCTAATGTTTGGCCTCCACGGCTCCAAAATATGGCGTAAAACCCAGCTACACAGATCACTAACCAAAGTTGATAGAAGCCTTGGTAAAGCGGTGTTTGGTTCAGTAAGTCAGAAACATGTTCATGGCCATTCATACCGATAACCCCAGTGCTGGTTAAACCAAAAAAGAGTCCGAAGCCAATCACACCTGCAACCATATATACAGCCACTGCAAGTAAAGCATCATAAATCATAGCGCCACAACGTTTAATAAAGCTGGCTCTAGGAAAGTTCGCGTGTTCTGAATTAATCATGTAAACCCTTTGAATTAGCTAGTTGGTGTTTCTTCGTCGTCTTCTCTGACAAATTTAATGCTGCTAAACCCAAAACGAGCAAATTCAGTTTTACGGAATTCTTTTTCAGCCTTAGCGCCTTTTTTTGAAGTCATCGCCACTTGTTGTTCCATCGCGAGAAAGCGGGTTAAATCTATGCCTTCCGCTTCTGCTGCGGCTTCATATAAGTCGTGATGAATGTCATAGCTAAACGGGATAACTTTGGTTTTACCTTTAAAGATATAAATGACTTGGCGAGCCATGGAAACTCCTAAAATCGGGTTCTGTGGTATGAGCAGAAATAAACTCATACGACTAAATAAGCAGCTGCACTTTTCATGCTGACACGGCTGTAATAAGTTGGCTATTATAACGAAAGCTGAAGATGCAAGATAGCACTGATGAATAGCTTTTACTGGCAATTAACACATGATTCATCTAGTCATAAATCAAACCGAAATCTGTTTATAACAGGGGAAGCGACAATGAGTTGCTCATTGGCACAATACAAAAGGAAAAGAGAATGTCTGCAAGTCTTAAGATAGTGTTTATCGGCGTAATTGGGTTAGCTTTTCAAATGGTAGCAATTCCTGCACATGCTGGCATGGAAGTATTTAAAGATGGCACTGCAATTAAAGGCTATGGGCAGATTGCGAAGGTCGAGTCTCAGCTATCTATTCCCAAAGATATGGTGTTTAAAGTCGCTTTTGATATGAGTAAAGCTGCAAAACCTGGTGAGGTTAATCGCAATTTAAATACTTTGGCACGTTTCATTAATATGCATGTTGCGGCAGGTGTTAAAGCTGAGAACATTCAATTGGCCATGGTGGTTCATGGTGCGTCGGTTGCCGACTTAGCAAAGGATTCATTTTATCAAGGGCAATTACCTCAAGAATTAGCGACTCAACAGCTGATAAATGCGAACAAAGGTTTAGTTGAACAATTGGTTAACTATGGCGTTAAAATATATATTTGTGGCCAAAGCGCTGCTTATTACGGGTTAGATAATGCGTCCTTGTTGCCAGGTGTTGAAATGGCGTTATCGGCTATGACAGCGCACGCTGTATTGGCGCGGCAAGATTACAGCTCAAACCCATTTTAGCGTGTAATAACTCATCTAAATCAACTGATTAGCGATGCTACTCATCATCAAATTGCATCGCTTCTTTAATCTCATCGCTGCCAAATCCCTTACGCGATAAATAGGCATAGGCTTTCGATTTATCTTTATAGTCTGATAAGTCGTAACGCTTTTTCATCAGTTGCTCTTTACAGCTTTGATAGAAATCGATTTCTTCAGCCTGGCTTAACTGATAAATCGTATCTTGAAACTCACTGATATCAATGAGGCGTTGTTTCAATTCTTGTAAAATAACCTTCTCGCCTTTGCCTTTATTATAAAGCTTGATGATTTCAGTTCTTAAATCAGCTTTATCAGCTTTTAAAGCTAATTTACTGCGCAATGTTTCCCGTTGTGGGTGTACAGATAATGCATGATCAATTTCAGCTCTTGAGAATCCTTTACTGGTCATCTGAGCGTAAACTTTCTCTTTATTCGTGCCTTGGAAGTGTTCAAACTTGTTGAGTAAGCGCGATTTCGCCATTTCAAAGGTATCAATTTGTTGAGTTTCCATGACTTGTTCAATCGCATTATCAATTTCGGGTATTGATATCCCTCGTTGCTGTAATTTGCGTTTTATGGCGCTAGTACCAATTTCATTATGAAAAGCCAATTCACAGTAACGCACCGCAAAATCTTGATTGCTTTTTAAATAACCACTTTCAATTAATTTCGCGAGAACAGTATCAACCCATTGTTGATTATCAGTTTTTCGCTCTAATTTGGTGCGAATTTCACTAATAGTGAAATCCTGCTGACTTAAGTGCCAATAGGCACTGTTAAACACATTATCAATGGTTTTGGCTTGGCGAAGCGTTTGACGTTGCATAACAAGTAGATCTTTTGATAAGTAAAATCAATCGCAGTGTAGCAGAACATCTAAGCGATAAGCATCAGAACTTACTGGACTCATTTATATAGCTAGGGTTTATTCGGCTTGAGCTCATACAGCAAGGGTTTATTATGTTAGCAAACGGATGCTAGCTATTGGCGGTCATTTTTTAAATGAGAAATGCCCCAGAATAAAATGCCAGCTCCTGAGCAAGAAAAGAAAAAGAATAACCCTATGCCTATAGGAGAACCCCATGATAAAACACTATAAAGCACGTCCATGTTTAATTTCCTCTGACTTGAATAAAGGCTGAATGTTCGAAATTGATGTTAATTAACATCCAAATCAGTATAAGAAAGCTTTAGCTGAAATCCAAATTTGTCAGTTTCTAGTTGTAACTTCCTACTTCCTACTTCCTACTTCCTACTTCCTACTTCCTACTTCCTACTTCTAAAATCAGGCTGAAAGAAGAGATTAATGTGACATGTTTAGAATACTTCACGATTGTTTGTATATGGTTATTCGTTCATGACTGTTCTTATATGGTTATTCGTTTATGACAATTCGTTGATGGTAGGTAGATTATCAGCAGATGCAATTAGAGATGAGGCAGCGAAAAAAAAAGTCGTGAACAGCTTGCCACGACTTTAGGTACCAATAAGAAGTAGATAAGGCTATTTAATTAAAAAGCACAGTTGTTTCAGTTGGTTATTAGGGGCAATAAGATAAGTCTTATGATGTTTTATCATACTGGTTTTTTTGTTGCCAGGGCTGACTAACAAGCCTTTTTCTAAGGCTTTTTCAGCAAAGTGATTTTCATCACCGCGAACATAAATAGGCAGTGATTTAACTAACTTTTCACCATCAAAATGGCTTTCAAGTTGTAACTCACACACCACAAGGCTTGACTGACCATTACCTGCGAGTTTGAGTTTAGTGCCGCGATTATCAGAGAAAGCGCTATCAGCGATAACAAACCAATCTTCGCTTTCAAGTTCTGCTAATAATTGAGTTATACCTTGATGTTGGGATAGTTCAGCTTGTTGTACTTGTCGGTACTGCTTGGCAATTCGTTCAAATAGCTGAGGTAGCATAGCACCAGCACCTTGGCTACGAGCCATTCTGATCCAAGCTGAAATGTCGTCGGCTACCAATTTTGAAAAACGTTTTATTCGAAAAGATTCAACTAGCCATGCACATAAAAAATGACTTTCTTGAGCGGGTGTACGCTTGGCTTTTTGATTTTCAGCAGAATCTTGCAGTGCTTGAATGCCTGCTTCGGCGACGTCTAAAATGGCTTGATTGTATGTTTGGGTTTGCACTATTGGGGCACCGTTCATTAAATTGTTCCATCACAGAAATATTCGATGATGGAACGTTGCAACTGGATAAATTACTCTAGCTGTATTGTAGCAGAGGTGGTTAAACCGCTGCTACAAACTTAATGTAATCACTGCCACCAAAAGCTGCAAATGAATCTGTGCTTTGCAAAAGTTTACAGCACTTAAATTAATGAACTGTTACTGCTGTTGTAGTAATTTTGCTGCAGTTAAAATTAGCTCTGGAGCAGGACGCACTTTATAGTTTGGATTGATGTACTGAAAATGCACCAGACCTGATTTATCAGCTACATAAACTGCAGGAACAGGTAAAACTAAGCGTTCTTCACCCTCAGGCGTAGTCCAAAGTGTGTTGTTTACTTTGAGTTTTGCTTGATACATAGAGGTCACTTTTTCGCTGGTGTAGAACGCAATACCAAACGCTTGTGAAGCCGCCATTTTTTCATCTGACAACAACAAGTAATCTAATTCATTGTCGTTAATTGACGCTTTTAATTTTTCTGGTGAATCTGGTGAAATCCCCACTAGTTGAAAACCCATTTCAATTAGTTTTGGTTCAATTGCCTTTAATTGTCCCATTTGCACATTACAGAAAGGACACCAGCCGCCACGATAGAAAAAGAAGATCGTTGGTTTTTTGGCTGTGAGTTCTTCAAGATTAACTTTATTCCCTTCTACATCCTGCAGCTCAACACTAGGGATTTGCTGGCCATTCATTAGTGGCATTACGTGATATTCATCACTAGCAATAGGTTTAGCCAATGAAGGTAAGCTAAATAGTGTCACTGCGGCGGCTAAGATAATTTTTTTTAACATGCTGAAATCCATATTCAATTAAAAGGGAAGAACTGTTTAAGTGCCCTAACTAGACACTTTTTTATGGTTGATCGTTAGGTGTCGTTCAAATTCGCTTTAACAGCGACTAGGGGCTGTTGATCTTTGCTGGTTGAGTTTTGTTCGAGTTAAAAACATTTTAATTGAGGCGGATGGATTGATGCCTAGTCATCTAAGCACCTTTTATTCACAAAGATGCATACAACAAAGATTAAAACGTTTTTAGCCGAACCCTTCGGGCAGCGTTTGTTGGCCATTTTTACTGCGTTATCGACTTTTTATGTAGAATAACTACACCACAAAGTCTCTACCTTGTATAAATAGTCAACAATTCGCTGCAAAAATAACCTTGAAAGATCATCAGACCCTAATTAGACCTGAGCATAGCAGTTTTTATTTCATTGAATTAAAGTAAAAGTGAATATGGGTTTACTTTTTGTTATTAAAGACAAAAAGTAAAAGTGAATATGGGTTTACTTTTTGTTATTAAAGACAAACAGCAGGCAATAAAAAAGGCGCTATCAGCGCCTTTAATGGAGTTACATATGAAGTCACAACTAAATATAAATTACTTAAGTTTTTTGTATTTTACAGTGCTGCTAGATTTACCAACGGTAACTCGGCGACCTTGCATGTTACGCTCTGCTGCAACCTGAGCGCCAGCACTGTCTGAGCGTTGTTGTTTTTTAGCAAAACTACGACGTTTTTGAATTTGCTTAAGTAATAGCTCGCGGCTACCCACTTCATAGCCAGCAACTGTGATACGACGGATCGGCTGACCAATTAACTTTTCAATATCCGCTAATGTGCGCTCTTCTTCACGGCTTACAAACGAAATAGCAGTACCTGATTTACCTGCGCGGCCAGTTCTACCAATACGGTGAACATAATCTTCTGCTAAGAAAGGTAAGTCGTAATTAACAACATAGCCAAGGTTTTGAATATCTAAGCCACGGGCTGCCACTTCTGTTGCGACTAATACGCGAACTTTACCTTCAACAAACTCACGTAGTGCACGGCGGCGGCTACCTTGTGCCTTTTCGCCATGTACTACTGCTGATGGGATCCCATCTAGGTTTAATTCTTTTACTAATACATCTGCAGCATCACGAGTGGCGGTGAACACTAAGACTTGTTGCCAGTTTTTAGTACCGATGAGCTCTGATAACAGTTCACGTTTACGACGCTGCTCAACAGGGTAAACCACTTGGCTTACCGTTGCTGCTGTGGTGTTTTGTTTGTCGGCTGTAATCACTTTTGGCTTATCGAGCATTTCGTTAGCCAGCTTTTTAACTTCTGTTGAGAAGGTTGCCGAAAATAATAAGTTCTGACGCTGTTTGTTGACTGCTTGAAGGATTTTTTGAATGTCAGTACTAAAACCCATGTCTAGCATACGGTCAGCTTCATCAAGCACTAAAAACTCAACGTTTGATAAGCTCAAGTTACATGCTTGAAGATGCTCTAATAAGCGACCTGGCGTCGCGACAATAATGTCAGCACCACGTTTAAGCTTTTGTGCTTGAGTTGCGACTTTAACGCCACCATAAATGGTCAACACTTCAATGTTGATATTTTTACTGTAGTCGTTAATGTTTTCGGCAACTTGCGCAGCTAATTCGCGTGTTGGCGTAAGAATTAATGCGCGAGTATTTGAGTGTTGTAATTCGCGAGGGTTCTCTACCATTTTCTGTAGCATTGGTAAGGAAAATGCTGCTGTTTTACCCGTCCCCGTTTGCGCACTTGCGAGCACATCTTCACCGCGGCGAATAGCTGGAATAGCTTGCTGCTGAACAGGTGTCATAGTTTTATAACCGCAATCAGCGATCGCACTTAGTATTTCTGGGGCGAAGCTAAAAGATTCAAATTTCATCGGTAGACTTTCCTATGGTAATCACGTTATTCAACAGTTTAAATGCTTGCCGATTGTAGATAGAAGTATAACGGCTATTACAAGCGGCGGCGGAGTATAACAAATAAAATTGATTAATTCTTAACTTAATTTTCAACGAACTGGTTTAGTTGATTAATCAGGGTTTTAATTGTGCTTTTTTCGGTTATAAGTTACCTCAATGTTGGCATAAAAAAGCCAAGCTTTAACTCGCTTGGCTTTCGAAACCGTTAACCTTTACTACATTCAGTTAAGGTTAAATTGCTTGAGTCACCTCAGTTAACCAGACTAAGTCTTCACCTTGCATCAAGGGTGAGATGGTTTTAAATACTAGCGCGTGATATGCGTTAAACCAGTTCACTTCAGCCTCAGACAATAATGACTTATCAACTAAACGCTTATCCATTGGGATAAGTGTAAGCGCATCAAACTCCATCATTTCTCGCTCTGCATTGGCTAAGCTAGTTGATGGAACTACAGCGACTAAGTTTTCGATACGGATACCAAATTCATCTGCGCGGTAATATCCTGGTTCGTTTGAAAGCACCATACCTGGTACAAGTGCTACACCATTGACATTTTTACCGATACGCTGCGGCCCTTCATGAACACTCAAGAAGTGGCCTACACCGTGGCCGGTGCCGTGGTCGTAATCAAAACCATGCTGCCATAAGTACTGACGAGCAAAACCATCAAGTTGCTGACCTGAAGTCCCTTTAGGAAATTTAGCTTGGTCTAGCGCAATATGTCCTTTCAAGACTAATGTGAACATTTTTTGCTGCTCGGCAGTCACATCGCCAATGGCTATTGTACGGGTAACATCTGTGGTGCCATCAATGTACTGTGCACCAGAATCAACGAGGTAAATGCTGTTCATGGTCATTTTGCTTGGAGTGCCATCGAGGTGATTGTAATGACACATAGCGCCATTGCCGCCGGTGGCAGAAATCGTATCAAAACTCGGCTCACGATATAGCGGATCGCTTAAGCGGAACGATTCAAGTTTATCAGCGAGTTCAGCTTCATCATGCATGATATTAGCTGCGACTTTTCGATCAAGCCATGCAAGAAAACGACTGACAGCTACGCCATCTCTGACATGGCTTTCACGCATGCCATTAAGCTCTGCTGCATTCTTTTGCGCTTTAGGTAGTGCAACAGGATCGCTACCTGCAATTAGAATCGCTCCAGCATTTTTAGCTGTTAATTGACTCCAAGCATTCGCGGTATTTGGGTCAGCAAGTAATTTTACACCGTCTAATTGAGCCAGAGCATCGGCAAGTAATGATTCATCTTTAAACTCAACACCGCTACCTACATGCTCATTAAAGCCTGCAGGCAGTTTATTACTGTCAGCAAATAAGGTCATATCACCATTAGCTGATAACAGCGCACAACCAAGTGTCACCGGAAGTCGTGGCACATCGCTGCCACGAATATTCAATAACCAGCAAAATGAATCGAGTGCTGAAACTAAAGCCATATCAGCGCCTTCTTTCGCAACTAGCTCACCAATTTGTTGGCGTTTCTCAAGACTATTGCGGCCAGCGCCTTCATGACTAAATAAGGTAATTAACTCACTTGAAAGCGCAGGGCGGTCATGCCAATGGATATCAATTGGGTTTTCATCAACACAAACTAAACTCATATCAGCTTTAATCAGTTTCTGCTCAGCTTGCTCAAACCAAGCTAGCGTGTGTAAGCGACTATCGATACCGACTCTTTTTCCTGCGCCAAGTTGCTCAATTAACCATTCTACCTGTGGCGTGTCATACAAGCTTTGGTAACTAAATAACTCTGGGCTAACTTGTTGCTTAACTTGAACGGTATAACGACCATCAATGAAAATTGCCGCGCTATCTTTTAATACGATAGCCATGCCAGCTGAACCGGTAAATTCCGTTGCCCATAGTAGGCGTTCATTTCGCTCTGGGACATATTCCCCGAGGTATTCATCAGCTCTAGGAATAATGAATGCATCTAGATTATGTTTGGTAAGTTCCTGACGAATGGCATCAAGGCGCTGATTAATGATCTCTGACATGGTAGCTCCATTGGAGGTTGCTGATTGGCTCAGTCTTATTAAGGAAAGGCGATTATCGCAATTGCATTAGGTGCTTTGCAAGTAAAGAGCTTGCATGTTTAGCTGTTGCATTTGTGATAAGCCATTAAACATATTTTGTAACTTTATATTGTATACATTTTTGATTTGCAGTTTACACTATGGCAAATATCTCATCACCCTTAATTTTGGAGTCATTTATGACCATAGGTGTCGGTACTCAAACCCAAGAACAGGCATTTGCTAGTTTGTCGGATATGACAATGGATGTAGCCAGCATAGGTTTACCTGAATTTGAACAGCGTATTGCTAAAGCACAACGCTTAATGAAGCAGCAAGGCATTGAAGCGATTTATGTTAATGCAGGGACTAATTTGTACTATTTTACGGGCACAAAATGGTACGCCAGTGAACGAGTTGTAGGAGTCATTATTCCTGCTGTTGGTGAGGTTGAGTATATTGCCCCAGCATTTGAGCTAGATACCTTAGAAGGGTATATGGCGATTAAAGGTAAGGTAAATACTTGGCAAGAAGATGAAAGTCCATATGCTTTATTTGCTCAGACCTTGGCAAATATGGGGATTAAAAACGGCAAGGTAGGCATTGATGAGTCTACTGCTTTTTTCATTTTTGATGGTATGCGACTTGCTGATGATAGCTATAACTACATTAATGCTAAAAGCATTACTGCAGGTTGTAGAATGATTAAGTCTGCTGCAGAACTCGCGTTACTTCAACGCGCTAAAGATATGACTTTAGCAGTGCATGTTGCTGCAGCCAGCATGTTACATGAAGGGATAACCACAGCTGAGGTTGAAGCTTTTATCCATGAAGCTCATAAACGTGTTGGCGCTCCAGCGGGCTCGTATTTCTGTATTGTGTTATTTGGTGAAGATACTGCTTATCCACATGGCGTTAAATCACCCAAAACACTAGAAAAAAATGATACGGTTTTGATTGATACTGGTTGTCAGTTAGGCGGCTATAACTCTGACATCACTCGCACTTATGTTTATGGTGAGGCAAATGACCGTCAACGTAGTTTATGGGCACTTGAGCAAGAGGCACAATTAGCCGCTTTTGCTGCTGCACAAATTGGTGAAACCTGCGCTAATGTCGATAAAGCTGCAAGAGCTGTGATTGTCGATGCTGGCTTTGGGCCTGGATATGATGTCCCTGGTTTACCGCACCGTACGGGTCATGGAGTAGGTCTTGATATTCATGAGTGGCCTTATTTAGTACTAAATGATCACACACCACTAGAAGCAGGTATGTGTTTTAGTAATGAGCCAATGCTGTGTGTACCAGGCGAGTTTGGCGTACGTCACGAAGATCATTTCTACATGACTGAATCTGGCCCTGTTTGGTTTACTAAACCAGCTAAGTCTATTGACGATCCGTTTGGTTTAGCTAAGTAATTCTTAGCGCTAAAACCGAATGCTTGAGCAAAATAAAAATGCCCTATTGGTGATTAAGCCAATAGGGCATTTTTTGATTCAGACTTTTTAACGGTTTTATTTTTATGCTTAGTCTTATTCTTAGTTTTAGTCTTAGTTAATCGCTAATAACTCAACTTCAAAAATCAGTACCGAACCACCTTCAATTTTACCTGCTGCACGGTTGCCATAGGCTAAAGTGCTTGGGACAAAGAATTTAAATTTATCGCCAACATTCATCAACTGAACGCCTTCAGTCCAACCTGGAATAACGCGATTAAGTGGGAAATCAATACTTTGACCACGGTCGACTGAGCTATCGAAAATAGTGCCATCAATCAAGGTGCCGTGATAATGCACGGTAACGGTATCAGTCGCTTTTGGGTGTTCAGTTCCTTCACCTTTGTGCATCACTAAATACTGCAGGCCCGAAAGTGTGGTTACTACACCTTCTTTTTGTTGGTTTTCTAGTAAGAAAGCGTCGCCCTTAACGATATTCTCTTGCGCTGCTTTTTTATTATTTGATTGGGTGAAAAAGTAAAAGATGAGTCCTGCGATAACGCATACAGCCAAAACGACTTTCATAGTGTTCATTCCTATGTATTTTTTTTAAGTTTATACCGCTGAAAGCTCAAGGTTGAACCAGAGTCTCCAATGAAGAGGTCTAATAACAGCTCATGATATAAACGCTTGTAGGGTGCATGTTACTGATTGAATTTAGCAGGGTAAAGCGAAAGCTTGTTTTGTTGTGTTTAGGTTTTATCTAGCAGCGGAAATAACTGTCAAATGTGACATTATTGAGTAAAAAAAGTGATATAAGCCAATAAAGATGCGCAAGAGAAGTTAAGTAAAATCATCAATCGATATACCCATTTAAATGGTGATTTTTGGGTTTTATGCCTAAATACTTCCTGAGCAATGACACCAGCTGGCCAACCACCAATGAGTGCAAAGCCATGTAATGTTTGCTCTTGAATACGCCATTGCTGTTTACTGGCAGCGCGTTTATCTCGCCATGTGATAAAGCCACTGATCCCATTGATAGCGACTAAGTAGTAACCTAAATTCAATGAAATCATAAAGCCGATGACTAACATGGTAGTTAAACTTATCAGGCCGAAAATTTTCATCATTTACTCGCTTTTTTTATTTTAAAAACTCTGCATAAATTTCTAAATCTATTTCATCCCCAACGATTGGAATGTAGCTGCTCATGCCAAAGTCTGAACGTTTAATTTGTCCCACTGCGCTAAACCCGACGGTATATTTCCCTGTCATCCAGTTATCGGCGCCGCCATGAAAAGTGGCCTTAAATGTCACGGGTTTAGTTACGCCGCGCAAGGTTAGATCACCGCTGAAATTAAAGCTGGTGTCATCAATGGGAGTAACGGTATGACTAACAAATACCGCTTGAGGGAATTGAGCACTATCAAACCAAGTGTCTTCTTGTAATGTTTCGGCTAAGTCAGGATTATTAATATCAATCGAGTTTATCTCAACTACGGCGCTGAGCGTTGCTGCTGCCATATTGCTTGGGTCAAAGTTAAGTTGAGCATCAAACTGGTTAAAGCGGCCGACATAGGTTGATAATCCAAGATGCTGGATTTTAAATATTAACGCAGCATGGTTTTCATCTAATTGATATTCACCCGATTGCAGCTCAACCAGTTCAGACTCTACATTGGGGGCTATCCAGCTAACGCAGCTGCTTAACGATAATAGTGCTATGCCCGTAAATAATACTTTGAGATATTGACTCATAGGTCATCCTGATTTGCCGTTTACGTGTTGAACTTTGCCATAACCCGTTTACGCCACAGGGCTTCTAATGGGCCTTGATTAAAATATCTAAGATAAACTGGCGCTAACACTAACTGTAACAGGCTTATTATGATTGCAATCAGGAAATAGTCCACTCTATTCAGGCTCATGTATAAGTCACTTGCATAATGGTTGATAGCGTAACGAAAAATGCCGACGCCAATGAGTGACTGCAAAATATAACAGCTGAAAGCCAGTTTACCGACGGCTTGAAATGGCGCGAGAATTTGATCGCTGTTTTGACAGGCTTTGACCACAAGATGAACATAAATAAGTGCCATAGCGACTGCACTTACCATCATCATGATCGTTGATAACTCCACTAACATGGGGTTGGCTGAAAAGCTGATTGTTGAGTCAATAGTCGAAAAAATAAACGCCACCGCAACGCACTTTAATAAGGTGTTTTTATCTAAACCATGCTCAAAAATGCCTTGCTGATAAAGTGCCATTCCCCACATCATTAATCCAGCTGTAAACCACATTATAGTGAGAGGGATAACTAATAACATAAACCCCACCTGCAAAAGCTGTAGTAGCACAATATCAATATAAGCTGCAGACCAATCTAAAAGCTGCTGTTGATGTAGTTCTGAGCCTCTGAAGTAATGCTCTTCTTCCATGGTTAAGCTAAATAAAGCCACGATAACTAACGCCATAAAAATATACTGGTTAGCGCGTTTTTTAATCGTGCCGATATCCGAATTAATATAATTGAGGGCTAAGAATGCACTGATCCCATAAGTGAGTAAAATATCGCCGCCCCAAATGAAAATGCCATGTATTAAGCCAAAAATAATTAACCACTTTAAGCGTTGTTTAATTAAAGGATATGCTGGTAACGCATTGGCTTCATAACGGCGATATTGAATGAGTAACCCTGCACCGAACAAAATAGATAGCAGGCTTAAAAATCTCCCTTCAAGGAAGAAATTACTGAATATTTCTAAAATGATGTCGGACTGTATTTGGGGGGAGTGAGGCGCGTAGCCGTAAAAGCTGTCATTCATAAAAAAGATATTCATGAACAAAATGCCTAAAATGGCTATGCCTCTTAAGGCATCAATATTGGTATTACGGTTACCATGGCTTTCATTAATCGTATTTGGTCGTTGGACGATCGTTGGGCCATTGGCTGAAACTGGATGGTTATTAGCTGAGTTTTTAATTGTCGAGCTTGCAATTGTCGAACTATCAATTGCCGAAGCTTGAGTTCTCGAAGCATGAGGGGAACTAATATGAGCTGCAGAATCCTTTGCGCTATTCATATCTATATTTTTATTGTTATTGATAATGAATGGAAGGTGAAAGCCTAACAGTCTGTAACTAAAAAAGATACAGGATTAGACTTTCAAAACAATTGCTTAGTTTATTCCATTGCTTAGTTTATGCCATTGCTTAGTTTGAAACTGCTGACTCGTTTCAATCATTGATATGTTATTTTTGTGGTTTTTCAGAAATCCACAGTTTAATGGTGCCTTTTACCACGACATTACCATCAGTATCATAAGCGTTAACAGGAACCATTAAGTCACCTACTTGCCATTGTTCTGGTGTGACTTCGGCAACGCAGAGTATGTCACTACCGGCTTTAGCAGTGTAGTCAACAGACATTCCTTTTGGGATCCAGCGGAGATGTTTTGGGATTGATGCTTCAGCCATAACGCCCATCGCCATCTCTAAGCCATTACAAATGGCGATAACATGTACCGTTTTGATATGGTTATGCACCGCATTACGCTTTTTGATTAACACTGAGCAACGATTAACTTTTAGCTCTGTCACCAAAGGCTTTACCGTGGAAAAGTACGGTGCCATTCTTGAGACCATGATGGAAAAAATCTTATTACCAAAAGGATACTTGGTAACCCTATTGTATAAAGCTAAAACATGGTTGGGTTTTGAGCTGCTCATATCAATCCTTTTCTTTTATTAGAGTTTTTGGTTATTTAGAATTATTACCCATCTGGTCTGATGAGTTGATTTGAAAATAGTTTAACATCCTTGTAACTGATTGCACATAACCTAATTAAGTTGAGAAAGATTAATTAGTCTAAAGCTCAGTTACAGGTATAATTCGGCTTAACTTTTTTGGCACTTCTGGGCGATTGCACTGTCTTAAAATGTGGTCTCAACATATAGTCTCAGCGCTAATTAGATAAATGTAGTTTTCAAATGTTTGATTAAGGAATGGCTTTGCAGCAACTATTAAATTATTTCAAAGGAATGGCGATGGGCGCCGCGGATGTGGTTCCTGGTGTTTCGGGTGGCACGATTGCGTTTATTACTGGGATTTTAGAACCACTATTGGAGGGGATTAAAAAGATTAACCCTTCATTAATCGGCGTGATAAAGCAACAGGGGATTAAAGCTGCATTTATGCATATCAATGGTCCTTTTTTAGTGGCGGTATTTGGTGGGATCCTGACGAGCATATTCAGCCTTGCTAAGCTAATTTCATGGTTGTTAACCAATCACCCTGTACCCGTTTGGTCGTTCTTTTTTGGCTTAATCTTGTTTTCTGTTATTCACATGCTTAAACAAGTTAAAAGTATCAACCTTTTACGTTGTGTCTTATTCGTTTTAGGTGTTGCTTTTGCGTGGTTTATTACAGTGTTAAGCCCAATTGAGTTAGATGCTGGCTATACCAGCTTTTTCTTTGCTGGATGCATTGCCATATGTGCAATGATTTTGCCGGGTATTTCAGGCAGTTTCATATTACTGCTGCTTGGACTTTATCCAGCTGTATTAGCTGCGGCGAAGGGATTTGATATCTTACTGCTTGCATGCTTTGCTATGGGCTGCGTGGTTGGTTTGCTCAGCTTCAGTCATGTGCTTTCAGCGATGTTACGTAAATTTCATGACGAAACATTATTGTTTCTAACCGGATTAATGCTCGGCACCTTAGGAAAAATTTGGCCTTGGAAAGAAGTCATCACTTGGCGTGAAAACTCTAAGGGCGAACAAGTGCCATTAACTGAGCAAAACTTATCACCGATGCAGTTTGAACAACTGACCGGCGAGTCTTCGCAATTAGCTGCTGCTGTTGTGTGCCTATTGGTGGGAATTGGCTTGGTTTGGGGATTAGAGAAGTTCGGTCAACGCTCTGCCCAAAAGGCCTAATGGGTAATCTAAAATGGCTATTTACTGGCTTGAACTAGGCAGTAAATAGCTCATCGTAATAACTATCGCTTTAACCATCGCATGCCCCTTCAAAGTTAATCATTCCCAAATAATAAAATAAATTATTTCTTTTTATTAAAATTTAATAAGTTAAAGACTAATATCAATACACACAAGTGATCTGAAAACCATTACAGCTCGTAATGTTGTTTAAGCCACAAGGAGTCGTATCGTGAATCAAGAAATCTTTAATCCTGAAAAAATACAAATCGGTATCAGTAGCTGCCTATTAGGACAAAAAGTCCGTTTTGACGGCGGCCATAAAAACTCAAACTATTGCAATATCGACCTTGCTCCATTTTTTGATTACATCAGTGTTTGCCCTGAAATGGCAATTGGTATGGGTGCTCCGCGCAAAAGTATTCGTCAAGAACGCGATGGCGATAAAATTTATATCAAGAGTGGTGATGGCAGTATTGATGTCACAGATAAACTTGAAGCATACAGTCAAAAACGCGTCGGTGAACTCGACTTTATTGGCGGTTATATTTTATGTGCTAAATCTCCAACTTGTGGGATGGAGCGGGTGATTGAGTACAAATATGGCACCAATAATGGTACTAAAAGTGGTGTGGGTGTATTTGCAAAAAAATTGATGGATACATACCCTGAGTTACCTGTTGAAGAAGAAGGGCGCTTACACGACCCTGTGATTAAAGAAAACTTTATCACCCGAGTGTATGCCTATCATGAGTGGCATACCTTACAAGCCGAAGGTTGGACTAAGCACAAGCTAATGCAGTTTCATGCGCGTTATAAATATCTTTTAATGGCACATAGCCCTCAATGGTATCGTGATTTAGGGCCTATTCTCGCCCAGATTGATGATCTTGATGCGACTGCGCAAACCTATTTTGTTGGCTTTATGACGGCGTTAAAAATTAAAGCAACCCGAAAGAATCATACTAGTACTTTACAGCATATTCAGGGCTACTTTAAAAAGCACCTTTCTAAAGAGCAGAAGCAAGAGCTTAGTGAATCAATCATGAAATACCGTGAAGGATTGCTGCCTCTTTTGGTGCCTATTACTTTGATTAACCACTATTTACGCGAGTTTCCAACGCCGTACATAGAAGGGCAGGTTTATCTTAACCCTCATCCAGAGGCCTTAAGACTAAGATATGCCTATTAGTTGTTAATGCTGTTGAGGGCGCGTAAATGAAAACTCTCATTTGGTTTAGGCAAGATTTACGTCTTGCTGACAACCTAGCTGTTTGCGAAGCCTTCGCTTTTGCTCGTCAGCAACACACTAGCAAACCTGACTCTACCGCTCAGGTTGAAGCCTTATATATTGTTAGCCCTAAGCAATGGCAAAGCCATGATGTTGCGCCGATTCAAATCGATTTTATTGAACGACATGTGAATGTTTTGGCCCAAGGGTTAGCATCGCTTGGAGTAAAGCTTAATGTGGTGACCTTGCCATGGTTTGATGATGTGATGGATTGGATGCCAGGCTTTATCGTCGATAATCAATTTGAGCAAATATTTGCAAGCCAAGAACCTGAGTTTAATGAGCGAAAACGTGATCAGCAATTACTCGATATAGGATTGCCAATTACTTTTGTGGCTCAAGATTGCATCATTAATGCGGGTGACGTAAATAACCTTTCGGGGCAAATGTACAAGGTATTTACGCCTTTTTCTAAAAAGTGGCGTGAAATTGCAGCCAGTAAAATGATCGCGCCATTATCTGTTCCAGCACCTATTGGCGCTGCGCTTCCTACACCTGCAACTATCGAATTTGATGCCGATAAACGTTCAAGTAAGCTGTGGCGAGCAGGTGAGGGCGAGGCCAAACGAATACTCGATCAATTTTGTATAAATAAGATTCAAGATTATCAATTAGAACGAGACTTTCCCGCGCTCGATAACACCAGTAAGTTATCGCCATATTTAGCCATTGGGGTGATAAGTGCTAAGCAATGCTTAGCTGCTGCTTTACATTATTATCCTGAGGGGCTGGTGGATGATACGAGCCCAGCTAAAACATGGATAAACGAATTAGCATGGCGTGAGTTCTATCGTCATTTGTTAGTTGCCTTTCCTCGTCTTTCAAAAGGTAAAAGCTTCAATGAAAAAGGCGATTATGTGGTTTGGCGTAATGATAAAACTGAATTTACGGCGTGGTGTGAAGGGCGTACAGGTTTCCCTATTGTAGATGCTGCAATGAGACAACTTAATCAAACGGGCTGGATGCATAACCGCTTAAGAATGGTGGTGGCCAGTTTTCTCACTAAACACTTACTTATCGATTGGCGTTGGGGCGAGCAGTATTTTAGACAGCAATTAATTGATGGCGATCTCGCTGCAAATAATGGTGGTTGGCAATGGTCTGCTGGAACAGGGTGTGATGCACAGCCTTACTTCAGAGTGTTCAACCCTATGAATCAAAGCAGTAAATTTGACCCTGATGCAAGCTTCATTAAAAAGTATGTGCCTGAGTTATCGCAGCAATCACTGAAACTGATCCATCAGCCTTTGTTTATTGAACAGTCTGAAATTCGTTTTAATGAGCAGGCAGGTTTTTCGGAGGATGATTTGTTTGACAATGTTACACAACAAGATAGGGGTTCCAGTCCAGTTTATCCATCGCCGATGGTCGAGCATAGTGTAGCGCGAAAACGGGCCATTGAAGTGTTAAGTGCACTAAAGCGCTGATACTGGATACCCCATTAAAGCCATTCGTTATTTGATAAAGCCACTTGATAGTGGCTTTTTTATTGAGTAATTCTACTCACTTTCTTTGCTACAGATCACAGATTCTACTAGGTTAGTAAGATGAGTTATTTTTATGATTGCTGGATTGAGCATAACCACATACAATAAACATATATTTTAAATGCATCTTTAATATTTTATCAAAAAGGTTTGATTATTATGCTAAATATTGACGACCCAGCAGAAACAGAAAAAACCGCGGCAATATGGCGATTAGCATTTAGGCCTTTCTTTTTAGGCGGGGCAGCGCTGGCGATGTTGTATATTCCATTATGGCTAATGGGCTGGTACACACCACAATATAGTTTGTTTAATAGCAACTTTTGGTCGAATGTATTGCCGTTATGGTGGCATCCTCATGAGTTGTTATTTGGCTTTGCTATGGCAATAGTGTGCGGTTTTTTACTGACTGCAGTGCAAACCTGGACCAATCAACCTAGTCTTAAAGGTTCTACATTAGCTGCTACATTTGCAAGTTGGTTATTGGCTAGATTATTGCTGTTGCTTCCATTTGATATCCCTTTGTTTTTACCTGCGATATTCGACAGCATCTTTTTAGGGACAGCTGCTTTCACTATGTGGCGCAGTGTCTATCGTGTCAAACAATGGCAAAACATTGGTTTCTCGATCATGCTTAGTGTTGCACTGGTTGTGAATCTTGTGAGTTATTACGCATTACAGGAACGTAATTTCATTTTAGCTAATCAAATTTGGCAAGGGATGTTATTTTGGCTGGCTTTGTTGATTACCATTGTTGGCGGGAGAGTGATTCCCTTTTTTACAGCAATGCGAGTCAAGCAAACGAAAGCCGAATCCATTTTTGCATTAGAAAAAAGCTTGTTAGTGTTAATGGTTGCACTGGTTGTCCAGGCCATTTTTAAGGTTTTACCTATGGCCGTAGAGCAAGTGCTATTGCTCAGCGCCGGTGTATTACACTTGATTCGAATGAGTCGATGGTTGCCCCATAAAACGTTAAAAGAGCCTATGTTGTGGTCTCTTCATTTATCGTATTTATCCTTGCCTATCGCTTTACTAGGGTTAGGTTGGTTTATTAACAATGAGTTTGCTTATCGAAGCTTATTGCATTTGTTTGCCATTGGTTGTTTGGCTTCATTGTGTTTATCGATGATCTCACGGGTTTCACTCGGCCACACCAGTAGAAACATATATCAAGGTCCCAATATGGTATTTGCGTTTATTTGCTTACCTATTGCAGCTTTCTTGAGAGCGGTGATGCCGCTAATGTTTCCGGCTCAAACACAAACCTGGTTATGGTTAGCGGGTGGATTTTGGTTTTTAGCTTTTGGGCTATTTGTTTGGCATTACAGTCCAATTTTGTCGCGCCCACGAATTGATGGGCGTCCGGGTTAATAACTTAGGGTTATTAAGCCATTTAATGATTATTTTTAAAGGAAGAATTGTGAATATGCAATTAGCATTGTTTACTAAAAAACGCTTAACAGTTAAAAGCTTAAGCAAGAACTTTTGTTTAGCCCTCGGTGCGATATTAACCACGGCAACGTGCGCTACAGCGATTGCTAAAGCTGATGTTAATGAGGCTAAGTTTCCAGATCAATTTAAAACTTGGGCTGAAACTGAAGAGCAAACTGAACGAGAAGACATGCTTGCTAGCTATCCTGCCAATATTATCTTATGGGCTGGTTCATCTTTTGCTAAAGAATATCATAGTCCTCGCGGTCACCAATTTGCTGTGGCTGATGTTACCCAAACGCTACGAACAGGTGTGCCACCTAAAGAAGGTGAAATGGGGACATCAGCAAGTTGCTGGACCTGTAAAACTCCTGATGCTCCTCGCTTGATTAAAGAGATGGGTTTTGAAGGCTATTCTGCTTCAAATTTTACCGATTTAGGCACTGAAATTAATAGTGTGGTTTATTGTACTGATTGTCATGTGGATGGTAGTGCTGAACTGGCGTTACCACGTCCTCATGCGCAAAACGCAATGAAGAAGACAGGTATTCCGTTTGAGAAACAAGATGTTTCCATGCAAGGTGCGCAAGTGTGTGGCCAATGTCATGTGACGTATTACTTCCAACCGGAAAAAAGTAATGTGGTGAATATGCCATGGATTTTTGGCAGTGATACCGACAATATTTTGAAGTATTACGATACCCGTCGTTTTTACGAGTGGATCCACCCGATTTCTAAAACCCCAATATTGAAGGCTCGTCATCCAGAATTTGAGCATTGGAGTCGCAGTAAACATGCTGAAGCCAATGTTACCTGTATCACTTGTCATATGCCGGTTGAGGAAAATGAAAAAGGTGAAGAGTTTACTAATCACAAAGTAGATAAAGCCCTGCCGCATTTTGATAAAACCTGTATTGGTTGTCATGAAAGTAAAGAAGCGATTACCGCAAAATTAGATGCTGATAAGCATGAAATTGAAACCATGGCACGTGAAGTGGAAGGTTTACTGGTAAAAGCGCATTACGAAGCAAAAGCTGCTTGGGATGCGGGCGCAAACTGGGAACAAATGAACAGTGCAATTATGGCGATTCGTCATGGCCAATGGCATTGGGATTTTGCGATGGCCTCACATGGTTTGTATGCACATAATCCAGATGAAGGACGTATGTTGTTAACCCGAGCGACGTCACAAGCCAAAATGGCAAGAGCGGTATTAGCGCAAGTGCTTGAAAGCTTAAAAGTCACTGACGTTGAATATCCAGATATTAGCTCAAAAGAATCCGCACATGCCGCTGTGGGTATTAATGAAGCTAAGTTGAGTGAAGCAAAACAGAAGTTCATCAAAGAAGAAGTAGAGAAGCATTGGAACCCAATTGCAATAAGAGGTTATCAATAACGCTTTAGTTAGAAATCTACTTTAACTATATTCCGCTTTAATAATATTCCGCTTTAATAATAAAAAGGCGCTTAGATAATTCTAAGCGCCTTTTTTGATCTTCATCCATTTATTTAGCGTATATAAAATTAACAAAATAATTTTATTTTTGTTTAAATTTTGTAAGACAAATCTTTCAACTAAGATTAGTATCAATAGATAACTACTCGTTTTAATTGTTAAAAATTACTCGAAAGATTAATTGCGCACCGTGTTATATCGGCAACATGATGTTTAATGAGATAGTTCAAGGAGATTTTAATGCACAGTAGCGCTAATAACGTTAGTGAGTTACTAAAGCCCACTAAAATAGAACCCACTAAAATAGAGCCCTCTAAAATAAAGCTCACTAAAACGAGTCAGGGAACTGAGCTGTTTACTGAGCAGGGAGCTGAGCCAAAAAGTGTTGCTGCAGATAAACTTGCTAATGAATTAGTTCAGCCACAAATTATTGATGACTTTATCAATATGTACCAGTCGCTTAATAAAAATTCATTGCATCTTCTTAAGCAGGTTTATAGCAAGGATGTTGTGTTTCAAGATCCACTGCATAAAGTGGATGGCCTAAACGACCTTACAAACTACTTCGCTAATCTCTACGAAAATGTAGACAGTATTGATTTTGATATTCAGCAAGTTAATTCTACATCTTCGCAAGCTTCTATATTCTGGCGTATGACCTACAGCCACAGCAAACTCAATGGTGGTAAATCTATCACTGTTGATGGCATGAGCCACCTTTCGTTTTCTGAAAAAATAACGGCACACCGGGATTACTTTGACTTAGGGCAAATGCTATATGAACAATTGCCACTTTTAGGCAAAGTGATTGGCATGGTGAAAGCAAAGGCATCGTCATGAACAGCTCATTGTCGGATTCACCATCCACACCCAACAAATTAACAACCCAGACTAAAGAGGCTGTGCTAATTACTGGCGCAAGCTCCGGAATTGGTCTTGCGCTAGCACTTCAATATGTCGAAAAAGGCTGTCATGTTTTTGCTTGCGGTCGAAATGAGCAAAAGTTAAATAGCATAAAAGGCGCGACGCCACTTGTTTTTGACATCAACGACAAAGATCAAATACGGCAAGCTGCATTGCAGCTTTCAACATCCCTTGAGCAAAATGACTTAAGTTTAACCATGGTGATACTTAATGCTGGTAGCTGTGAGTACATCAATAATCCTGTTCATTTCGATGGCGCGCTATTTGAACGAGTGATTCAAACTAATGTTGTTTCCATGGGGTATTGCTTAGAGCACTTTTTGCCGTTAGTTGGCGCTAATGGTCGGGTGGGGCTAATGAGTTCAAGTGCAACTTATTTACCTTTTCCTAAAGCTGAAGCCTACGGAGCTTCAAAAGCTGCGGTTAATTATTTGGCAAGCAGTCTTCGCATAGACTTAAAAGCCTATGGAATTGGCGTAAGTGTCATTTGTCCTGGTTTTGTGAAAACGCCATTAACTGACAAAAACGATTTTGCGATGCCGATGCAAATCTCTGCTGATAAAGCAGCATCTGAAATTATCTATGGCATGAATAAAGGCCAAAGCGAGATACATTTTCCTAAACGATTTACCTATTTACTAAAGTGCATAGCATGTTTACCTAAAGCTTTTGTTTCTCGCATGCTAACACCTAATGCAGATAAAGCTTGATCACTATTGTGAATCGTCATGGTCGAGCAATATGAACCGTCATGGTCGAGCATTCATTAAGCATGGGTTATGAAGCACAACTTTTTAGCAGAGCTGTACAGAAGTTCAAACTGTTTAAAGTGAATTGAACACAGTATTTTAAAGAACAGTTAATAACGATAATTAAAACAATAATTAAAACAATAATTAAACGAAAAGCCTGAAGGATTAATATGAAAAAAATTGCCGTAGTTGGTTCGGGTATCTCAGGGTTGACCTGTGCACATTTACTCAGTGAATTGCACCAAGTTACTGTGTTTGAAGCAAATGATTATATTGGTGGCCATACCGCAACGATTGATGTTGAAGTTGAAGGAAAGCCATATGCTATCGATAGTGGTTTTATCGTTTTTAACGATAGAACTTACCCAAGATTTCAAAAGTTGATGAGCCGTTTAGATGTTAAGTCATTACCAACTGAAATGAGCTTTAGCGTTCAAAATACTCGCACCGGGCTCGAGTACAACGGCCACACTTTGTGGAGTATGTTTGCCCAGCGTCGTAATTTATTAAAGCCAGATTTTTACCGTTTTTTAGCTGAGATAGTTAAATTTAATAACCAATGTAAAGCCATTTATGACGCTGAAGATTATCAAATAAACAGCTTAGGTGAATTTTTAGATTCACAAGGGTTTTCTGAGTTTTTCAGTGAGCATTATATTTTGCCAATGGGCGCGGCGATTTGGTCTGCTAGCATTAATGATATGCGCGCATTTTCGCTGCGTTTCTTCATTCGTTTTTTCCATCATCATGGTTTACTTAATATCAGTGACCGACCTCAATGGTATGTACTTCAAGGTGGCTCTCGCAGCTATATTCCTGCGCTAATAGCACCGTTTAAAGAGCGACTATTGTTAAATTCTGGGGTGACATCCATTGAGCGTAAAGAGGATGGGGTAAACATTAGAGTCAACAATGGCGAAGTGCAGTATTTTGATGAAGTGATTTTGGCATGTCATAGTGATCAAGCTTTAGCCATGTTGGTAGATGCTTCTGAAGATGAACAAGAAGTATTAGGTGCCATGGCTTATCAAAACAATGAAGTGGTACTGCATACCGATGTGAACCTTTTACCGAAACGAAGAGCTGCGTGGGCGAGCTGGAATTACCGCTTGGATGGTAAAGATGCTGATGATATTGCTAGCAAGCCAGCTAGTGTGACCTACAATATGAATATTCTGCAGCAGTTACCTAAAGATGCGCCCACATTTTGCGTAACTTTAAATCAAACAGAGTCCATTGATAGTAGTAAGATTTTACGTAAATTTAATTACGCCCATCCGGTATTTAATGAAGCGAGTATGAATGCGCAAAAAGAGCGCTCACGTATTTGTGGTGTTCGTCATACCCATTTTGCTGGCGCTTATTGGTATAACGGTTTTCATGAGGATGGAGTGCGTAGTGGCCTAGATGTGTGTAATAACTTTGGTATAAGTCTTTGAGTACCTGCTTATGAATACAAATACTGTCGAAGATGATTTTAATAGCGGTGTATATCAAGGCGAGGTGAGTCACCGACGTTTTACACCTAAAAATCACAGCTTTGCTTATGAAATGGCGCTATTGGCAATCGACTTAGATGAAGTCAAAGCATTAAATAAAGTGAGCCGGTTTTTCGGTACCGCTAAATGGTCAATGTTAAAGTTTAATCCTGATGACTATTTAACTTGTCTTGCGGAGCAATTTTCTGATGCACGGTTAACAGAGCAAGATTCAAACCTCATGGATGTTTCTGCAAGTGATGAAACCTCACCAGAGCAGGCCTTAAAGCAACGGGTGTTGTGGACGATTAAACAGCTTGGAGCATCTCAAGATTGCCAAAGCGTTATTTTTGCTGGCCAAATTCGTCATTTCGGTTTTTACTTTAGCCCTGTTAACTTCTATTTTTGTTATCAAGAAGACAAGCCCATTTATATGTTAGCTGAAGTCAGTAATACCCCATGGGATCAGCGCCATTGTTATTTGGTCAACCTAGAGCAAACCCAAAGCACAGACAAAGTTTTTCATGTTTCACCATTTATGAATTTAGATATGCATTATCAATGGCAAGTTGTCGCCCCCAGTAAGCGTCTTAATGTCACGATTCAAAATAGAGATGATGCGAATAACAAACTATTTGATGCAAGTCTTCAGCTCAAAAGAAGGCCATTTACCGCCAGCAATGTGCGTAAGATGTTAGTGGGTTTTCCAGTGATGACACTGAAAATAATGTGGGGGATTTACTGGCAAGCAATGAAACTATTTGTCAAAAAAATCCCATTTATTGCGCATCCCCAGTCTTAGTAAATAGTCTTAATTATTCGTCTTAATTATGTGAGTGAGTTTATTTAAACCAAAATCAAATTTGTTACGTACTGAAAGATATCATTATTAAATTGCTACAAAGTAGGAAGCGGAGAGAGATATGGAAAATACAGCGATTAATGCGAGTGTAGTGCAAGCAACGATTTCAGACAGCTTTGCAAAGAAAATATTATTACGCGCGTTAAAACACCTCTCTGGCGGCTATTTAACTATTGTAAATTCTGACAATCATGCGACCGCGGAGCAAAGTTTAAGTTTCGGAGATTTTGAATCTGACTTACACGCCAGTATTCAAGTGTCACATCCAAGCTTTTACAAACAAATTATATGGGGTGGCTCAATTGGTGCGGGTGAAGCTTACATTCAAGGTCACTGGTCCAGCCCTGATTTGACCAAAGTTGTTCAGTTATTCGCACGTAACTTAGCACTACTCGATAATATCGAACGTTATTTTTCTTGGTTTAGCGTTGGTATGAATCGGTTAACCCATGTGTTTAATCGAAACTCTGCAGCGGGTTCTAAACGTAATATTCTAGCGCATTACGATTTAGGTAATGCAATGTATGAGCAGTTTCTTGATAAAGAAATGCTCTACTCAAGTGCTTTATACCCTCATAAAGATGCAAGTTTAGAAGAAGCTCAAATTCACAAGCTGCAAACTATTTGCGAGCGCTTGGAGCTTAAACCTGGTCAGAGCCTTTTAGAAGTTGGAACAGGTTGGGGAGCATTAGCCATTTACGCTGCGAAGCATTTTGATGTTGATGTAACAACGACGACCATTTCAGATGCTCAGTACGACTATGCCGTTGAAAAAGTTAATCAAGAAGGCTTGCAAGATAAGGTTACCTTGTTAAAGAGTGACTACCGATTACTTGAAGGTGAGTATGACCGAGTGGTGTCTATTGAGATGATAGAAGCCGTAGGACATGAATACTTACCCGGCTTTTTTAAGAAATTAGAAACCTTACTTAAGCCCTCTGGAAAAATGTTGATTCAAGCGATTACCATTGCTGATCAACGTTATGACAGTTATCGCAAAGGTGTCGACTTTATTCAGCGTTATATCTTCCCAGGTGGTTGCTTACCTTCAGTGAGTGAAATGAATAAGCACATTGCTAAACAAACTGACATGGTAGTGTGGTCCGTTGACGATATGGGCAAAGATTATGCACAAACGCTTTACCACTGGCATGAACGTTTCGATAAAGCCCAAGAATCCATTAAGCAATTAGGCTATGGCGATGACTTTATCAGAATGTGGAAATTCTATTTAAGCTATTGTGAAGGTGGTTTTTTAGAGCGCACGACAAGTACGGTTCATTTAGTCGCTGTGCGTCCTGATTATCGCACTACATTGGCAAGTGGTTTATAAACCATGCCGTTATCCGCTCATACCAACATTATCAATGCTCTCGCTTTTCAGGTGATTTGGTGGGCAGGAGTACTTGCGGGTAACCAGCTTATCATTATCCCAGTTTTATTGGTGGTTTGGCATTTTGTCGTAAGCCAGCAAAAGAAGTTTGATTTTAAAGTATTAGTAGTCTGTGGCGTGATAGGCATAGCACTTGATACTGTATTAACGTTTACTGGCTTGTTTGAGTTTACTGTCTTCCCATTTTGGTTAGGACTATTGTGGTGCTACTTTGCCATTTCCCTCAATTACAGCCTGGCACTGTTTAATCGACTTCCTATATCCGTACAGGCTCTACTGGGAGGCGTTTTTGGCAGTTTGAGTTATATCGGTGGCGCCAATTTACAGGCTGTGAGCTTGCCAAACGGCACTGTATTTTCGGGGTTGATATTGTTGATGGTCTGGTCACTCATGTTCCCATTATTACTTTGGATTGCTAAAACAATCGGTTTAAAGCATTCACGAGTTGCTTTTGAAAAACTCGTGTAGCAGCTTGGTTAGGAGATAACGCTGATGAAAAGAGTAAACTTAGCGCTTGAAAAATCAGTGCAACCTTCTTTATCAAAGTCTGTTTTGAAGATGCCATTAGTTAAAATGTCATTTTTATTTATGATATCTGCCTTGATATTGAATGAAGCTCGGGCGGATCAACTTGAAAAGACACAAGAGTCTGAGTCGCATTTTTTGACTCAAGATAAGACTCAAGATACGGCTCAAATTAATTTGCAATCATTGTCAGCATTACAAATGGTCGGTGAGGCCGACATGGACTTACTGTGGTTTTCCATTTATAGCGCCAAGTTGATGTCTGTAGACGGTGATTATCAACAAAATCAATTCCCACTCAAGCTTGAAATCCAATATCACAGAGATATCGAAGCAGAAGATCTTATCGAAGCGACTGTAGACCAGTGGCAACATATCGGGATTGCGGAGCAAGATATACCGAGGTTACAGCAACAAATTGAACAAGCTTGGCCAGATGTTAAAGAAGGCGATAAGTTGAGCTTCATGATGCATAACGATGACTTAGGTCAGTTTTATTTCAATGATAACCCCTTGCCACTGATTGAAGAAACTGGCTTTTCGAAAGCATTTTTAGGTATATGGCTATCAGAAAAAACCAGTAGACCTGAATTACGTGAGCAATTAATCGGAGCAAATCAGTAATGACTATGATTAAACAGTTCACCAAGTATTGCCTGTTGCTGGTCAGCTTATTGCTTCTGATGTCGTGTTCTTCAGCCTCGATTGAGGACTATGACAAGACCACTCCTGTATTAGACTTACAAACCTTTTTTGATGGCGAGTTGACCGCCTCAGGCATAGTGCAAGATTATTCTGGCACGGTTACCCGTAAATTTACTGTGACGATGGAAGCCAGTTGGCAGGGTAATAAGGGGGTTATTAATGAATGGTTTATTTATGATGATGGTGAAAAACAAACTCGTATTTGGCAAATAACTGACTTAGGCAACGGCCAATATCAAGGTACAGCAAATGACATTTTGGGCATTGCCGAGGGAGAAGCTAGAGGCAGTGCATTACGCTGGGCTTATGATATGAACTTAGTGGTAGATGACTCTGAGTATGAGGTCCACTTTGATGATTGGATGTTCTTAGTGGATGAAAATACCATCATTAATAAAAGCGATATTATTAAATTTGGTATAACGGTGGCTGAAGTGACTCTAGTCATTCAAAAAGTGAATTAAGCTTAGTTATTCAAAAAGAGAATTAACGATAGTCATTTTAAGAGCGAACTCAGTTTAGCCACCCTTAAAGATGAGCAATTATAACTAATCACTTTTTATAACTAACTACTTTTTTATAACTAATCAGTTTTACAAAAACGGCATTGTTTTCAATGCCGTTTTTGGTTTTGTATTTTAGTGTTTTAATGGTGATTTAAAATCAGCAACTAACCTTTTAACTTGGAATTATCAGGTTGTTTTTTGTCGTAGTACTCAAAGGGAAATACGTTTCTAATCCGTTGAGAAATTTTATCATCAACATTTGCTGAAATATGCAGTCGCACGCCATTGAGTTTTTCTGCTCTCACCGTGCATGTGAGTTTTTCATGTTTGGCAATCGACTTGCATTCTCTTGAAAAACGTTCAGGTATTTTTCCCGAGTGTTTATTGAGTTTGCCGTCTTTAAAATGCATTTCAAAAACCTTTAAACCGCGGGCGCCTGAAAAGATGAGCTTGTAGGCAATAACGAAAAAAACTAAAACAAAGAATACTTTAAACCCTGTTTCAAGCATGCTTAATTCCTTCTATATGACAATATCTATAATATTTAAGATACTCCGCTAATTGAGGAATGCAATTTTATTTATAGCTTTATAATCAAGCTCACACTTGCAATTAAGCCTAGGGCCTGTTGTTCTTTGCTGGTTAAGTTTTGTTCGAAATAAAAGCGTTTTAATCGAGGCGAATGAATTGATGCTTAGTCATCTAAGCAAAGTTCATTCAACAAAGAGTAAAACGCTTTTAGTCGACCCCTTCGGGCAGCGTTTGTTGGTCATTTTTACTGCGTTATCGACTTTTTATGTAGAATAACTACACCACAAAGTCTCTGCCTTGTACAAATGACCGACAATTCGCTGCAAAAACAACCTTGAAAGATCAACAGGCCCTAGTGATATTAAGCGAGATGCTTAGATTTGAATCACTCGATTTATCCTCGTTATCTAAAGAGAAATTCGCTAATATTGAATGAGTTACTTAAGGCCTTAATCCTTAAGTCGAGTTAATGTAAATATCATCAATTTGCCATACCTTATAGGGCCGTCATGCAGCAACTTCGAGATCCAAGCTTATTTCGCCAACAGGCATATATCAACGGTCTGTGGCATCACGCTAATACCGGCAATGTTGAAAACATCGTTAATCCAGCGACAAATGAAACATTGGGTACTGTCCCTGTCATGGCTGAAGAAGAGGCAAACTTTGCGATTACTGCGGCTGATAATGCCTTAACACAATGGCGAGCTAAAACTGCCAAAGAGCGTCAGCAAATATTATTAACTTGGCATCAGTTAATGATTGATAACCGTGATGACCTAGCGTTAATTATGACCTTAGAGCAAGGTAAACCTATAGCAGAGTCGAAAGCTGAAGTCGGCTATGCAGCATCGTTTATTGAATGGTTTGCTGAAGAGGCCAAGCGAGTTTACGGTGAAACGATTCCAGGTCATCAAACAGATAAACGTATAACCGTTATCAAACAGGCCATTGGCGTGACTGCTGCAATTACGCCATGGAATTTTCCATTAGCGATGATTACCCGTAAAGCCGCTCCAGCCCTCGCTGCTGGTTGTAGTATGGTTGTTAAGCCAGCACCAGATACCCCCTTTAGCGCGTTAGCCCTTGCGGAGCTTGCCCATAGAGCAGGTGTGCCAGCAGGTGTGTTTAATGTCATCACTGGAGATGCTAAAGCTATTGGCAATGAGTTGTGTAGTAACAAAGTTATTAGAAAGCTTTCTTTTACAGGGTCAACGGCAGTTGGCATTAAGCTAATGGCGCAATGTGCACCGACAGTTAAGAAGTTATCGTTAGAGCTCGGCGGTAATGCGCCTTTTATCGTATTTAATGATGCAGATATTGATGCCGCAGTGCAGGGAGCGATTCAAGCCAAATTTAGAAATGCTGGCCAAACATGTGTATGTGCAAACAGAATTTATGTGCAATCAGATGTGCTTGAGGTTTTTACCCATAAATTTGTTGCAGCGGTAAAAGCGCTAAAAGTAGGAAATGGTTTAGATAACCAATCAGACATTGGCCCATTAATTAACAACAATGCGCTAGTTAAAGTTGAATCTCATATTCAAAATGCACTTGAACGAGGCGCAGAGTTATTATTGGGCGGAAAAAGAGTTAAATCAGAAGGGATGTATTTTGAGCCCACAGTAATAACGGGTGCGACTCAGGAAATGCTATTAGCATCAGAAGAAACCTTTGGACCACTGGCGCCTATCTTTGAATTTGAATCTGTTGAGCAAGTGATTCAAATGGCTAATGATACTGACTTTGGTCTTGCTGCCTACTTTTATGCTCGTGATATCAGTTTAGTTTATCAAGTCTCTGAAGCGCTCGAGTTTGGCATGGTTGGGGTAAATACGGGATTGATATCAACTGAAGTTGCGCCATTTGGTGGCATTAAATCGTCAGGGCTTGGCCGTGAAGGTTCAAGGCATGGTTTAGATGAGTACCTTGAAATGAAATACGTGTGTTTAGCGGTTTAAATTGATAATTGATGAAAAGCTATTTATGCCTGCTTCAATGTGTTGCATAATTAAACACATCTGAAATAAATCATTGAGTATTATGCTTTTCTCCCCATTAGATATTATTGCGTTAATTTGCTTTTTCCTTTGTTGGATAGGTTATACCTTCTTTGCCCGCAGGAAAGCCAAAACAACCAATTGTATTGCACGTTGCTTACATCAACATCGCATCCATTGGATGGCTGAAGTGATGAAAAAAGAAATCCGTGTAGGGGAAGCCTCTTTACTGGCAAATTTAGAGAGAAATATTGCGTTTTTTGCTTCAACAACCTTACTGGTACTAGCGGGTGTATTGACACTATTTGCCCAGGTTGAGCGTTTAGAAGAAGTGATTAGTTCAATTCCGTTTTCAGCTGAACCTAACCATGCGTTAGTGCAAGTGAAGCTGGCGATGTTGGCGTCAATTTTTGTGTTAGCCTTTTTCCAATTTACTTGGTCTATGCGTCAATATGGTTTTTTGAATGTCATGATTGGTGCTGCACCAATAGATCCTTCTGGAGAAAATAAAAACTTATTGGCTTATTCCCGTCAAATGGCCACTGTAGGCGATCAAGCTGCTCACTCATACAATTACGGCCTAAGATCATATTACTTCTCTATGGCTGCGCTATGCTGGTTCTGGAACCCTATTTTATTGATACTAGCTAGCTTGCTGGTGGTATACACTTTATATCGCCGTGAGTTTAAGTCTCGAGCGGTTAGGGCTATTACTGCAGCGCAAACACACTTAGAAATTGCCCAATCTATAAAAGAGCAGCGCTCAACTGAATCGCTCAGTAAAAATAGCAGCTGAGTATGCTGAATGTCCTATGTTGTATTTCATTATCGCTTCAGTAGATAGCTGTAAGTATGTCATTGAGTGCAAAAGAGTCTTAGCTGACTGCACTTAACTGCAATTTCTGGTGAGGTTTAAAAATAAACTGCTGGAAATTAATGACTGTCGACTGAGTTTAAATGAGACATAACTGCGACGTTTTCCTTGGTATTTTGCGCCATCCATTTTCTCTTGCAGAGTGTCACCAAGGTCAACAACTTCCCCGCTTAAAAAGTCCATCAACTTTACGCCAATGTCTGAGCGTGCTTTATAGCCAAAGGCAATATTATTTTCCGTTTCAGCGAGTGTGAGCAATAGATGCGACAAGAAATCTTCTGTGACATGCTTACCTCCCAAGTAGGTGCTGAGCATATACAAACAACCAGGCTCATGGGCTTGTATCAAATGCTCATGGGTGAGTTGCTGATCTGTAAGCTGGTTTGTTGATAAAGCATCAAAAGTTGCTTCACTGACTTTGATAATAAATATATGCCCAGCTAGCAATCCATTAACTAAATAGAATGTGACCTCTGTGGAGTCGACGTTAGCTAATGACTTGATAAAATCCTTGCTCCATACCTCTCGCCCTTTGGTTAAGTTTGTGTGGTAGTTCGCAATCCAGCCATACATATTTTCGGCTTCATCTGCATTTTTGGTCAATTTATCAAAGCTAATAGTATCTTGGGATATGTAGGGGTGAGCGCCCATTAAATGGTTGTAGTTGAGTTGTTGATCAATCATTTTGAAAAAACTGTCTATGGAAGGGAGCTGCTTTAATTCAAATGCTGCATCGCAAAGCAATTGCTGAGGTTGATCATTAAAAAACTCCATTAATGATACTTGCCTTACGATATTAGGGCTGACTTTTCCTCTCTCCCAACGACTAATTGTCAATGAGTCTAGGTTTTCAAACAGTGTATTGTAAGCTGCGAGTTTTAGAGCCAAAGATTCTTGTGAAAATCCCGCCTCAGATCGCCTAGTCACAATATAGTCAGCAATGTCTTTAAATGTATTCTCACGCATTAGCCAATTCCCGCTTTCGTTATTTGAACACTGAACAAACGACTCATTCCAAGTTAACACCGCTTATTGTTGAATGCACCTTTGTTAAATGGACATTTGAGATTACAAGGTGCTTAGATGACTAGGCATCACTTTATCTACCTCGTTTAAAACGCTTTTATTTCGAGCAAAACTTAACTAGCAAAGATCAGCAGCCTCTAGGCATGGCGAAATATTTTTTTCGTTAGCATGCCCTAATGTGTTCCCTAACAATTTGATTTAATGATGACCAACGAAGCAGCAATGGTTATAAGACATGAAGCCATTACTTAGCTATCAATAAAACTGAGGGTATTAATATGATTAAATCAACCAAGATGATGATGGTAGCAGCGAGTATTACATTATTGAGTGCTTGCGCTAATTCAGGTGCAGTAAATGAAGATGGTAGTGAAAACAGTAACCGTGGTATGAAAACGGGTATCGCAGGTGGGGCAATTCTAGGCTTAGCCATGGGCGCAGCAGCGGGAGATGCTAGTTTGGCTCTTAAAGGCGCAGCAGTTGGTGCAGCTGCAGGTGGTGTTGCTGGGGCGAGTGCTGACTATGCTAATGATCGCGAAGATTACCGCAATGAAAATGCCAGCAAGAGTATCAATATTAATGGCCTGCCTGCTGGTGGTGTAAGTGCAAATGGTCAATCAACGGCTCAGAACAATCAACAACCCGCAACATGGGATAAGTTGGACACATTTAGTGGCCAATGGCAGGTGAATATCTGGGCACTAAATAATGAAGGTGCTCGAATTGAAGCGAATGCAGAAGCTCAAGGTGCATTAGTTAAAACCACAGCAACTCAGCTTACGGTTGATAACCTGACTGTAAACGGTAAAAAGCAAACGTTAGCAGGTAAAGTTGATTTAGCTTATAGCACTGAAGAAGGTTATCAAATTACGACAAACTTTAAAGATAATCAGCCATTAAAGTTTGTGGGTGAAGCAGGCGAAAATGGGCGCTATAGCTACTACCCTGTTAAGGTCAGCGGCGAAAGCTTTTCTGGTAATGACAGAAATAAAATGCGTATTGAACTGAGGTTTGTCGGTCAGGATGTGTTTTTAGTCGACAGCTTTACTCAAATTGATGGCAAAGAAGTACAAATCCAATCTTATCGCTTTACTCGCCAAAGTTAAGTTGCGGATATTGATGCAGTAATAGATACATCAGCTACACAAAAGTGATGAAGCACTTTTTACAAAATCTAGACATGAAAAAGCCGCTTAAATTTCTTTAAGCGGCTTATCAAAATTGGTGGCCCCTCCCAGACTCGAACTGGGGACCTGACGATTATGAGTCGTATGCTCTAACCAACTGAGCTAAGGGGCCGACTTAAGACAGTCGTCACTATCAAAAGCGGAGGGAAGTATACGAAGTTTATTGATACTTGTCACCACTCAATTAGCTAGAAATTCACTTCTTGGTATCGTTTGGTTATCTGTTAAGCAATCAATTAACTATCTGTTGATGATATCGCTGATTTATAACAATAAAAAAGCCCGCTATTAGCGGGCTTTTTGTTTGATAATTCAAACTGAGTCTTACTCGAGTATTTATTACTCGTCTAAGAAAGACTTCAAGATTTCAGAGCGAGAAGGGTGACGTAATTTACGTAACGCTTTTGCTTCAATCTGACGAATACGTTCACGTGTTACGTCAAACTGCTTACCGACTTCTTCAAGTGTATGGTCGGTGTTCATGTCGATACCGAAACGCATACGCAATACTTTAGCTTCACGAGCAGTTAGACCTGCTAATACTTCGTGAGTGGCGTTCTTTAAACTTTCGCTTGTTGCTGAGTCTAAAGGAAGCTCTAAGGTATTATCTTCAATGAAGTCACCTAAGTGCGAATCTTCATCGTCACCAATTGGTGTTTCCATTGAAATTGGTTCTTTAGCGATTTTCAACACTTTAAGAATCTTATCTTCAGGCATTAACATGCGTTCTGATAATTCTTCAGGTGTTGGTTCACGACCCATTTCTTGTAACATTTGACGTGAAATACGATTAAGTTTGTTAATCGTTTCAATCATATGTACTGGAATACGAATTGTACGCGCTTGGTCAGCAATAGAACGTGTAATTGCCTGACGGATCCACCATGTTGCATAAGTTGAGAACTTATAACCACGACGATATTCAAACTTATCTACCGCTTTCATCAGACCGATGTTACCTTCTTGAATCAAATCCAAGAACTGTAAACCACGGTTGGTGTACTTTTTAGCAATCGAAATTACTAGACGTAAGTTTGCTTCAACCATTTCTTTCTTCGCACGACGAGCTCTTGCTTCACCGATTGACATACGACGGTTGATGTCTTTAATTGCACGAATGATTAGACCTGTTTCTTGTTCGATTGCAGCTAATTTAGTGCTACAACGAATCACGTCTTCTTCAACCATTCTCAAGCCTTCAGCGTAAGGCTTGTTACTGTCTTTCTCTGCATGGAACCAAGCTAAATCAGTTTCGTTGCCAGTGAAGAACTTAACAAAGTTTTTCTTCGGCATTTTAGCTTGATCAACACATAATTTTAGAATTAAACGCTCTTGAACACGTACGCGATCCATCATGGTGCGCATGCTTTTTACTAAGCGATCAAACTGTTTAGGAATTAAACGGAATTCTTTAAAGAGTTCGCCGATGACAAATAAAGCACCAATGGCTTCAGGGTGATCACGACCTTTCTTTTCAATTACCGCTAAGCCTTTTTCGTAAGACTCACGTAACTGAGTGAACTTCTCTTTAGCTTCTTCAGGATCTGGACCTTTTGGGCCTTCCTCTTCATCTTCGTCATCGCCGTCATCATCTTCGTCTTCAAGCTCTTCTTCAGATAACTCAGAACCAACGTGTGTAGCTGTCGGTGCTACATCGTCGTCATCTGGGTTTACGAAGCCTGCAATGATGTCGGTTAAACGAAGCTCATCCGCTTCATACTTATCAAATTGCTCAAGAATCATCGCAATGGCTTGCGGGTATTCTGAAACAGAGCTTTGAACCGTATTAATACCTTCTTCAATACGTTTTGCGATGACGATTTCGCCTTCGCGGGTCAATAGCTCAACAGTACCCATTTCACGCATATACATACGTACTGGATCTGTTGTACGACCTAATTCACTCTCTACCGTTGCAAGTGCTGCTGCAGCTTCTTCTGCAGCATCTTCATCGGTGTTGTCCTCAGACATCATAATGTCATCGGCATCTGGCGCTTGTTCGTAAACGCGGATGCCCATGTCATTGATCATCTGGACAATATCTTCAATCTGATCTGAATCGACCATGTCAGCTGGCAAGTGGTCATTGACTTCAGCATAGGTTAAATAACCTTGCTCTTTACCTTTAGCAAGCAACAATTTAAGTTGCGACTGCGGAGTATGCTCCATAGATATCATCCAAGTTGGGGAAACTGAAATAACGACTGGACACCTGCCGAAGCATAAGTGTCAAGCAAATCGTCAATTATAGCTGTATGAACTAAAGTACGCTAGTCCATGACATTGCTTAACTGAACATTTTTAAAATAAAAAATGCAATTATGCGATGCCTTTCATTATTGAAATCAGCTTCGTTAGCTGAATTTTTTCAGCTTTCGTTAGAGTTTGTTTAAGACTCAATTCCTGATAACGCTGTTCAATATATTGATTGTTCAACCAGATCAGGGTTTGTTTAAACTCTTGAACTAAGTTTTCATCCGCCACTTGGTGGTCCCATTGGGCCAATTTTATCAAGGCACTTTTTTGCTCGTGCTCTCGATATATCTCAAGTAGTTGTGCGCTGTTAAACTGTTGTTCGCGAGTTAAATTTAACAAATCAATTAGCAAATCAATGCCAGCAATTTGTAAATGGGCTAATGCAGGTTGGGCGGCTAAGCCATAACCTAAATCAGGTCGTTGTACTAACAAAGCAATGGCTAATCGCAATGGTGTACCGCGCCCTTGTAAGCCCTTTTTATTCATAGGCTGTTGCTGTTTTACGGCAAAACCTAATTTTTTCTTTAGATCGTCTGCGCTGTTCATACCAATCTTATGCGCAAGATTCTCTAATAATAAATTCTGTAAAACGGTATCTTGTACTCGTTCAATCAGTGCAATTGCTTCTTTAGCCAATGCACTCTTATCAGTACCGTATTGATTGGTTAATGTCTCAAATAAAAACGCTGGTAAATCAAGCGCATCAAGCATTAACTTTTCAAAACCATCTTTACCGACTTGGCGAACCATAGTATCTGGATCTTCACCTTGTGGTAAAAACATAAATCTAACCACATCGCCGGGTTTTAATAGCGGAAGGGCAGTTTCTAATGCTCTCCAAGCGGCTTTCTTACCCGCCTTATCGCCGTCATAACAACAAATCACTTCTTTAGCACTACGCACTAAAAGCTGAAATTGTTCAGCAGTTGTTGCCGTACCAAGTGATGCAACAGCGTAGTCTACATCAAATTGAGCAAGTGCAACGACATCCATATAGCCTTCAACAATCAACACTTGTTGAGGGTCACGATGTCTTTGCTTCAATTCATAAAGGCCGTAAAGCTCATTACCCTTATGAAATATGGGCGTTTCTGGAGAATTCAAGTACTTCGGTGTTCCATCGCCTAAAACTCGACCACCAAAGCCAACTACACGACCACGACGGTCACGAATAGGGAACATTAAACGGTCGCGAAAGCGGTCGTAACGTTTACCGTTATCGTTGGCAATCAACATGCCTGCAGTCAGTAATTTGTCTTGTGCTGACTGATTTTGGCGATAGCGACTTAATAGTCCATCCCAACCGTCAGGCGCAAAACCTATCCCAAAGTGCTCAACCACATTGGATGAAAGCCCTCTGAAATCTAAATAATCTAGTACTTTTTGTTTGTCTGAGTGCTGACGTAACTGACTTTGATAAAAGAGGTTAGCTTCTTCCATCAGTTGATATAAGTCGCGGCTCAAACCTTGATCTTTTTTAGGACCTGTACCTTGTTCTCTTGGTACATCCAGTCCTAATTTACCTGCGAGTTCTTCGATGGCATCAACAAATTCAAGCCTATCGTATTCCATAATGAAATCGATGGCATTGCCATGGGCACCACAACCGAAGCAGTGATAAAATTGTTTATCTCGACTGACAGTAAAAGAAGGTGATTTTTCGCTATGAAAAGGACAACATGCAGAGTGATTTTTCCCTGCTTTTTTCAAAGGCACACGATGATCAATTAGATCAACGATGTCGGTGCGAGCTATAAGCTCATTGATAAAGTCACGAGGTATCGCCATATATGCTATAGGTCTCGCATTACCAAGTAGATAAAACAAACAAGCCGYGCATCTTGCGCGGCTTGTTTGTTTTATCTACTTG
>NZ_VKHR01000017.1 GCF_009663145.1 Shewanella sp. TC10
AGCACAGCAATTTAGATTTTTCCGCTGATATTGAAATGCCGCTACCCTCAGGGGGCGCGGCATTTCAATATCAGCGGAAAAATCTAAATTGCTGTGCTTATTTACCTGCGAATGCAGCTGCTTCAGCTTGGCTAGCTAAGTACTCGTCAAAAGTACCGTGGAAGCTCACCAGTTGTTGGTCTTTCACATCAATAATGTGGGTTGCCAAAGACGACACAAACTCACGGTCGTGGCTGACAAAAATCAAAGTACCTTCAAACAATTTAAGCGCGTTATTTAACGCTTCAATGGCTTCCATATCCATGTGGTTAGTCGGTTCATCCATGACTAACACGTTAACGTCTTGCATCATTAACTTGCCGTATAACAAACGGTTTTTCTCACCACCTGAACAGTTTTTGGCTTTCTTGTTGGCATCGTCTTCAGTAAATAACAAACGGCCTAACATGCCACGAACCATTAAGTCGTTATGTTTAGGGGTACGCCACTGCGACATCCAATCAAACAATGACAAATCATTATCAAAGTCTTTGCTGCTATCTTGCGGGCAATAACCAATTGCAGCGTTTTCAGACCACTTAATAGTGCCGTGATTATTAGCTAGCTCATTGACTAAACAACGCAGCAAGGTGGTTTTACCCACACCGTTTTCACCAATAACCGCAAGCTTAGCGCCCGCTTCTAAAATTAAATCGCCACCTTTAAATAAGGTTTCGCCATCAAAGCCATGGCCTAACTCTTCAATCACTAATGCTTGGCGATGCATTTTCTTACTTTCATCAAAACGTAGCGATGGCGTCATACGGCTTGATGACTTCACTTCATCTAAGCTTATTTTATCAAGCTTTTTAGCACGTGAGCTTGCTTGTTTCGCTTTAGATGCATTGGCACCAAAACGGTTAACAAAGTCTTGCAGCTCTGCCATTTCAGCACTCTTTTTAGCATTGCCTGCTAATAGTTGCTCTTGAATAAGGCCAGATGCTTCGAGGAAGTATTCGTAATTACCTGGGTAAATACGCAACTCACCGTAATCAATATCAGCCATATGGGTGCAAACTGAGTTCAAGAAATGTCTATCATGGGAAATGATAATCATGGTGCACTTACGCTTGTTAAGCTCACCTGCTAACCAAGAAATGGTATGAATATCCAAGTTGTTGGTCGGTTCATCAAGTAACAAGATATCTGGGTTAGAGAATAACGCCTGAGCCAGTAATACTCTTAATTTCCAGCCTGGTGCCACTTGTTGCATCAAGCCAAAATGAAAGCTTTCTTCAATACCCGCCTCTAGCAGAATTTCACCCGCGCGAGACTCAGCACTGTAGCCATCCATCTCAGCAAACTCACTTTCAAGATCGGCCACTTTCATGCCGTCTTCTTCACTCATTTCAGGTAAAGAGTAAATACGGTCACGCTCTTGCTTCACTTCCCACAGTTTTGCATCACCCATGATCACAGTATCAACCACACTGTATTGCTCAAAAGCAAACTGGTCTTGGCTCAGGGTACCGACTTTTAAGCCCGGTGTAATTGAGACATTGCCAGAGCTTGGTGCTAACGCACCACTGAGGATTTTCATGAAGGTTGATTTGCCACAACCATTTGCACCAATCAGACCGTAACGGTTGCCGTGGCCAAATTTAGCTGAAATGTTTTCAAACAAAGGCTCAGCGCCAAACTGCATGGTGATGTTGTTTGTACTAATGATAACGGCAATCCTCAGGGTAAATAGTCGAATAAATGAGCTTTAAAAGCAGCGCGGCAGTATACAGAGTCTGCCGATCATTAGATAGGCAATAATCAGTTAAATATAAGGGGGAATAAATAAATTTGCCCCCAAACGCCGCGCGTAAGTGGTGCGACATCAAATTACATTGGTTAGAGGTATATCAAGGCGCGGCCACCGTTAGTGGTTCACATTGCTGGGGCTTCTTCTTTAGAGGCTTTGGCTGACGCTTTTTATTTTTATCTAGCGGCTTTTTAGGAGCTGACTTAGCGATATAAAACTGCTGCTTCCACCAATCAATATCTTCACAGCCATCTCCTGCTTTAATTGCTTGCTGAGGTTTACAATCAATATCTGCTTCAGGGCAGGCTAGGCGAACATGCATATGAGCACTGTGCCCCCACCAAGGACGCACTTTATTAAGCCAAGTATCTGACTCCGTTCGCTCCTTACAAAGCTGTTGCTTAATCGCGCCATTAACAAATATCCGCTCCACGTTAGGATTTTTAGCCGCGGTCATTATCATGGTTTTGTGTTGGGGTTTCCATGCAGTGCGATTAATCGCAAACTCGTTAAAATCAATCACTGTGACTGCCGTGGGAGACTTAAGCTCTTTGGCCGTTAAAGGTTTATCAGTTAATTTAAGCCAAATATCCACATCCAAGCCAATTTGGTGGCTACTGTGACCATAATCAAATTGGCCTCCACGGGGCATCGACATATCCCCCACCAGAATTTGCTCTATCCCTTCACTTTGCAATTGCATGGCATATTGCTGTACAAAGTTGACCAAATTGGGGTGGCCATAATAACGATCTCGTTGCGGCCTAATCACTTGAAAACCGTCACCGGATAATGGCAATGCCTCAGCGCCTGACAAGCAACCATTAGCATATTCTCCAATCGACTTTGAAGGCCCATTGAAGGGAGATTTTGCATGTTCCCAAGGGTTAAAACGCGCCTGAACATTAGCGCTATTACACAGAACTAAGATGCTAATCAGTATTGATAAATAATACATGCTGACTCTCTGGTAAATGTCAGGTAAAAGCCTAGTAAAGCAGCAATATAAAGCGACTCTAATTCGAGTGGAATACGCTTTATATTGCTTAGCAACTTGCTATGAGTTAACCATAAAGCTTATACCGTTAAGCCTTTGGTCGCCAAAATCAATTTTTTAGCCGCTTTAAAGTAACGCACATATCCAGTACAACGACAGACATGATCTCCTAAGGTGTCTTCAATGACTTGCTCCACTTTATCTTTAGCAATAGGGCTTAACTTCAGTTTTTCAATCAATGACACCGTTTCGTTAGTAAAGCCAGGGGCGCACCAACCACATTGAAACGCGAAGTTTTTGATAAAGGCATCTTGCACAGGATGCAGCGCGATAATTTCACCCACGTTATTTTTGGTTGCATGGCCTTCAATGGTTCTAATATTTAGATTATTAAAAAGCATGACATTTGCAATACATGTCCGCCTGGTGCTTGAAGTGCCATCTTCATTATCAACAATCACTACACAAGCATGACAAATACCTTCGCCACAGCCAAATTTAGTCCCTGTGAGGTTGAGATACTCATGTAAAAAGTTGACCATTGGCATGCCTGGATCTATCTCCAGTGGGCCATATTGCTTTCCATTGATGGTTAAGTTTAATGTGCTCATGCCTTGCCCTCCGAAATATCTTTAGCTGTAATAGGTAAATGGTAGAAACGTTTTTCAGTGGCTTGATAAATCGCCTCAACAACCGCGGGAACAATTGGGATCATCACCACTTCTGCTAAGCCTTTTGATTCATCACTTCCATCAATCGGCGGTAGGAGCGTGTAGTCAAGAGTCCACACACCATTGTCTTTGGCAAACGGAACTTTATAACGGTCAATGTTCCATTCACCATTACCTGCGCCGGTATTATCCTGTGGTAATGCTTCATGAAGTACATGGCCTATCCCCATGGTAAGCCCGCCTTCAATTTGTCCTTCAACTAACTCCCGCACATGCACTTTCCCAGGTTCTATCCATGTTTGCGTTCTAAGAATGTCAACTTCGCCAGAAACCTTATGAACAGCAAGTTCTACCATAGTTAAACAAGGAGTGTAATATCGTACCATTGCGCTATTAAGCTTTACTTCAGGGTAATTGACAGCTTGTCTTTCTTGCACCACAAAGCCCTGTTTATTTTGCTTAGCTTTTACTGCGTCATTGGCGCCGATACCGTATTCCAATGCGATGGCATCTAGTGGGTATTCTTTTTGCTGCTGATTAAGTTCAAATTTTGCTGTTGCCCATTGCCAACGATTAAAACCATGGGTCATAACACCCGTTATCATGCCTTCGGCATGCGCTTTCTTACAGATAATAGACAGTGATAATGGCTCTGCGCTTTTAGCGTGCAATAGGCCATCTTGCCAGCTCACATCAGCAATGTTGATGCCGCTAGTTCCTTGCTTTTCCCATATCACTTTTGCAGCCATAAACAATGACTCTTCAAATAAAATTTTAGCTGCATATTTAGTCGAATGACTTTGAAAAAAAGCTGATTGGCTTGCCGACGATGCTGATACGACCATAGGGGTCCAACGTGGATTTTTAGCCATTTTATCTTGATGCTCTTGGCTCATTATATACGGGCTAGCATCATCAAAAATCTCTAATGCATCAAACACTTCTATTTGAGCAATATCAAGGTTATCTGCTGCTGAGCCCAAGTATTCTGAGATTAAACTGGCTTGAGAAGTGTCGGTTCCTGTACCCATTTCAACAGAGAACACTTTAACGACTACTTTTCCATCTGGCGTTACGCCAACATAGGAGGACGGCGCATTAGAACCCGTGCCGTAATCTTTACTGACAAAACCAAACCCAACGCCCATTGATTTATCTGGATTGGCTTGGTCAAACTTGGTTTTATTGGCTTGCCTGTTTTGCCACATCTCATGTTTTTCAGCTAAATCAAGCATTTCTTGGTAGCGAATATTTTCAAGTGGCACAGAGCCTTGGGTATTTTTGTCGCCATTAACCATGGCGTTGACGCGCCGAAGTTTGAATGGATCCACTTTCATCTCATCTGCCGCTTCATTAAACATCATTTCTATAGATGCCATTGATTGCAAAGAACCGTAACCTCGCATTGAACCGGCCGTTGGCAAATATGATGGTAAACAGGTCGCCACAATATCATTTCTGGGAATGTAATAAATACCTTGAATAGCACTCGCTCCCACCATGGCAACGGACGAGGAGAAGTTAACTCTACCACCACCATCTAGGTCAATATCTGCCACTAAGCCTTTGAGTTTAAGGCTCGATTTATCAAATGCTAACTGGTTAGTAAAATGGAATGGGTGGCGCTTAAGTCCTGACTGAAATTGTTCAAAGCGATTGTTTGCCAGTCTTACCGGTGCGTCAGCAAAAATGGATGCAATCATGCCGTAATAAGGAAAAATAGTGTGATCTTTACCGCCAAATCCGCCTCCAATATAAGGAGAATGAACCACAAGGTTTTTAATCGATTGGGTTAATGGGCTTTCACTGAGCACCTTACCAGCTTGAAGGTAAAAATCTTGGGGGGATTGGGTCGTGATGACCACGTGCAAAGTTTGGCTTTTTTTATCGAAAAAACCATTGTAGGCTTCTGGCTCTAACATCATAGGTTCAATCGATTGAGTTTTGTATTGTTTATTTAATACAAACCAATCATCGTTTGATGTCATCTCTTGACGAAGAGTCTGTGCAAGATACATCCCTCGCTCGCCAATATCATCACTGTCTTTTACTGGGTTAGGCCAGAGCAGTTTTTGCCCCTCGTATTTAGGGAAAAACTGCCCCGAGTGATATGTGCTATAAATATCATCATCTTGGGAGCCTTTAGCTGACTCTTCACGGATAATTCGCCAGCCTGCATAAGGTTGTTTTGAGGCTGCAGTATAAGGCACGGTTTCAGGGCCGTATTGCACAAAATGCTCATGAAATTGCAGCATCATTTTAGCTTTTAAAAACTGGGCAAAATCATTAAATAATAAAATGGCCACTTCATGACCTAAATAATCTGGCGCACTGCCTTTTTTAAGCAGCATATTATCGCCATAAAAAGGCGGTAACTTTAGATCATTACTCTCTAAGTCTTCAGCTGTAATGATCTTATAGGGCATCAACTCTTTAGGAATAATACTGAGGTCAAGGCCTTGATACACTTTATCTGCAATGTGGGCTCGCACAATAAAGGCATGATGTTGAGTGTCAGGCCAAGACGGGATATCTTTTGCGCGATAATCACGGCCGTAAATTTTCTCACCAGTAATTTTTTCTATCGCATCAAATCGAAATGCTGGTTTGCCATCTTGATACCAAGTTTCTGCCAATGAAGCAGCAACACCTGTCGCCATTGCACTTTGCTGCTGCAGTAACATCGGTGCACTATAAACTGTTACCCCACCGATAACGCACTTTTTCATGAAGTCCCGTCGGGATAATTCCCACTGTTTCATACCTAATTCTCCTAAAGTTAACCGATGGAAAAATATGGTTAACATTGACCGTCAAATAAAGGGATGAGTCTATTAACAGCAAATGACCTCACATCTAGATACAAAGCAGAGGAAAATAAAGACCCGTAAGCAAGTATAGACAGCTATTGAGCAACTGATTCAAATCTATTGCGATTTAAATTAGGGATACATGAAGTACCTTGCTAAATTGTGATAGCAAAGAAACTGTCGGCGCACAAAGGGGACTTATCTGACTTCGCTTTAATGATAAATAGCCTAATTGATGCCATTCAACAAACGTAATAAATAACCAGTGACCGAGGGGAGTAAAACAGGTGTAATTGGAAAAATTGCGGAAATAGAATTCAAATCAGTGGGTTATTTCAAAAGCGTAAGGTTTAAGTTAGTACATCTAAGCAAGAGCATCTAAGCAAGTACACTTAAGCAAGAGCACCTAAGCAAGAGCACCTAAGAAAGAGCACCTAAGAAAGAGCACCTAAGAAAGAGCACCTAAGCAAGTACACTTAAGCAAGAGCATCTAAGCAAGTACACCTAAAGCCTCGCTTAATAACCTGCTTTAATCGATATAGCTACCAAGTATCCGCTTCAAACCTAGCCGTTCTGGCTTGCACTTCTGTACATTGAGTCAACTGGATAAGCTCAGCTAAGGTAATGCTAGGTGTTTCAGTGATGAGGCGAATGAGCTTGGCTTCTAAAGGCTCCAGTTTATCGGCATGATCTAACAGTGCAATTTCAATTTTTTTGCTCAAATAGCCAAAGGACTCTTGGCTGATAGATTTAAGTATAGAAGATTTAAGGCTAGCCGATTTAAGTTGAGTGTTGAAAGATTGAACCTTAATCGCCTCCCCCACCAAGCTCCAGTTTCTGGAGCGGCGCACACGTTTGAGCTCACATCCATGCTTGGTTGCGATAACCTTGGCCTGATTAACACTTTCTCTACCGATGCGATGAATAAGCGAAGGCAGTGCAATGGTGATAGCGTCTTTATGCATAAACTAGCGTAAGCCCTTAAGCGTCATTTTCAGTTAAATGGCGAATTAACTTAGCCGGCGTTCCGCCATAAAGACAATCTGCAGGGACATCTTTTGTGACAACAGAGTTTGCAGCAATCACTGAACGCGCTCCAATGGTAACGCCTTGATTGATTATCGCATTACCACCAATCCATACGTCGTCTTCGACCACGATAGGTAGACAGTGGGTTTGCCACTGCTTGCGCTGACGGTAATCTAAGTCATGGCTTGCCGAGTAAAACTGAGTGTTAGGCCCCACTAGCACATTATTGCCAATGGTAATAAAGCTGCCATCAAGCATAGTGACATTCAAGTTAATAAAGCTGTTATCACCTATGGAAATAGTTTTACCAAACTCACACGAAAATGGTGAACGAATCACGGAGCCTTCACCAAAGTGAGCAAATAAACGCTTAAATAATGCAACTCGTCTTATATCATCTACTGTCTGGTTAAGTTCAACTAATGCCATCGTCGCAGTATCACGCATTACATTTAACTCACTATCGCCACCATTAAATGCTTGCCCTGAGGTCATCTTTTCAAACTCTGTCATCGTCACCTCTGTACCTCTATTACTTTGTAATTCATTCTCAGACTATAGAAATACTACACCCACATTCAGTTCAGCAGGATTATACCGTGGATTAATACCTAGTGTTTTGAAATAACCCGCTAATCGCTATTGCTTTATCATAATTTCTCAAATAAAAAGTGAGAAAAATACTGAACAATAAAAATGCCAGTCGATGAACATCGACTGGCATTTTGCTGCCACAGTGACAGATTTGAACGGTGATAGTGGAGAGTCTATTTATTCAAATTGCACTGATTCATTAAAGTGTCAGTAACTGAATTACTTAAGCTCTACTGGCCATTCTTTTTCTACACGCTTTTCAAGAAATAGTTCTTTTGACGCTTTCATTGCTTCAAGGTCTAAACCAACAAGTGGCTGAACTTTCGCTTTCGTATCGTATTTAGTTGCATCGTACTTATATTCTGGTGCGTACTTTTTCAGTAATGCATCAGCTTCAGTGATTGCTGTATCTAAAATACCGTTAGACTTCTCTAACAAACGGATGGCTTCAGCAGGGTTGTGAGCATGGATACCATGAGATGCTGTTGCACTATCCCAGAACCACTGTGCATTTCTTACTTTGGTCAGTAAGCTGTTCATTTCACCAGATAGTACTGATTTAGTTTTCAGCGCAGCTTCGTAGTTACCTTTCGCTTCTGCAATGCCTTTACCCGCTTCTAAACCTTCAATGCCATTAGCAGCCCAAATTGCTTGCGCTTTAAAATGAACTTCAGTCAAACGTGGGTCTGTGCCGTCGGCTTCAAAACGTAGTTTGTTGATTTCAGCTTTACGCTCATCAAGGATTTCTTTGAAGTCTTCTGCTTCATGACAGCTTTGACAGCTTGATGGTAATGTTTCAGCTTCAAACGTCACTTTATGGTTAGAATATTTGCCGCCCTTTTCATTTTCAGCTTTAGGCATATGACAAGTAGTACAGCCAAACTCTAAATGGCTATCCATTGCATGCTCAGTTCGATCAAGCATGTTTTCAAATTCTGGATGTTGCGCTTTAATCATTGGCGCACCAGAAACAGCATTGGTCCAATCTTTAAAGCCGCGGCTATCGAAATATGCAAGTTGTGCTTCAGCCGCAAAACCTTCGTATAAACCGTCAGTTCCTTTGTAACCCACAAACTCTTTATAATCTGTGTTCACGCCTGGTACCCAGTAATCCATTGGGTATTTAACTTTCTTCTCATCTGTACCATCGAAGTAGTATTCAACGTGACACTGGGCACACGTCTGACTTGCTTGCATTGTGGCATCTTGCTTATCGAAGTCTTTACCAATCGCTTTCATTGCGCGGTCTGCATACGGACGGCTTAATCGTATTTCTTCTTTACCTAATTCATGACAGTCAGCACAACCTATGGTGTTAGACATCTCATGGCCCCAAGTTGACCAGGTATTATCAGAAAACTTGCCTTCGCCGACTTCATCATACATGCGAGCAACATCAGGTGTTTTACATGACCAACAGCTTGCCGCCATTGCTTCACCAACCATCTTACCGTCATGACCTACCATTGGGTGGCCAACACGTAATGTTTTAACGATATCAGTTAGTGCAAAGTGATGACCGCGAGCACGGTTGTAGTCTTTAGCAAATCCATAACCAGCCCATGCAGAAACTAGGTTAGGGTTAGCAGCGAGTAAATCATCTAACTCGCCATTTGCAGGTGTGCTCTGCTCAGTTTCAGCCCAAGTTTTATATTGTTCTGGGAAGCTTTTTTGCCAGTTTTCACTTTTGTATAAATCGACTTCACCTGCAATGCTGTAACCTGTAAATGCGGTAGTTAGCATTACTGCGGCAGCTAGTTTTCTTAATTTCATCATCATTCCTCATTGGGATTTTTATTATTTACACTTAATAATTTATTCATCATCACTAATTATTTATTAAGTTAATTTATTAAAGCCATGGAAGTAACACTGTCTCCCTTATGGCTACAAAGAATACCCTTCAATATTTCATTAATGGAAATTCTAATAAATTCAATACAATTATTATCACAACAAAAATAGAGTGGCAGGGCTTTACTGTATTAATGTGACCATTAACAAACCGAATCAAAATACATGTCGAACTTCAAATTTTACCCAGCAAAAGGAATACTCCTTTAGGGGTATTTGCATATATTTTTAAAGAGGAATTATGGTTAAATTTCGATTATGTCAGCGATTGCTACATTAACAAAATGGTATAAAGCAAAACAAAACTGATATCTAATTAAATAAAAACAACCACTTAATAAAAAACTAAGCTACCAGTAAAGTTTTATGAGAAAGCTTAAAGTGGTAACAACTGCTAATATTTCAGTTCACAAAAACGCTGAAAACTAAAGCCACATCAAGATTAATACAAGGGTAACAGTATAATTTAAAGGGTAAAAACCAGACCTAACGTGCAAACCTTAAATCAAGCTTAATTATTTATTAATTTTATTGAAAGCGAATAAAGCATTATATAAATAACAATTCAAAGCAATCAAAAACAATAAACGCCAATAAAAACTGAAAATTACACAAGCATATAAACACCGCAGACAACACTAAAGATAAAACTATAAAAATCACGACATATAAAAACTAATTTAGCAATTTACAATAAAGTTATTTAACTAAAGGTAAATTACCAACACCTTATTTATAAATCAGCACCATCAAGTTTCAAATTAAAATAATCCCCCTATTGATAAACTAAACTGAGTTTAATCATTTAATTTATTAACTGAAAGATAATTTAATAACAGCACCTATATTAATTCTTGCTGATTTAATTTATCAAGAATCGCTTCTGCGTTTGTTCTAAACATATCTCTAAGTAAGCGCATTGTAGGTGTAATTGATTGACGGCTGGGACACACTAGCCATAGCTCAGTTGCTGTAGGACTATAGCCTGGCATCACATTAACCACTCTACCGGCCAATAAATCTGTAGACATATCTAAGCAAGACTTAATGGCGATCCCTTTGCCCGCAACACACCATCGTCTAACTAGATCACCATCATTAGATGCACGGTTGCCTTTAAGCTTTACTTTGTGTTCTTGCTTACCGTCATTTAGCTGCCAATCGTCCTGCAAAATATCCTGTAACTGATACAGCAAGCCATTGTGCTGTGCGATGTCTTCAGGTGAACTAAGGCTACCATGCGCCGCAACATATTCAGGGCTAGCACAGACGACTCTTGGAACATCGCAGATTTTAAAACCATACATAGTGGCATCGTTAGGGGAGCCATAACGCAGCGCCATATCCACAGAGTCGCGATAGAAATCAATTTTACTGTCACTGATACTGCTACGAAGGGTTACGTTTGGGTATTGATCTAAAAACTCATCAAGCCAAGGCGTGATTAGGTTTCTGCCTAAATCAGATGACAGTGCAATACGAATCTCACCATCAATAATGCCAGAGTCTTCTCGCATATTTAGCTTTGCTTGCTCAAGCATTTTTAATGCTTGTTCACAATGAGGAAGGTAGCGCTCGCCTGCAGTTGATAAACGTAAATGGCGGGTGGTTCTAACAAATAGCTCAGCACCTAGTGATGCTTCAACACGCTTAACAGCAGCGCTCGCGGTCGCCGTACGCATATCTAAATTAGTCGCCGCAGCAGTAATACTTCGAAATTCAGCGACTTTTAGAATCACTACCAGATCTTCAAGAAGCATAATTTGACCATGATTATGAGAAAGTGGCTCTCATCATATCCAGTAATGATTAATGCACCAAACCTTATTATCAATTTATATTTGATAATTATATATAAAATACGAGCTTCTCATTTAATGAATTATAGAATTGGTTCCCTAACTCATTTTATGACTTAAAATTTTTTTGCAATAAAAAACAGCGCCATGCCGCTTAGCTCTAGCTAATTTTGAGCGTAAGTTTCCTTTCTGTATTTCCAAACTCCGTTTGGATTAAAATCAAAGTCGTGGCGCTTCGCCCATTCTTTTGTAAAGAACAGGCCAAGAGGGTATCAACAGCAATACCCTCTATACTCCCTGTAACCCAACGAAAAATGCTGAAAAGCGCATGTTTTCAACGGAGGTTGATCCAGCTTTCAACCTCGCTTGTAGACTGCTTCGGCCACCTCTTTATTGCAAATAAGTAAAAATGCTAACACTTCCGATGGTGCATCTGAAGTAAATGGATTTATGAATGTCACGATGGCATGTGTGCCAAGGAGTGACCATGCACCGCGAAAGCTAGCCTGACGTCCTGTCAGGCTCACGCTATTTTCTCTGCGTCCTCAATTCAAACTGAGTCTTTTAGATTTGTATCTTTTTGATTTTTTAGTTGTCGCGAATACCGTCAAATCGAAGAGACAATAATCCCAGTGTAGATGCAGCAGCGAGCTTCTGACTGCCAAGAATGGCGGGAATGTCAATATTTGTCGGGAACAAATATGACCAAAACATGGATGTTTTGGCAGAGCTTACAGGGACCTTTTGATTTAAATAAAAAGTGCAGCGTCTCGCAGTTGTATCTGCACATAAGGTCTCTATTTCACATCTGACCCATAGGGATATGGGAAATGTCATTATGATATAGGGAACATCATTGACCATGTGATCGCGACATTCAGTTCATCCTGAACATCCCTGCGGCAGGCAATGGATTAGATTGAAGATATGGTTTCCCATAACTGTCCCAATATAAATTTAGTTATCGTAAAACGTTTCTGCCCCAAAGTGAGTTAGTACCACTTGTCACTTCCATCACTTATCTAATGATAGAAATTTAATTTCGATTTAGAAATCTATAAAGTAGTGACCCAAATAGTTGTGACACTATAAACTTGATGTACTATCTCAGCTAAGAAAAAACTAAAACCAACGAACAATTTCACCTTCATTATTATATTTTATTTCAAGATTAAGAATGACATCGTTTTCGGCTAAGTCTAAAAGTTCATTACATAACATTGCTGCTGAGCAATTTACTTCATAGCCTAAGAGAAAAAATATATCTCCATCTTGAATAAAGCTAGCCTGATTGAAAGGAACATCATTATAGGTATAAATACTACCTAAAGGGTCTGCACTGTTATCGATAATATTTAACAAAGTATATTTCATACTCGACCCATCGGCAGGAGGGTTGGAAATTGGACTTTTTTCAATTTCTATTCTGTCACTTGCTCCCCAAGTATGGTTATAACCTTCTACTGGATCATATAATACTGTTTCTTCATCACTCCCTTCGACTATATATCTGAGGCAAAATCTTGTAATCACACCCTGACAAAGCGCTGGGTTACCGACTATATTCCAAATTTCTCGTTGTACTTTTTGCTCATCATTACTATCAGAGTCACTGCAGCCAGTGAGAGAGAAAAATATTATTAATAAAAATAATGTAGTAAAGGGTAAAGTCCATTTCATATGTTTAAATTCCGTTTGTTGCTATTTTGATATTGAAAGCACTTAAAATCGAGGGTGATATTGTGAAGTTATAATACTCTCAAGCTTAAAAAAGCAGCAAGGCAAAGCTTGTAACACCTTGTATCTTGGTAAGTGCACTCATAATGCACATGTAATAATTCAGTGGAAAAGCAATCTGTGATTAAAAGGACGAGTGACTAACGTACTTATCTCCAAAAGTGAGCTTAACTTTTATTATCCGTCAGCGTCTGAATACCCTAAAAACCTCCCTTCCCTCAAATCATATTTCGGCTTAGGTACTAAATTAATCTAAGTTAGCCTAAGTTAACAATCCCTGCTGCTTTAACCACTTAATCGCATTCTCTATGCCATCTTCTTGAGATAATTGCTCAGCTATTTGTTGAGCTTGGTGCTGCATTTGTTTATCAGACACCATTTGCACAATGCCCTCAGCAAGATTATCAATAGTGAGGTTCTTTTGTTTAATCGCTGTCGGCCCTAGTCCTAATGCTGCCACTTTATCTCCCCAAAAGGGTTGGTCTGCAAAGAAAGGACAAATTAACGTTGGCTTACCAGCTATAAGCCCTGCGGCTGTCGTACCAGCACCGCCATGATGAACCACTGCGGCAACTTGCGGAAATAACCACTCATGGGGCACATTGTCGATAACTAATACCTGGCTTGGAACATCACCAAGTTTAAGGCCGCCCCAACCAGTGACAATAATCGCTCTCACCTCAGCTTTAACAACGGCATCAATCACCAATCGTGCGGTTTTGACAGGATCTTTACCCAACATACTGCCAAAGCCTATATAAACAGGTGGTTTACCATCGGTAATGAAATCAATAATTTTCTTATCAGGTGAGAAATCATTGTGCTTTTTTAGAAACCAGTAACCGGTTAATACCGTGTTTTGCGGCCAGTCTTGCGGGCGAGTCACTATGTGCTTACTAAAGGCATGTAATACAGGAATGGCTTTACCCGTATTCATTGAGAACACGCCTGCTTTGTCGCTCAATTTAGGCAAGTTTAAAAGTGACTTTCTAAGTAGATTAAGCTGTTTCAAATAGGGTTTAAAACCCAAACTCGCTAATCGATAACTTAAGCGATTTGTGACACCACTAATATTGGGTAAACCTATTAGAGGAAAGTCACTGGTTTTAACTAGCATAGGCTGTAGTAATGCCATGACAGCCGGAGCATTAAACTTCTCAGCAATAGATGGAGCAACGATACACTTAGGATGGTAAATAACGAGATCAGGCTGCGCTTTTATTCCTGCTTTAATGCTATCCGTCATCAACTGTCCATTTATTGGTTTTGCCAGCTTCATTAGCCTAATCGCGGTGTTAATGCCTTTGAATAAACTTCCCATGCTTTCAACACTGCCGCCTTCCATTAGCTTAAACAGATCATTACTAAGGTATTGATAATTGAGTCCATGGTCTTCAACGATTGATTGAAAACGTTGATGAGTACAAACAACAATCTGATGGCCATGTGCCTGCAAACCGATTCCCAGAGCAATAAAAGGCTCAATATCTCCACGAGATCCAATAGTGAGTAGCAAAATGTTCATCTCGTTATCCTCAAGGCCTTTTTAGATTGAGCATCATATAAGCGTCATCATTGGGTATCAGCATAGAGAACTTAATCATAGAGAACTTAATCATAGAGAACTTAAGCATAGTGAACTTAGGCATAAAGAACTTAAGCAAAAACAACCCCTTTGATATGAACCTTCAACCTGTTGTCATCACATATTGCATTAGGTTGTGCTAAGCTAGATTCGATAACAACAATATCATGTAACTGGACTAAATTAATCAGCTAAACAAGCTGTTAGCAAGCGCCAGCATCCAATACACAGTATTTGTTGAATCTAAGGCAAGTATCCTTTTATGCAGGAGGCATTAAATGCAAGATTACGTAGAACAAATCGATATAAATCAATACCTACCACTCATTATTGATGTTGGAATTAATGTGTTATTAGCCGCAATTATATTAATTGTTGGTCTATATATCGCTAATAAAGCCAGTTCAATCATTAATAAAATTGGTGAGCGTTACGATAAGCTCGACAATACTTTATTCCGTTTTTTAGGCAGTGTTGCTAAATACATCATTCTCGCGTTTGTTGCGATTGCGGTATTAAATCGCTTTGGGGTGCAAACAGCTTCAATCGTTGCATTATTAGGTGCTGCTGGCTTAGCTGTAGGTTTAGCATTACAAGGCACATTATCTAACCTTGCTGCTGGCGTCATGTTGCTATTATTCCGCCCTTATAAAGTGGGCGATTTTATTAGCGCTGCAGATCGTTTCGGTAACGTGCAAGAAATCGACTTATTCACCACTATCCTAAAGACCTTTGATAATCAACATATTATTGTGCCAAATAGTCAAATTTGGGGCGCGCAAATCGTCAATCACTCATTCCACGACATCCGTGGTGTTGATATGCATTTTGGCGTAGCTTATAAAGAAAATACCGATGAAGTGAGAAAAGTCATTGATACGGTATTGGCCGCTCACCCACATATTTTAAAAGACCCAGCACCATTTGTTGAAGTTGAAACCTTGAACGACAGCTCAGTGGACTTCTTAGTCCGTCCTTTCTGTCATGGTGAGCATTACTTCGATATTTTGTATTCAATTCCAGAGCAAATCAAAAAAGCCCTAGATGAAGCAGGTATTGAAATTCCGTTCCCGCACAGAAAATTAATTATCGAAAAAGAGTAATATTTTTGCTCATGTGAAATCATTACGAGCAAGTGCTTTTAGCCTTGCTCGTTTTATTTTCTGGTACACAAATTTATCTTCAACACTTGCTCCTCTTTATCAAGTCGAGGACATTAGCGTCGAATGTTAGTCCTTTATTAAGCTATAATCCCCCCGAAAATCTTTAAGCTTAGCCAGTTATGTCACTGACCACCTTAAAGTAAATCTCGTTATATCAATCAATTATTGTGAATAAGTAGAATTACACCCATGACTCCAGAACGTTTAGCCCGCATCAATGAAATGCTTGATAACCGCCAAGTCGACCTCACGGTTTGCCTAGATAAGGTGCATAAAACCAATAATATTGCAGCCACAGTTCGCACAGCTGACAGTGTTGGTATTCATCAAATTCATGCGGTTATGCCAGAAGACAGTTTATGGGTTTCAGGTAATACCTCATCGGGTAGCCATCGCTGGGTCAATACCGTTAAACATGTGACTTACACTGACGCTTATGAGCAGTTTAAAGCCCAAGGGATGCAGGTATTAGCGACGACATTTTCTGATACTGCGGTAGATTTTCGCGAAGTCGATTACACTAAACCAACAGTGGTTGTACTGGGTAATGAGCGTGATGGTGTTAGCCCTGAAGCGATAGCCTCTGCCGATCAGCACATCATTATCCCTATGGTAGGCATGGTGCAGTCATTAAATGTGTCGGTGGCTGGCGCATTAATTATGTACGAAGCACAAAGGCAGCGCCAACAAGCTGGAATGTACAACAACAGGCAGCTTGATCACCAGTACTGTCAAACGAAGTTGTTTGAGCAAGGTCACCCTATTTACGCAAAAGCCTGCCGAAGAAAAAATATTCCTTATCCCGCTATTGATGAACAAGGCCAGATTGACGCAGATGAACAGTGGTGGGATCGAATGCGAGCGCCAGATCCTGAAGCTCTTGACTGTGATGAAGGGGATATATCAAACGCTTGATCTCAACTTTACGAATAAGTGTTTAATCCATAAGAGTCATCGACAGGGTTAAACACTTATCTTACTTTAAAAACCGTAACGCACTATTTTATATAAATTTATCTAAATACACCCTCTGCTCAAAATGATTCCCAACCACCGAAAACGATTATAAAACAACCTAGAACACTCATGCAGTTAACATAGGTTTCATCTGCAATTACAAGCATGATGGTTATTTAATGAAGTCCCATTCATCGAAGTGATAATCTAGCCCGCAGTGATTTACAGCGAATGGTCATTTAGCCAATAAAATATGCCATTCGCCATTTTGAGGCTGTCCATGATAGAGATACTGCAATCGATTTGGCATCAAGATTTTGATGCTCTGTTAGAAATGACCACAGTGCATTACTTGATGTTGATATTAGCCTTAATCCTGTTTTTAGAATCGAGCTTTGTTTTCCTGCCCTTGCCTGGCGATGGCTTAGTGTTATTTGTTGGAGGACTGGTTGGCTTGGGCGTAGTGGAATTTAATTATGCGCTCATCTTGCTCACTATTGCTGCAGGCTTAGGTTCCATCATTGCCTACCTTCAAGGTCGGTGGTTATCTCACCACCCTATTGTGACTAAAGTAGAGAATGGCTTACCTGATAATACCCTTGATCGAGCATCAAATTTATTAGAAAAGTACGGCTTTTTAGCGTTATTCTTTTCACGCTTTATCCCTTTCGTCAGAGTGTTAACCCCTATGTTAATGGGTATTCGTAAACTGGGTATAAAGCGCACTATGTTAATGAGTTTTACCAGTGCGTTAATCTGGAGCTTTTCATTACTCATGGTCGGTCGATGGGTAATGAACAACCCGATACTAGCTGAGTATCAGGAGCAACTAAGCAAAGGCTTCATTGTGATCAGTTTATGTTTAATGATATCGGCAATCGTCGCAATGCTTGTTCGGTTCACGATTAAATCTAAAACAGGTAAATCACAACCAAGCAACCATTAGTGATGACAAGCCATTTGTTATTGATTTACCGCTAAAAAAAGCAGTATCTCTTGATAGCAATACAAGTGGCTTCTGTCTGAATTAGTCGCCACAGTAACTAAACTGCGGCGTTTAATTATCTATCCTTGGCCAACAGTTGAGCATGAATCTTCAATAATATTTAACGCATGGTCAATTTGCGTATTCGTCACATAAGGCGCCGCGCCTAATCGCAACTGATTGCCTCGACTATCGCAAAGCACATTATTGTTTGCTAACAGTTGCACCCAATTAGCTGCATGAGGAGTCGTCAGTGATAAGAAACCGCCATTGGCCGATAATTCATGTTGAGGTAGCGCAAGGCCAACTTTATCTGCTCCAATAGCCTCAATCCCTTGCCACAGGCGGCCAATCTGCGCTTGATTGATATCACGTAACACAAGATCGGTTAATTGTTGCTGCTCGAAAAATTCAAATACAGCACATGCTCGATAATGACTTGTGGGATCATAAGTTGATCCCGCGAAAGCAGATTGTCCCTGACCATACCCCACCTTTCCAGGCACTTGATCTAATACATCAAACTCTGCATACCACCCCGTGATAATGGGATGACCTTGGTAACCAGCCGGAATACGCATCATGCAATTTCCCTCGCCAGCCTGACAATACTTATAGCCGCCCGCAACGATAAAGGCTGACTCTAATTGCCACGCAGCCAAATTAAACGGCACCACATTTAGCGCATGATAGGCATCAACTAAACAAGGCACATTTAGCGACTTTGCCGCTTTGGCGACGAGCCCAACATCGTAAAATATCTCACTGGTATTAAAGAACACCGCTGACAACATCACCGCATCTGTGTCTGCATCAATCTTTTCGATAACTCTTTGAGCAAGCGTGTCACTTGGAAATACAGGCACAACTTCGATTGTGCAATTAAGCTCTTGCAGGCGCTGTAGTTGCCGTCTTAAAGAATGAAACTCGCCATCGGTAGTGACTATTTTTAACGGCCTTTTTGGCTGTTTTTTGGAAGTAATCGCTGAACTGCTATTTGAATGAGTAGTCGAGGAACTTGATGAAGCTGCGGTGAAATAATCTAAGTCAGAAATAAAGCGCAAAATCAGTTCATGAGTTGAAGAACCAAGCGCAATTTGGCCATTGGCTTCTCCCATTAAACGACGATAGAAATCTCGCACTTTATCGGCTTTAGCCAGTGCAAGTCCCCACTTATCATCAATATGAAGTGCTGCATCGTTATAACAATCTAACACACCTTGCTTCGCCACATCAGGCCAAGCTTGGTGAGAGTGACCAGAAAGTAATATCCGTTCACTGACATTAAAATCGCTATAGTATTGCTGTAATTGCCCCGCGTCATGATTATTCATTTTTGTTTTTATCTCTGCAAAAGTACGTTTTATCTCTTCAAAAGTGCGTTTTTATCTCTTCAAAAATGCGCTTATTAGCTTAGGCTTTTATAGCCCTGGTTACAGATGCGTTCTAAGCTCAAATAACTCAGGGAAAAAGCTAATATCTAAAGACTTTTTCAAAAACTCAACACCAGATGAGCCGCCTGTTCCGGCCTTATTACCAATGATCCGCTGCACGGTATACATATGTTTAAAGCGCCATTGCTGAAAACTATCTTCAATATCGACTAACTTTTCAGCCAGTTCGTACAAGTCAAAATGCTTATCGGCATCTTGATAAACCTTGATCCAAGCATCAAGCACACACTTTTGAGATTGGTACGGTTTGCTGAAATCGTGATTGTTAGAATCAAAGCGGCTTAATTCATCATCAGTTACGTTTTTATCATCGATTGGTTTATCATCGATTGATTTATCAGAGAATTCTTGGGCAGTGATCAGGCCTCTGTCCTTAAGTACTTGAATACTCACATCGTATAAACTCGGTGCATGCAGTAAATCATTTAACTCTTGATATACCTCAGGATGACTTTTGTGCACCTCAAGTAAGTCAGCATTTTTGTTACCTAATAAAAACTCAATTTTGCGATAACCATAGGACTGAAACCCCGATGAATGACCTAAGGCATCACGAAATTTGAGGTAGTCGACAGGGGTCAGTGTGGCGAGAATATTCCATGATTGAGTGAGCTGATTCAAAATCTGTTTCACACGAGAGATGACTTTAAAAGCATGGCCAAAATCGCCAGTGTTAATATTATCAATAGCACAAGTTAACTCATGTCCCGCAAGCTTAAGCCAAAGCTCACTGGCTTGATGAATAACAATAAAAAGCATCTCGTCATGTTGATCTGACAAAGGTTGCTGCGCCGATAAGATTTTCTCAAGATTGAGATAATCGCCATAGGACATATCATCTTTAAAATCAGTATGAATACTATCTTCTAGCTCTCTAAAGTTAGCTTTGGTCTCATTGTTATTATCCGGCTGACTCGCAGACTTATGACCAAGTGGGCACCCCATGTAAAACTCCTTTGGTGAGTGACTTGTGTTTAATATCAGTGAAATGCCGCTAAAGTTCGTAAATTAAGCGACAAATAAATAACCTATCACGTAGGTTAAAGACTGACTAACAAGGCCTCAATTATGGCGTCAGTTTTAATTTACATTTACAGAATATGAGACAGAATTGAAGCTGCACTTTTTGAAGATCAATAGTGTTCAAACAACTCATTTAAAAGAGATGCTTTAAAGAGAAAGTTAAACAGAAGCGTTAAAGAGAAGCGTTAAGCTACCAGCTTGAATAAATTGGATTGATAAAAAATGACATGATTAAAATAACTCTCAGGCTGAAGGCTTCACTGACCTTCAACCTGTAACACTATTTAGCGACAAAACTTAGCGTCTAAATATAGCAACTAGAAAGTCACTTCAACCCTGCAACTATTTCATCTTGGTTCACTTGCTGGATTAACAGTTCTATAGTCTGAGTACGATTGTCAGTGGCCTGAGAGGCAAAGTTAGCACTGTCATTGGCAGCGCAGCAGACTACGGTCGTTAACACTAGTGCAATTATGGAATATCGAAATGTCATTGATGCTCTCCCGCTAATATTGGCTTTAGCATAACGATGGGAGGGTTAAGAAAGGGTTAAGGCTTGTAAAAGGCGCGAATACAGCTGACAAAGATTGAATATTACTCACAAACTATTTAGGATCAGCCCATATACACCCAATTAAGAAGCAATACATGAACACCGAGCTATATTTTATCTACGACTCACATTGCCCTTGGAGCTATGCTGTCACTCCGTTAGTGAACGCACTTCAAGAAGCTTATCCATCGATGAAGGTACACCTTCTACACACAGCGCTTTACGAAGGTAAAACCAGTGCAGGCGAAGAACAAATGGAAGCGGCAGAAAGAGCCAGTGGATTGAAGTTTGGTCGAGATTATATCCGCTATGCAAACAGCCCTAAAAGCTCAATCAAGACCGCTAACTTAATGGGTTGGATGCAAAGCAAGCAAGCTGACAAACAGTTACCAGTGCTAAATGCCCTGCAAAGAGCACATTTTATTGAAGGGAACCCATTAAATACTAAGCATGATTTCATGGACATTGTAGAGAAATTTAAATTATCTCCATCGAACAAAATATTCCGCGATGAGCTCAGTATGGATGCCGAATATGTTCTTGAAGGTATTGCAGAAATTCAACAAATGATTGGCACTACAAACTTCCCTGCAATGGTGATGACAGTGGGTGATAATGCTATTTTTATCGACCATTCAAAGTACATCAGCAGTCCACATGCGGTAGTTGATGCGGTTGAAAAAGAGATAGCTTCGTTTAAGTAATCCAATAACAATGAGCACTATTCGAATAAAGACCACGACTAACAATCGTGGTTTTTATTGCCTTAAATTTAACTCATGAATTACTGGCACATTACTCTCCAAATTTCTCCCCTATTCCAAGAAATACATCTCTTTTATAAATGATTAATTTACATTTTAAATAATAATTTTTTTATTATTTAAAATCATAACCTTAAGATTAAATAATTTTTAAATCGCAATTATCTCGCCGCTAACCTGCTGATTATAAATACTGCATATCATTGAATATAAAATCACACACTTCGCTTATCAGAACAATAGCCAACGTCCCACACTGAATATTTATTCAAAAAGGCGTAGCTTAAAAAACAATCAAAAAACCACCAAGTAATTTTCACATTAATTTTACAAATGTAACAACTAAAGATACATTGATCGCCGCAACGCACTCAAATAGAGTTTTGCGCTGCAAAAACAATAATAAATAATTTTTTACTCTGAATAACATGGAAGATAGTTATGACTAAAAACAAAGTAACAACAGTCCTCGGACTGTCTGTACTGGCACTTTCGATCTCTGCCAGTCTCAATGCAGCACCTGCCTTTACACCAAATGTGAATAGTAATTCACCTCAACTCAATCAGCAAAGTCCGCTACCTAAGCGCTATATTGTTAAGTTTAAAAATGCCAATGCGGCCGCTGCAGGGTTTTCAACTCAAGCAGCTTCTGATGGCATTAGCGATGCCCAGTATGAACCAAGAAGTAACGAGGTTTTCTCTCATTTTCGTGCAATGAACAGTGTTTCAGCCAAGGAAATGAAGCGAATTGGTCGCAGTAACAGCTATAGCGTCAAGCTCGATAGCAAAAACCTACAGTCACTCAGGTATCGTGCAGATGTTGATTACGTGGAAGAGGATGTTCAACGTCGATTACTCAGTGAAACCACTCCTTGGGGTCAAAGCTATGTAGGTGCAACTTCAGTCAGTGATAGCCAAGCTGGAAACCGCACAATTTGTATTATTGATTCAGGTTACGACTTAGGGCATAACGATCTTAATGCCAATAATGTCACTGGCACCAATAACTCAGGCACTAACAACTGGTATGAACCAGGTGCAGGTAATGCTCATGGTACTCACGTAGCGGGTACCATTGCAGCAATAGCCAATAATGAAGGTGTAGTGGGCGTGATGCCTAATCAAAATGCCAACATTCATGTGATTAAAGTGTTTAATGCTTCAGGCTGGGGTTACTCTTCAGATCTTGTCGCTGCTGTAGACACCTGTGTCAACAATAATGCTGATGTAGTAACGATGAGCTTAGGTGGCACAGGCTCAAGTAATACAGAACGAAATGCCCTAGCTGCCCATGAAAACAATGGTGTACTACTGATAGCAGCTGCAGGTAACGATGGTAATGATACCCTAAGTTATCCGGCATCTTACGACTCAGTTATGTCTGTTGCAGCAGTGGATAGCAATAAAGACCACGCGGCGTTTTCACAATTCACCGCTCAAGTCGAAATCTCTGGTCCTGGTGAAGCTATTTTATCAACCGTCACTCGCGGAGAAGGTCGATTAGCGGATATTACTATCAATGGTCAGTCATATTTTGATGATGGTGTTGTGCCTCACAATCGCTATGTTTTGTCAGGTTCAACCCATGTCAGCACACCATTTATTGGCACTGCAACTGGTGAGTTAGCCGAATGTTCAGTCAGCGGCAGTAACTTTAACTGTGGCAATATGAGCAATAAAGTTTGTTTAGTTGAGCGTATTGGAAACCAAGGTAGTAGCTACCCAGATATTGATGCTGTAAAAGCGTGTGAAGCTGCTGGAGCAAGTGCATCTATCGTTTACAGTAATACTGCATTACCTGGGCTACAAAACCCATTTTTGGTCGATAGCAATAACGAAGCGCCTATTGTGTCGGTTTCGGTAGACCGTGCAACGGGTTTAGCATTGCGCAACCAAGTGGGTTCGTCAGTGACTGTGACTAATACTGATAATGAAGATTATGAGTACTACAACGGGACATCAATGGCGACGCCTCATGTATCAGGGGTAGCAACCTTAGTCTGGAGTCATCATCCAGAATGTAGCGCCACCCAAATTCGCGCAGCGCTTAATGCAACAGCTGAAGACTTATCTATTCCTGGCCGAGATAACCAAACGGGTTATGGCTTAGTAGATGCTGAAGCAGCTAAAGCTTATTTAGATGCTTCATGTACTGGGCCAACCGATCCTGGTACTGGTGTAGGAGATGACGAGCTTACCAATGGCGTGGCTAAGTCTAACTTAAGTGGCGGCACAGGCGATGAGCTTTTCTACTCGATTGATGTGCCAGCTGGCGCGACTGATTTGAGCTTTACCATGAGTGGTGGTAGCGGCGATGCTGACTTATATGTCCAGTACGGCGCAGCCCCTACAACCAGCAGCTATGATTGTCGTCCGTGGAAAGGTGGCAACGCAGAGTCTTGTCCTATCGCAACCCCACAAACTGGCACTTACCATGTGATGGTCCGAGGTTACAGTGCATTTAGCGGTGTTAGCTTAGTCGCTAATTACACTGAAGCATCTGGCGGTGGTTCAGGTGGTGGCACTGGTGGTGCGGCAACATATTCAAACAACACGACTTATAGCATTCCTGATAACAGCAGCGTAGGCGTTAGCAGTTCATTAACTGCAACCCGCACTGGCGATTCAGGTGAAATCACCGTAAGCGTTAATATTAGCCATACTTATATAGGCGACTTACAAGTTGAGCTTTATAGCCCAACAGGTCAAGTGGCGGTATTACACGACAATAGTGGTGGCAGTGCCAACGATATTGTTAAAACGTACACTGTTGATATGACGGGTGTTGAATCAGCTGGCGATTGGACACTTAAAGCGGTAGATAGTGCTAGGCGTGATACAGGTACTATTAATACTTGGGAACTGACCTTTCAATAGCCAGTTTAAGTGAGTGCTCACTGAGCTCTTGTCAGTGATACTTCATGCCTGTCAGCTCCCCTCTGGCAGGCATTTTTTGTAACTCTTATAATAATATTAAAGTCTATTTATAACTATTAAGAGCGAAAACTCATTTTTATGCAGCTATCGATTAATGTGAAAAATCTCATCTTTTGATAGCTAATTGAATTATAAAATCTGAAGATAATCTGAGGCGTTACTCTTGCCATTCAATCGTAGAATAGGTAGTTTTAGCTTTATTGCAAGGACGATTAAAGTCCATAAATTAAAAATAAAAAAGGACTTAAAATGGGAAATATTCTTTGGGTAGCTTCTTACCCCAAATCTGGTAATACTTGGGTTCGAGCGTTTATTGAAAATTATATCCAAAATTCAGAAAGCTCAATCGATATCAATACAATGCATACTATCTCTACTGCAGAATCCGCCGCACATAGATTTCAAAATAAAATTAGAGATAATAGGAAAACAACAGATTTATCCTTAGAAGAGATTTGTGCTCTAAGGCCATCAGTTCAATCTGACATCGCCATGCAAGCAAACGGTACTACCTTTGTTAAAACTCATAATTACTTGGGTGAATATAATGGGTACCCGCTTCATAACTCTATGGTCACTTCTGGCGCCATTTACATAGTAAGAAATCCATTGGATGTTACCATTTCAATGGCTAAGTATTTTGACTACACCATTGATGAAACCATAGACTATATGGCTGAAGAAATGACTGGAACGCCTAATGAGGCTGGCAATGTACCGCAAATAATTACTTCTTGGTCAATGCATGTTTCAAGTTGGACTCAAACCCCTGAAGATTCTCGATTGGTTTTACGTTACGAGGATATATTGGACAACCCTAAAAAAGTGTTGAGAAAAGTTGAGTCATTTTTAGGGTTGAAAAAAGATCCTAAACGTTTAAAAAATGCAATTTTAAACTCCTCCTTCGCCAAATTAAAAGCACAAGAATTGAAACATGGTTTTGTCGAAAAGCACGAAAACGCTAATGCATTTTTCCGCAGCGGCATGAAGCATCAATGGCAACAAGCACTAACAACTGAACAAGTTAATCGAATAGTCGATATTCATGGTGAGCAAATGGCTAGATATAAATATCTTCCTAGTAAATAAAAGGGAGTTCATTCTAATAATTTGATTGATTCTCACCTTAATTGGTCAAAAGCCACAGATATATTAAGCAATTATCAGCGTGGCTTTTAATGTTTTAAATCATCATTCAAACGCAATACTCCTATTAAGTTTACACTTCTCTTCTAACTCTTTCATAACAGTGCCAAATTGAACTCCTAAATCTGCTACAATAGCGCGCGAAAATAATACTAATAACGACTTATCTGGATTTCATGAAAGACTTTATCATCATCGGTGCTGGCCAGTCTGGCCTATCAATGGCCTATAACTTGGCTCAAACAAACTCAAATTATTTAGTCTTAGATGCCAACGAACACATTGGCGCTCCATGGTTAAAACGTTGGGATTCATTAACCTTATTTACCCCTACTGAATATAATCACCTACCAGGAATGAAATTCCCTTTTCCAAAGGGTTACTATCCGAATAAATATGAAGTGGCCGATTACTTAAAAAGTTATGTCGAGCACTTCAATATTCCCATTGAGTTTAACCAAAAGGTCACCTCGGTTACTAAAGTTGATGGTGTATTTGAAGTGACTACTGCAAAAGAGCAGTTTAAATCCAAGCAAGTCATTATTGCTACTGGGCCATTTCATACTCCCTACACACCGCCTTGCCATACCGATATTGCCGAAGATGTGACTCAATTACATAGCGAGAATTATAAGAACCCTAATCAACTTCAAGATGGAGATTGCTTAGTGGTTGGTGCGGGCGATTCAGGAGTGCAAATCCTATCGGAGATTGCTGATACTGGCCGCAAAGTTCATTTCTCTGGCACAGATAATATTAAAGCGATTCCTCAGACCTTTTTGGGCAAAACATTATGGTGGTGGTTTACTAAAATCGGTTTCTTATCGGTTAATCGTTATAGCAAGATTGGCCAATGGCTCAGTAAAGGCGTACAGCCTGTGATAGGCACTGATGTAAAATCATTGCTAGCTAAAGATAACGTCATCCACATGGGCCGTACCTTATCCGCTGATGAAACTAGCATTACTTTCCAAAAAGGCAGTGTTAGCAGTATTAAAAACATCATTTGGGCGACGGGCTTTAAACCTAACTTCTTTTGGATTGATGGCATTTCATTTGATGAAATGAATTACCCAAGTAATTATCGTGGCGTTAGCAATGATATTGAAGGCTTGTACTTCATCGGCCTACCCTGGTTATACACCCGAGGTTCAGCCACCCTTGGCGGAGTTTGGAAAGATGCTGATTACTTAATGAATTACATTGCCAAAAATCAACAAGCAGCCTAAGTAAAAGCAGCGACCTATTGAAACAAAAAAGCGGAATGAGCATATACTCATTCCGCTTTTTGCTGATATGACGTCGGCTTAACTAATATTTTGTACTTGCGATGCTAATAACCAAATCGCTAACGCAAAAAATATCACGCCCATAAACTTGTTTTGGTAAGTACGAAACTTGTCATTTTTAAGCAATGGTTTACCTAAGCTGCCCACTAGCGCCACCAGCAATAAGTTAAACAGTAGTCCCATTACATTCAGTAATAGGCCCAAAGCCAGCATTTGCTCACCAGAGCTTGCTGTAAGCTGAGTTGAGACAAATTGCGGTAAAAACAGCACAAAGAATATCAGTGCTTTTGGGTTCAATAAGTTACTGAAAACCGCACGGCGGTATAGAAGCTTTGCTAAGTTATTTTGCTGTTCAATTTCTGGCGCGTCAGCTGCGCTGCTGCGCATACAGTCCCAGCCCATTTTTAATAAATAGGCGCCGCCCAATACTCTAAGCACTTCAAGCGCCATTGGGTTCATCGCCACTAAAGCAGATACGCCCATCGCAGCCAGTAAGGTGAGAATTAATCCTGAAGTGGCATTACCAAAACTGGCATACACGCCAACCTTGCGGCCATAGCTCAGGCTTGAACTGGCGATCAGCAGCATGTCAGGCCCAGGGATCAACAATAAGGCCACCACAGTGGTTAAATAAACAGGGAGTAAAGCCAGATCGATCATGATGAATTAGATAAGTGATTAAACAAGGCGCGGATTTTACAGCTATCCAACATGAATAAAAGTCATGTTGCGCTTAAATGAGAGCTAAAGATGGCAAAGTTTGTTTACGAAAGCCAATTACCTCCAGCCTAAGCTCGTTGTTCTTGTTTTTCAGCACTGATATGTTGCCTAATGCTCCACTTTAATAACATCGGACCGATTAACGTAGTAATAGCAATAATTACCACCAGCTCAGTGAATAATTTACTATCGATAATTCCCATTTGATAACCAAGTTCTGCAAATACTAGCCCGACTTCTCCCCTGGGGATCATTGCGCTGCCCACCACGGCTTTGGTTTGCCATTTAGGCCCACCAAACAATCCTGCTGCCAACTTAGTTAAAATCGCCAAAATGGATAAAAAAATCAGTAGCGTAATTCCGCCAGAGCTAAAATCTAACTGACTTAAATCAAGGCGGATCCCCACATAAACAAAGAATATAGGTGCAAACACATCGACCAAGGCTTGAGTCGATAATTCCATCTTATGTGTGAAGGGAAAAGGATTCACTAAATAGCGGTTTAGTGGCGAAGTAAACTGACGGCTTAACGCTAATCCAACAGCAAAGCCGCCTAATAATGCCGGCGCACCAAACAAATGAGCAAGCCATGAAAATAAGCAAATTAGAACCATGGTTATTATCACTTCATAACCTGATTTATCAGCTAAGGGTTTTAGCGCGCGGGCTAAGTACAACAAACCTCGAGTTAGCGGCGGGGTAAAAATCAGAAACAGCAATACTTTAGCGGTCAAAATCAACGAGCTATTTAAATCAAATTCACCAAAGCTTGCAAAGTTAAACAATAAACTCAGTAAGATAACACCAGCAATGTCATCGATTACCGCAGCGCCCAAAATGACATTACCCACTTCGGTTTGCGATTGCTGGGTCTGGCCTAGTACTCGTAGAGAAATGCCAATGCTGGTTGCTGTTAATGCACAGCCTAAATAGATCGCAGTAAAGTGAGAATCAGTAACCAAGTAAACACTACTTAAACCAATCACAATGATAGGAAGCGCAATACCTAATGTGGCAACTGCAGCAGCTCTCGGCCCTGCTTGAGATAAACGCTTAATGGAGGTTTCGCAGCCAATTGAAAACAGCAATAAAATCACGCCGAGTTCAGCTAAAACTGCCAAAGTTGCATCTGGTGTCACGACATTAAGTAATGTCGGTCCGAGTAACAGGCCAGCAAGTATTTCTCCCACCACAGCAGGTAATTGCAGTCGCTCAAATAAACTGCCCAATACCTTACCGCAAAGCAGGATCAAACATAACGCAATAATGAACTGCTCGACTGTCATCTAAGCCTCCAAACTGCTGCAGACACAGTTTAAATATTGAGCTCATTAATGATGAAGATCAAGGAGCAAATTCTCGTTTTTGATACATTTATTTTAGGAGCAGTAAGGAGGTAATTATGGATAAGCTTTATATCATCTCTCAAAAAGACCAACAGCAAGCCAACGCCGTCAGTGCTGGAATAGAATTGGCTAAAAAGTTGAATTTACAGCCTGAAATAGCTGCCTATAGCTATGAGTCTTTTAGTGGTGATGCGTATTACAACCCACGTATTGCAGCTGAGGTACGCCAACAAATTCTGGCTAATGATCGACTTGAACTGGAACAACAACTCAATGAGTTACAGGCAAGTTCCACTCCGTTTAATATTACTTGGTGTAAAAACTTAGCGGAGCATGCAAGCCAACACGCTCAGCCACCACAATATGCAATGATGCTTAAATCTATCCATGCTTCAGAGCAATTCTTACCTGCCGATTGGCAACTGATACGCCACACTAAAGTGCCTTTAATGCTCCTGAGTAATAACCCGTTAAATAAGGCGCGATCAATTTTAATGGCTATTGATTTAGGCAGTAATAAACCAGCAAAACAAGCACTCAACCAAGCTGTTGTTAATCAAGCTTATCGCCTTGCTGAAGTGACAGGTCACGAACTTCATCTTGGATTTGTTATTCGTATTCCAAAAGTATTGCGAGATATGGATTTAATTAATAGTCGTACATTAGTCAAAGAGGCTTACGATAAACATCAAGCCACCATTGAACCACTCGGGCTCAAACGCGAACAAGTGCATATTCTCGCTGGGAATGCTGATATGTGCTTATTTGAACTCAGTTGCCGCTTAAAAGCTGAATACTTAGTAATGGGAGCAGCCCAGCGTCAAGGCATAATGGGCTGTGTGATTGGCAACACATCAGAAGCAATTTTAGCTAAGATCCGCAGTAATGTTTTACTGGTGCCTCAGCCGCTAGAAAACTAACGACTTCCTGTCACTTAGGAAGTATCAGATACAAAAAAGGCTTAGCAATCATTGCTAAGCCTTCCTTAAAGGGCGTCGAAATTAGCGATAAAACGCTTCAACTGTGCCTTTAATTGTCATTAATAAAGGTTGACCACGACGGTCTAATGCCTTACCTGCTGGCACTTTTACCCAACCTTCACTGATGCAGTACTCTTCAACATCAAAACGTTCTTTGCCATTAACTTTGATGCCAATGTCATTTTCAAAAACAGCTTCAACATGATGTGGGCTGCGTGGATTAACAGAAAGGCGATCAGGTAAAGCGGGTTGTGAAGTTGTATCGTTCATGAGCATGCTCTGTAGTAATAGAATCTAGCGCTATTGTAGGCAATACAAGTGCTTTGCTCAAGTGTAGCCATCATATACTCAGTAATAAATGTAGCAGCAAGGATGTTTGATTAGTTGTGTCAGTGTCACCTAAATCCTTAGCCGCCGTTTAAAACAGACGTAACCATAAAAGTAACCGTAAATCATCGGTAAATACGCTCACCAAACAATGATGAATCTAGTAGAACTTTACAAGAAAACAGAAGGTTAAAAACGGATTTAAAATCTTAGCTTACAAGTCACGTTAATAGGCAAATTATAGCTGCTAGCTAAGGGCTCATGAATTGGCGCCAGCATAGGTTAACAGCAGGTTAAAATAGTTAAAAAACTTTACATCTTTTTAACTAAATGAGTATTGACACACAAGTGCTAGATCGAGGATATTCTCACCTAGAATTATTGAAGGTAAATCACACTTTAATAACTAAAAATAAATAATGTTTCAGTAGCGTATTGAAACGGCACTCAACTGCTGTTATCGGACAACTATAATAATAATTATTGAAATAGTTTTAATTGCCGGTGACGCAATATTTACTCATTTTTGGGGACAAGCACATGCTATTTGAAGGTAAGTTAATTTCTGACTGCCCAATCCGTCAAAAAATTCGTGATTTTTATCGTATAGATGAAAACATCGCGGTAGATCATATTCTCCCTCTAGCAGAAATTAACGTTAGCGCCCGAAGTAAGGCTTGGGAACGTGCACGCCAAATGGTCTTGAAAATTCGTCAAGATCAATCAGGCAATGGTGCAATCGATGCCTTACTTAATGAATATTCACTTTCAAGTGAAGAAGGTGTGGTATTGATGTGCTTGGCAGAAGCACTTTTACGCGTACCTGATAAACATACCCAAGATGTGCTTATTCGCGACAAAATCTCCCAAGGCCATTGGAGCAACCATTTAGGTAGCAGTGACTCATTATTTGTAAATGCTTCTTCGTGGGGCTTATTAATCACAGGCTCAGTGGTAGATTATGCCGATAGACGTACCAAAGATCGCTTTGGACTATTAAAGAAAACCATTGGCCGCCTAGGCGAACCCGTCATTCGAAAATCAATGAACTACGCTATGAAAATCATGGGTAAGCAGTTTGTGATGGGTGAGACGATTGTCGCAGCAACTGAGCGTGCAGCCACAAAAGAGCAACAAGGTTACGTGTACTCCTATGACATGCTAGGAGAAGGCGCTCGTACTATGGACGATGCCGACCGATATTTAGCATCGTACCAAGACGCCATCGAAACCATTGGTAAAGTCGCCCAAGGGGCTGGTAAAAATGATCCTAGAAAAGTCCCAGGCATTTCAGTAAAACTTTCCGCTATTCATCCTCGTTACGAATTTACCCATAAATCACGAGTGATGAATGAAATAGTGCCAAAGCTTAAAGCCCTATGTTTACAGGCCAAAAAGTACAATATTGGTTTGACTGTTGATGCTGAAGAGTCTGAACGATTAGATATCTCACTTGATGTTATCGAAGCTGTATTTAGCGACAACGATTTAGCGGGTTGGAACGGCTTTGGTATTGCCTTACAAGCCTACCAAAAGCGCGCTATTTTTGTGGTTGATTGGCTACGCGAATTAACCGTGCGTGTTGGCCGCAGAATGATGGTGCGCTTAGTCAAAGGTGCCTATTGGGATACCGAAATTAAGAATGCCCAAAAGGATGGCCATAGTCACTTCCCTGTATTCACCCGTAAGTCATCGACTGATGTGTCATTCCATGCCTGTGCCAATAAATTATTAGGCTACAGAGACACTATTTATCCACAGTTTGCGACTCATAATGCTTATACAGCAGCCACCATCGTAGAACTTGCAGGTGATGATAAAGAAGGTTTCGAGTTCCAGTGCCTACACGGCATGGGGGATTCACTTTATGATCAAATCGTCAGCGGCGAACATATTCAATGCCGAATTTATGCGCCAGTGGGTCACCATGAAGATCTGCTCGCTTATTTGGTTCGTCGTTTATTGGAAAACGGTGCCAACTCATCATTCGTGAATGCCATTGTTGATGAGTCAAAACCAGTTGAATCACTGCTTGAAGATCCTGTAGAAAAAACTCAGCGATTAAAAGAAAAGTACAACCAGCAAATCCTTAAACCGATTGCTTTATATTATGGTGAAGATGGCGAAGATCGTGATAACTCGAAGGGTTTAGACTTAACCAATATTCACGAAATCACGCCGCTTAAAGCGTCTCTTGATAGCTGGTTTACGACCACACAACTTAATGCTAATGATGTGCCAGAAGGCGCTGTGGCAGTGAAAAACCCTGCCAATCACAATGAAATCATTGGCTACCACCATTTCCATGATAAAGATGCCATGCTGGCGATGATCGACACTGCGCAAACGGCATTCGATTCATGGTCACAAGTATCTGTCATTGAACGCGCTGCGTTATTAACCCGTATTGCAGATATCCTAGAGCGTCATACCGATGAACTGATTGCGTTATGTATAAAAGAAGCCGGTAAAGTTGCTCAAGATGGTATTGATGAAGTACGAGAAGCTGTCGATTTTTGCCGTTATTACGCTAACCGAGCAATTGAATTAGCAGAAGATGACCGCTTAGAGCCTCGCGGCGTGGTGTTATGTATTAGCCCTTGGAACTTCCCACTCGCTATTTTCTTAGGCCAAGTTGCAGCAGCCATTGCCACCGGTAATACCGTGTTAGCAAAATCAGCAGAACAAACCAGCTTAATTGCTCTGCGCGCCATTGAACTGATGAAGTATGTTGGTCTGCCAACAGGTGTTGTTCAAGCTGTGATTGCTCCAGGTAGCCTAGTCGGTAGTGTTATCCTGCCAGATGAGCGCATTCAAACTGTGATGTTTACAGGCTCAACTGAAACAGGTACTAAGATTTCGCAAATCTTGTCTGAGCGCGGCGGCCATCAAGTGCCATTGATTGCTGAAACTGGCGGTCAAAATTGTATGATAGTTGATTCAACCGCTTTGCCTGAGCAAGTTGTAGATGATGTTATATCATCAGGATTTCAGTCTGCGGGTCAACGCTGTTCGGCGCTTCGCGTGTTATTTTTACAAGAAGATATTGCTGATAATGTCATTACCATGCTCAAAGGTGCACTGGCTGAATTACACGTTGGTAACCCTGAGTTCCTCAGCACCGATATTGGTCCTGTTATTGATCAAAAAGCACTGAACGCATTGAATGCTCACAGTGACTATATGAAAGATTATGGTAAGTTGCTATATCAATGCGACATATCTACTGAAGTTGCTGACAGTGAACACTTCTTCTTTGCTCCGCGCCTTTATGAAATCAATGACATTAGTGTATTAAAACGTGAAGTATTTGGCCCATGTGTCCATGTGGTTCGCTTTAAAGGTGATGAAATAGAAAATGTCATCGAAAGCGTTAATGGCACAGGTTTCGGTTTAACCATGGGCATACACACCCGAATAGAGCACAGAGCAATTGATCTCGCCCGATTATCACGTGCAGGTAATGTCTATATCAACCGCAATATGATTGGCGCCATTGTCGGTGTGCAACCATTTGGTGGTCGTGGACTTTCAGGGACGGGGCCAAAAGCCGGTGGGCCAAATTATCTATCACGTTTGGTAAAAGAAAAAGCCACACCTAATGCCGATGATTTTGACCTGTTACCGCCGCAAGCTATTGAGAAAGATTGTGATGCACAGTCTATATCCGAAGCAACATTGCTGATGGATAGAGCCAACAAGGTTGAAAAGCAATGGCGTTTAACGGACTTAAACACCCGTACCTCTTGTGTACGTCAGTTACTGGCTAAAATCGCCCAAGTTGATATCGTTGATGACTTAGCAGACGATTTAAATTACACCTTGAAGGTTTCTCGAGATCAATTAATCAATATTGAAAAACTGTTGAAAAAACCAAAGGTACTGCCTGGGCCAACGGGTGAGTCTAATATCCTTTATTTGGAAAATCGCGGCAACATCATTTGTTTTGCCGATGAGAGTGTCAGCTTCCACTTCTGGGTACTCTCAATCGTAACCGCATTGGCAACAGGTAATACCGTTATCACCGTAGTGTCTGATTTGTATCATGATGAAGCGTTGGTATTTAAAGATAAGTTGATAGCCACCGGTGCAGATAAAGATGTCTTCCAAGTGGCAAGACATCGTCATTTACCGACACTATTGGCACACCCTAAATTATCGGGTGTAGTTATTGATAGTAACTGCGATCGTAAACATTACATCAGTGAGAAATTAGCTGAACGTCAAGGTGCGATTTTACCTGTGATCAGCTCAGAGTATTTCGATAACTTGATCCAGCGTCTACTAACTGAAAAAACTGTCAGTATTGATATCACAGCGTCGGGTGGTAACACTTCGCTAATGACATTGGTTGAAGATGATTAACCTCAACTCTGGACAAGAAAGTCATATAGATATCTGTTTTTATTTCAATAAGTTACCATCTTCAACAACTCAGTATAGTAGTTTTAGATGGATAACAAGGCAAAATCATAAGTCAATAGCTAGCCTATTACGTTGATTTTAACGCAGTTAGACGCTAAAAACGCTGTGCTGAGTGGCTTAAATTATCCAGAGCTGAGGTTGATTAATACCCCACTGAGCATAGTCCCCTTAAACAGGAGATGATGAGTCAGGTGTAAACATAAAAGCGAACCATAAATGGTTCGCTTTTTTATTGTTTTAAATTATAGCAGCGCAACGGCAAACGCTGATGAAGTGAATCGACATTAGCGAATAGAAATAACATTAGTTCACTAAGCGGCAACCGCAAACAGTATTACTGGGTTGAAACAGCACCACAGCAAAGTCTTTTGCTTCATCTTGTTCAATGATTTGTACGCTAAGGTTGTGCATTCCATCGCGATTCAAATTGAGGTTACTTACATAAGACAAGTATTGATAATGCTCTGGAGGCTGTTGATTTTCGGCTAAAGGGCTTTCTTGTTTGGTGTTCACTGAAATATCGTAAATCATATTTTCAGTATCAATACTGTTCACTTTACCTTGCATTGACACCGTCCCAGCTGAACTGCCATCGATATTAAAATAACGATAATGCACTTGGGCTTGGCCATCTTTAGATAATAGATCCACGAGTAAATAATGATTACTGTCTTGCTCGCCGTTATTACGATTAAATAACTCAGAACTACAGCTGAGCATAAAGCTTGGCGAGCTTGAACTGAGATTGAAGATCACCCCGAAAGAACATATCAAAAGCGTTAATATGATGATGTTAATGACCCAGCGCCCTGTTCTTGTCATCGCTTAGCCTCCACATTAAACCATCGAAGTAACTTTGCTAAATTAACCACAGACTTCAACTCCTTCTAGCCACTGCTGACTAATAAACTTTTTAGGTTGCCTGAGGTCGCTTATCTTTAAATTACGGATGACCGATTGGCCAAAGTGGTCACCGCGCAAAGTGATATTGAGTACCTGTTTATCGTGAGACAAAGATAAGTAGATACTTTTCCAAGGCGTTATCACGCACTGAGAAAATTTCTGCTGTATTTGCATCCCCTGCTCTTTTAGCAATGCATTATTGGTTTTCGAGCGAGAATACAAGATAACATCGACAGACTGACCTGAAGTCAACTTAACGCTAGTGACACTGTTTGGCATGACAGGTAGGGTTTTGGGCGGAGTAAAATCAATTAACACCATCGCACTAATCAAACCTGAAACAATTAGGGTGATAGCCGCAACCATAGCGACGCGAGGTAAACTACGCCAAGAAAAAGCCTCTTTTTTACGACTACGATGATGCTTTAGTAAGTAGCCCTGACCTTTGACTGTCTCTATTAAAGACTCGTATTGCGGCCCTAAAAAAGCGCGCAAGGTAAAAATGGCATGTGCAACTGATGCATCGCTTAAAGGCTGCTCTTCGCCATTGCCAGCTTTTAACAAAGGCTTGGCCACGACCTTACCTTGATAATCGATTAATAAACCCAGCACTTGGCGCTCAGCTCTCGGAAGTCGCCAAGTTTCACCGTTTTGACTATTAATCAAAGCTCCCTTGCTTTCATCAAATCTGCAATGGCCTAATTGCATCATTTAACCCCAAAAAACACTTAATGAATTCAGTCTAAAACAACTCAGTAATATTTCTGTGATCCTGCGTAATTTAGCTTTGTTCTATTCAAATTTTGAGGCAAATAACCATGCAATAACAATAAATTGAGATGTAAATCACACAAATTCATAATCAAAATACAACCAACATACTCATTAAAACTAACGTTAATCTTGATTAATCCTATTAATAGCGTGACTTAACTCACCTTTCTTGTCATTGGAAGTACATTTCAGCGTATTTTTACTGTTTTTAGGTGCTGATAATTTCAGCAATTGACACAAAATTTAGCGGCAAAATTTCTATGCTGTACATCACAAAATTAATCCCCCCATTACTTACATTAACTCCATCAAGCAACGCAGTTCATTTCTAAATCAGTCATCGTTAACTGGCATTAACGTAAAAGCGAGCTTGAAGAGATGAGTAACAAGTAAACCAAAAACAAAGCGAACACCATGAGTTTGCGACCCATTAAATAGTAAAAACAAAATTTGAATAAAGGGTGATTATTATGAGCATAAATAGACGTCAGGCATTAACCCAAATTATTGGTATCAGCACAGTTGCAGCTGGAGCAACCTTAGTGGGAACTTCGGCATTCGCAGCCACTGATGAAGATGGCAATTTCCGTTTAGAGCTAGGTGATACATTAAAATATGTACCATTAGACGCAATGGCCACAGCTAAATTAGCCTATGAAACAGGTGGCGGGTGTATGCATCAAGTTTTCCATTCAATCGTCACTAAACTAGCCGAATCTTCAAGTGTCGATGCAGAGAACTTTGCATCAATTCCTACGGCATTAGCAGGCTATGGCTGGGCAGGTATTGTCGGGCAAGGCACTATTTGCGGTAACTTAAACGCAGCAGGTATGTTGATCAACATTCTCGGCGATATCAATGACCAAAATTCAGCTGTTATTTCGGCCTCTTTCCGCTACTACGAAAGAGAAGATTTACCACTATCATCTGACGAGTTTGTGGCAGGTATTGGCTCAACAGCAGAGAAAAGCGAGCTTGTGGGTGAAACTTCAGTGGCCAACAGCCCATTATGTCATTCATCAATCAGTAATTGGTCAGGTGCTAACGGCGGTAAACCTTTCGTCGAAAAAGGCGAACGTTGTAAACGATTATCAGCCAGTATGGCTTACTACATTGTTGACTTACTTAACCGCGCTTATGCTGGTGAAGTCATTGGAGTTCTACCTGAAGCGGTGGCTTCAGAAGAAACTCAAGCCTGTCAAACCTGTCATGGCACAACTGAAACTATGGGCTCTGCTGCCAGTGTGAAAGGTGACTTAGAGTGTCAAACTTGTCATACCGGCCATTTCAATTAAGGAGCTTATTATGAATCTCAAATTATTGAGCGTCTTGCTGGCCAGTTCGCTGCTATTGATGGGTTGTAATGATGATGACGATACTAGCACTGATCCTGTCGACCCACCGGTCGTTGAGCCACCAGTAACAGATCCTGTCGACCCACCTGCAACTGAAGTCATTACTATTAATGATGCAGATACGGTAATTTTAACAGTAGACGAGTACGATGCCAGTTCTGGTGCGTTAACTTTTAGCCTAGATAATGGTGATAGTTTAGCGATTACTGATGCCAGCGATTACAGCATCATGTATTTTGGCTATCCCGATCCTGCTTCGTCATCATCAAATGCTAAAGCATGGAAGCGCTGGCATGTTAGTCAAACCTTTAACTGTGATACTAGCAGTGAAGATGAATGTGCAGGCTCATTAACTGCGACGGAAACAGAAGGACAATATACCTTTAGTGCCACAGGTCTTGATCTTGAAAGTAAAGCCGCAGCTGGCGCAGTAGAAGTATTTAAAGTCGCAATTCAAATTCATGGAGCCAAGGCTACAAATGAATTCGAGCTAATTCCCGCAGGAGAATAGCCATCACCCGACCTAATCTCTTCCCCACAACAGGAATTAGGTTTTCACAGCCGTAGCGGCTTGCTACGGCTTTTTTTGTTTCATAATTAGAAGGTAGAATAGATTTAGGGAGCTCTATATAGAATACATTGATAAGTAAGAACTCATATAGATATGAGAAAGCATAACCTCGATAAGAACAATGAAAAGGATAAATTAGAAGTAAAGCGGAGCAATAGGTTATATGCGATAAAGAGATGACATAAAAGCCCTGAAAGTAACATCAAGGCTTTGTGGGAGACATTAAACCTTAACGATTATCAGACATATCGTAACTACAAGGCTCACTAGCGACTAACCGTTTGCTGCTTGTAACTGTACCACTCGTGAAAACAGAACCAGTACATTGGTTTACAACTTGTTCACCTACAACAGTAGAGCCAGACATATAAGTGTACTCAAGGATCCACTTATTTTGCATTCCTGCGTACGCGGAAAAAGCTACGCTTATAATGCCTGCCGTGGCAAATGACGCTATTACAGTTTTTTTAATTAGATTATTCATGATTTATTTCTTCCTTTAATAAACAATGTGATATTCCATTATAAATCTCAGATTTATATTGAGATCCATCTTCAAAAACATGCTAGACAATCTAACTACTTAGTCATATTTTCAACAACAATCTGAAGCTAATGGTTTTAATAAAGAAAGTCTATTTTTATTTTAAATCTTATAACATATTGTTTAAAAAAGTGAAAAAATAACACTTAAGAATGTAGACTAAAGTTACAGGCTTTCAGATTTACTCATATTGACTCACTAAATAACCCTTTTAAAAAAGTTCGGCAATGATGTTTCAGCCCCATTAAGAAAATAGTTATGTAAACTAATTAAGCAAAATCAGCCTTTTGATTTTTAGGCATAGTTTTTGGGATTTTACTCTTAGTCATTTGTTTTATTTTGACTTGAGCACTCTTCAGCTGATACATATTTTGATCTGCGATTTCAAACAGCTCACTAACGGAGTAGTTCTTCCCTTCGGCAAAAACATGTCCCCAAGCAAAAGTCAGCTGAAAGCAAACGCCTTTATAGTCAATAGTGCAGCAATTTTGCTGAATACGCTCAATAAAACCTTCAACCTCATTACATTGATCCGATGTGGAAAACACCAATACAAATTCGTCACCACCCACACGGGAGATGATATCTGCACTGCGAAACTCTTTGGCCAGTTTCAACGAGAACTGAGCCAAAATATAGTCTCCAGTTAGGTGGCCATGATTATCATTTATCTGTTTAAAGTTGTTTAAATCAAGATAGATGAAACAAAATTTTGAATCATTCTCACGATTATTGCGTCGTAATTTACGCAGCTTTTTCTCTAGGCCATAGCGGTTAGATAATTTCGTTAAATGATCTTGCTGAGATTTATCGAAAAAATGCATTCTCGATACAGTCAATGCAGTTTGCTCAGTGATAATATCGAAGTAATTCAGTTCAAGTGGCGACAATGTGACAATTTGCTCGCCAAAACTGCCAAATGCCATAACCCCTAATGCTTTAGCATCAACAAATAACGGATAATTGACCACAGTGCGCAAATTAAGTTCTGGGGTAACGTCATGATTAGCATCGGGTTCAGTCAAAAGATCTTCAGTATAAAAAATCTTACGCTGACCCATCATCATCTTAAATATGGGGTCACTATTACAATCAATACACGGAACAATGCTAGACATAGTATCGGCATTGGGGCCGACACCAGTGACATGATTAATTAAATTTGGGCATTTAGTATCGACTATGTAAATCCATACATCAGTCAACCGAAACAGAATATTGGTTTCAGTTTGCAGGAAAGCAGCCATTTCTTGAAGGGAACTAACTTTATTCAACCCTTGACTCACCCGAACTAAAGAATCAAAAAGTTCCTTATAGCGTTCGTTAGAGGTTGTGCTTATTTCTTGTTTCATAGGCTTACGGTGCTTAAATCACTTTAGAAAATACTACAACCACTTCCATGGGCCTTTTCTTTCAGTGATAGCTAACTACTTTATCAGCGTTCATCATGTATGATATTTCACACTTTTTTGGCTGATTTAAGTCTAGCTAATCATTAATTTTATCCTATAAAAAATACCAGACTACAGCTACAAATTTATGAAAGTTATAGGAAAAGCGAGAGTTTAATCAAACTTTGAACAAACTCCTTATTTTAACCACTCTGTTGGTTTTCATTTTCACACCTTCAAACAAATACAGCTTGGGTCAATCACGGATTAACTAAAAAATTTCCTCACAAACTGGAATCATTAATTTGTTAAAATGAAATGATGTGTAACCCAAAGAGCAATCGAAACGTAAGTAATCAAGTTATGACCGAAAAAGAATCGCTATTGAACAGCTTATTAGACATTTTAATAACCCAACGTCAGACCGCACTCGCCGCCGCTGAGGATGCTCATAACGATGCGACTAATGAGCAAAGTGTCGCTGAAACACAATACGACACCATTGGTTTGGAGGCTGCGTATTTAGCCCACGGCCAGTCGCAGCGCGTCGCAGATATTGATGTGATGATAAGAAAATTGAAAGCCCTACCTTTACGAAACTTTAGCGCTGAGGATGAAATTGATTTAGGTGCGTTAGTCACTTTGCAAGGTGGGTTAACTTGTTGGTTTTTGCCAGTGTGTGGTGGTGTTAAGCTCAACGACAGTAAAATTGTCGTGATTACACCTCAGTCTCCATTGGGACAAAAACTTGATGGCGCTGAAATGGATGAAAAGCTTGATGATGGTCGACTCATTATCTCAGTGCGTTAAAGGTCTCTTTCATCAGCTGAAATAAACAACTCAAGTTGCCACTCTGCTATTTTTCTAATCAATTCCCCCCAAAATGGTTCCATTAAATCTAAACAAAGATCCCCCGCTACGGCTTATCGCCTGACTGCAGAAAAGCTGAACCGCTCCTGAACCAAGTATAAATAAAAACTAATAATTACAATAAATTAATGTCGCATAAAGCTTATATCAAGTTATGTCCGTGATAATAAAACATCGACGAATTTAAACCATTTCTCTTTAAAAGCATTCTTCTAAAATGCTCTTTTAAAAATGGTACTTTGACCGAAAAAAAGCTCAGCTTGCAAACAATACCTATCATGAGGACAAGAAATGGAACCCCAGTTAGTCGAAGTCAAAGACTTCGTATCATTCACTTTGGCAATTATTACTTTATTTATTGGTAAAGGCATCATCTCGCAATATGAAATCCTGCGAAAATACAGCATACCCGAGCCCGTTGTTGGAGGCTTTTTCTGTGCGATTATTGTCGGTGTTCTCTATTACGCCTTTGGACTTCAAATTGAATTTAACCTCGAAGTAAGAGATATATTATTACTGTACTTTTTTGCAGGGATTGGTTTAAAAGCAGATTTTGCCACCTTAATTAAAGGCGGCAAACCGTTACTAATCTTACTTTTTCTATCAAGTACTTTCATTATCCTACAAAACGTCATGGGAGTGAGTGTTGCAAGCTTATTTGGCTTAGATCCAAAAGCAGGCTTAATGTCTGGTTCCATTTCTCTTATCGGCGGTGTAGGAACAGCAATGGCTTGGACCCCTACCTTTGTTGAAGATTTAGGCATTACCAACGCCAGTGAACTAGGCATAGCATCAAATACCCTTGGACTTATCGCGGCATGTGTTATTGGTGGCCCAATTGCCGCCTATTTAATGAAACGCCATAAGGTCAAACCTAATCGAGATGATGAACTGGATATTGGCGCTAGCCATCAGGAAAACAGTAAATCAATTAAAGTCGACTACTTTGGCGTACTGCGCGCTTGGCTATGGCTTAATGTTACCTTGATAATGGGTTATTTCATTGACATAGGTTTGCAAGGGGCTGGTCTTAAACTACCTATGTTTGTGGCATGTCTACTTGCAGGTATTATCATCGGCAACGTTGGCAGAGCAATACTGAACCGCAGAAAAGATAAAGACCAAACCTATGTTGAAGAAGCATCGCGAGGACTAAGTTTAATTCAAGATATTTGTTTGGGTATGTTCTTAACCATGGCGCTGATGAGTCTAAAAATTTGGGAACTCGAAGGCAGCTTAGCTTACATCTCTGTAGTGATGGCCTTACAAGTCATTCTTTCCGTTCTCTTTACCATATTCGTGGTCTTTAGAATGATGGGCAAAGATTATGAAGCCGCTGTGATTTGTTCAGGTTTTGGTGGTGTAACCTTAGGTTCAACGGCAACTGCGATTGTTAATATGACCGCGGTTTCACAACAATATGGCGCAGCCCATAGAGCCTTTATTATCGTGCCTTTGGTATGCGGCTTTTTCATCGATATCATTAATGCAATGATTATTAATGTCTTCGTGAATTTTTAAACACTATTTGAATCTTATAGAGTGACCAAAAAGGCGAACCATTTTATGGTTCGCCCAATGATTTTACATAAGCAATTCACAATTTAAGAGTTAAGTTGATGCGACTAAACAACGAAATGTAGCATCAATAATATACCTGCCATCATCTTTCACAAAAGGCTTGAGCGCTTTGATATGAGCCTCTTTAACCGCTTCGCTGCCACTATGCTCAATCGCTTTGGCAGCCACACCAGAGGAAGTAAGCCCATCAACAGCTTGAGCTAAATCCGAATAAATCCAAGGGCAATTAACATCAAATACCTCAACAGGTGAAAGCCCTGCATCGACAGCAAAATCTTTAAGTCGCGACTCATCAGAAAGTGCAAAAGGACCTGGTGCCCCAGGTGGCGGAGAAGGAAGTAGTGGTTTTAAAGCCACAACTAATTGAGCGGCCTCCATATTTTCAGGTTCTCCCCATGTCATCACAATGACCAGAGCATTAGCTTGTGTCACTCGCCTTGCTTCTTTCAATGCAGACAATGGATTAGCTGCATATTGAAAGGAGTTAAAGCCTGTGACACAAGAAAACCTATTATCATCAAAGGGTAAATTTTCAATTTCTTCCACTTGAAACTTCCCCTCAGGCGTTCTGCTTTTAGCGATCGAGATTAAATTCTCTGAAGCATCAACACCACTAACCTTAGCTCCTCGCTTAGCAGCAAAACTCGCGGCTAGCCCAGAACCACAGCCAATATCAAGATAATCAGAACTCGAATCCACTCCAAGACGTGTTAAAGCGGCATGGTAAACCGCAGCACAAGTGTGCTCTTAAATATTTGACCAGTTTTCAGCAGATCTTCCCCATAGATTTCCGTTTATTAGTCTTGTTTGCAGGTGAGTGCTCATCTTGCCCTCTCTTTTATCACGTAAGTTAAATTAGCATAAGATAAATTATAGCCAAGCCCCTGCGGCCCCTCATCAACCATAAGTTGAGGATAATGAGTAAAAAGGAGTCCAATCTTCCTATAAAAATCGCCTATTTGTTACTTATTAACACCAGCTAATCTGCCATTGTATGATCTCAGGCAAATTACTGATTGCTAATACTTGTTAGGATCGCCGCAAATTTTAGTGAGTAATAAACATGCAATTAGATTTAAATGGTATGACGCCAAAACAGTTTCTTGAGCAATACTGGCAAAAGAAACCACTGGTTATTCGTCAAGGCTTTAAGCACTTTGAAGACCTTCTATCTCCTGAAGAAATGGCAGGACTGGCTTGTGAAGACGTGGTTGAATCTCGTCGAGTGTTTAAACAAGATGGAGAGTGGCAAGCTGAGTTTGGCCCGTTTGAGTCTTACGAAGAGCTGGGTGAAACAGACTGGACCTTAATTGTTCAGGCGCTAAATAACTGGGTACCTGAAGCTGAAGAGTTGATTAAGTGCTTTGATTTTATCCCACGCTGGCGTTTTGATGATGTCATGGTTAGCTATGCCACACCAGGTGGCGGAGTCGGTCCACATATCGATTTATATGATGTATTCATCTGCCAAGGCTCTGGCCGTCGTCGCTGGCGCGTTGGGGATTTAGGCCCTCATAAAGAGTTTGCCGCCCACCCTGCACTGCTGCATACCGAAGCATTCGAACCCATTATTGACGTTGAATTGCTTCCTGGTGATATTTTATACCTACCACCAGGTTACCCCCATGATGGCGTTACACTAGAGCCTTCCATGAGCTTTTCTGTGGGTTACCGAACTGCGTCAGCCAAAGATATGGTCAGTGCAATGGCTGATCACATCATCGATAACGATTGTGGCCATGAGCAAATAGTCGATCCCGACCGCACATTAAGCAACAACTCAGGTATCGTCAATAATAGCGATTTAGCGCGTATTAAACAGCAATTACTCGCAACACTTGATGACAAACTCATTAGTGAATTTAGTGGTCGTTATCTAACCCAATCGAAGTGCGAACTTGATTTGCCCGATGAAAGTTTAGGATTTCAACGTACTGATGTTACAGAGCAACTCAAGCAACAACCTCTAGTTAAATTGGGTGGCCTTCGTACTTTGTACTTCGAAACAAGTGCTGCTGATGGTGTTGTTTATATTAATGGTGAACAATTTACCTTATCAGCACATGCAAAAACCGATAGTGAAGCCTTCATCGCTTTGTTGTGTGATACCCAAGAACTCACAGCTGAAGCTTTAACCCCTTACTTAAATGATGAGCAGCTCATTGAACAGCTCACCCAATGGGTTAATTCTGGTTATTGGTACTATGAAGATATTGAATAACTTAGGTCTCACTTAAGTGAGTAAAACACTGTTAAATCATTAGTAGTCATTCAATAAAGGTTCAACGGCATTAGTCGCTGAACCTTTTATATATCAACTAAGGTAATGAAATTAATGATTTATTAAATGCCTTCATCTATTTTATTAAGAGATATTCTCACTTTTTAGACATTTATAACGGGACTCAATTCTAAGGATACTATCCTTCAAATCTCTTCGTTTTTGCCATCAATTTTTCTGTATGAATAAATTTGTGATTTACAGTCTTAACAACCGCCATTATTTAAGTCACAATGGGGTTAATATCCATCTAGACGGCTAAAACATGAGAAAGTCATTAAAGCAGCGTTCGTCCGATCATCACCGTGGGATCTATTTTATTGGCACAACGCCACCTAAAATTGATACCGATTTTGAATCAGTCAGTACTATTGCTGATAAATTATTAGCACGCCTTGATGAAATCAGTTTTGATGGGTTGATCATCTACGATATTCAAGACGAAACCAGCCGTACTGACACTCCTAGACCTTTTCCATTTAAAGCGACTCACGATTCAGGTACATACGCACAGCTGATTAATCAAAAATCAGGTAAACCTGTTATCGCATATAAAAGTGTCGCTGGGCTGGATGAAAAGCAATTTACTGAGTGGTTATCGCGAGCTTGGTATCAAAATAACGTCAAAGATCTCGTGTTAGTGGGCTCACCTTCGACTCAAGTTACCAGCTCTTTATCTTTAAGAGACGCATACAGCACCTTGGCTGCACACTCTAAAGACTTTTACCTTGGTGGCGTCGCGATTGCTGAACGTCATTTAAGTAAAAAGAATGAGCATATTCGCCTGTTAGATAAAGCAAATCAAGGTTGTGAATATTACATCACTCAAGCGGTGTATAACGCCGAGGCGACGATTGAAATGCTCACCAGTTATGCAAAAGAATGTGAGCAAAATAATGTTAAGCCCAATCGCGTTATTCTAACTTTCTCACCTTGCGGCAGTGCTAAAACCTTGGAGTTTATCAACTGGTTAGGTGTCTCTGTTCCCGAAGCCACCAGCAAACGCATTTTATCTGCAGCTGACCCTTTGTATGAGTCAATTAAAATTAACCATAGTAATCTACTGAAAATCCTAGAGGCAGTTCTACCACTCAATATTCCACTAGGATTAAATATTGAAAGTTTAACTAACCGTAAGACTGAGATTGATGCTTCAATTTTAATGTATAAATTACTCAAAGGCACCATGGATCAAGCCTTAGCGCAAAACCAAATTAATCAATTTGTGCAAAGTAATCATTAACAAACTCACAGGTAAGCAATCTTCAAATCGGTTTTTTCCCATGGGGATTGCTTATTAACTCTTACCCGCAAAACTCTCCGTTTTGCTCGCAAAATTTATGCTGTTAATTACCGTATTATAATACCCTATTTCGGCTCTCTCATTGCTGTACTTTCCGTACTTTACTTTCCTCAGATACACAGGTTAGCAATCACAGATAAACAGGCCCTAGTGAAGGCTATCTGATTGATATTGCTAGTCAAATTTCGGCATCGACCAATGATAACGAATCGCCAGCATTCTAAAACTAAAGCCAAAAGTTACTGCAACAGTCAGGCTTATCCACTCCGCCACTCCGCTAAATTTCATTCCCACATACAGGATTGCAGTTAATAAAGCGACTAACGCATATAGCTCTTTCTTAAAAATTAACGGCACTTGATTACATAAAATATCTCGGATTACGCCGCCGAAAACACCTGTCACAACGCCCATTACAATCGCTATTTCTGCGCTATATCCGAGCATTAAAGTTTTTTGTGCGCCAACAATTGAAAATACCGCTAGGCCAATAGCATCAATTGCCAAAAACAACCGTGCTAAGTAGCGCATTAGTGGCGCTATCATCACGGTAAGCAACGATGCTCCTGCGATAGCTAGCAAGTAGTGCACATTTTCAACCCATATAATGGGATAGTTACCGAGCAACATATCCCGCAAGGTGCCACCACCGATGGCTGTTACACAACCAATAATCACCACACCAAACAGATCCATCTGTTTTTTACCGGCAGCTAACGCCCCAGTCATTGCCTCTGCCAAGATGCCGATAAACCACAAAGCACTGATAACTTTAACTTCTAACATAAAATGCACTAGCTAATAAAAAGAGTGTGAATATTGCGCCTATTCAAATCAAAAATACAGATACTAATATTATTTTTCGCATTACTTTTATTAATGCATTAAATCAAAGTAACAATAAAAACCCTATAAAAAGTATAATTAATATGGCTAACATACAGATTTATTAATACCAAAAAGTAACAACTTACAATAAAACAAATTCCGACCTCCATATAGCACAAAGCACTTATTTCGACCCTTTAGCTTTAGCAATTTCCGTTTGAACTAACAAATACGCACGCCAGTAATTGAATACTCCGCCTAATAAAAATAACAGGCTTCCAATCATGTACTGCCAAGCAAGAAAGTTAAGAATAAGTAAATGATCATTTGGTGACTCAAACGCCCATAAATAGGGAACTGAAGCCATACCATAAAGAACAGATCCTACGATGAAACAAATGGAGGTTAAATTCATCAATTGCAGTAATTTCACCGAGTCAGCTTTGATAATCAAAAAGATGTTCGCCGCGGCTCCAACAATAAACAATGTACTGCCAATAATGAATAACCAAGTACTAACAAGCGCCCAGTCAACTTGAGGAAAGCTGGTTATGCGTCCAAATACAAAACATAGTGTACCGCGCAAATAAGTCGCGCCTGCGAAATACTCTAAAGCTTCATCAACTTTATGTGTGTTATGGCTTTTCCAATAGCGACGGGAAGTAAAAGAAACACTAAATGCCTGCGCGCTCATGCTGACGTTTAAAAGCAGCGGGAGTATTTGCAGTTTTCCGTTTAAAGTATTTATTAAAGTGCGTGAGGTCATCAAAACCTAATTCATCTGCTGCTTGCTGAACCGACAAACCATCCATTGCTAGTTTACGTTTAATCTCTAAAATCATTCTAAAATCAATTAACTGTTTCGCGGTTTGTCCACTACATGATTTACAGAGTAAGTTTAAATTTTTATAACTAGTGTGCATTTTATTGGCATATTGAAGCGCCTCTCTACACTCTACATAATGCAACTCAACTAATGATAAGAAATGCCCAAACCTTTCCTTTTGATGTTCGCTGATATGGGCTGAATGACTTTTCCTTGCTCGGCCTAATTTAACCAATAACGTCGATAATAATAGCTGTACGACTAAGTCATCAGCCTCGTTTTCTAGTTGCGATTTTCTCACCTCATCTAATAACACTTGGCAACTATGCTTCAGGTCTTGAGATAAGGTGATAACCGGAAATGATGCTCGACTAATATGAGCAGGAACAAAGTAAGATGTGCGGATATTGGCTGAACTTGATGATAAAAATGACGAGGTAATATTGATCATTTCCCCTTGCGGGCAATCATCTGAATCAAAGGCATGTACTTGGCTAGGATTAATGAATATGACTGAGCCTGATTGATAATCGTAGCGATTAAAATCAATTAAATGACGTCCTTGACCTTCAGTAATGAATAATAAACAAAAATAGCTCACCCGATGAGGCCGATAGGGGTCAAATTTATAGGCACTTAACCTCGAACGAAAAACCTCAAGGTCAACAATTTCAATACCTGATTCTTTTAGGGATGGAGATCGATATTCAATATCAGGGATAACATGGCAATCGACCATACTAGCGCCTCCCATTAATAACTACTCATAAAGAAAAATACTCAACACAAGTTATAAACCAGCGGCGATATACCGCTGGTTTTCATCATCACATATGGATATAACCTATCCGTTTTGCGCGTTCGTCGTAGTCGGACTCATGACAACTAGAACAGCTATCATAAGCGCGAAGCCAAGGTTTTATATACTCTCCATCGGCAGAGAAGTGTTGAGGATCATCCTTTGCTCCGTCAAGCTTAATCCTAAACAAATGTGACTTGCTCGGCATATGACAATCAGTACATTGCGCCATGAACTCATGGGCTGCAGAAGCAAAGTCACTGCCAGGAGCATCAGCAAACGTCATATTGTGACAATCCTTACACTCACTATTCATCGCTTCTTCATGTCCAGGGTGATCTTGATTTACCTTAGACATATGCGGATTATGGCAAGTTGAACAGGCAAAATCCCTTTTAACCCCCTTGGCATCACCAGTATCTGGGTCTGTACCGATTAATGTTGCCGCAGCATGTCGTCCGCCTCTTCCATCCAATCGACCTTCTGGTCCAAAACCTGAAGAGGACTTCAATCTGGCACCTTCAGAATCACCACCAAATATTTGCTCGTAAGGCGAGATATAATCAGGATAACGTCTTACACCATCATCAGTTGTGTGACATTCAGTACACTTAATCGCTTGACCAAATCCCATATCCTCAGCGCGATATTTATCAGCGCTGCGATATTCAGCAAACTTGACGATATTGTCTTTGCTGGGGTTGCTCATATGACTTGAACCTGCACCATGACAAGCCTCACATTGGATCCCTGTCAGCGCAAATGTGCCTCCCATGCCTGGCATATCATCTTGACGATGTAAATTCCGCTCATCGCCAGCGCCTTCAGTGTAGTCTTTCCAGCCGGTAGTGTGGCACCGTCCACAATAGTCAAACCCATGAGAGTCAGGTTGATGATTCGCACTGTAAGGATAGGCTGAAAAAGCTTGCTCCCCTTTAGGGACGATATTAACCCCCGCCTTATCGCCCGCCATGATATAGCCATTTTGATCAATAAACATCGCACTACGCATATAGCCGCCAATGACATAACTGATGTCCTGCCAGCCACTTGGATTGCCTAACGTATTATCGATATCCAACAACTCAACAGCCCCAGAGATGGAAGAAAATGGATAAATCGGTTCTTGATCGCCCTCAATCTTAGTTAGTTTAAAGTTATGGCCACTTTCCTGATGAGACGCTTTATCATCATGACAACTTATACAGGTATCAGAGCCAACATAAGTTAACTCGGTAGCTGTAACAGTGACTGTAACGGTTGAGTCAGCTTCACCGCCATTCCCATCTGAAATACGATAACGAATAGTCGTTATCCCGATGCTTTCTGGCACAAAAAGAATGTGATTATCTTCTATTGATGCGTTACCGCTTCCATCAGTCACGACAGCTGATTCCAAACTCAACAGATCTCCATCAGGATCGGTATCATTTGCAAGCGCATCAATTAGGATGTCATTGTCTAGCGTCGTACTTGCATCAACTGGGTTTGCCACTGGCGGGTTATTAATGGGCGCGTCATCATCACTGCCTCCACACGCGCTCAGAGAACTGATTAAAAAAACTGCGCTGAGCATCTTAATTATTTTACTGTTTCTTCGCCGAGCTATGTTCGAATTACTACAAAGTTTCATCATCATCACTTCCTTATATCTATTAATTTTGCTAACTCATAGATAGTAAATTCACCTTTAATACTTCTGAGTTTGCACAATCAAAGTAATGGGGAAAGATAAACTGATGAAGGCCAAAAAGAGCCGTAAAATTGCCGTTTCATTACCGAATAAAAGGAGTGTGATCAAAAATTGTAGTGAGTCCAAACTTTTGTTTACATCCGCAAGAGATTAATGAGTTTTAAAACCTTATGACTAAATCAACGTTTTGAAAATTGGGCTTAGCGACAGTCAATGCTGTCATGTTAAAAAGCGCTAAATCATATAAAGAATGTCACAAACCTTAACTTTACTCGCTAACAAATTCGAACACAGAGCAATTCACTAGCAACTCACCCAATTGCACTACAAAGTACTTTGACTTGTTATTAACCAATAACAAATTTAACGGCAAACTATTGATTTTAAGTGTGTAAATGATTGTTTACCTACGACTAATGTCTGAGTCTAAAACCGCTTTTATTGTTCGCTATGGCTAGGAGCTTCAGATAAGGTGCCTCTAATCTATTTCCAGAATATAAGCCCTGGGTCTAAATGCCGAGTCTAAGCCCTGAGTCTAAATCCAGATTCTAAGCCCAGAATCTAAGTCCGGAGATTGAGTCCCAGTCTAAGTCCAAAGCACTTTTTAGTGAGTGAACTTTAGTGAATGAACAATAGGAATAATATGAGCAGTAATTCTGAATCAGTACATGAGCAAAAAAGTGATTTTCAACAATCCAATGATGGACAAAGTTATCAACAATTACATAAACCCAGTTCTGAGTTTGAATCCCGTGAAGCGTACTTAGAGCATGAATTGAAAATCATGCAGCCAAAACGCTGGCGGCCTAATTTACCTTTCAAAGATTTTCGATTTGAAGCAGAAGACTCCATTGCAGCAATGGCAGCCACCATTGGTAAGGTGGTGATGGTCGGTGCTATCGCCACCACATTTGCGACATCACTTGGACTTGAAGAGAGTTTTATTTTAGAAAACGTTCGCTATGAATTGATCATTGCCGCTTTTTTCATTGTGATTTTTTCAGGCTTCCTACTTCCGACAGCCAACCTAGCAGGCACCCATGGACCGCTCATTCCACTCATTCCGATTGTGGTTGCAGCAGGCGGGCATCCAATGGCCTTTGGGCTTCTCATTGGTGCTTTGGGATTAATACTCGCCATAAGTAAGGGCGGTAGTATGCTAGCAAACCTCACCAGCAAAGGGGTTTGTGGTGGATTACTTTTGTATTTGGGCTTTGTCGGAACCGCATCCCAAGTCAATAAATTGATCGCTTGGGCCAATGATATTGGCATGTCTCACATCGCCTTTATCGTGATTTTTTGTACCATCATTTTATATGCCCTACTTGAGCATTGGCGCAAGCGTTGGCTAGCTGTGCCGTTGAGCTGTTTACTTGGAGGAACATTAGCCTTTGCAATGGGCGCACCATTTGAATTTCAAACTGACCCAGGCTTACCCAATATGACCCCTATGTATTGGTGGGGCGAAGATACAGGTTGGATGTTAGGTTTACCTACCTTAGAAAGCTTTATGGTAGTACTGCCATTTGCCATTTTAGCCGTCGCCATGTGGTCGCCGGACTTCTTAGGACATCAAGTATTTCAGAAGATTAACTACCCTGAGCGTACTGAGAAAGTACATATGAATATTGACGACACCATGACAAGTGCATCTATTCGTCAAACTATCGGCTCAATCATGGGCGGGGCTAACTTCACCTCATCATGGGGCACATATATTGTGCCAGCAGCAATTGCAAAGCGCCCTATCCCTGCTGGTGCATTACTCACAGCTTTATTTTGCATAATAGCCGCACTATGGGGCTATCCGATGGATTTAGCCATTTGGGAACCGGTACTATGTGTAGCATTGGTGGTTGGGGTATTTATTCCATTACTTGAAGCTGGCATGGAAATGACTCGCGAAGGTAAAACCACCCAATCAGCAGCAATCGTAGTATTTTCATCAGTACTGGTGAACCCTGCATTTGGTTGGTCGTTAACCATGCTATTGGATAACCTTGGCTTAATTGGCTGTAAAGAGCGCAGCTCAAAGCTGACTAAAATGAACCGCTGGATAGTGCCAAGTATTATGTTTGTGGTGCTTACTGGTGTGATGGCAGCAGTGGGAATTTTACCAGGTATTCCAGCTTTGATTTCTAGCCTAAATTAACAATTTACTTTGAGCTTTAATATATTAATAAGGTTTATAATTGGGAAGCGCTCTTGTGCTTCCCAATTTTTCAAATTCATACAATGGTAATATTCAAATTTATAGTGGTATTTTCCTTTCTTAAATAACTACCACATGCTTCGAAAAAGTTATGTTACTCTAAAGTTAACAATCAAATAAACTTAGTTCCTGTTAATCAGTTTAATTTAGAACAGAATGGAAAAATAAGAATAAAAAAGGATGATCGTTTGAGTATTATTGAACAATATTTAAGCCAAGCGCAGTCACTATTCCAATCAAATAACTTCTCGTCAGCCAAAATGTATGCTCGCAAAGTAGTAAAACGAAATAATCAACATGTTGAAGCAATTGCATTAATTGGTCATATTCATATACAGCAAAAGCAATATTCTGAAGCGGAAGAGTATTTTAATAATGCCGCAACGATAAACCCAAACACGCTTTCTGTCCTAACTGGTTTATTGGCTATTGCAGAAGTTAAACAAGACTTTTTTTTAGCTAATAGTTATTTAGAGCAGTTAATCACTCTACAGCCACTTGTCGCTGAACACCGCTATAAAATGGGCTTAGTCGCTTCTAAAATTGGTAATATTGCTTTAGCAGAGCAAAGCTTTGAGTGGTGTATTGAAAATAATTTTTTGGAGCCTGCTGTTCAGCTTAATTTAGGTCATATCTATAAGGCTAGAGGTAATACAAGTGTGGCAGCTGGTTATTACCAAGATTATATTCAACTGTGCCCTGAACAAGCTGGAGTAGGATTCTGGAGTTTAGCTGATTTAAAAAAATATAAATTTAGCTCTAAAGAGCTTAAAGAGATGCAAAATATTGCTTCAGAAGAATCACTTAGCAAGAAAAACTTAGCATTAGTATACTTCGCTTTATGTAAAGCTTATGAACAAACCCAGCAAATTGATAAAGCCAGTGCGTCAATGATACTTGCTAACCAAATAGTGACCCAATATAGACCATTTAAGCAGGCTCTTTTTGCTAAAATTGTAATGTCCTTGTTAGGGCATGCTCCTTCTCCGAATATTAAAAATTTACCACTTGCAGACCAAACACCTATATTCATTGTTGGTATGCCTCGATCAGGTACGACATTAGTGGAGCAAGTTCTAGCCTGTCACACTGAAGTTGGCGCCACTGATGAACTACCATTTATGGAACGCTACGCACTAAAAATGGATATGACTGGTGGTTATCAAGCGCAATTAAGTCAGCTCTCAACTGGTGCCATCATGCTGCTGCGTCAAGAATATTTGACCGAAGTAAATCACTACTTCACCAGTAAACCAACTTATGTAATAGATAAAAACCCAAATAACTTTTTACATATTGGGTTGATAAAAACGTTATTCCCCAATGCTAAGGTGATTAACTTAGTTCGAAATGCTGTAGACAATGGATTAAGTGTATTTAAACAGTACTTCAGTTTAGGTCACGACTATTCATATTCATTCGCTGGTATTAATAGTTATTGGCAGCATTATTTAGATCTTATGGCTCATTGGGAAAGGTTATATCCCAATGAGATATTGCATGTCTGTTTTGAGCAATTAGTACAAGAGCCAGAATCACAAATTCAAAGGTTGCTCGACTATTGTGAATTACCCACACAAGAGCAATGTTTTACTTTCTATGAATCTAATCGTGTTGTATTAACACCAAGTTCAAGTCAAGTTAGGCAACCCATGAACCCTAAAGCGATAGGTCAAGGCAATATATACAAACCTTTTATAAAACAAGAAATAGAAAAACTAGATACCATTGCAACTCAAGCTACTCAGCAGTTTTTTGACTAAATAGAATCGTTAATAACCTTTTTTATTCATGCTATTGAGTTGCGTTAGTTAGTTTACTTTTCCATGGCAAGCTTTATACCGCTTACCACTTCCGCATGGACATGGGCTATTTCTTGATAACGGTGCAGTAATAACTTGCTGCCCACTTTCTCCTTCCTTATCTTTTTTGTGAGGAATAGGAGCAGGTTGTGATTTACTAGGTGGCATTAATGCTCTATTTCGGGGCGGTTGTTGTTCCCTCAACTCTATGTTCATGCAAGCAACAATCACTAATTGTTCAAATGCTTTTACTGCTGCACCAGAGTACATTAACTGTAATGTTTTACCGCATTGTAATGCTTTACCCATAACTTGCTCACGTAGCGCATGATAATGAGGCCAACCTGCTTGATTGCATTCAAACTGACTCCATAACACTCGCCAATCAGCGATAAAATTAGCTAATACAGACGAAAAATCATGAACTTCTTCTGCCGAGTTTTGCGTATTCCCCTTAATCTCAGTTATTAGTTCATTGCATAGGAATTCCACTTCAGTAACAGGCATTATAACTGGAGCGTTAAATTGCTCAGTTTTAAAGGAAGGAGTTAGGTTCGGCTTATAACTTGTAAATTCACAGTTGAAATCATCACTATCATTAACTATCGAGCGAGAGTGCTGAAAAATGGTTTGCCAAAAATGACTTGAGCCAGCAAGGTCTACAACTAGATGAACTCGATACTGATCGCTGTTATTCTCGACTTTATGAAGTTTCCACGAATCGAATATCCAACATTCTCCAGCGCCCATATGAACTTGCTTGTCATGACAAAAAAATTGTACTTGCTCAGTGGTAGTAATCGGAATGTGGACTCTAACACGCTTATACCAGTGATAATTAATGTCTGAGTGCAATGGAACTTGTGCACCTGGAGCAAGGCGCATTAATCGTGACCGGCTAAGCACTTCACCAAATGAGGCTAATATTTGTTGAATATAAGGACATTTATCTAAAACTGAAGTAGGCCTCATCGGCCCTTTAAAGTCATTATTAAATTCACCATTAACCGAAATCAATGGAATTGCTGAATTACCTTGAAAACCCTCATGATGTGAAATCCAATCAAACTCGTTAAATTGCTCAATCTCTTCGATTAGCTTCGGCACGTCAAAACAATAAGGCAATTGATAAAACTCATGGGGCAACTTCATAATTAGATTCTCTATAGTTTAGCTTAATGCACCGTGGCATTGTTTAAATCGTTTACCAGAGCCACATGGGCAAGGACTATTACGAGAAACATTGTCATATTTAACTTGCTCAGTAGCCTCTACTCTTGCAGGTGCAATAGCGTTATCCACATCAAGGTGCTGCCATTGGGGCTCGAAAATTGGATGACCATGCTGGCTTAAATGATGATTAACCTTATCAAGAGTCGAAGCGATTTTAGACCAAACCTGTTCGATACTATGGTAATTTTCAAGCCACTTTTCTGGTTTGGGAGTTGAGATCGTATAGCGTGAATATGGGAGAGGTTCACGGCATAACTGCACTAATGATTCGCAAAATTTAGTTTGAGTAAACTCACATAGCTGTTTTATAGTTTTTGCAGGATTGGATATAAGTTGTTCATAGGTCAACATGCACCAACGGGAACTATCCAATTGTTGTAAAGAATTAATAATTGCTTCGTTAGCAGCTTGCCATTGAAAAGCAGCTATAGATTGTAATGGTTGATCATTTAATTGTTGCCATCTATCAGGAAGTAATAGCGACCAATTTTGACGATTCCAGCCTGGTAAACTTGGATAGGTAATAAACTTATTCGAACGCCAAGCCTGCATAATACTACTGATATTTTCCTTAGGGTCGCGAACGAGGTAAATAAAAATAGCATCTGGAAATAGCGCATTAAAAAAATCGACTCTTAAACTGTTTTTTGGAGTTTTTTCTAGTAAACGAACTGTACTGCTACAATCTTCATCAGGCCTTCTGGCTTGAGTATTTTGCACTTTATCGCTAAATCGCTGTAACAGTTGTTCACGGATATTGTCGTTCATATCCTGCTCACTCAGAGCATTTGAGCTAAACTTTCGATAGGCAATATTTAAACTTGGAATCGTTTCAATTAGTGCATGGCTCTCGCCACCAATAGTCCAAATTGATTGGCTTTTTGATAAAACCTCAAATAAAAGAGTACTGCCTGAACGCGGAGCAGATAAGATAATAATTGGTCGTTCAAATCGATACATAGTCGCTTTAATTTTTTGTTGTATTTTTTAACATCATACCCACACAAGCAACTGATGGCTACATCATCGACTTTAGAAAAAACTGAATTCCAATTTAATGCTATTACAAGTGTACAGCTAAGCTTTGATACACTTAACCAATTGAAATATTAAACTAATATTGGATTGATTTATTTAAGCAACGCAAATACTGAGCTAGTAAGAATGATATACATCCTGCTAATGTTTTTAGTCAGATGTCATTTATTGCTGCGTTAATAATAAGCGCTGGCATAATTTGACAAAGTCCGACGAAGTTACAATTCCCAATACCTTTTGATTGTCATCGATAACAGGTAAACAGCCCAACTTATTGTCGATAAAATACTGGACTACGACGGTTAACGGCTCATCTAAACCCAGGATCTGCGCTTCTGTTTCCATAATGTCAGCGATAGGCATAAACCGCTCTTTCCTATCCAACGCCCCTTGGCCATATTTATTCAATGTTTGCACTACTATCGAAATCATCTTTTTGTGAGTTAACAAACCAACAAATCGCCCACCTTGTTCTGATATGACAGGCAAATGACGTACATTGCGTGACTGCATCAATAAATGGGCATCTTTAAGGCTCGCCTGATCACTAATACAAACAGGATTAAGGGTCATAATATCGCGCACATTCATGGATTAATCCTCATAATTTTATGACTTAAACGTCCAAGTAATCAATAAGAGTATAACGAAGGTTTTCAGCTACGTAGAGAGGATATGTCAACTTTTTAACCACCTTATTAAGAACGATGGGAAAACCATAAAAGGGAACTCAACTAGCACAGCTAAATTTTGCTAGTTGTAATAGTAGCGTTGTTGGCGATAGTAGCGTTGTTGGCGATAGTAGCGTTACTGCCGAAAGTAAGACAAAAAGCCGCTGCTTTTTGCCACGGAGTTGACTGGTGTCAAACTCCTTATTACGAGCTATGCAAAAAGTAGCGGCTGATATGTAATTCTATTATTAACTAATACTTACAATTGCGTCGCTGGCAATTATCCAATTAGCCCGAGTAGCGTTACTGCCGATAGTAAGACAAAAAAGCCGCTGGTTATTACCCAATTAGCCCAAGTAGCGTTACTGCCGAAAGTAAGACAAAAAAGCCGCTGCTTTTTGCCACGGAGTTGACTGGTGTCAAACTCCTTATTACGAGCTATGCAAAAAGTAGCGGCTGATACTGTATGACTAATGTTAACTAATACTCTAATACTCTAATACTCTAATACTAACAATTGCGTCGCTGGCGATGTTATTACAAGGCGAACCGATGGCTCTAGCCCGGAGTTGACTGGTGTCAATGAGGACTGGAGCCGAGGTTCAACGACGTAATAACAAGCCTAAGCAGCAATTAATACCATAATTTAAAACTGATACTTAACACTCGCCGTAAAATTCAACGGCTCGCCTGGCATGGTCCATAACTTGTGGTATGAGCTTTCAAAGTACTGCTCATCAAATAAGTTATTCACATCAAGCATCACACTAAATCTACTGGTTATATCTACTGCAGCAGACAGATTAACTAAGGTGTAGGCTGGTAAAATATAATCAGGATCTGTGGTCTCACCTAAACGATCACCAACGTAGTTTACTGTGGCGCCGAAGTACGCTTCTTTACCCATAATGTCAGTGTAATGTCTTAATGCTACGTGACCTACATGTTCAGCAACGTTAATTAAACGCGAACCTTTTGGGATCGGTACACCCCAATCATTATCAATCAAATCTTTAGCTGTTCTAGCGTCAGTGTATGCATATGCAACCTCAAGGCTAGTATCATCGGTCAGCAAAGTGGTCATCTGAAATTCAACCCCTTGGCTTTCAACTTCACCTAGTGTCGCTGATAGTCCAGTGTCAGGTTCGGCAGTTAACATGTTAGTTTTGCTGGCATCAAAAATCGCTAAACTACCAGAAAATCTATCAGCAACATTTTGCCATTTAAGACCGACTTCAAAAGACTTAGTGGTTTCAGGATCAAATGCATTTCTATCTGAATCAAGCCCAGGATTTGGACGGAACCCTTCAGCATAACTAGCATATACATTGAAATTATCAGCTAATTCATGAACTAAACCAAAACGAGATGACACCTCAGTTTGATCTTGCTCTTGATATAAACCGTCAAGCTTATTCAAAATTTCTTGATTAAAGCTATCAACTCGGAAACCCAGTAGTAACTTGGTTCTGTCAGTTAATTCAATCAAGTCTTGCGCGTAGAAACCAAAACCAGTTTGCTCTTCAGAAGTTAACGTTGTTGGCTCAGTTTCTGGGCGGTCCATGGTGTAGTCTGGGTTATTTGGGTCAATTGAATAGGTAGGATCACCAGAGCCCCAAGCTGTTCTCCATACTCGGTAATCAGTATCAAGTTGGAAGTTATAATAATCTACACCTACCAATAGATTATTCTTAAAGCCACCAAGTGTGACATCACCACTCACTTCAAAGCGTGCTGAAAAATCTTGCGCTTGGTAATCACGCTCTCTTCGCTGTCTTGATAACGTATTCGGATCGTCATAAATCAACTGTCTTCCATCTGATAATTCAGCATCAGAAGACTGTCCTTTAAACGATGAATCTCGATAAGCTAAACCAGTCAATATGTGCCAATTGTTGTTAAGTTGATGGTTTAACAATAATTGATGTCCCAACGCCTTAACGGTATGGGCACCATCTCGGGTATCACCATAAAAAGCCGAAGTATCAACAGAATCAAAATCATTATCTAAAACATACACACCACGATCTAATGGTTTCTTCTGGTTAAGAATTTCCATTTCATAGCTTAAACTGGTTCTGTCTGAGATATTCCATAATAGAGAAGGACTTAAATTGAGACTTTCTACGTCAACATGATCTCGGAAAGTATCTGAGTCTTCGTAAAAGCCATTAATACGGTAAGCTACGTCATCAGTCAGGCCTTTAGTATGATCAAACTCGACTTGCTTAGTATCAAAGTTACCTAAGGTACCTTGAATATAGCCTTGCTCTTCAAACTGCGGCTTTTTGGTGATGATATTAACTGTACCACCTGGTTCACCTTGACCGTACAATGCAGAACCAGGGCCCTTCATCACTTCAATGGTTTCAATATTGGCCGTATTTCTGTTGCCGTTATAACCGCGAGAGTTAAAGCCATTCACTAAGTAACCTGTAGGGTTATTTTCATCCCCTGAAAAGCCACGAATAGCAAAGCTATCAAACATCCCACCTGAGTTGTTTTGTCTCACGATACTTGGCGAATAATCCAATGCATCCATAAAACGGGTAATGCCATCGTTCTTGATGGTATCTGCATTAATTCTGTCAACTGCTTGTGGTGTGTCGATCAAGGGGACATTGCCACGATAAGGCTGCCATAATCGGTTCACTTCAATGCGCTCAATATCTTCATGCGCTACTGAGGTTTGATTGCTATCCTGTGCAATCGCACCATTAGAGATAACAATTGCTGAACATAGAATGTACTTCTTCACGTGCTTTGCTCTTAGGGGGGAGTATTAAAAGTGGCGCTATGTTACAACGTATCATTTAGTATCGCAAAACTACATTAGTAACAAATTGTCGCAGAGATCACAGTTCAAAAAATGAATGCTTACATGGATTAATTTATTCAGTATTACTAACTAGATTGACGGTGGTTATGAGTAATAGCACTGAGTATTAGCACAGCGCTGTTTGAGTCATTAAAAAGCGAAAAACGAGTATAAGTAAGAGTAAGAATGAAAATTGAAACGAGTCAGCAGAATATTAAATTTACTCCGCTCTCTTACTTCCAAAACCTTTCATCTTGTTAAATAGTTTAATGACACATGTACAGGCAAAATCAAAAACACGGCCAATGCCGAATACAACCGAACCAATAACAAAGTAAAGTAAGAAAGTTTGCCACGAATCCGCCTTCAAAAATAAAACTAACATTGCACCAAGCGGAATACAGAGGAGCAACCCAATTTTTAAATAATACCTAATATTCATAATGTTATTAACTCTTACTAATGGCCGAAAGCGGGATAAAAACAGAAAAAATGAGTCATTATCACGATGCTCTGTTGCAAAAAGAGTTAGATCATATAAAAGGGGCGGCAAATATAACAGCTAACAACATAAAAACATTCGAAACGGCTAGGCATGAATAAAAAGGCAGTGATTACCTCTTTAAAGTACCTAAAGACCATTACAAAATCTGGTTAATTTTAAACCATATCAAATTCCAGCCAATTAAACCCTTACACCAACTCATTGAGTATCAAGCCAAAATATATAAAAAAGCTATATAGAATGTCTGACTCTATAGCTATGTTTGAGTCATTAACCAAACCTCTATTCTTACTAATTATTAGAGTTTATGCACAAAATTTGAATACTCACCTTTATAACAAAAAATTTTCAGTTTACTCTCAGTTATCATTTCAATTTAAACGTTTTGTGTTATAAATGGATTAGAAGGTTAACGAAATCGGTTTAATGTTAATTAAATGCACCACTTACACATTCCCAGCGTTAGTTGAAATGGCTCCAATATTTGGCCAAACACAGTATGAATTTAATGGCCTAAGTGCGAATAACTCGGCATGAGCAGGTAGTAACGTTAACGACCGACATATGGGTAATAAAGAGTACTGCTTCGATACATTTTAGTAAGTGAATTTGCAATAAATAGAATAATAAATATAAGGGGTTTATATGAAGTACATCCGATTATTAGCACTATTACTATTCACTTTCTCCTTTTCTGCCATCTCGCAAAACGCTAAAAACGAACAACAGCTGGTTCTATCCTCTTGCATGACCCTAAACAAACAATCGACAGTCACTTCGACTGAACCATGTGCTTACTATATTCAAGGTTTTCTAGCTGGAACTTTAAACACCACTCAGCAATATGAGCTTAGAAAAAACTCTGAAGGATTCGCAGATAGAGCCTACCGCACTCGAGTGGGTAGCAATACCTCAAAAATTATCCCTAAAGAAGTTTGCATATCTGCAAATGAAACTCCTCAGCAGTTAGTCGATCGCATAGTGGATCGAACAATTAGTCACTTGTCGCCATCAACGAACTCTATACAGGGATTGCACACCCAAATTTATCAGGCATTAGCGGAAGAATCGTCATGTCAGCAAGATGATTAGCGGGTTAATAAAGCCAGCTTATATTCGTTAGCTTCAAGCAGTACTTAACTAACACAAAGCATTTATCAAAAATGAAACAACAAAGTATGAATCAATATGAAACAAGAAAATAAAACCAGCGCAGTGCCAGGCCACAAGCTGATTCTGATATTAACACTCGCCCTATTTTGGTGGATTAACTCCAATTACAGTAACCCGCTTTTATTATCACTGGGTGCTGGTTCAATTATGTTGGTGCTCTATCTCACCCAGAAAATGGATGTGATCGACCAAGAAACTCACCCAGTGCGTTTCAATGGCAGAAAACCTCGCTATATGTGGTGGTTATTCAAACAGGTGATTTTATCCAACATCAGTGTGGTTAAACATATTTGGATGGGTAACAAAAGTATCTCACCAGTGCTGGCTACCATCGACACACGCCAGTGTTCGGACATTAATAAAGTCATCTACGCCAACTCAATTACCCTAACACCGGGGACGGTCGCAATAGATTTAATTGATGATCAACTCACTGTTCATGCTTTACATAAAGCTGATATCGACACACTAAAAGCCGGAGAGATGGACCGCCGGGTAAGGGAGCTTGAAGACTAATGTTAGCTGCTGCCACAATCGCCATTCTTGTCGTTATGTTACTCGCGCTCATTCGCTGCATCGTCGGCCCTACGCTTTACGATCGCATATTAGCCTTCAACTTTTTTGGCACTAAAGCCATTTTGCTGATTTCAGTATTGGGCTTTTTAATGGGACGTCCTGAGTTTCTCGATATTGCCCTTGTTTATGCCCTGATTAACTTTATCAGCGTCATCGGAGTATTACGCTATTCAGACTCAGCCGAGTTTAAAGTTGCTCCTTACAAACCTCATTCAACCAAGGAGGGTGAAAAATGAACCTCTTACTCGAAATAAGTAGTGGTTTATGTCTGCTAGTCGGCAGCTTCCTTTGCTTTTCAGGCGGAATAGGCATTATCCGTTTTCCAGATTTTTATACCCGAATGCATGCAGTCAGTGTGACAGACACTTTAGGTGCAGGCTTAATACTACTGGGGTTAATGTTGCAAAGCCCTAATGGTTTAGTCCTCATTAAACTCATGTTGATCTTAATCTGTACGCTATTTATTAACCCATCTGCCAGCCATGCATTAGCAAAATCAGCACTCAAAAATGGCTTGATACCGCGACAGCCGACACCTGATGCTCAGGGAGGAAACAAGCCATCGAAGCCTTAGTAGATATAATACTATTAGTATTTTTAGTGGTCATCGCCATCGCAATTGTGCGTATGACAGACCTTTTAGCTGTGGTGATGTTAAGCGGAATTTATGGCTTAGTCTCTGCCAGTTTCTTTGTGGTACTTGATGCGGTAGATGTAGCGTTTACCGAAGCTTCCGTTGGCGCAGGTATTTCTGGCTTGCTGATGTTAGCGGCCATTACTATCACAGGTCGAAAGGAAGCGCCAAAGCGCCATAAACCGCTTATTTCACTATTTGTTGTGTTCGTCACTGGTGGCATGTTGATTTATGGCACCATGGATATGCCTTACTTTGGCGCTGTAGATGCACCTGTGCATCAACATGTTGCGCCTCGTTATATTGAGCAATCAATGGAAGAAGTCGGTATTCCTAACATTGTGACTTCAGTATTAGGCAGTTACCGTGCTTTTGATACTTTAGGTGAAGTCGCGGTTATTTTTACCGCCGGTATTGGTGTGATGTCTTTACTATCACTGCCTCGACGTCGTAAAAAACCTCAATCTGATGACGCAACTGAAGAGCAAATGCATGAACGCCATATGGTGGTGCGTATTGTCAGTAAAGCACTTATTCCTTTCATCTTACTGTTTGCCTTATATGTTCAATTCCACGGTGACTTTGGTCCTGGGGGCGGCTTCCAAGCAGGGGTAATTTTCGCCGCAGCGATCATTCTCTACACCATGCTATTTGGTTTAGATACCGCTCAAAAAGTGTTTAACCCATCAGTGATTCAATTGTTGGCGGCAGTGGGACTTTTACTCTACGCCTCAGTTGGGGTGGTTTCGATGCTCAATGGTGCAAACTTCTTAGACTATAACGTGTTAGCCGATGATGCCCTTACCGGTCAGCATATCGGGATACTCGTGATTGAATTAGGGGTTGGTATCACCGTTGCCTCAGTCATGTTGAGCATCTTTTTCAACTTTGATGCCCGCAGACAAGCCCTACAAAACAATAATAAACAAAAAGGGGAGCAAGATGTTTCTCGGACTTTATAACTATTGGATCGTAGTCCTGTTGATGATGATCGGTTTTTACATCGTTATCGCCCATGGCAACTTAATTAAAAAGTTGGTTGGACTGACCATTTTCCAAACCTCGGTGTTTATCTTTTATATCAGCGTCGGCATGGTTGAGCGTGGCAGTGCCCCCATTTTGGCTGAAGGGATCAACGCCTACTCTAACCCTCTCCCTCATGTGTTAATTCTTACCGCTATTGTGGTAGGTATTGCGACCACAGCACTGGGTCTCGCACTTGTCATCAGAATCAAAGAGTCATATGGCTGCGTCGAAGAAGATGAGATCCAAAAACTAGATCAGCTGAACGAGGAAAATTCATAGTGTTAGCTCACCTGCCTATTTTACAAGTCGTGATACCGCTAATGGCAGCCCCATTATGCTGGTTCTTAAACCGTTCAAAACTGGTGTGGATTTTTGCCTTATTGGTCTGTTCTGCGACTTTTCTCAACAGCGTGCTATTACTGATAGAAGTCATGAAATCAGGCACCATCATCTATGAACTTGGTGGCTGGGAAGCGCCTTGGGGGATTGAATACCGCATAGACAAACTGAATGCCTTTTTACTGCTGATTATTTCTAGCGTCGCAACTGTGGTGATTTTTGCAGCAAACACCAGCATTCAAAAAGAACTAAGTGAAGATCGCCATACCCTGTTTTACAGTCTTTACCTTTTATCGCTAACGGGGATGTTCGGCATTGTGGCAACAGGCGATGCATTTAACGTGTTCGTCTTTTTGGAAATTTCGTCACTATCCGCATATGCCTTAATCGCCTTAGGTAAAGATAGACGTGCGCTTTGGGCGGCATTCCAATACCTGATTATGGGTACCATTGGTGCGACCTTTATTTTGATTGGTATCGGCATGCTTTATCAAATGACGGGCACGCTCAACATGAGCGACCTTGCGATTCGATTAGTTGACGTAGGCCAAACCCGTACCGTATTTGCTGCATTCGCCTTCTTAATCGTCGGTATCTGTTTGAAGCTGGCGCTATTCCCGCTTCATTTATGGTTGCCTAATGCTTATGCCTACGCCCCTTCAATCGTCACGGCGTTTTTAGCCGCAACTTCTACCAAGGTTGCAGTTTATCTGCTAATTCGCTTTACCTTTACCGTGTTTGGGATCTCTTTCTCGTTCACTAGCCTGCCGTTACAAGACATTCTAATGGTGCTGGGTTTGGTGGGTGTTTTTGTGGCGTCTATCACCGCGATTTATCAGCAAAATGTTAAGCATATTTTGGCCTACTCAAGTATCGCGCAAGTGGGCTATATGATCATCGGTTACTCCATTAATACCAGCACAGGCGTAATGGCAACATTACTGCATTTGTTTAACCACGCCTTAATGAAAAGCGCGCTATTTTTAGCCCTTGGCGCAGTAATGTACCGCATTGGTAGCGTGCAACTGAGTCAATTCCAAGGCCTTGGTCGACAAATGCCTTTAACCATGTCAGCCATTGTCATCGGTGGATTAAGTCTAATTGGTGTGCCATTAACCGTAGGTTTTGTCAGTAAATGGTATCTGCTAATCGCCAGTGTTGAAGCCGGCATGTGGCCAGTTGCGGTACTTATCTTGTTGGGTTCACTACTTGCCATTGTGTATATCTGGCGAATTGTGGAAATGGCCTACTTTAGACCACCACTGCCAGGACGAGAAACGGTTAAAGAGGCACCTTGGACATTCCTTGGTCCTATTTGGGCGCTCGTCATCGCTAATATCTATTTCGGTATCGACACTCGCTTGAGTGTGCAAATTGCTCAAGCTGCTTCTCAAAGCTTGTTTGGAATAAACCCATGAATCCATCTTTAGCGCTGATGTTACAGCTAACTATCCTATTGCCTTTGTTGGCAACCTTTGCAATTGCAATAACAGGAAAGAAACCTAACCTACGTGAGGCAGTAACCATAAGTATCAGTCTTGTGGTGCTTTACTGCGTGGTCAACCTCTACCAAGCCCTTAAAGCCGGAGCGAGTATTGAGGTCACGTGGTGGGAGCTTATGCCAGGCTTAGAGATAAGCTTTGTCGTAGAACCTCTAGGCATGTTATTCGCACTGATTGCTAGTTTCCTTTGGCTAATTACCACCATTTATGCCATCGGTTATATGCGTGGTCATGGAGAAGACAACCAAACTCGGTTTTATATCTGTTTCGCGCTAGCGATTAGTGCGGTCATGGGACTCGCCTTTTCAGCGAACCTATTTACCCTGTTTGTTTTCTATGAAGTACTTACGCTGTCAACTTATCCGTTGGTTACCCATGCAGGTACAGACAAAGCCAAGCAAGGTGGACGAGTCTATTTGGGGATCTTACTCAGTACCTCAATCGCCTTCTTCCTGTTAGCCATCATTTTAACTTGGTTCATGACTGGCACACTTGAGTTCACTGCGGGCGGGGTGTTTGACGCTAATGTTGATACCACTATCGCAGGCGCCATTTTAGCGTTATTTATCTTCGGTATTGGTAAAGCAGCCATGATGCCATTTCATCGCTGGTTACCTGCAGCGATGGTCGCACCAACACCAGTCAGTGCATTATTACATGCAGTAGCGGTGGTAAAAGCTGGGGTATTTACGGTACTCAAGATATGTATCTTTATATTCGGACTCGATCTGCTACCTAAGCTGCCAACCACTGAGTTTTTACTATATCTCGCGGCAATTTCAGTGTTGCTGGCTTCAATTATTGCCATGCGCCAAGACAACCTAAAAGCACGACTGGCCTATTCAACGATCAGTCAGTTAGGTTATATCACCATAGGCGCGTTACTTGCGACTCAGTCCGGTGTTATCGGCAGCTCGATGCATATTGCTTCCCACGCCTTTGGCAAAATCACCTTGTTCTTTTGTGCCGGCGCCATTTTAGTGGCCAGTCATAAATCTAAGATAAGCGAGATGCGCGGTTTAGGTTACACCATGCCAATTACCATGGGCGCGTTTTTCATCGCCAGCCTGAGCATTATTGGCGTACCACCAGCAGGCGGCACATGGAGTAAATGGTTCCTGCTTATGGGCACTATTGAAACGGGCTATTGGTTCATAATGGCCACTTTGATGCTGAGTTCTTTGCTCAATATCGCCTACCTATTGCCAATTCCTTACCACGCATTTTTCCCAGGTAAGGGAGAGAAGCCAACCGATACCAGCATCAAAGAAGCGCCATTACCTTCTTTGATAGCATTAATTATCACAACATTAGGCTGCTTGATCATGTTCATCCATCCTCAGCCCTTTTATGAATTAGCCAAAGCTATCTTGACTGTATCTGGAGTGAATCATGGATAACGAGAAGCAATACCTCTTTGATAACCCCAAGAACATCCAGCGGGTGTTATACCTGCTATATATCTGCTGTGGATTGCTTGTGGCACTTGATTTTGTCATTCACCGTCATGTTTACCATAGCTGGGAAAACTTACCCATTTTCTACCCAATCTATGGCTTTGTGGGCTGTGTAATCTTGGTATTAATCGCTAGCTGGATGCGTACCTTTTTGATGCGCCCAGAAGATTATTATGGACCCGTTGAAGAGCTTGATAATAGCAAAATTAAAATAGTCGACGTCAGCGATGGCCACGCCAAAGAAGCTAACAATAACAATAAAGGTGATCGCAATGTGGATGCTTGAGTTACCGCCGTTTGTGCTGTTTATCATTGGCGGATTAATTGCTGCTACAACTCGCGGAAAACTCCGCGGGGCATTGATGATAGCAATTCCAGTGATCAGCGGATTGCATTTGTGGACTGTGCCAGAAGGCGTCCATTTGCAATTGATGTTTTTAGACTATGAATTAATCCCTTATCGCGCCGATAAATTAAGCCTGATGTTTGGCTATATTTTCCATATTGCTGCATTTATTGGCATCGTCTACTCACTGCACGTCAAAGATACCGTGCAGCAAGTGGCAGCCATGCTGTACGCAGGCAGCGCCATTGGTGCAGTGTTCGCCGGTGACTTGTTAACCCTATTTGTGTTTTGGGAATTACTCGCCTTTACCTCAGTATTTCTCGTTTGGGCTCGTCGCACTCCAGCTGCATATAGCGCGGGGATGCGTTACCTCATCATGCAGGTACTCTCTGGCGTCATTCTACTTATCGGTGCGCTGTTTTATATCAAGGATACAGGTAGCATTGCCTTTGACTTTATCGGCTTAGACAGTATTGCTGGATGGCTTATCTTTATTGCCTTTGGCATTAAGTGTGCCTTTCCTTTTGCGCACACTTGGCTTACCGACGCCTACCCAGAAGCGACGCCAACGGGCACAGTGTTACTCAGTGCCTTTACCACTAAGGTTGCGGTATATGCACTAGCACGCGCCTACCCTGGTACTGAGCTGCTGGTGTATATTGGCGCAGCAATGACCTGCTTCCCAATCTTCTTTGCGGTAATTGAAAACGATTTACGCCGCGTACTGGCTTACAGCTTGATTAACCAAGTAGGCTTTATGGTGGTCGGTATCGGTATTGGTACATCGCTTGCCTTAAACGGCGCCGTGTCTCATGCCTTTAACGACGTGATCTTTAAAGGCCTATTGTTTATGAGCATGGGCGCGGTACTGCATATGACAGGGCGAATAAATGGCTCCGATCTCGGCGGCCTTTATAAAACCATGCCTAAAACCACCATACTCTGTATTGTGGGCGCGGCATCTATCTCAGCATTCCCGCTGTTTAGCGGATTCGTCAGTAAATCTATGGTCATGACTGCTGCGATGGAAACAGGTCATGACTGGGTTTGGTTAATGCTACTGTTTGCCTCAGCGGGTGTATTCCACCATGCAGGTATTAAAATCCCTTACTTTGCCTTCTTCGCCCATGACTCGGGCATTAGAGCAAACGATCCGCCAATCAATATGTTACTGGCAATGTTTGTTGCAGCCTGCCTATGTATTGGCATTGGTATCTACCCTGCTGCGCTTTACTCGCTGCTACCGTACGATACTGGCTACAACCCATATGATGCGACCCACGTACTCGCTCAGACACAGCTGTTGTTATTCTCAGCACTGGCCTTTGTATGGCTTAACCTTAAAGGTAAGTACCCGCCAGAACTACGCTCAACTCACCTTGACGTAGATTGGGTATACAGACGCTTAGTACCAAACTTCTTGCAGCGTATGTTTGCAGTTATTTGGAAAGTGGATGGCGATATTCGTCAATCAGTACGTGGCAAACTAAGTCAATGTCAGGCGTTTTTAGCCCGCCAATACAAAGAAGGTGGTAGCTTTATTTCTAGCGACTATCCATCTGGCAACATGGTGCTTTGGGTTGCAGTTATCCTAGCCACTTACTTGTTTATTGGGTTTGTGAGTTAGAAGGCTCAGTTAGAAACGAAGTATCTAGAAACAAGCTAGCCCGTTTGCTAATGATTTTAGCAAATAGGCTAGCTTTTTAGTTTGTGGCTTTTAATTAATCGCTTTTAGTTAATGGCTTTTAGTTAAAGGCTATTAGTTAAAGGGTATGAAGTAGAATAGGTGCAGACCCGCATTCAACAAGGTTAGTGCTTGTACCTAAAGGTATTACTGTCATCTAGGATTTCAACCTTAATTGGCACAATCCCTTGATTGGTACTGGCGATTTGTTGAAACGACTTTTGAGAAAGGTCAATCACTCGCCCTTTTACAAACGGGCCACGATCATTAATTTTTACATCAACACTTTTGTTATTTGCCGTATTTGTTGCTCTAACGATTGTCCCAAAAGGCAAGGTTTTATGCGCCGCTGTATAGGCTCTCATATTGTACTTCTCACCACTGGCAGTGAGCCTACCGTGAAATGGTTTCCCATACCAAGAAGCTTTCCCTACTAAAGCATGGGACTTTGAGTATTGAGTTGTTTTGGATGCATCTATGGGTAAATTCGATGTAGATGAACAGCCAGCTAACGTGGCAATAAGTATAGTGGTAACGGTTAACTTAAATTTCATCATTCTATCTATTATTCGCTTATTTGAGTGGGGCTGGCCCTGTTGACCACCTTAGAGCGCTGACAAATGCACAAAAGCAGCTAACTAGGCTTAACGCAGTCTAGATGAGAACATATACCCTGTCACCCAACACACCGCGATAGCTAGCGCCCAATCACACAAACCTGAGTCACGTTAGTTTAATAACTGGGTAATTAGTGAATCACAGGTTTACCGAGCTTTAGTTGCGCATCCCCTAGATAACAAAATCATCGAAGATATACGCCAAGAAACCAACACAGGCATAGCTATTGGGAAAGATTATCTTAAAAATGAGATGGAGAAACTAACAGGAATCTGCATGTGTCCAAAGAAAATGGGACGACCTTACAAAACAATAAATTAAGTTTACTTTGACCCACTTATTTTAATAAAAAACCTTGATGCAGTAACATCAAGGTTTTGTTTTACTCGGCTTATAAATACTAGAACTTCGCCATAAAAGATTCGGTCAATGGTAAACGCATGTCTTTACCCATCATCTCATACACATTGAATTGGACAGTATTCCAGGTCTCTTCAAAGTTATATTCGAAAACACTTTCGCCAGTTTCTAAACTTTGAGTCAGTGTCCACTCGGTCGCGTAACTTGAAACACCATTACCGTTACCAAAGTCTTTATATGGCGCATCAGCTGGGACACGGTATGGCACAGTTGACAACTTCATCATCGCACCTCGATCACTGGTAGGTTGATGCAGCTTACTCACAAAGTAACTAGCATGAACAAAACGGCTTGGTGAATTACCATTACCGATAGAGCCATAATCAGTATCTCGAGTTGCGTTTTCCCATGTATCTTTTACGTTATTGCGAGCTTCTATTTGTTGCTTCATTGACGGGTCATTGGTCATCACCATCGCTTCTTCGCCGCGATAAGTGTTTAGGCCATCTTCATCCATTTCAATCACTAATCGATCACCACTTTTATCAGTGACAGACCAATGTAGTTTGATCTCAACAGGCATGCCATCCATCATCACTGAACCATATGTCAGTGTCGGTAAAGCCTGCACCACTTCTTCTACCGAAGCGTAGTTAGCCAGAAGATACTCAGCAAGTGTAAATTGAGTCAAATCCGAGTCACTTTTGGCTTCGCCCATCGTCATATCTGGGTAAAACAAAGTATCGACTTTCATGCCCTCGCTGTTTACGCCATCAGCAACCAATTCACCATATGCCAAAACGGCAACCATGTTGTATTTAACCTTGTAGGTTCCCCCAAGGTCATTACCATGCATTGAGCGAATATCGCCTTTATTGATAGTGCCTAAAATAGGTTTAGTAGACTCCATCCAATCCATAGTTCTTGAGGTATAAGTACCCAGTTCAGTATTCCAAGCAACCGATGTACAAGCATTAGCAATCCCAGCCGTTGTTGAAGCCGCTAATAGAGCAAGTGCGATAGTGTTAAGTTTCATGGTTATCTCCGATTCAGTAGTGATGTGCCGGTAGTTTATGATGAATATTCACTACCAAGTAATCGCATATGACGGATAAGGTTCGTCCAATTTTTGATGAGAATGAGATGAAGAAACGAACAGAAGTGGGTAAGTCCCAATAGAAAATGGGACTAGCTAACAAAGCAGTAAACTTGAAATAATCTGAGCCTAATGAATCCCCACCGATTTCATCAGACTCTGCCCCGCTCACTTATTAAAACGCTAAAGTCTCACCATCCGCAGGAATGAAAACTTTCTCTAACAAGCCATTGTGCTTGATTGACTCTTTCAGAATGGGACGAGTCACAGCGCAGTGATTTAGCGCCTCCATATGGTTCGCAATCACCTTGTTTGGAGACAGACGAATAAACTCCATAACCTCATCAGTAGACATCAATAATGGTTGTCCAACATCCATACGAGCACGACCTGCCGCCACGACGGTGATGTCGGGTTTAAACTCATTCAAAGCACGTCTTACATTATCGGTTAGAACTGTGTCACCGCTAATATAGATAGTGGGTTCATTGGGAAGCTGTAATAAAAAACCAACACCATTTGCCATTACCTTATGAATCCAACCATGACCATGCTGAGCAGGAACCGCTGTAAGTTTACCGCCTAGAAAGTCGATAGTTTGCCAGTCCTCAATCCCCCAACTTACGGTTAAACCGTATTTCTCTAAGTAGGCTTTATCTTTCGCTGGTGTCGCAACTGGGATGCTACGACTTGCTAAGAATGCCTCACCAGCAGGATCGAGGTGATCACCATGTTGCAACGCCTTAATACCAAAAGTTTGGCTATGAGTAATTAGCGTATGAGTAACCTTACTTAATAACTCATCTGCAATTGCTGGCATCTCAACTGTTGGATTTTTCGCAGCTTTGGCTTTAATGACTGAAAACGGCGGCATAGAGCCTTTTTTACCCAACATAGGATCAATAAGGATAAATTTGTCACCAGACTCAATAATAAATGTTGCACTACGCAAGTGATGGATTTTCATAATGACTCCCTAAATTCGCTAACAGCTCATGTTTCTATGTAGCTTAGTATGCAATGTTCAGTACTTGTGTAACACTGTCCCGATAGTCAATATTCATGCAAATCGAGCCATTTATGTTTAAATCTGACGATCTTATAAAAATTACTTTGGTTGCCTTTGAGGGTATCAGTGCTTTTCATCTCTCAGTACCCTGCATGGTCTTTCAAGATATATTTGTCGGACAGCCTCCTCAGTTTGATTTGAAAATCTGTACCGAAAACGGCTCACAGTTTGAAACTGGCTCAGGCTTTGATGTTGTAATTGACAGAAATCTTAGTGCGATCGAAGCGGCGGATATAGTCATTATTCCAAGCTGGCCGAATGACCTAGCAGAGCCGAGCAAACAACTGATCGCAGCGCTGCAAGAGCATCATAGGAAAGACAAGCTACTGGTAGGACTTTGCCTCGGATCTTATGTGCTTGCATGTGCAGGAGTGTTAGATGGAAAAAAGGCCACAACCCATTGGGCGTTTTCCGAGCAATTTCAGCAGCAATTTCCAAAGGTAGAGTTTGACCCAAACCCTCTGTTTATTGAACATGAAACACTCATCACCTCAGCAGGTATAGCCGCATCACTTGATTGCTGTCTACACATAGTGCGCCGATTGCGAGGTAGCAAGCTTGCCAATGATATTGCGCGTAAAATGGTGACAGCGCCATTTCGAACAGGGGGGCAGCAGCAATACATACCAGCACCGATTAATACCAAACCCCTGAAAGAAACAAGTCTTAGTCTTGTGATTGAAAAGGTCGAGCAAAACCTCAATCTATCTCACTCATTAGAGGAAGTCGCCGCGCGCTGCGCAATGAGTAAACGCACCTTCACACGCCAATTTAAAGCCACTTATGGTTGTACATTTGGCGAGTGGTTGCAAAATCAACGCTTAGTGCTCAGCCAAGGTTTACTAGAAACAACTCAGAACTCTATTCCTCAAATTGCACAGCAAGCAGGTTTTGGTTCTGACAGTGTATTCAGAAAGCACTTTAAAACAGCTTTTCATGTCTCACCTATTCAGTGGCGCGCCACATTCAAACAATAGACTTACTTTCATTGTTAGTAATTAGCTTTTCTTACAATCGACCACTTCTTATAAATAGGGTCAGGCTCTGCCCCACTTATTGGAGAAGCAGAAACGAAAAGCAGCAAAGAAGCCGCATGTGCGAGCATAAATTAGCAACACCGAATCTAACACGCTATTTTTAAATGATTTTAATCACAGATTGATGCTTAAAAGCATTGCACTTTTAAGAACAAGTAGCGTAATCTATAACCAATAAAAAACTAACGCAGGCCAAGCTCTTAATCCAATAAGAGAACGCCTTTCAGGGAAGAAGAAGCCAATCATTAGCTTGTAAAAGCCAGTTCATTTGAACCACACAAGCACAAAATGAAAAGTTTACTCTGCCTCCACTTTTTTTAGCGCATAAATTATGAATAAAATTATTAAATTAAAAGATGGTATAGAAGTTGAGGTAGAAATTGATGAGCATCAAGCCAGAGAAATTTCTTTTGAAAATAAAGTTAATACTTCGATTAGCGATATGAAAGATTTTTTAACTCAAGTAGTCAAGCCTATATCAACAACTTATAAGGAATTAAATCAAACAGTCGGCATAGCTGAAACAAAAGTTACGTTGGGTTTAAAGGTTGGCTTAGAAGGTAGTTTTATTTTAGCTAAGAGTACAACTGAAGCACATATTCAAGTTGAAATGGTATTAAGGAAAATACATGAATAATTCAGTTCTAGATATTAAAAGTAAAAGTGGTAGCACATTAGGTACAGGGTTTGTAGTAAAAAATGATGCCAACGGTGCATTCATAGCTACATGTGGCCATGTTGTGAATAGCTGTGCTGGAGATATACTCGTAAATGGAAGAAGATCCAAACTAATTTCCAATAAATACGATGAAGGTTTAGATTTAGCTATTTTGTATGTTGAAGGTATAAAACATCAAAGGCTAGAGCTAGCTTTGGCTGGGACTTCAAGAGTTAAAGTAATTGGATATTCAAAAATAATTGGTTCAAGTAAAAAAGAAACCATTGCGAATATAACAGTAAAAAAAGAAATTGAAATTGGAAATATAAAATCAATCAAACTCTACCCAAAAGAGAACATTTGTGATGGTTATAGTGGTTCCCCTGTAATATGCGAGATAACAAATAATGTCGTAGGCATCGTCAATATAAAATCTGGCCTTGAGAATTATGCTATCTGTTCCGAGCATTTAGCCGAATTAATTGATGTCAATCTTAATGAAGCATGCATTAATAACAAGCTTAAATTAACCACAAAATTAAGTGAAATAGAATCAGGAATCATAGAGTCAAAATTAAAAGACAAACTTAACAATTCACTATCATCATTTTCAACCCAAAAAAACTCTTGGGTAAGTCCCAACATTGATAGAAACCCTGAATCAAAAATGAATGAGAGTGATAAATTAGAAGTTGATTCATTAATTAATAATCCAACATCAATAATAATAAAATCGCGACAACAATATGGAGCGACGACCTTAGCACATTACCTGATTAAGGAAGCATGGTGTTGTGAAACACCCTCATTCTGGCTTTATTTAGATGCCAGCAAGTTAAAACCTCATAAAAAAGATATAGAAAAAAATATTAAAAAAAGTATTGATGAACTAGGGCTAACTATTGAAGATATAGAATGTATTATTCTAGATGAATTTTCTTCTTCAATACAAAATGGAAGTAAAATATTATCAGAGATCAACAGTATTTTCGTTAATAAGCCAATAATTTTAATGTATTCGCTGGATGAAAACCCAATAGTCAAAGAAGATATTAAACTTCCAAGAGAATTTACATCATTTTATCTTTGGTCACTTGATAGGAAAGGAGTAAGAGAGTTAGTAAAAAACTATAACTCAAATAGCGTAATTGATGATGACTCAAGAGTATTAAATAAAGTTGTAGCAGACTTAGAAGCCTTAAATATTCCCAGAACCCCACAGAATTGCCTAACCATATTAAAAATTTCAGAACGTGATTTTGATGATAGTCCTGTTAATAGAGCTGAAATGATTGGGAGTGTTTTACACTTACTATTCAATATTGACGAAATTCCACACTACAAAACTCGACCAGACTTAAAAGATACCGAATTCACACTAGGGTTCTTTTGTGAAAAAATAATTAAAAATAGACAAATGTTCTTCACAAGAGAAAAATTCATACAAGAATTATCAACTTTCTGCCAAGACAATGAAATAGATTTAGAAGTTCATATAATTTTTGACATATTATATTCAAATAATATTTTAATTAATAGAAACGAAGGTTTTTGCTTTAAATTCACTTATTGGATTTACTATTTTGCGGCACACAGAATGTTACATAGTGATGACTTCTCAAGTTATATTCTAGATGACATGAACTATGTTAACTACCCTGAAGTAATTGAATTTTACACGGGGATAGATCGTAGAAGAAATGGTGCTTTAAGGATATTGGTAAAAGATCTAAACTCGACTGAACGTATAGTTAATAACAAATGCAAACTACCTGATGACTTTAATATTTATCAATTTGCAAAATGGTTACCAAGTAATAGTCAGCTAGAAAGGTTAGAAAAGGAAATTTCCGAGGGGGTTTCAGCTTCAAGTTTACCTGATGAAATAAAAGATGATTATGCAGATAGATCATATAATCGGGCTACACCTTTAAAACAAAACCTTAACCATATTCTCGAAGAATATTCGTTACTAAGACTTATGCAGAGTATAAAAGCATCTTCATTGGCACTAAGAAATAGTGACTTTGCAGATACGAAACTAAAGCACGAACTGTTAAATTCAATTTTGAATGGAATAAAGCAACTAACCAATGTACTTATTGCATTATCTCCAGTATTAGCAAACTCTAACTCAGCAAGTGTAGAGGGGATACATTTCTACTTAGATGAAAATTTTAGTGAAGATTCTAATAAAAAATTGAATGAGATAATACATTGCGTACCATCTAATATGATTGACTGGTTTGTAGACTTGTTATTTACAAAAAAAATGGGAACACTTGTTAGCAATAGACTTTCAGAAGAAAGTGATAATTACAAAACTCACTTCATGAATTTAATGTTAATTACAAAAAGACCAAAAAACTGGGAAAACAATATTGCTGATTATATTTTGTCAGTTGATAAAAACTCATTTTATCTGCTAGATATTATTAATTGTTTAAAATCAGAATATAGATATAGTTATACGACTCCTTCAAACGTACATAAAATTGGTAACCTAATAAAACTCTGCTCAGGAAAACATCGGCATATATTAAATAAACCAAGTGTTAAAAAAGCCAAAAACCTTTCAGATAACTTACTACCTGAAAGACAAGTTTAACATTAATAACTGAGCACTAATATTCAGATAACTGAAAGTGAGTCATAGTAAAGCACCAACAAAAAAGCGAACCAATCGGTTCGCTTTTTCTCATTATGAACAGCTTAACTTCAACAGAAGTCTGCTAACACCATAATTGCGTCGCTGGCGAAGCTAGTACAAGGCGAACCGAAGGGTCTAGCGCGGAGTTGACTGGTGTCAATGAACACTCACACTCCTACATCAAATCCACTCATATCAAATAGCGTTACTGCCGAAAGTAAGACAAAAAAGCCGCTGCTTTTTGCCACGGAGTTGACTGTTGTCAATGAGTAGCAAAAAGTAGCGGCTGATGCCGTATTACTGAGGTTAAGTAGCTATTTACTCGTAGTCAGAGATAGGTACGCAAGAACACATTAAATTGCGGTCCCCATAAACATCATCAATACGATTAACCGTCGGCCAGAACTTATTCGCTCTCGCTGCTGCACTTGGGAACACGGCTTCTTCACGGCTGTATGGGCGTGTATCAAACGCTGGGTCCATAATATCGGCCATTGTGTGCGGTGCATTGTGCAGTGGGTTGTTGTCGCTTGGCCACTCGCCTGATTCTACTTTAGCGATTTCGCTGCGAATTGAGATCATTGCTTCAACGAAACGGTCTAGCTCAACTTTTGATTCAGATTCTGTTGGCTCAATCATCAGCGTGCCCGCTACTGGGAAGCTCATGGTTGGTGCGTGGAATCCGTAATCGTTTAGACGCTTAGCAATGTCCATTTCGGTTACGCCTGATGACTCTTTAAGTGGGCGTAAGTCGATAATACATTCGTGCGCTACGCGGTCGTTACGGCCAGTGAATAATACTGGGTAGTGACCTGATAGCTTTTTCATCACGTAGTTAGCGTTTAGCAGTGCCATTTGGGTTGATTGCTTCACACCTTTGGTGCCTAACAGCTTAATGTACATCCAGCTGATAGGTAGGATGCTTGCACTGCCGTATGGCGCGGCTGATACTGCGCCATTGTTGTCGCTTTCGCGGCCAGGTTTTACGATTTGGTGACCTGCAACAAACGGGGCTAAATGCTTTTTAATACCGATTGGGCCCATACCTGGTCCGCCGCCGCCATGTGGAATCGCGAAGGTTTTATGTAGGTTAAGGTGCGATACGTCTGCGCCGATAAAGCCTGGTGACGTTAAGCCAACCTGTGCGTTCATGTTCGCGCCATCAAGGTAAACTTGACCGCCAAACTCATGGACGATTTCACAAATTTCAGCGATTGATTCTTCATACACACCGTGAGTCGATGGGTAAGTGATCATGATGCACGATAAGCTGTCTGCAAGCTCTGCCGCTTTTGAACGTAAGTCTTCAATGTCGACGTTACCTTCTTTATCACATGCAGTCACGACCACTTTCATGCCTGCAAGTTGCGCCGACGCTGGGTTAGTACCATGAGCAGATTGTGGGATTAAACAAATGTCTCTGTGCCCTTCTCCGCGTGATTCGTGGTATTTCTTAATCGCAAGTAGACCTGCGTATTCGCCTTGTGCACCTGAGTTAGGCTGGATACACACGGCATCGTAACCTGTGATGTTAACTAAGAAGTCAGATAGCTCATTGATAAGATGAGTGTAACCTTCAGCTTGGTCTAGCGGGCAGAATGGGTGCATGTTAGCAAATTCTGGCCAGCTTACCGGTAGCATTTCAACGGCTGCATTAAGCTTCATGGTACATGAGCCAAGCGAAATCATTGAATGGTTAAGGGCTAAATCTTTGTTTTCTAGACGCTTGATGTAACGCATCATTTCAGTTTCGCTTTGGTAGCGATTGAATGTTGGGTGAGTCAAGATGGCATCTTTACGCTCAAGCTCTGCTGGGATTGAGCTAAAGCCGTTACCTACGATGTCGCCATCGATAGCCGCAACATCAAGGCCATGACCTTCACCGATAATCACATCAAATAACTGAGCGATATCTTCACGTGTGGTGGTTTCATCTAAGCTGATACCCACAACGCCGTCTGCATCGATACGTAGGTTAAGTTCAGCGGCAACTGCGCGAGCGGTGACTGTAGCGACATCTAAGCCTTTAACACTGATGGTGTCGAACCAAGTGTTGTTAACTAACTCAACGCCTTTGGCTTTAAGGCCAGTCGCTAGAATGTCAGTTAAACGGTTAATGCGGCTTGCAATGGTTTTAAGCCCTTGTGGGCCATGGAATACGGCGTAGAACGATGCCATATTCGCTAATAAGATTTGTGCAGTACAAATGTTTGAGTTGGCTTTTTCGCGGCGAATGTGTTGCTCGCGTGTTTGCATTGCCATACGCAGTGCTTGGTTACCACGGGTGTCTTTTGACACACCGATGATACGACCTGGCATTGAGCGCTTGTGAGCGTCACGGGCAACAAAGAATGCTGCATGTGGTCCGCCGTAGCCCATTGGTACGCCAAAACGCTGTGCGCTACCAAAAACGATATCTGCGCCCATTGAACCAGGTGATTTAAGCATTACCAGTGACATGATGTCAGCAGCAACGGTCACAATGGCTTTCTTTTCAGCAAGCTTGGCAAATAGCTCAGTGTTGTCGGTGATTTCACCATGGCGGTTGGTGTACTGGAATAACGCGCCAAATAGCTCGTAGTTTGCGGCTTCTGCTGCTGGGCCTACAATCACTTCAAAACCGAAACACTCGGCACGGGTTTGCACTACATCTAATGTTTGTGGGAACACATCGTCTGCCACAAAGAAGATGTTGGCTTTTTTGGCTTTAGACACACGCTTGGCCATCGCCATTGCTTCAGCGGCTGCGGTGGCTTCATCAAGTAATGATGCTGATGCAAGGTCAAGACCGGTTAGGTCCATAGACACTTGTTGGAAGTTTAGAATTGACTCTAAACGGCCTTGTGCGATTTCTGGCTGGTACGGGGTGTACGCTGTGTACCAACCCGGATTTTCAAACACGTTACGTAAAATGACGTTAGGTACATCAGTACCGTAGTAGCCCATGCCGATGTAGCTTTTGAATACTTTGTTTTTATCAGCAATAGTGCGGATGTAGGCTGTGCCTTCCGCTTCGCCACATGAATCACCAATGGTTAACTCTTGCGGTAAACGAATTGAACCAGGCACGGTTTGTGCGGTTAAGTCTTCAAGCGACTCAGCACCGACGAAGTTCAACATTTCTTGCTGTTGCGCTTGGTCTGGGCCTATGTGTCGGCTTAAAAATAATTCGTGTTGCTCTAATTGAGTTAGGGTTTGCTTAGTCATGAGAAGTCGTGTTCCAAATCTGCCAGAATGTCACTGTAGGGCTATAAACTGGTCTAGGGAAAAATGTTGTTGTGCAATACTTTAATGACTAGCGGAAGGATCGCTATATCATTAAAAAAAGTTTTAAAGGCAAAACAAAAAGAAGCTCCCAAGGGAGCTTCTATTAGCGTCGACGATTATTCTTCGTCAATCACTTCTTGGTAACCGTCAGCGTCTAACAAGTTAGCCACTTCAGTTTCGTCAGATGGCTTAACGCGGAAGAACCAACCTTCGCCAAATGCTTCGCTGTTAACTAGCTCTGGTGAATCTTCTAGTGCTTCGTTAACGGCAACAACGTCACCTGAAATTGGTGCGTAGATGTCAGATGCAGCTTTTACAGACTCAGCTACTGCGCAGTCTTCGCCAGCAGTGACTGTATCGCCTACTTCTGGTAATTCTACGAATACCATGTCACCTAATAGCTCTTGTGCATGCTCAGTGATACCCACTGTGTATGTTCCGTCTTCTTCTTTACGGATCCACTCATGTGATGAAGCATATTTAAGTTCAGCTGGAATGTTGCTCATTGTCGTAATTCCTATATCTATAAATTTAAAGCGCAATTTTTATTTGAGTTAATGGGATAAGTACTTAGTCGTCAACTCGTTGACTATTGATTGATATTATCTAAATAAGTGCTTATACCAAAATATGTTAGTCGCAAAATGTGCTGTTAAATCACAATTTTGCTTACTCACATCAGAATGCTTGTTTACCGTTTCGCACGAAACTTGGTGCAATCACTTTAACAGCTACGCGCTTTTTGCGCATTTCGACTTCAGCCGTATCGCTAATGCCTTTAGGTACACGCGCCATGGCAATAGAATAGCCTAAAGTTGGCGAGAAAGTACCGCTGGTAATAGAACCTTCATGTTCAACGCCATCTGCGTCAGTGAAGAACACTGGCATGCCGTGACGTAATACACCTTTTTGTTCCATGATAAGGCCAACTAACTTGTCTGGCCCTACTGCTTTAATTTCTGTTAATGCTGCGCGGCCAATAAAGTCACGGTCTTCTGGCTCCCATGCGATAGTCCAGCCCATGTTAGCGGCTAATGGGTTAATGGTTTCATCCATATCTAAACCGTATAGGTTCATGCCCGCTTCTAAACGTAGGGTGTCACGTGCGCCTAAGCCACATGGCTTAACGCCTGCTTCAAGTAGTGCTTGCCATAAGCTTTCAGCTTCGGCTTCAGGGACGATAATTTCGTAACCTGCTTCACCGGTGTAACCTGTGGTCGCAATGAATAATGACTCAGACTGCACACCAAAGAACATTTTCATGCCTTCAACCGCTGCGTTTTGCTCAGCGCTGAATACTTCAGCCGCTTTTGCTTTCGCGTTAGGACCTTGAACGGCAATCATCGCCAGCTCAGGACGCTCAGTAATGGTCACATCAAAGCTTGCTGACTGCTTGTCCATCCAAGCTAAATCTTTAACGCGAGTGGCTGAGTTAACCACTACGCGGTAATGGGTGTCAGTAAGGTAATAAGTAATGAGGTCGTCGATAACGCCAGCGTTGTCGTCTAGCATGCCGCTGTATAGCGCCTTACCAGCCACTTTTAGCTTAGCAATATCGTTTGCTAATAATTTACGAAGGAATGCACAAGCATCGGTACCTGTCACATCAACTACAGTCATGTGTGATACATCGAACATACCTGCGCCAAGACGCAGGTATG
>NZ_VKHR01000068.1 GCF_009663145.1 Shewanella sp. TC10
CTGGCTGAACAATTACTGCTTCAGCCAGCGCATCTAAGTCGAGCACATTGCCTCGACCTAGGTTGAATAGCACAGACTCAGCGGGTAATAACGCTAACATTGTTTCATTTAGAATGTTTTCAGTGTCTAAAGTGCTAGGTAAAATACTAGCAACAGCATGAGCTTTGGGTAAGTAGTCTGCTAAACAATCAATCGTATCAACATAATCAAAGAAAGGCTTGCTGCTTCCTGTTTTACTTAACCCAGTGACTTTCATGCCAAAGTGTTTAGCTGTTTGAGCAATGTGCTGGGCAATTGAACCTGTACCTAAAAGCAGCAAATGTTGCCCTTGGAGGGTTCTAAAACTACCGGGGGCCCAATGTTGCTGTTGCTGTTGTTGTTTATATCTAGCGTGCTCTCGCTGATGTGCGAGTAAATAACCAAATAAATACTCACTCATTAGAGGTCCAAAGATGCCTTTGATGTTGGTCAGACTATAATCGCGGCGTTGCCTTGAACCAGTAATTTTATCTACCCCTGCAAAAGTCGATTGTAACCATTGCAGCTCATTGCCTAAGTTTAAAAGAGGAGCTGCCAGTTGCGGCTCGGCAAACCAGATGTTAGCTTCACAAATACTGCTAGGATCATCCCCTAAAATAATGAGTTCTGGTAAGTTATGGCTGGTTAATAACTCACGATATTTATTATTTTCTTGGGTTAATAACAGTAATTTATTCGCCATAAAAATTCCCAGTTTGTCGAAATTAAAGAGGTAGGATTAATGAACCAAATCATAGCATTTTTATCGAAATTAGGCGCTATGTTACACCCTTGGATGAGCGAGATTGCAACCGCTTTAGTCGCGTGTACTATCGTTATTTTTGCTACTGATATCAATCGAGTTTTGAGAAGGACACTGTCTGGTAGCGGTTTCTTTATTAGAACTTGTGCCTTCGTACTGGTGAATGCTTTTGGTTATGGCCTTGCGATAGTCAGTATTAGTCCATGGCTTGCCAGTCAGCTTAGAGCCATGCCGTCACAATGGATGCTACTTATCGTGATTGGGATCTTTTTTGGAATAGGCGCTTGGGCGCAGCGAAATAGGCAAGTATAAAGCGGCAAATATAAATTGGCAGTTAGCAACACTGCCAATTAAGAATAGATTTAAGCAAACTTGCTAGAACGCAATAGCTAAACCTTTACCCGAACCACTTCTCATGACTTTTGTCGCTTTGGTTATTAATTAACGCAGCAGCGGCTTTATCAGGGTAATTACTAAAAATACCGTCCACACCTAGGCCTTCAAGCGCGTGTATATCTTCGGGGTTATCGACAGTGTAGACATAGATTTTTGCACCACGTTGATGGGCATTATTGACCATTTCATGGGTGACAAAATGTAAGTCGACATGAATAGAGTAGGCATTTAATGCCGTAACAGCTTCAGCGTAATGTAGTGGTACGCCAGCTAAAATAGGGGCAACTCTCGCTTGGGGGAGATGCTGCTTCACAATAGCTAAGTAAGGCTGATTAAATGATGAAATGAGTAGTTGTTGCTCATTAAAATTTAACTCACTGATGAGTTTTGGATATATAGCCACTAAAGGCTCTGCTGTGTGGTAACCCTTTAACTCGATATTGACGATACAGCGGCCGTTAATTAACTCCATTACTTGCCAAAGCGTGGGAATTCGATGCTGCTTAATGGTTACCTGGCTAATTTCATCTCGAGTGCTCAGGTGGGTGAGCCCAAAACCTGAAGTTTTTCCTTCTAAGCGGCGATCATGAAACACATAAAGTTCGCCTTCAATATTATATACATCTAGTTCAATAGCTTGGACGTTGAGCGCTAACGCTTTTTCCATTGCCGCTAAGGTATTTTCAACTTCGTAACCACTTGCGCCGCGGTGTGCAAAAATCAGCATTTAACTAACCTTTAATTATTTGATTTAAATCGCGAGATTGACCGTTATTGATATGGATTTCCATTTGTGGATAGGCCAGTTCAACATGGTTATCTTTTAATTTTTTACAGATCCGTTTATGTAAATTGTGTCTTAATGGCCAGCGATCATTCATATCTTTAGCGTAAGATCTCACTTCGTAATCTTGAGTATGTTGGCCAAAACCTGCAAACCATACTTCTGGCTCAGGGAAGCTCAATGATAAGTCGCACTCTCTTACAGCTTGATGAAGTAACGCCTCAACTTTAGACGGGTCAGCATCACGCTGAACAGATACGTTAACGATGACTCGGGTAATAGGATCCGATAGTGACCAGTTAACTAATTGTTCGGTAATAAAGGCTTTATTGGGAACAATGATTTCTTTTCTGTCCCAATCGACAATGGTGGTCGCACGAATCTCAATTTTACTGACGGTACCAGTTAAATTGCGAATGGTGACGGTATCGCCAATACGAATCGGTTTTTCAAATAGAATAATCAGACCTGATATAAAGTTGGCAAAAATCTCTTGCAAACCAAAACCTAACCCGACTGACAATGCTGCCACTAACCACTGTAATTTAGACCACTCAACCCCAATCGTTGAAAAACCAATTAATAGTCCTAAAAATATCACTATGTAGCTACTGACCGTAGTAATAGCAAAGCCAGTACCGGGTGTTAATTCTAGTCGCTGTAAAATGGTCAGCTCTAATAAACCAGGTAGGTTCTTGGCTATCATGGCAGAGAAGCCCACGATCATGAATGAGAACAAAATTGATTTTAATGTGATTGGAATTTGTTGCTCAATACCATTCACAACTGAGTGGGTATTCCACAAGGTAATGCCATCTAAAAATGAAAACAGTGCGGTGTGGGTTTGTGATAACAAGGCCAATAAGCTACCAAAGAAGGCCAATATCAATAACGAACGCACTAACCCTAACGATTGGCTTGCAATGGTCTCTAGGTCAACAATAGGCTCTTCATAGTTTTCGTTTGCATCAGCACTACTATTTAATTCGCCTCGCTCTCGTTGAGCTAGTCGTTCTGCACGACGGGCTTTTGCACGGTCGAAGGCGATGAGCCTGCGCTCAATGAGCATCCAACGTTTGGTCAATTGATAAAGCAATAAAAAGCCTAGACCTAACAATAATGACAGCTGCAACTGTAACAACACTTGGAATGCACTGAAGTAATAACCAATGATTGCTAAAAAGATACATGCACAAGGGACAGTGATAAGGAATGTCCAAGTGAGTTTATTGAAAAGTTTCATGTTTTTGCCATCATTGGCATTAGCACGAAAGTCATTGATAAATGCATACATATCCCGATAAAGGATAAGTAAGGTAATAGTAAAGATTAAAAATGCGCCGCGGCCAATACTATTACGAATGAGTGAAGTATCTATGGCTTCACTGAAGCCCATAATGCCGATAAGTGGCCAGCTGACAAATATGAACCGTAAGGTCTTTTCTTGTAAGCGTTTAACCAGAGGTTGCGGCCGCCTAAAATGGTTAATGAGAATGCCATTGTCTAATGATAACAGGGCAAAGAATCGATATACCCAGTAGCTGCAAGCAATAGAGAGTACTCCAACACCAATAGCATGAACAAAGTTGAGTTCAGAGTTATAAAAGATAAATCCAGCCAGTAACAAAGGCAAAGGCTTAACTAACGAATATAGAAAGCTTAAGCCCAGTGTCTTAGCGGTATAGATAAACTTATCTTGAGTTACGTTACCGACATTTTGACCGTAATGTTCTATTGCCCGATTAAATTTAGGTGTTAATAAATCCTGCGCCATTAAGCAAAGGATGAGGATAATGACCCACCAAGCCCAATAAATGTTTTGCGATTGCCATGCTTGCTTTAACTTTTCTATTTGGGTCGCCTGAGTTAACCACACTGTTGCATTCTTTAGATCAACTAACCACAAGCCTGAAATGCTGGCAGCATTGGGCACCCAAAATAAGTGCTCATTTAGGGTGTTTTTAAGGCGGAGATATATCCGGTTTAGCTGCTCATAACTGTTACGCAGCTTAGCTTGTTCGTTAAGGTAAACATCATAATTTTGCACCAGCTGTTCTATTAAGCTCTGCTGCGATTCAAGCAATTTTATTTGGGTGTTATTTAAAAAGCCTTCATTGGTGAGCTGTTGTTTATTAAGCGCCTTTTGTTGCTCAGCTTGATAACGCATTAATCTAGAGTCAGCTATTTCCGCTAACAAGACATCTTGGTTAGGCGGTTTTGGCAGCGATTGCAACATTTGCAGAAATCTATCACCGAAGGCTGAATTTGTTTCAACCCAAGTAATTTGCTCTTCGACATTGGTTAATTGCAAAGCGAGTGACTGATACTGTTTTTCAGTTTTTTCTTGTTGAGTAATGACGTGAGTTATGCCGTCAGTTATTCGTATGAGCTCTTGGGCATACTGTTGATTTTTTTGACTGATTTCTTGAGCTATCGTGTCAGCCAGCAATTGTTCATCAATAATGTTGTTTGCAATGGTATTAGCAGCTTGCTGTTGGCGATTTTGATTATTTTGCTTGTTCAGTGATTCAATCAATTTCTCTTGTTGAGTATGCTCAATTCGTAAACGTTGAAGCTGCAACTGGGCAATTTGCTTTTGTTTGGGATTACTCGTTAACTCGGCTGTTAATGTTGCGATATTTTGTTTGAGTAATTCCCCTTGGAGCAGGTGCAATTGGCCTAACGGCGTGTCTGCTGGCGCAAGTTTTGTTCTTTGGTGCTGGTTAGATGCATCTTTTGCTTGTCTTAATACACTTGGTAATTCTTGCTGACGCTTAGTTAAGGTAACTAGCTGCTCACTGAGATCATTTTCTGACTGTTTCAGTTCAGATAAATGGTAGTAAGCCATTGATGCTTGCTGGCCAACATCAATTTCTGCATTGATATTGAGCTCATATATTGGCTGGCGTATTTCGGCTGTTATTCTTTGAGTGATCGCATCGCTATTCCTCTCAAGTTCGAGGTAGTTTTTTTCTTCAGCGTTGAGCTTTTCAATACTGGCCTTAACATTTTCTATTTGAGTCGGTAAGTCAGCCACTTGAGATGAACTTGACCCTTGAGAGAAGCCCAAGCGTTTATCAAGTTGCAGAGGGGAGTTAGCCGATGCAAAAAAGGAGACCAAGCTGAGTATAAAAAACGCAATACGGAACATAGGGAATGATTGCTAGTGAGAGACTAATACAATGGTAACAAAAACCTGAGTTTACGCTTTATTTTTTTTATGATTTTGCTGAGTTTCGAATATTGCTGTGAGCAAGATAATCATTCCACCAATAATGGTATTAAGGTTAACTTGTTCGTTCAGCAGTATGAAGGCTAAAACGGTGCCGTAAAAAGGCTGTAAGCAAGACACTAAACTAGCGGTTTTAGCGCTTAGTTGACGCAGTGAAGAGGCAAATAACGCATGGGGCGCAGCAGTAAAGAATACGCCTAAAATGGCTATGGTTAACCATATATCTAGCGTAATTGAGGTCAGCTCGACTTCTAAAAAAGGAGACAAGATTAATACAGCGACTAATGTTTGATAGAACATTGCTTGTGGCCCGCTGTATTGTGAGAAGTATTTTTTGTGCAATAAATTACGTGCAGTGAATAAAGCTGCCGAGAGTACACCTAAAGCAATACCTAAAGTGACATCATTATCAAAGTTCGGTTCAGGAATAAGCATAAATACTCCTGTGAGTACTGCGATGCCTGAGAGTAAGTCTATAAGCCTTAAGCGAGTTTTATTGACGAGAGGTTCAACTAAGACAGTCATGACAGGGTAGGTAAAAAAAGCAATCATTCCGATGGCGACAGAAGATAACTGCATTGCAGCAAAGTAGGTTACCCAATGTAAACTCACCAAGATACCTAATCCAAGGGCAATTAAATAATGCTTGGGCTGAGATAACAGCAATGCTTGACGAGAAATTTTGACAATACATCCCAGAACGAAAAATGCGACGGTACACCGAAGAACGGTAATATCTAATGCATTAAGGGGAAGTATTTTTGAAAATAATGCAGTAATACCAAATAGCAGTACTGCAATATGTAACTGAATTAGCCCTGAAGCATTTGATACTTCAGGGCGCTGCGCTTTTATCATGCCGATAGGCATATTTAATATTTTACTTTAAGTGAGCGAATGCTTGCCCCATACGAGTCGTTTCAGTCGGCTCTACACCCTCAGCAAAGGTATCAATGGCATCTTGACCAAATAACATCACCACTGTTGAACCTAACTTGAAACGACCCATTTCTGCGCCTTTTTCAAGTGTAAGTGCTTCAGCACCTTCAGTTGGGTAATCCCAAGTAAATACTTGCTTACCACAAGGTGGTGTTACTGTTCCTGCCCAAATGGTTTCAATGCTAGCAACGATAGTGGCACCGACCAATACCATGGCCATAGGGCCCACTTCAGTTTCAAAAATAGCAACAACACGTTCGTTTCGAGCAAATAAACCCGGCACGTTTTGCGCAGTTAATGGGTTAACTGAAAATAGCTCACCAGGTACATATGTCATTTTTGACAAGGTACCAGTGATAGGCATGTGGATACGGTGATAATCTTTTGGTGCTAAATAGATAGTGGCAAAGTCGCCACCATTAAAACGCTCGGCGTCTTTTTGTTGTCCACCCAATAATGCGAGTGTGGTGTAATCATGATTCTTCGCTTGGACAATCTTTCCTGCTTCAATTGGTCCACATTGACTGACTGCGCCATCGACAGGGTGAGCCATGGTTTTCTCGTCAGCGACAATTGGACGAAGACCTGGTTTTAATGCACGAGTAAAGAATGCATTAAAGGTTTTGTACGCCTCAGGTTCACTTTGCGCAGCTTCAGTCATATCAATTTTATATTGTTTGATAAACCATTTAATACCTGCAGTAGTGATCGCTCCCGCTTCTGCAGCTGCAAGCTTACCCACAAGACGTGATAGTAAATGTTTAGGTAAGATATATTGCAAAGCAATTTTAACAGAATCCAATTGAGTACCCTTTTTAGTTATATGTTTGGTGCTTATCTTGATATTTTTTAAACTAAATTTGTTAGCTTATTCATCTAATGCTCTAAAGTGTCGAGCATGACGCTGTTCATCAAGGCTAGCTATAATGCGGTGATAGTTGTTAAATCTATCTTCAGTTATTTTCCCATCCGCGAGTGCAGCTTGCAAGGCGCATCCCGGATCATTACCGTGTTTACAATCTCTGAACTTACAGGTGCCGATGTATTCTCTGAATTCAACAAAGCATTCACCGACACGTGGAGCAGGTAAATGCCATAAGGCAAACTCACGGACACCAGGGGAGTCAATTAAATCCCCGCCACTTTCAAAATGGAGCAATTTGGCTGTTGTTGTGGTGTGTTGGCCTAAGCCAGAGTTCCCTGATACGTCGCCAATTTGCAAGTCTGCTTCGGGCATTAGCGCATTAATGAGTGATGATTTACCCACACCGGATTGACCTGCAAATACACTAATTTTGTCAGATAATAGTGATTTTATTTGTTCAACGCCTTCACCTGTATGGCTACTCACCATATAAACAGGATAACCAATTTGACGGTAACGTTCTAAAGCGACTTCGACTTCTTCACGATTGTCATCGGTTAATAAATCCATTTTATTGAGAATGATAACCGGAGGGATTTCGGTATCTTCTGCTGCCACTAAATATCTGTCGATAATTTGGGTAGTGAAACTAGGCAAAATTGAAGAGACAATTAAAATTTGATCGATGTTGGCTGCAATGATTTTTACACCGTCATATAAATCTGGACGGGTGAGGGAAGACTTTCGAGGATGAACAGCTTCAACAATACCGCCAATACCGCGGTCGGTCTCTGTTGCTAAACGAACAAGCACTTTGTCACCGGTGACAAGGCTGGTGATGTTTCGGCGAATATTACAGCGTGCAACAATACCTTCTTCGGTTTCGATATCAGCGTGCTGACCGAAACGAGAAATGACGATTCCCTGTTGTTCTGGCCCAAGTAGACTATCCTGTAAATCAGTGGTTTGATCTGGATTATCTTTACGCTTTAGGCGTTTACTTTGGTTGTCGCGCATTCTGCGCTTTTGACCTTGGCTAAGTGGTTTCTTTTTACTCACAGGCAAATCTTCATTAATTAGGTGTTTTTTTGTCGTATAAAAAAACAGTATGATACACCCTCTTTAATAAAAAAGCCTGAATTTAGGGCTTTTGACAGAATAAGGTAGATATTATGGCTGTAAACTCGAGCAATTTGATTTGGGTTGATTTAGAAATGACTGGTTTAGAGCCCAGCGTCGATCGCATTATTGAAATTGCGACGATTGTGACTGACCAAGAATTGAATATCATTGCTCAAGGACCTGTTATGGCGGTTCATCAATCAGATGAAGTGTTAAATGGCATGGATGATTGGAATCAAAAGCATCATGGTGAATCTGGATTAATTGATCGCGTTAAGAACAGTAAACATTCTGAAGAAGACGTTATTAGAGCAACGATTGCATTTATAGAGCAATATGTGCCTAAAGGTGCTTCGCCGATGTGTGGAAACAGCATTGGTCAAGATCGACGTTTTTTGAATAAATACATGCTTGAGCTAGAAGAGTTCTTCCATTATCGCAATATCGATGTCAGCACGATAAAAGAGCTAACAAACCGATGGAAGCCAGAAGTCATGAAAGGCTTTAGCAAAAAGAATACTCATCAAGCATTAGAAGATATCAAGGAATCTATTGCTGAATTGCAGTTTTATCGTCAAGAAGTATTTAAAATTTAAGCAATCAAATCTTTTTTTTGAATTAGGGGTTGCAGTGTAGTGAATATTACATATAATGCGGCCTCAACTTTTTACAGCGAGCCACTTGCTATTTGAAGTTGTAATTTGAAGATTTGCGACATTAGCTCAGTTGGTAGAGCGATACCTTGCCAAGGTATAGGTCATCAGTTCGAACCTGATATGTCGCTCCAAATCTTCAAACTAAAAATTGATTAAGATGCGACATTAGCTCAGTTGGTAGAGCGATACCTTGCCAAGGTATAGGTCATCAGTTCGAACCTGATATGTCGCTCCAATTTTTAAAAATTGAAATATAGATGCGACATTAGCTCAGTTGGTAGAGCGATACCTTGCCAAGGTATAGGTCATCAGTTCGAACCTGATATGTCGCTCCAATTTCAATACCAAGTTTTGTAAGGCGACATTAGCTCAGTTGGTAGAGCGATACCTTGCCAAGGTATAGGTCATCAGTTCGAACCTGAGCTACTGATCACACCATCGACCAAAGGGATTTTAACTGGGATCCCTGGAGTGCCTGAGCAAGACGATGTCAATATCAGCCGTAGTGATATTGAAGCGAACGTTGCCGCATTTGGGTTTGAGCAAGCTTCTGATATCGACTTATACGAAAAACTGCTAAAAGAAGGCTTTAAGGTTATCTCAGATGCATTAAGTGAACATGACCAAATGTTTGTCGATACGAAATTCGAGTTTGGTTACGTTAACGATAAAGATGGCAATTCAAAGCTTATTTACATGGATGAAGTTGGTACCCCTGATTCATCTCGTATTTGGGATGGCGCAGCTTACCGTGAAGGTAAAATTGTTGAAAACTCAAAAGAAGGCTTCCGCCAATTCCTATTAAATCATTTTGATGATGCTGACATTTTGCTCAACAAAGACAGAATGCCAGAACGTGAAGCACTCGCTCGTGATAATGACTTACCATTAGAAGCGATGATGAATGTGTCTCGCACCTATACTGGTGTGGCAGAAAAAGTGACAGGCAGTAGTATCCAGCTTCCTGAAAACCCGAAAGCCGATATCATCAAAGTTCTACGTGAAAACTACGACTTAATTGACTAGTTTCTTTTAAACAGAATGTAATGAGTTGCACTAAAAAAGGATGGCTATTGCCATCCTTTTTGCTAACTGCACACCTTTGATAACGCCAGCTACACTTTACGGCGACCAAGCCCCAACGCTGTTAACAGCATTAAAGCTAAATAGCCCAAGCTACCAGCGCGATTATCTTTCTCAGTAGCCACTTGCGGATATTCAAGCGCGATAATCACAGGATCATGATCTGAAGATGAAAATGCGTTTTCAGACTTAGCCAGCTCACCAGTGTACTTGCTGCTGTATTCAAACAAGTTAGATTCCACTGCATTGATATGCCAATCTTCCACCGCAACAACGCGCTTAGCTAGACTGCTATTACCCAAAGCATGGTCTAAATTACCTAACTCACCATTGTAGCTATATGAATATGTTTCAGGTCCATGGGCTTGAGTGCTTAAGTTAATCAAGCCATAGCCTTTATCAATAGTGCTGCCTTGAGTCTGATGCGCAACACCATCAAGTGTTGTCCAAGATGCAGTACGAATCACACGCTCAGTGGTTGCTGAATCATAATCAGTTAACACTGCTAACGGATCTTCTTTACCGTAGGCGTTAAGATCGCCCATCACCAGTACATCGCCATCTAACCCTTTTACTGCTTCACCAATAACTTGCGCAGCCGAAACACGGAAAGCGTTACATTTTCCTTGAAGATCTGCAGGCTCAGAATCCTCATTGAAGCTAATCCAATCCTCTAAACAGCCTGAACCTTTAGATTTTAGGTGATTAACAACAATCGTTAGTTTTTGCTCATTAACCCAAAAGGTCTGCATCAAGCTGTGGCGTTGGTATTTATCGTAAGCAGGACTCAACTCTTCCACGCCGCCATTCATACGAGTTACAGCACCTGCTTTGGCATGCTGTTCAGGTGTAATAATCATTTGTGCTTTGCCATCCAAAGACACAACCGCAGGGCGATAAAAAAGGCCAACGCTAATGGCATCATTACCAACAAACTTACCTTTAGCCTTATCTGCAGCAGCTAGCTCAACAAACTGATAAGCTTGCTCTTTCGGAAGCTTTGCATTCAGTGCATTAAGTAAATTTTGAATCGCACTTAACTTGCCAAAACCATTATTCTCAACTTCCATCAAACCAATGATATCGGCGTTCATCGCCACCATAGCATTCACGATTTTAGCTCGTTGCAATAGCATTTCTGCTTCAATAGTTGCACCACGATTGTGCCCTAAAGGGTTTTTATCGCCACCAAACTCGCTATTAAAGAAATTCAATACATTGAAGCTTGAAACGCGAATGTCGCCAAGATTTGCAATCGCTGGAGCCTTTTGACGGTCATTTTTGCGAATAAAATCTTTGCTGGTTAATTCATTGATCGGTAACAAACGATATTGATCATCGCTATAGCCAATAACCCCTTCTAGGTTAATAACTTGGTCGTTAATGCGGATATAGCCTGTTTCAGCGTTAAAGCCTGGGAAGTAAGGCACGACGCCTGCTGGGGCTTTAATATCTGTATCGATGAATAATTGATTCAGTAAGTTAGCATCATTCAGCGCAATAGCTTCTGCTGAAAGTGGCTGATGAACTTGGGTCGCTTTCATCAAAGGTGCTTGATGCGACAACACCATGTTGTTGCGGTAGGTGCTATTATCGAAACTAAATGTCCGCGTGACTTTCATATCACTATCAATATCAAGCACCACCTTCATCCCCTCAACTCGCTCTAGTGCTTGTGCAAGGGTTTCTCCCATTTCAACATGAATAGGAGTCGCAGGTAATTCACCCACCATTTTGCCAATATCAACTTTTTGATCATTTTTAAGATCGATTTGGGTAAAGCCATAATATTCTTTTACTTTACCTTTAACGCAGACTTCAACACCGGGTTGAATATCATCGGGGGCAGATTCCCCCCAATGGACAAAAATGCCATCAGACGTACTTGCTAATCCATCACCTTTGGCATCTTGAATGAAAAAGCCTTTATATAAACTTTCAGCTCGTGCTGTCACAATACCTTTAGTCACGTATTCTTCTGTTGACTCATAAACATCATCAGGTACAAATGGACTCGATGCCCCATCACCTTGGATAGTGTAAATTGGCGTTAAAACCTCTCCCTCACAGGAGAAACCACCGTGCAGTAATGCTTTATTACCAGAAGTTTCTTTTACTTGTTCAGCCTTACTCTCTTTTTGACTATTAGTCGTTTTAGCATTTACCGTGAGCGGTAACGCTAAACTAATCGCTAACGATATGGCTGTCAGCTTATTCACTTTCATATTCAACCCTTTGATTATTATTGTTTTTATAACACTATGAAATTGCTATTTTAATTAATCGAACCAAATAGTATCAAATATTTGTTACTGAACAGCTTTTATTTAACATTTACAGCTAAGCAGGCACAAAAAAGGACACTTAATGTGCCCTTTAATGGTATTTCTAGTCGCAAAAAACCTATAAGTACTTTATCCAGGCTTGCTTACTTTGATGCTTATATTGGCTGAAACGCTTTGTTGGAAAATACAATAATACCGCCAACACAACAGTGACTATCCATACCCAAGTAATGTCAGTAAAGCCGTATACGTCTCCGTAATTTGGGCCAATGACATTTAGCGCAAATTGATACATCAATAGCAATAAATACAAATGCACAATATAGAAGAACATTGGCGCGGAGCCAAAGGTAGATAATACCTTGCCGTATTTCGGTTTCACGTTTTCAAGCACCCGTAAACACAATAAAGTGCCACCTATTGTCACTAACAGAAACGCTAAAGACGGTGGGTATTTAGTGACATTAAACACCGACATCAATGTCATTGTTAAGCTTTCACCCAGTTGCCAATCCATGGTTTCGCCATAGATATTAAAGCCACGTAATATGGCAAATAAAGCAAAACAGGTTAATCCAAGCCCTATTAGGGTTTTATGGCGTTTAGCATCATCAAAACTCGCACTGTAAATCGGTGCCATGGCATAACCGAGTAAAATTACCCCAATCCAAGGTAACACTGGGTAACTTGCTCGAATTCCGATGAAATCATTTGGGAAAATATTCCCGCGATCATGCAGTATTGCCCAAATAGTATAACCCCAATCTCCCGGCGCAAAATTGATTGGCGTCAGTGCATTATGACCAAATACAATCACTAGCCCGATAACCGCCAGCCATACTCTTGGTAGTCCAATTAATGCGGCAAGTGCAAGCATACTGATACCGATAGCCCACATTACCTGCAGCCAAATCATTTCGTAATTCCCCATCCACTGAAAGGTAATTACCGTGCACTCTAGCGCAATAATAAACAGTCCACGTTTAATTAAGAACTCACGTCCATTTCGCTGTGGTCCATGTTGAGGGTGACTATAAAGCCATGCTGAAACACCGGTTAAAAATACAAAAGTAGGTGCACAAAAATGAGCAGCAAACCGGCTTAAAAATAACCCAAGGCTAGTGCTATCAAGCGTCATAGGATCGGTCACTTGTTCATGATAGAAAAAGCGCTCTCTGACATGATCTAACAACATAATTAACATGACAATGCCACGCATGATGTCGATGCTATCGATACGTTTTTTCAATACCGACGGACTCACAGCATTCATTTAGGAACTCTCTTTTGATATAAAAATTTGATGACGAACAACAGGTAAAAGTGACACTTATTATATCAATTTAACACAATAGCCAAGGGGCTTTATCCCCAAATGCACCAGAACCTCACCTAAGCCACAATGAAAAACCTTCATAAAATTTACAAAACCCAACAAATGTAAATGATAATGATTTTTATTTAAACTTTATTAACTTTTATCTATCATCTGCAACGAACAAACCTAATTTGCGCTAACAACCACTCAATTCGAGTGAAAGCACACGGCTTTCACTGTAGTTAAGATGATGAAGAAAATGAAACTAAGTCCATTATACCTATCAATAATCTGTGCTTTTGCCGCTGTGCAACATGTATCAGCCCAAGAGCAAACCACTAACTCAAACACTCAAAACCAGCAAAGTGAAGCCACGCAAGACAACGTAGAAGTTATTGAGGTCAAAGGCCGCTATATTGAAGGCTACAACGCTCACCAAGCAAGTGGCGCATCAAGGTTAGACCTAGCTATTGTTGATATCCCACAATCTGTTTCTGTTATCACCAGTGCTCAACTACAAGATTTTCAACTAAACGACATAAACTCAGCATTAGATAGCGCTACTGGTATTAATGTTGAAAGGATTGAAACTGACCGAACTTATTACACTGCACGTGGGTTTGATGTCACCAATTTTCAAATAGATGGTGTAGGTTTACCACTGACTAATGGCAACAACCATGCCGATGAAGATACCGCGATTTATGATCGAATCGAAGTGATCCGTGGCGCGAATGGCTTAATGACGGGTGTAGGTAACCCTTCTGCGACCATTAACTTTATCCGTAAGCGACCAACAGCTCAGAGTAACCTTAATTTACGCGCAAGCTACGGAAGCTGGGATGATAAACGTATTGAAGCCGATGGCACTTACGTTTTTAACGATACTTTTGCAGCAAGAGCAGTCGCTGTAAAACAAACTAAAGACTCATATTTAGACCGCTATGAAACCGATAAAACGGTCATGTATGCCTTCCTCGAAGCGAATTTAAGTGACAACACATCACTATCGATTAGCCATAGCTATATCAATAACGATGCTAAAGGCAATAACTGGGGCGCGTTACCGCTGTTTTACACTGATGGCAGCCCAACCAATTATGACCGCTCAACCAATACCTCTGCAGATTGGTCAAACTGGCAAGTCGTTAAAAATAATACCGTAGCGGAGCTAAGCCATTACTTTAATGATGACTGGCATTTACGCGCAACCTACTCACACCGCACCACAGATGAAGATACAGAACTCTTCTATGTGTACGGCACACCAGATAAAGAAACAGAACTTGGCTTAACCGGTTACGGCAGTGAGTATGATCTTGATGATGAACACGACTTAGTCGACGTTTATTTGAATGGTGATTTTGAGCTGTTTGGACGTGACCATCAAATCGTGGTGGGTGTGAACTATGCTCAAGTGAATTATATCGACACCTCTTTATATGATTACACCACAGGTAACGGCTTCCCTGCTATGCCAGATCTCAACACTTGGGATGGCAACACCCCTAAACCGACTTTCGCTGACGGCTTGACTGGTAGTGATGTTGAAGCAACTCAACAAGCAGCTTACTTCACGGGCAGATTTAACTTGTTCGAAGGTTTCCACCTCATCGCTGGCGGCCGCTTTAATGACTGGCAAGTTGAAGGTGAAGCATACGGTAAAGATCAAACCGTAGAAGACGCTGAATTCATTCCTTATGTGGGCGCGGTTTATAACATTATTCCTGAGCTTTCTGCCTATGCGAGTTATACCGAAACATTCACCTCTCAAACAGAAAAAGATATCAACGATAACATCTTAAAACCTGTTACTGGTGAGAGTAGCGAAATCGGTGTTAAAAGTGAGCTCTTTGAAGGCAGATTAATCACCACACTGGCTTACTTTAATGTCGTTCAGACTAACTTAGCGACGCTTGATCCTGATACAGCAGAACTACCCCCTACCGAACAACGTTATTACGGTGCAGATGGTATTGAGAGCAAAGGTTTTGAACTTGATATCGCTGGTGAAGTTTACCCTGGATTAAATGTGAGCCTTGGTTATACCGACTTTGATATCAGCACTAACGACGAAAGCAATCAGGTGGCAAATTACACCCCAGAAAAGCTATTTAAGCTAGGTACGACTTATGAGATTCCATTCTTAGAAGGCTTAACGATTGGTGCAAACATGCGCTGGCAGGATGATATTTTCCGCTACCAAGAGCCAACAAAAACAGTCGTGACTGAGCAGGATGCTTACGCCATTGTCGATCTTATGGCACGCTACGAGTTCAACGATAATATTGAGCTAAGCGTTAATGCTAAAAACATCACCGACGAAAAATACTTAACTAGCCTTTACTGGTCGCAAGGTTTCTACGGTGCACCGACAAATTACAGTGCAACTTTAAGCTGGAAATTATAAATCAAACCAAATGCTTCTTGCTGCAAAGCAAGAAGCATTTTTATTTTGATTAGAGCCAATTATGAGAAAAACCTTATTTAAATGGCACTCCTATGGAGCGCTAATTGCCATGCTGCCGTTATTGATTATTTCAATTACTGGCAGCATTTTAGTTTTTAAAGTTGAAATTGATAGCCTACTGCGACCTGCTCATATGGTGGTTGATGCACAGCCTACCAGCCAAAGGGTCAGCTTAGATTCTCTGATGCAAACGACATTAGCCGCCAACCCAGGCTATGAGCTTGGCGGCTGGGAATTGTTTGATGATAAGCAACGTTCAGATGCGGGTTATTTAATAAAACACGGCACAGAAGAATGGCAAAAAATTTATATCAACCAATATAGTGGGGAATTACTATCCCAAGCCCAACCGATGGGACATTACATCACTGACTGGCTATTAGAACTGCATTACACCTTTTTACTTGAAGTAAAAGGCGCTTGGGTTGGCTTTGCTGCAGCACTTATCATGTTGTTTTTAGGCGTTAGCGGCATCATTTTATATCGCCGCTTTTGGGCTAAAATATTCACTATGCGATTTAAGGCTGTTAAGCGGGTTTTATTCAGCGACATTCATAAGTTCATCGGAATTTTAAGCTCCCCTGTGCTCATTATCATGGCGTTTACTGGCGGTTATTGGAATATTGCAGGCATCTTGCATGAGATTAATGAACACGGAGATGGAGGACATGTTTATATCACCGCCCCGCTTCACAGCCCTGATATTTCATTTGAGTCTTTAAGGCTTCAGTCCAGTCAAGAGATCCCAAGTTACCAAGCTGGTTATTTGGCCATGCCCCATGAGCCTGGACGCGACATAACCTTTTATGGTGATGTTGATTCCAATAACCCATTCAATAGCGAGTACGCTAGCACGGTCAGTTTTGATAAAACTTCAGGTGAATTACTCACAAAACAAGATATCCGAGAAGCTGGTTTTCTGATGGTATTTCTTGATAGTTTTCGTAAACTGCATTTTGGCTATTTTGGCGGGCTTATCACACGAATCGTATGGTGTATTGTGGGCTTAATGCCAGTGTTATTAGGCTTTACAGGCTTATACCTATATTGGAGCCGACGTCAGCAAAAATTAAAATCAAAACGGACACGACTTGATATGGATGCCCAATCTGCAACTTAAAAAGTCATGACTAATTTGCTAAACAAAAAAGGAGCCAATGGCTCCTTTTTAATGTTTAACACTTAGATGTTTGTTATTAACTAAGTATAAATGCTGCTTATTGAGTAAATATAAACCGGCCTAAGTTTCTAATACTTAGCTGATACATCTTCAGCTGGCATTGTCGCTTGAATAAACTCACGTAAATCTTGGTTAGATTGTTTCAAGTCTTCTGAGCGAAGGTACATCATATGTCCACTACGATAACCTTTAAAGCTTAAGCGGTCTTTCATTTTACTGCTTGGGTCTAGCTGCCACATACTGTATTTAGCATCAAAGTAATTGGTCGCGCCATCGTAATAACCCGTTTGCACCATCACATTTAAGTAAGGGTTTTGCGCCATTGCTAGGCGTAAGTTTTCACCTGTTTTGTTATTGGTGCGATCCCAAGGATGTACGTTACCTAACATGTAATACTTAATATCGGTTTTATAGTTAAGTTCTTCACGCATATAAGCATTAATCGCTGGCGTGAAAGAATGTAACCAAGAGGTCAACTCTGCATTGTAATCAGGGCTATCACCAACATCTTGCTTATCAATCCCTAAGTAGCGTGAATCTAAACGACCAATGGTTTGGCCGCGCTCACGCAGTAACTCTTTCCAGAAAAAACGTGTAGAAACATCAAGGTTTGATTTCAATACTGCATCAACACTCAAGCCAGAAAAATGCGCTACTTTTTCAGCAATTTTTTGTTTGTGATCAGGGGAAATAAAGCCGCCCATCGCTAATGCAGGAATATATTCGTTAATGGTAAACGCTTCAACTTCTGGCAAGAACTCGGTTAAATCAGCATTCTGCAAATCTGCTGACAAAGCTTTGTGATACCAAGCAGCTGCGGCAAAGTAAGGTAAACGGTTGGCAGATTTAACTGGCCCTTTGCGCTCAATACCAATATCCGTTGGTGATACGAGTACTACGCCATTTAAGTACATCCACTGGCGGTTTTGTAACTCTAGCGCTAAACCTGACACTCGAGTTGTACCATAACTTTCACCAATCAAATACTTAGGTGAACGCCAACGTTCATGGCGGCTTACAAAGGTGTTAAGCCATTCAGCTAAGTATTTAATATCAGCATTGACGCCAAAAAACATGTCTTGCTGCTCGTCTTTAGATGGCATTTCGCCGTCTTTATTGGGCAACACTCTTGAGTAACCTGTATTAACTGGGTTTACATAAACAATGTCGGCAATGTCTAAAATTGAATATGGATTGGCTTTTACCCCATAAGGTTGTAAAGGATAACCTTCATCATCTACGTTGATTGCACGGGGGCCAGTATAGCCAATATCCATCCACACTGAAGCTGAACCGGGTCCACCATTAAATGAAATCAATAAAGGTCTTTTCGCAGTATCTCTAACATTGTCACGCTGATAATAGGTGTAACTAAGGGTTGCTACAGCATCACCGTTTTCATTCCAAACCGGTTGTGTACCCACTGTCGCTGTGTAAGAAAAATTCTGACCATTGGCTTTCGTTTTATGTTCAGTGACCACGGTTTCGTCAACCGCTATTTTACGGCTGTATTCGGCCATTGATGACTGATTAGCGTTCTTTTTATCACTATCTTCCGCTAATACTGTTGTTGAAACCAGCATAGGAGAAATACAAAGCAGGGTTGCTGCGATGGTAATTGCCTTCATACCTGTTCTCTTTTTTATCTATCTTGGGTATTTGTGTGAGTCTATTAAATGTCCAAATGCGATATAGTGCAATCAAAGTGTTATCCTAATCGCAACAAGCCGCACACAAACAATATCAAAATATTGATTTAAAAGAACTTATAACTAAAACAAGAATCGTAAGCAAACGTACATTCACATTTTAAATTCTTATTTTAAGCATGTAGCTCAAGCATTAATCAAATTGGGGCGAAGACACCAAATATGAACACGATACAGTTAGCGGCTAAGCAGCTAGAAGTTAGACAATGCTGGCAACAAAATAATTGGCCACAAAACGCCAATCATTGGACTGAAGTTGAATTAAACAAACTCAACATCCGCTTAATTGGAGAATTACAGCAAGTTAAAGGCTGGGCTTTAGGTCATGTGTTCAGGCAATCAACTCATTCTGGCGACGTGTTTTTTAAAGCCACCGCCCTGCTGCCTATGTTTTCCAATGAAGCCAGTTTATGCGCGACGTTATTTGAGCTATTTCCACAAAGCTGTGCCGAAGTCATCGCATTCGATGCAAACAAACAATGGATGTTAACCAACAGTTTTGGCGAGGCATTTGTTGATACAGTGCCACTTTCTGACTGGGCAAAACCATTTGCCGCATTTGCAGGTTTACAAATCGAATCAGTAAAACATATCAAGCATTTAGAAAGTGCTGGCTGTATACGCCGTGAAATAGTTAATCTTACGCAGCAGTTAAGCGATATTTTTCAAGATAATTCGGTGACCTCTCGTTTACCACAAGATCTCGATTTGTCCCCTGAAAACCTAAGACAAGTACTAAGCCATCTTGATGACGACATTGCTGCGCTTTCAGCATATCAATTACCCAATACTTTGGTTCACAGTGACTTACACATTGAGAATATTGCCCCTTTTAATCCTGCCACCAGCAAGGTTGAGCACGATGTAAATAATAAGCATGAGCATTTTATCTTTTTCGATTGGAGTGATGCCTGTATTAGTCATCCCTTTATCGATGGCACTTACTTATTCAGAATGAGCAGTTGCCCAGAAAAGCACAAGGTTATTGACGCTTACTTGTCTCGATGGAATAAATTCGCTTCAAAAGATGAACTCAGCCAAGCTTGGCAACTCGCCGAAGGTATTTGTTACGCTCATCAAGCCGTTTCCTATGCTGGAATGCTCCATATTCTGTCAAAAGAAGAAAGCCCAGAGCTGGTTACTGCATTTGAAAACGCCTTTAGGCGGTTCTTATTTAAAATGATGAATTGATAGGCTTAAAAGTAACTGGAAACAAGTATGTTTCCAGTGAAAAACAATAAACCTATTTTTCATAATGTTGCCAAATAAATTTGATGTGAAAAATAGAATAAAAAAGAGAGTTTTTTGTCAAAAAGTCGTATCAAATCATTACTAGCTGCACTAGAATTTGATTACTTTTCACCATTGAAGCACCAACTCTATGAAACAGGTTGAATTTCGTAATATTGATAAGCTATTTATCAAAATGTCTATTAACGATAAGTTCTGGGCTATTTTTGGACTGTTTATGCTTATTGTTACCAGTATTTCGGTAAACAATTACTTCAATAGCATAAATCAAATAGAACAAAACTCTATGACTGTGCTCACTGAAAAAGTGACCGCGACAGTTAATGCTTTAGAGGCCACCGGCCAACTTGAACAGGCCAGTGCAGCGGGTTTATCAGTTTCCAATTTTAATCAACAAAGCCAGCGTAGTAGTAATAGTATTACTGCTGTGGTTCAGGCTAACGGGCAATATTATTCATTAAATCAGTCTGTATATCAGCTTGAAAGTGATGCGAAACAAGATGCTTTATATAGCTTGTTATTGTCATTTTTATGGGTATTACCATTTGCACTCGTGATTTACTGGAATGCGACCTTTATTGGTGGCGCATTGTGGGTGCTATGGGACACCACGGCCAAAATTGGTAAAGGAGACTTAACTTCTCGCTTAGGTTTCCACCCTGGTCGTGATGAGTTTGGCACCATTGGTTGTGCTTTAGACCAAGCAATGGATACCTTAACTGAACTTGTTGTCACGGTTAAACAAAGCGCTGATACACTGCATACAACCTCAACATCATTTGCAGATGAAACGCAGCAAAGTGCTGAACAAATCGACCAGCAATATATTTCATTGGATTCGGTTGCAACCGCAATGGAAGAAATGACAGCGTCTTCTTTAGAAGTATCAAATATTGCCAAGAATACGACTCAGCAAGTTGAGCAAGATTCTGAGTACACTAAGCAAAGTTATAATCGTGTAAAACGTGCTATTGAAGAAATTCAGCAGTTATCGACTTACATTGAAAAAACCTCAGACTCGGTGGGCAGTTTAAAAGAGAATGCCACCAAAATTAATGAAGTGATTACCACCATTAATGCGATTTCAGAGCAAACTAACTTGCTTGCATTAAACGCTGCGATTGAAGCTGCTCGTGCGGGTGAGATGGGACGTGGTTTTGCGGTAGTTGCTGATGAAGTGCGTACTTTAGCAAGTCGCACTCAATCCGCGACAGTTGAAATACAATCTATGATTGAACAGCTGCAATCTGAAACTCAAAACATTGATAGCATCACCCAAGATACGGTCAAACAAGCTCAAAGCAGTAGTGACTTAATCACCAATATTGGTACTGATGTGAACGCTATTGCCGAGTCATCACGCTCTATCATGGACATGAGTTTCCATATTTCAACGTCATCAGAAGAGCAAAGCGCTGTTGCAAATGACATTGCTAAAGAGCTAACGGAAATTCGAGTGAAATCAAATACCATCCGTGATCTTGCCAATCAATCTTCAGCTGGCGTGGTAGATTTGTCGGAAGCTTCAGCTAACTTAGGCCGTATTTTGAGTAACTATCAAACAGCTTAAAACCCGTACCTTAAAAACGTGCCTTAAAGCTTAACAATAAAAAAATGCCGATAATCACTTATCGGCATTTTTGTTTTACTCCACACTCTTTGTCACTAACTTCAAGCGCATTCACACCGCAGTTAGTATTATAACTGATGTAGTGTATAACCAAATTGACTTGAGCTGTCTTTTGTCAGTACAAAACTGTAATTAGTATCACCATCAAAACTGATAAGTTCAGATTGGTACAGCAAGGTTTGGGTGCCATTATCAGACTCATAGACCACATTAATTTCATAATCATCTTGGGGCATCACTAAGCTTTCTTGTTCAGCAAAGTCGATATCTTCAATGGTGTATTCCGCCGACTCAATGGTTTCAGAACTATTCACAAAATATACCGTTAAGTCATCGTAATCTTGCGATAAATTGACCACATCTACATTGTATTCGTATGCTCTAGGGCGCATATCATGCTCAATTACCATGCCTTTTACTGTTTCATCTTGGTATAGCAGCAGAGTACGAATATCGTCTTGGTTAAAGGTCACGAGTACGTTATCTAAAATGATTTCACTGCTGTCAGCATTTGTTACAGTAACGCCATAATCATTAAAGCCTGTTTGCTGGAAATCACTCACCGTGAACGAAGTAATATCATGTAAGTAGTGTGACTCTAATTTACTTTCCACATCCACATCCACCGATATGTCTTCAAGCCCGTTAAAAATCCTGAAATCAGCAGTTGAATCAATATTGGTATAAGATACAGGCGTAGAGGTTGAATCCACACTGTCTAAAGTAATTTTTAAATCACCAGAGCCAAAACTGTTTCGCAAAATAAACTTATAAACCGTTTCAGTGGTCAAGCTCATGCTTTCAGTGGTGTAAACCACGTCATCAGTGCCTTGCTCAGTTAGGTAAATAACATATTCGTCAGTATCTAACATTAGCTCTGTCGTATAGCCACGGTAATCAATACTGCCTAACATTGTCGCATCTTGATATTCGTCACTATCAAGGGAAATATAAGCGTCATAAGCCATGTCTTCAGAAGTTACATTGGCAATTAATACCTGCATTTTGCTGTAATCTTCATCGTCATCATCGTTCATATCATCCATGTCGCTACGTTCATAGAAAATGTCTAATAACTCAGGTGAGTTATAGTCGCCATAGAGCACAAATAAATGATTGTCTTCGTTGCTGAAATTCATATCTTCACTATAGATAGTGACAGTATCTTCATTCTCATCTTGGCCATAGATTTCCATTTCAACGCTACCGGTATCGTAGCCATAACGCGGCATTGAATCTCCAAACTCAATGTCACTATATTCATAGTCGTCTAAAACAAGTGATGTGGCAGTACTATTGGCCGAGGCATTATAATATTGAACATATGCCGAACTGTCGGATGTCTCTTCACTATCACTAGAGTCGCATCCAACCAAGACTAAACTTCCCATGCAAACCATCATCAAACCGCACACATTTTTGTTAAACATATTTACTCCATTAACTATTTAATTACATTCTCAGGAGATAGGACAAAGCTAGGGTGTAAGTGACCGTAAAGAAGTGTAAAGATAAGAAAGCCAGCGTAAAGGCGCTGAACCTATAATCCATGTGTAAAAATGATCCACAAAAAAGCACTGCCAGTGCAGTGCTTTATTCAATGAGATAAGTGAAGCTTGAGTTTATTAGCTACCCGCGATTTTCATTTCGCTTAATAAAATACCACCGGTGCGAATTGAAGAACGTAAGTCCTGATCTTTAGCGACCGCTTGGATCCCCATGAACATATCTTTTAAATTACCCGCAATGGTAATTTCTTCAACAGGGAACTGAATCTCACCGTTTTCCACATAAAAACCTGCCGCGCCTCGAGAGTAATCACCCGTAACCATATTAACGCCTTGGCCCATGACTTCAGTAACAATTAAGCCTGTGCCCATTGCTTTAACTAACTCATCAAAGGTTTGGCCTGTATTGCTTAAGGTCCAGTTATAAATACCACCAGCATGACCTGTATTCGGTAACTCAAGCTTACGAGCTGAATAACTGGTTAACAGGTAAGTTTCTAATTGGCCGCGATCAATGATTTGGCGCTGCTGAGTTGCCACCCCTTCACTGTCATAGTTAGCACTCGCTAATGCACCAATAAGATGTGGATTTTCTTCGATGCTAAACCAATCAGGAAATAACTGGGTATGGATCGAGTCTTGTAAAAAGCTCGATTTGCGGTACAAACTGCTGCCGCTAATTGCCCCAATCAAATGACCGATTAAGCCAGTGGCGATTTCTGGTGAAAATAATACCGGTAAATTTGCCGTAGGAATTTTACGTGCATTAAGACGATTTAAGGTCTTATTAGCCGCTAATAATCCCACTGATTCAGGCGTCATCAATTCATTATATTTACGCGCGATAGTGTAATCATAATCACGTTGCATATTGCCATCAGCTTCTTCACCGATAACCACACAACTTAAACTATAACGCGAGCTACAATAACCATTTAAAAAGCCATGGCTGTTACCATAAACTTTAGCCGCAGTGTGTGCATTGGCGGTTGCGCCATCTGAGTGTTGTACACGCTCATCAACCGATAAACTCGCTTCTTCAGCACGAATAGCTAATTGCGCCAGTTCATCAGGGCTAATATCTTGCGGGTGATATAAATCTAAATCGCGGATTGTTGTTGCCATTAGCGCTTTATCAGCTAGACCGCTAAAAGGATCCGAAGAGGTATATTTTGCAATGTCATCAGCCGCTTTAACCGCTACAGCAATAGCCTGCGGGCTTAAATCTGAGGTGGATGAACTGCCTTTACAGCCATCACGATAAACCGTAATGCCTAAGGCTCCGTCCTTGTTAAACTCAACGGTTTCGACTTCTTTCTCGCGAGTTGAAACAGATAATCCTTGTTGCTTGCTAATGGCGACTTCAGCAGCGCTCGTGCCTAGTTTCTTTGCATGCTCTAATGCTACAGCAACGGCATCTTTTAACGCCGCTAATTCAGTATCAATATTCTTGTTAGACACAAACTTACTCTTTAGTTTTCATTGTTAGGCTTAGCATATCAAATTCAAAACTGTATTGATAACCATCAAAACAAGGATTTAGCCTCACAAATGGGCATAAATAAACTAACCTATAGTTATCATGTTGAATTATCACTTAATGCATGAAAAATAGTTTTAAAGTAAATCGGGGTCTTAACGTATATTCAGTGGCCGCAATAGCCCTTGAAGTGTTATTATTCGTCGATATTTATTAGAGGTTATTTACTATGAAAATTGTCGGCGATTCAGATCACTTCCACCAGCCATATGACAATGACGATGATTACGTCAGCAGAACAGAATTCAAAAAAGAAAGCGAAGATGCTCAAGAGCTTGGCATGCGCCTTATTGCTTTGAGTAAGTCTCAATTAGACAAAATTGGCTTAGATGAATTTTTGTATGATGCTGTACTGAAAACGAAAAGCATTAAACCTAAAACTGAGGCGTATCGTCGCCATCTTCAGTATATCGGTAAGCTAATGCGTGGTTTTGAACACGAACCGATTATTACTGCACTAAATAACGTGCTGAATAAAAATAATAATGAAACTGCTCAAGTGCAGATTATTGAAAAACTTCGTGCCCGCTTACTCGCAAACCCAAACGAAGAAGTTGAAGCGTTACTTGCACAACATGAAGCATTTGAACGCCAAAAACTGCGCCAACTCATTCGCCAAGCGAACAAAGAGTTAGCAAAGAATCCTGATTCAAAATCTCATAAAGAACTATTTAAATACTTACGCGCTGGATTAGCTGAATAAATTACCCCTACAAGGATGTTGCTGATGCTACTAAAAAAAATAATACACGCACTGCCTTTATCAATTGCTTCACTCGGTTTACTCGTTGGTTGTAACGGCTCTTCAGACGGAAGTGAAAGTGGAGGTGGCGAAGATGGCAGTTATAGCATTAGTGTTAGCTACCAAACCGTTGTAAATGGTCAATGTGACGCTGATACAGACTCACTGACATTTGATATTAACGAAAGCTTTTGTGCGGTAGCTCAGCTTAAGCTGTCCAATAGCAACGTAAGTGGTGCAATTGTTAATTTTGCTCCTGACTTTGGTGAAGCCAGCGCTGACAGCAAACTGACTGACAGCGATGGCCTTGCCAGCGTATTTATTAGCTCAACGGATAATGCTGTTGGCGCTGGTACTTTAATCGTGACCCACAACCCAGCAGATGTTGACAGTGTTAGTGCCAGTAAGAATTATCAATTTGAAGATAACAATACTGTCCCGACTCCTGATTCAATTTCGGTTACTGCCAGTATCACTCAAGCGGGTGATACAGTTACCAGCTTTAAAATCGACCAACTGGTATTGCTGACTGCTAACGTACTCGATGGTACCAACCAACCTATTGCCAATCAACTTGTCACCTTCCAAGCTGGTAATGCTAGCCTTTCACCTAATACGGCTCTGACGACTGCTGAAGGTATTGCTACAGTGAGTTACACAGCAACTAGCAGTGAACTTGGCGCATACACACTTGTGGCAAGTACCGACTACAATGACACCACCATTAGCGGTACCAGTTCATATGAAGTATTAGCGGGTGATGAAGTGATCCCAGATGGGACACTGAAGTTTGGTTATATCGACAACGACAATAATTTTCACGAAAATATCTTAGGCTCTACGTTAGTCGAAAATGCTGATGGTGAATATGTCATTGGTGCTGGTGCCAGTTTTGGCGTCATTGCTGATATCGTTGTTGAAGCTGATGATGGCAGTTTTGCTCCGCTGCAAACACCAACTAGTGTGTCATTTACTTCAGATTGTGTCGTGAATGCCGATGCTAGCATTGATACCCCTGTTACAACGTCTGCTGGTCGTGCTAATTCAACCTACCAAGATACCAGCTGCAGTGGTAATAGCGTTCGCAGTGAACAAATCATTGCATCTACCGTTGTCGGCAGCGAAACTTTTAATGCCACATTTGATTTTTCATTAGAGCGCCAAACACTCGGAAGCCTCAGTTTTATTTCAGCTGAACCAACACAAATCCGCATTAAAGGCGCCGGTGGCACTGGCTCTACCGAGACATCATTAGTGACGTTTTTAGTAAGCAGTGCAAGTGGTCAAGCAGCAGCTCAGCAAACTGTTGAATTCAGTTTAGACACTATTGTCGGTGGATTAAGTTTCTCAAATGGCAACACAACAAGTGAAGCCACCAGTAATTCAGAAGGGTTAGTATCGGTAACGGTTCAATCAGGTACCATTCCGACACCTGTCAGAGTATTAGCCTCAGCAACTGATAGTGACTCAGGCGATACCATTACCACTCAGTCTGAACAGCTCACTGTTAACACTGGTCTGCCTCAACAGCTTGGGTTTAGTATCTCTCCTTCCTTATTTAACCCAGAAGCGGGCAACAACAATGGCGAAGAGGTCACCATGACCGTGTTTGCTTCTGACAGTTTCGGCAACCCAGCTCCTGACGACACCACAGTTAACTTCACTACTGAAGGGGGTCAAATTCAACCTTCATGTTCAACAGTTAATGGCACTTGTTCAGTCATTTGGACATCAGCCGATCCTCGCCCAACAGATCACCGCGTTACCGTACTCGCTTACGCCTTAGGTCATGAAACCTTCTTTGATACCAATGGAAACAATATGTTTGATGATGCTGATGGCGGCGTTATTGTTGATGCATGTCTTGACGGAGCAGGTAATGCTATAGCTTGTACAGGTAACGGTATGGACAGAGAAACCTACCACCAAGGCGGATTTAGCGATTTAGGCGATGCCTTTAGAGATGACGACGAAGTCGGTGTATACGTTGCGGGTAAACCATTCTTTAGTGCATTAGGAAATAGCAGTTACTCAGGCCCCGATGGCAAGTTTAACGGCCCGCAATGTGAAGGTAGTTTATGTGGTGAAGGCCAAGCGAATAAAACCTATATTCGCGCAGCAACTATTCTCACTATGTCAGGTTCAGCTGCCACTATCATTCCGACTGATACCGATGGTAATAGCCTTAGCAGTCTTACATTAGCACCTGAAGAGATGACCACAGTATTAATTGAGTTATACGACAGTGCTACACAAGTCATGCCTGCAGGCTCATCACTCACTATCACAGCGATTAATGGCGACGTGAACTTTAATGGTTATACAGTGCCAAATGAAACTTGCTTTAGTTATACAGCAGGAGATCCAAGCCATGCATGTGATCAAGTTGCGACTAAGTTTATTTATACTGCTGCAGCAGAAGCTGGCTCGGATATCATCACTTTCACGGTCACTACACCTGCTGGATTAATTACTAATTCAGATATCAGCGTGACGGTACAATAATGTGAGTTTCAATTTAAGGTGATTTCATGTCTTAGTTGAACATTTAGCTGCTTATAAAGCTTAAACAAATAAAAGCTCGCTTCGGCGAGCTTTTTTATCAGTTGAAATATCAAATAGTTAAGATATACTCGCTCACGAAAGAAAACAGGGTTCGTTTTCTTATGGTTTATGTGTTTATAAATCAACACGCTTAAAAGGATCTTTACATGCGTATTTCCGCTATTTTAGCCACACTTGCTGGCTGTGCTTTATTGACTGCTTGTGCAGCAAAACCCATTATCGCTCAAGATAAAACTGTCGAGTTTGACGGTCAAACTCTGGTATTTTCTGGTATTTACCATACTGATATAAACAAAATTGAGCTTTCTGTTAATGGCGATCCATTAATGAAAGGTCGCTTTCCTCCTTATACACCAACTCAGAACTTAAAGAGTAAATATGGCGACCTTAAAATCGAAGGTAAGTGCTACTTTGGCTCTGTATTAGGTGATCAAGGCGGCGCGTTTGGCGCAGTAGCAGGTATTATCCAATCATCTAAATCAAGCTCTGGCGATAAATGTGAAATGTTCGTCAATAACAAACCAATGGAAAACCTTTATTTCTAAAAGGTACCCCTAACTTTCGAACGTTCATTTATCCAAAGTAACGAACCCTTTTCTCCATTTTAAAACCTTTGTGAAACTCACWTTCGCACCAAGTTAGTGCGAAAGTGAG
>NZ_VKHR01000113.1 GCF_009663145.1 Shewanella sp. TC10
AKCTACCCGTTCTTGGTTTACCATTTGCTTCACGGGTTATTGGCATTTCAATGCCGTGATCCACAGAGTTTCTAACTAAATGGACTAATGGATCAGCAAGAGCTTCAACTAAGTTTTTATCAAGATCGGTGTCTTCACCAACCATGATTAAGTCAATTTCTTTATTCAAAGTCCGCGCTAAATCGCGTACAACGCGTGGGAAGCGACTATCGTATTCCATAATGAAATCGATGGCATTGCCATGGGCACCACAACCGAAGCAGTGATAAAATTGTTTATCTCGACTGACAGTAAAAGAAGGTGATTTTTCGCTATGAAAAGGACAACATGCAGAGTGATTTTTCCCTGCTTTTTTCAAAGGCACACGATGATCAATTAGATCAACGATGTCGGTGCGAGCTATAAGCTCATTGATAAAGTCACGAGGTATCGCCATATATGCTATAGGTCTCGCATTACCAAGTAGATAAAACAAACAAGCCGCGCAAGATGCACGGCTTATTCAACACTAAAATTTTATTAGTTTAATTTTGCGCGGATTTGGCCGCCAATGGCACCCATATCTGCACGTCCTTGAACCTTAGATTTTAATGCTCCCATTACTTTGCCCATATCCGCCATGGTTGATGCACCTACCTGAGAGATAGCTTCATCAATAATTGCGGCAACTTCTTCTGCTGTTAAAGGAGAAGGCAAGAAAGTTTCAATAACTTGAATCTCTGCTGCTTCAGTTGCTGCTAACTCCGGGCGACCTGCTGACTCATATTGAGTAATAGAATCGCGACGTTGTTTTACCATTTTGGTTAAAACGGCTATTGTCTGTTCATCAGTCAGAGTTTCGCGGGTATCCACTTCAATCTGTTTAACGGCAGACAATGCCATACGAATAGTCCCCAAACGCGCCTTATCTTTGGCACGCATGGCTTCTTTCATCTGGTCTTTTAGCTGTTCAACTAGGCTCATAATGAGATTAGTATAAACGTACGCGACGTGCGTTTTCGCGAGAAAGCTTCTTAGCTAGACGCTTAACAGCGGCAGCTTTTGCGCGCTTACGTGCAGAAGTTGGCTTCTCGTAGAATTCACGAGCGCGAACATCAGCTAAGATACCTGCTTTTTCACAAGAGCGCTTGAAACGACGAAGAGCTACGTCGAATGGTTCGTTTTCACGTACTTTAATAATTGGCATACGCCATCACCCCTTAGGTGTAGTTAATTTGGCACTACCATAAACGGTAGATTAACCAAGGCTATTTAAAATGGTGCGAAATTCTACACCGATAATGATGCTTTTGTAAACCCCCTTTGTTGCTGAGTTTATGTAATCTTGTTGTCATATTTTCGTAGATAGTTCAGCTTTACTGGAATAAGCTTGCATCAACAGGTAGAATTGCCGCCCTTACAATTTTAGGAATATGAGCTGCTATGCGGGTTTTAGGTATCGAAACGTCTTGTGATGAAACGGGAATTGCTGTTTTTGATGACGAGCAAGGTTTGTTATCACATGCTTTATATAGTCAAGTAAAGTTACATGCTGACTATGGTGGCGTGGTACCAGAATTAGCTTCGCGTGACCATGTTCGAAAAATTATCCCTTTGATTAAGCAAGCTTTGAAAGACGCTAATTCAACTGTTGATGACATTGATGGTATTGCTTTCACTAAAGGTCCTGGCCTTATAGGTGCTTTATTGGTGGGTGCATGTGTTGGCCGTTCACTGGCTTATTCATGGGGAAAGCCTGCGATTGGTGTCCATCATATGGAAGGGCATTTACTCGCGCCTATGCTTGAAGACGATGCACCAGAATTTCCATTTTTAGCTTTACTGGTTTCTGGCGGCCATTCTATGTTGGTTAAAGTAGATGGTATAGGTGAGTACGAAGTGTTAGGTGAATCAGTGGATGATGCCGCTGGTGAAGCGTTTGATAAAACAGCTAAGTTAATGGGCCTAGATTACCCTGGTGGTCCAAGACTTGCCAAGCTTGCTTCGAAAGGTGTGGAGGCTGGTTACAAATTCCCACGTCCAATGACAGATAAACCTGGGCTGAACTTTAGCTTTTCAGGTTTAAAAACATTTACAGCCAACACCATTGCTGCAGAACCTGATGATGAACAAACTCGAGCTAACATTGCTCGCGCTTTTGAAGAAGCTGTGGTTGATACTCTCGCGATTAAGTGTAAGCGGGCTTTAAAGCAAACGGGCTACAACCGTCTTGTCGTTGCAGGTGGGGTGAGCGCTAATAGCCGCTTAAGAGCAAACCTTGCAGAAATGATGCAGCAGCTCAATGGTGAGGTGTTCTATCCTCGTGGTGAGTTCTGTACCGATAATGGCGCGATGATCGCTTATGCCGGTTTACAACGTTTAAAAGCTGGCCAAAAAGAAAACTTGGAAGTTCAAGGGCAACCTCGTTGGCCACTAGATACGTTAGAAGCGGTATAAACTGTTTTTTAAAGTCACTTATTCTTCGACTGAAATAAAAAACCTAAGCCATCGCTTAGGTTTTTTTGTTTATAGGTTTTTTATTTATAGCTGACTAATTGCTGCTTTAAGCAAACTTTAAATCACTAGGGATTCAGCTTTGTTCATTGGTTGCTTTCTTTTTACGTGAAAGTTTACTCTCTTCGCCAATTCTTAATCGCTTAATATTGTCTTTGTGTCGTATGACAATTAGCAGTGACAACATGGCAACTGGAATGATAAATCTATCATCAAGCCACCAAGTATAGATTGGAGCGAGCATCGCAGTCAGTATTGCTGCTAGTGACGAGTAACGAGTAAGAAGAACAAAAACAATCCATGTAGCGATGAGACATAGGGCTAAATCGCCTCCAATCGGCGCCATTGCACCAAAAGCTGTAGCAACCCCTTTACCGCCTTGGAAATTAAAGAAGATAGGAAATATATGACCTAAACTCAATTAACAGCTAAAAATGCTGGAGCGATTCTAATTGCAGGTAGCGATCCTGTTGCACTACCTAAAGCGCAAAAGAATGCAGCAGAGCTTAATGGCATGCGTGAAAGCCATGTCAGAGATGGCGTAGCGAT
>NZ_VKHR01000013.1 GCF_009663145.1 Shewanella sp. TC10
ATTCATCCAACAAAGAGTAAAATGCTTTTAGTCGAACCCTTTGGGCAGCGTTTGTTGGCCATTTTTACTGTGTTATCGACTTTTTATGTAGAATAACTACACCACAAAGCCTCTGCCTTGTATAAATGGCCAACAATTCGCTGCAAAAACAACCTTGAAAGATCAACAGGCCCTAGTTTAAGCTTTGCGCTGACGCACCGCTTCAAATAAACAAATACCCGTTGCAACCGATACGTTTAAACTTGAAACATGTTGCCATTGGTAAGTTAACGCTGTCCAGCCAGCTTCACGATGGATCATCAACCGGGTTTCAATCAACTTTTCATTGTTTTCGCCTGTTGATTGAGTATCAAACGGTAAGGCAAAGCTTTTGACTAATACACTGCCAACAGGGAGTTGAAAAACTTGTTGCGGCATGAACTTCATTTGCTGGTTTTCAGGCAAGAATACAAATCGGTATTTACTTGCGTAGTTAGAAAATAACTCAGTAGACAATTGATAATTAATTCCTGGGGCTCTTGGAGCTTCAGTTGGCTTAGTCGGCTCTACAAAAAGACTATAATCGCTTAAATTAGGGCAGTCCTTGGACATCAATGCATCCCAGTTAACCTCTGTGTTGGTTTGCTGGCAAACATCGTCTGCAACATCTGGCTGCTCAGGGGTTGTTGGCGTTGAAGGCACAGACGGCGTAGAAGCATCCGTTGACTCGTTTGTTTCAATATTGTTTGATTCATTACTGTCAGACCCACCACAGGCCAACAAACTGAATGCAATTAACGATGCTAATATTGTTTTCAGAATCAAAGATTTTGTATCTAGGCTAGTCATATCTGTGCGTTCTGGCATTGAGGTATCCTAGGTTGGTGATTCGGGGGTATTTATTAGGTTTGGGTTATTGGGTTTAGTTTGTTTTGAGTGTTAACACTCTTGAGCTAATATCCAGCTCATAAAAATTATTGGTTAATGACTGGTTGTTAATCATGATTTTTGAAAACGGTTGAGATAATGAAATGAATAGAGGATGAGCCAAAGCTCATCCTCTATTGGTCAAGTTTTTAAGAACAAGATGCAGCAGGTAATCGCTTAATCCATTCATTGATTAAGGCAACACCTTCATCATGGGATAAGCTGCGACCAATTTCAGGCATTCTATCGCCTGGGTCGTTGGTTTCCATACGGAAGTGCAAAATTGATTCCTCTGGGTTGCCTGGGACAACATCAAAACCTAAGGTACCGCCGCCATAAGCCACTGGTGACTTACAAGTACCATGAGAGAAGCCTGCATCTTCATCATAACTACGCCAATACTCAAGTTTTAAACCTGTATTTGATGCATTGCCTTCTGGGCGATGACAATGTGCACAGTTAATATCCAAGTAACCTTTAGCTGCTGCCATTAATTCTGTATCTGACATTGATGCAATATTATCTTCATCTCCATCTTGATACTCTGGCACCATATCGACATCAGACAATGTCGGTAAACCTTGTAACATGCCTGCCGATTGCCATTTAGTTAACTGATTCATGCTGCCATCACTGTAGACATAATCTCGATTTAAGTGACGAGCTTTCGGACCAATAGGCATGAATACCGCATTACTATCAGCATCAGCTTTAAATTGATGACATTGCTTACATTGATTCATGCTTGGAACAACATAGTCAAAGCTAAGCATTTCCCCCTTATGGGTGACTTGTTTACCTTGAATAGCCCCGGCTTTTGCTAATACAGCATCTGATTTGTCAGCTTTCCAAACATAAGGCAGTGCGCTCCAGCCCGTTTCACGGTGAATTAGCAATCGAGTCTCTATTAAATCTTCATTTGCAAAGCCGCGTGCATTGGTATCAGCGGGCAGAGCAAATGTTTTACTGATGACTGTACCCACTGGGAAATCAAATGATTCGTTTTCACTATAATTTGCAGTGGTTCCATCAGGTAAATAGACAAAGCGATATTTAGTCGCGTGATCAGTAAATAATGGAGTATTCAAATCATAAGCTAATCCGTTAGAGTTAGGCGCATCGGTGGGATTTGTCATGTCTGCAAACAGATTATAATCAGATAGGTTTGGACAGTTTGCTTTAAGTAGTGCATCCCAGCTTACATTGCTGCCAGAAGCTTCACATAAACTTAGGTCACCGTCGCCTTCAAGGCCACCTTCACCCTCACCAATAGAACCACCACCGCCAATTAACGTACCGCCATCACAACCTTCTGTTTCATCATCAACACCACAGCCGAAGATCTCATCGCCAAAGGTGACGGTATGAACAGGCAAACTGACTTGTGAACAAGCCAAAAGGTCTGTTTGAGGAGCTTGTAACATTGCTTCAGGTAGATTTTGATCTGTATTTGAATTGGCATATAAGCGACCAACACTGACATCGCCATTGTTGGTTATACAAGTGTTGTCACTGCCGTCTTCTGCGAATGGTAATTCTTGCAAACCGAGATAAGCTGCAGTGCCATTATTAGATAATGCTTCACCTAAGCCATCGTAAATAATACCAGGCATTTGCCCGTGAGTGAGTACATAAGCTTTAATAATGTCATCAATCAAATGTCCATTAGGTTTTTGGCCGTAATCACTAATGTTATTGTCATGCACATGAATATTTCTTGGAGTGGCACGCCAGCCATCACTAATGGCTTGTCCTGGCTGGGCATAGTTACCTACAAACGTGCTTATATCTCTTTCTGCTACGAAGAAACTCGTGATGGCAACCGCTAAGCTGTCATGGTTACTAATGTCATTGTTGAATACTTCTACATCATCTGTAGAAAGAATAATGACACCAGTTCCAGGAGGGACAATGTGGACACCACCAGGGTTAGATGAAGCATTGGCGAAGTTTTTAGTGTTGTTATTGTGAATTTTATTATTAAACACACGAACACTTGAACCATATCTTTGGTTATTGATTGGTAAATCAAATACTAATACGCCACCTGTATTGCCTACTGCTTCATTGTCATAAACATCAGCATATTTAGAATTTTCGATTTCAATACCTGCGACGTTCTCTTTTGCAATATTACGACGCACAACAATATATTGTGATTGGCCTACGTAAATACCGGCGTCTGCACTACCGCGTACATAGGTATCTTCAATTAAGATATTTTCACACTCGACAGGGTAAAGACCGTAAGCACCATTATCTTTATCGAGCTCACCATCCCAAATAGTTGCCAGTCTTCTTAAGATAATTCCGTTAGTATTTTTAAGCTTGATGCCGTTACTTTTTGCTTCATTAACGGATAAATCTTGAATGATAATATTGACTGCATTTTGCACGAAAATGCCGTCACCAGAGTTTGCTTCAGAGAAATCGAGTACGGTTTCATCTTGCCCGTAACCCATAATGGTCACGTTTTTAGAAAACACACCATCGCCGTCAACATCCCCATCAAATAATAATGTCGACTCGATTTTAAAGTTACCCTTTGGAAGTACAATGACATCATTACTTTGAGCATTGATTAAGGCTTCTTGGATACTGATAGTGAGGTTTTCACCAGCTTCGACCATGATTGCATCTTCAGGAAAGGTTGGCCCGGTTTCTGCGGGTGGCTGAACAACTGGAGGGGTTTCTGTGATTGTGGGTTCATCATCGTCAGAACCACAACCCGATAAACTCATAGTGACTGCTGTTGCTACTATGGTAGGCACCAACCATGGCATCTTCTTGTTAAACATAGCATCTCCTGCTTTTTATTATTTATTGCCTACTCCTTAAGTTCCGCTAGAGGAGTGGATACGATTTATTTCGTATGTTCTCCAACATGCCTTGTTTGATAAATGTTAATCAATGTGAGATCTGGCCACATTTAATTAACATGCGGTGGTGGTGGGGAGTTGAAGTAGATGTTTTTATTGCAGTAATAAAAAACGACAGCCTAAGCTGTCGTTTTATGCAAACCAGTTAATTTTTCGTTCTTTAACTAGCGAAAAAAGCAGTGATTATGTATTTAAGCTTTGTAACTTAAATGCTGATGGAAACCTATCGTTAAATTAACATGCTCTTTATCAAAGTCGATGTCACCGATAAATTTTCGCATGGCTTCTTCAACTTGGTTCATAAAGCGGCCATAGCCACCATCAGAAATATTGCTATCATCTGCAACAACCACAAAACGTATCGCTTCAGCTATGACGTTTCCATCCCAATGACATATAGGGCTTGCGTCGGTTGCGCTTGGGTCAAAACCAATCATTTGTAATTCATTGGTACTTTCTAAATCTTCGAACTTACTGTTACGCACTAAAGGGTATTTACCATTAGCAACTACAGCCAATTTATTCAGTTGTTTAGATTGAGCTGCTTCAATAAAGTTTTGGCAAAGTTTTTGGTAACTATCATTATAGTTTTCGTGTTTTTCTGCTAGAAGCTGATTTTTAATTCGGCGACCAATTGGCATAGTGATCATAGCGTAAGAAAGGGCACTGGCTTCTTCTGGTAATGGACAGTCACGATGTTGATAACGGCTATTTAGTGCTCTTAACTTGTAGCCGTAGGTTTCTTTGTGGCCTTTATTTTTGGCATATAGGTCATAAGAAATATGTTGGTGATCGCGTATTTTAGTCGCTAGACCTTGGATAGGTAATTGAGGCAATAAAGCTTGAGTAAAATCTCGGATCCGTGCGTGGAAATTTGCAGCATTACTACGAATTTCATCTCCAGTGGCTAAAAACACCACCTTGAGCTTTTTAGCGCGATAATCGGCAACCATGTGTAAACTGTTCGCTTCATGATATGCGGGATTGTAGAAAAAGCGAAGCTGCTCTTGAGTTGAAAAACAGTAAACTTCGTTATGAAAACGTACAACAGGAAGTTTATCTGTCGCAACAACGTGGACATTATAAAGTTCTAACTTATCAGCAGTTTCAAAAACAAGTTTGCTAAATTCTTGGTAACAGTTTTCTAAGCTTTCATAATGCGAGATAAACTCATCAGTAAGTGGGAAACCAACGGTAATATATTGATTTTTTCTGGTCGTTGTAGGTAAGTAAACTTTCTTTTGCCGACTGATAGCCATGAGATTTCCTTGTAGTCATAAACCAAATACTAAACATTGTTGCTTAAAAACAGTAATGTAAAATTAGTATTTTAGAACGTTTGAACAAAGTTATTTGTTTGTCATTCTATATGTTAAAACTTAAAATAAAATTACTTTCTTACTCTAATTGCTTACTTTAGGTGAAAAATTCTAACCTTGATTACTTTTTTAACGCATCTTTGATCCACGGTGACATCCATTGCGTAATTTGAGGTTGAGCCTCGACATTTGGATGAATACCATCTCGTTGCATTAAGTCTGGGTTTGGCGCAATTTCGAGCATAAAGAAAGGCACTAATGCAATGTCAAATTCATCGGCAAGTTGATGGTATACACCATTGAACATTGATGTGTATCTAGGGCCGTAATTTGGTGGCACCATAATCTCGGTGAGTAGAACATCAGCGCCGCTCTCTTGAGACAAGCTAATGATTTTTGTAAGATTTGATTTCAGCTTGTTAGGCGGAAAACCACGAAGACCATCATTGCCACCCAGCTCTACAACAACTAGGTCAAAGTCAGTGGAGGCCAGTAAATTCGGGAGTCTACGTAAACCACCAGCGGTGGTTTCGCCACTGACTGAACCATTAATTATGTTGTATTCAGGGTGTTCATCACGTAACAATTGTACCCAACCTTGTTCTTCTGACATGCCGTAACCTGCACTTAGACTATCACCTAAGATTAAAATCGTGGCAGCATAGCTAGAAGTAGAAATAAACATTGTTGATGCAACAAACAGAAATGCCGCAGTAAGCTGGCGTTTAGCTGGTAAATAAAAGAAGGATCGTATGTCGACTAATTTTGCAAATAATTCAAGTGCCATTAATGTTACTAACCTCAATAAAACTGTAGTGACCCAAGAGGGAGAGCTTACTATCCTCAATGGCATTTATATGGATGTCAAGCAGGGTGACAGTATTGCGATCCTTGGTCCATCTGGTTCTGGTAAATCTACCTTGCTCGGCTTGTTAGCTGCACTCGATACACCAACTTCAGGTGAAATATTGCTGGATGGTCAGGCATTATCAGGATTAAACGAAGAACAAAAAGCGGCACTACGTAAACAAAAAGTCAGCTTTATTTTTCAATCCTTTATGCTTGTCGACACTTTAACTGCCCTTGAAAACGTAATGTTGCCAGCTGAACTAGCAGGCGTTGCTAATGCGCGTGAGAAAGCAGAAAACATGCTTGAACGTGTTGGTTTATCGCATCGTTTAACCCATCTACCTAAGCAATTATCTGGCGGTGAGCAGCAACGTGTTGCTATTGCACGTGCATTTATCTGTGAACCTAAAGTGCTATTTGCAGATGAACCAACAGGTAACTTGGATAGCGCCAACGGTGACAAAATTGCCGATATGCTGTTTGCTTTAAACCAAGAAAGTGACACAACCTTGGTTTTGGTGACTCATGATTTAGAGTTGGCCAAGCGCTGTAAAAGACAATTAGTCATGGATAATGGCCACTTGTCAGAGCCAAATGCCGAACAAAGCCCTACTGAACATAATACTGCAAAAGCAGCGAATGAGGAGGCCTGCTAATGGAGTTACAATTAGCGTGGCGCTTATTCAAAAGAGAGCTAATGCAAGGGCAGTTACTGCTCATTGTATTAGCAATTACATTAGCTGTGCTGTCGGTGAGTGGGCTTGCCAGAGTCAGTGAGCGTTTACAAGTTGCCATTAATGGTGAAGCAGCTAATTTTATTGCCGCTGATAGGATCATTGATTCGCCTGTTGAGCTTGATAAAAAAGTGCTTGAGCTGGCTGAGTCATTAGATATTGCCCATGTAACAAACATGACCTTTAACTCAATGGTTTATGCCGGCGATAACTTCCAATTAGTCACGATTAAAGCCGTTGCTGATGGTTATCCGCTTCGAGGCGAAATTGAATTATCTTCAGGTGTTACTCAGGCTTTACCCAAAACCGGCGAAGCTTGGTACGAAAATAGATTAGGTGGTTTACTGGGTTATCCAACGACTCTGGAACTAGGTAACACTGAGTTAAATTTATCCGCTGAAATAAATCGATTACCCGATGCTGGCTTTAATCCGTTTGCATCGTCACCAGTGTTATTGATGCGTTTGGATGACGTGGCAGCAACGGGAATTATTCAACCTGGTAGCCGCGTTAATTATATTTATCAGTTCGCAGGAGAAGCCGCTGCGTTAACTGAGTTTGAAACTCAAGCAAAACCATTACTGAATAACAGCCAACGTTGGACAGATGTTCAATCTGGGGATTCTCCTATTGCCTCAGCGGTTAAACGTGCCGAGCGTTTTTTATTATTGGCAAGTTTATTGGGGATCGCTTTAGCGTGTGCCGCTATCGGTATTGCGGCTCAGCGATACTGCCAACGACACTATGATGTCGTGGCGATGCTAAAAACATTTGGTGCATCTTCAACACAAATTCGAACCTTGTTCGGCATACATTTAATGCTCGTTACTTTAGTGGGCATCGTTTTGGGTTTATTAGGTGGTTTACTGCTTGACCTTGGGATTAATCAATTTTTACCTGCAGAAATTGCTGCATATTCTCCACCATATTCAAGACCATTACTGTTAGGTGTGACTACCGGTTTAATCAGTGCCTTTATGTTCTCGGCTTATCCTTTGATGCGCTTACTGGCTATTCCGCCATTAAGAGTATTGCAGCGACAGTTAGAAGGCTTGCAGTTTGGCATGTGGTTGCACCTATTACTGAGTTTGGGCGCAATGGCTTTACTGGGTTATTTATATTCTCGCAGTATCGCATTGACCATGACAGTGGTATTAGCAGTTTTACTGTTAGGCGTGCTGTTAAGTATTTTAGGTTTCGCTATGATCCGTCTAGGTCATAGTGTCGGGATGAAAACCACTAATCCATTGCAGTTAGCATTAGCGGGACTTAGACGCCGTGCAAGGCAAAATGCTGTTCAGCTAGTAGGTTTTAGTAGTGCACTGGTTTTACTGCTAACAATTCTGGCCCTCAGACAAGACTTATTGAATGAATGGCAAAAGCAGTTACCAGAAGATGCGCCCAATTACTTCTTGGTGAACATCGCCCCAGAAGACACTAAACCTCTTGATGACTTTCTTGATAGTAATAAGATAATTGCGACTGATATTTACCCCGTTATCCGTGGTCGATTAACCCATATTAACGATGAAGAATTGATTTCACGTCAAGAAGAAAAAGACGGAATTGAAGGCCGTGTTGGGATATCTCGAGAATTAAATTTAACTTATCGAGAAACATTACCCCCGAACAATGAAATTACTGCAGGTACCTTTAATCAGGCCGATGACGAGGTTTCTGTTGAAGCTGAAGTTGCTGAGCGACTCGGTTTATCACTAAACGATACAATGACGTTTAATATTGATAACCAAAGCTTTAGCGTTAAAGTCACCAGCTTTAGGCAAGTGCAGTGGGAAACTCTACAACCTAACTTTTTCATGATTTTTAAACCTAAAGCACTGGAGCCGTTTTCTTACACGTCTATGGCAAGTTTTCATCTAAATGATGAAGATTTGAAAGCCAATGGCAGTGACTTAACGGCGAATGCAGTGGTATTGCAGCTTATTCAGCAGTTCCCAACTATTTCAGTGATTGATGTTGGGGCTATGGTAGGGCAGTTACGCCAAATCATTGAACAAGTTTCCCTTTCTCTTTCTTTGGTTTTAGCCTTAGTGTTGTTAGCAAGTGCCTTAGTCTTGATTGCACAAACTGAAGCTGGCATGGCAACCAGACAACGCGAGTTAGCTGTGCTGCGAACCTTTGGAGCTTCAGGTTGGCTGCTGCGCTCTGCAACAGGGCTTGAGTTTGCTTTACTCGGTGCTATAGCAGGTATTCTGGCCGTTATTGTAGCTGAATTTGCACTTTATATGCTTAAAACTCAAGTGTTCGAGTTGGTGGTTTATATGCATTGGCCTTGGTGGGGGATTTCACCTTTGGCTGGCGCAGCAGTGGTGGCATTTTTAGGAATGTGGCGCTGTCGCCAATTACTCAACCAGTCTTGTAGTGACTTGCTAAAAGCGGGCTAATTAGGTGAGCGCACTTCGCAACATCATTGCCATTTTTTTGGGGCCAGGTTTAGGGATTTGATTGCGAAACCTGGTTTAGGAAATGAATAAAGGAATGAGTATGTTTGCGGTAATTTTTAAAGCAAAAGTGGGCGCTCAAGATCGGCATTATATTGATACTGTTGCTGTTATGCGCGACTTGGCGTTCGAGCAATATAATTGCATAGACTTTATTGCCGTGTCAGAAGGCGAGCAAGAAATTGCGATATCTTATTGGCACAATGAAGATGACATCAAGCGTTGGCATGATGACTCAAAGCACGCCGTTGCGCAGAAGTTAGGCCAACAAAAATGGTATTCATCCTACACAGTAGAAGTGGTGGAAATTAAAAGAAAGTATAGTTTTGGTGAGTAAGAAGCTGACTTAACTGTTTGTTTGATTAGCTATTTTTTACCAAGCTATTTGTTTATTTAGGTTATTCTGTGTTTATGATGCCGTTAAGTTCGCTTAACGGCATTATTTTTAAATAGTGGTATCACCTTAGATAAAAGTTATTAATATCCAGTAGATGAATAAATTTTTGTTATAGTACTTAAATCGTTAACGTTAGTATTGAGCAGTGAATTTATGATAAATCAAAAGTGGTTATCGACTTTTCTTAAGCTTGCTGAAGTAGGGCACTTTACCCAAACTGCTGAGCAATTATTTATGACTCAACCAGGCGTTAGCCAGCATGTTCAAAAGTTAGAACAACAGTTAAACGTACAGCTAATACAACGTTTTGGTAAGCGTTTTGAATTAACAGATGCGGGAATGCAGCTGCAGCAATATGGTGAGCAGCTATTAAAGCAACAAGAGCAACTGTTAAGTGACATACAACTGGACTCCCCTTATGTCGGTGAATGTCGTTTTGCGTGTTCTGGCTCATTGGCAATGTGGTTGTTTCCACACTTTATCGACTACCAAATATTGCACCCTGAATTGTCTGTATCAATAGAAGCTGCGCCAAATAAAAGAGTGATAGAGCAAGTTATCAATAATGACATTGATATTGGGATTGTGACGCAATTTATCTCTAACCCTGAGCTTGAGGTAATGCCTATTGGTGATGATAATTTATGCTTGATTGTGCCAGCAGCGTTGGAAGGTGAGGAGATTAACTTCGATAAGTTAATCTCACTTGGTGTCATTTCACACCCTGATGCAATGCATTACCTACAACAATTAGTCAGTAGTAACTATAGTGATGAACAAGTCAGTTCGCTCCCTATCGCCAGTTATGTCAACCAGTTAAGTCAGATATTACTGCCTGTTTCGAAAGGCCTTGGGTTCACTGTTTTGCCGGAATTTGCTGTTAATAGCTTCGAGCAACAAGAGCTTATTTCGGTGGTAAAACTGAAGCATCAAGTCAAAGAACCGCTTTACATGATCCGTAAAAAGTTTCGCCCTTTACCAAAACGATATGAGTGGTTTGTCGAAACAACCACAGGGCTTATCAATCAATAAAAACAATGTGGTAGCGTAGAGAGTAGAGTCATTTTAGATAATGCTAATAATACTTCATAACGATTAAACGACTTTAAAAGGCTAATGAGATGAATGGATCTCATTAGCCTTTAAGAGCTATTTTCTGTATTGGCTTTGTTAGTTTTAGAGCCGCTTTGCTTTTAATCTCTTAGGCTTTGAGGATTGAGTCTAAAGCTGGACTAATATCTGGATATTTGAAGTTAAAACCTGAAGCAAGTGTGCGTTTAGGCAATACAAACTGACCTTCAACAATCAAATCGGCCATTTCTCCCATTGCCAGTTTTAGTGCGATTACTGGTGTTGGGATTACTGCGGGACGATTTAGACTTGCACCAATAGATTCGGCAAACAATTTGTGATTAACCGGATTTGGGGCTGTTGCGTTAAATACACCTTGAGCTTCATCAGTCACTAATAAGTGTTGAATTAAATGGGTTAAATCGTCGATATGTATCCAACTAACGCCGTGTAGACCTTTCCCAATAGGGCCGCCGAGACCTAGTTTAAATGGTGGCAACATTTTGGCTAATGCTCCGCCATTTTTGCCCAATACAATGCCAATCCGTAGTACGCATACTCTTGTGTTTTCTGATTGAGATTTTAAGGCTAAATGTTCCCATTCACTGCATACTTGGTGACTAAACTCATTGTGGGCTTGACTGTCTTCATCTACAGGAGTGCTGCCTTGGCGTCCATAAAAACCAATCGCAGATGCACTAATAAAGCTTGCTGGTGGTGTATCACTTTGCTTAATTAATTGAGTTAACATCGCTGTGATGTTCCAGCGGCTGTCGCAAATGCGTTGTTTTTGTTGGTTGCTCCAACGTTTCCCGACAATCGGTTCGCCAGCAAGGTTAATAACAGCGTCGTAATTGTTGAGGTTATTGAGTTTATCTAGGTTGTCTAGGTACTTATGTTGTCCACCCAGTGTCGCTGTAGCGTGTGAGATATTTCGAGTCACAATCGTGAGCTGGTGAGATTGTTCACTAAGCAATTTAACTAACTGTTGTCCGACAAATCCTGTTGCGCCAGTCATTAATATATTCATATTCTCACCACTTAATCGGTCGAAAGGTGTTGGTTTAATCTATCTAGGAGCTTGATTTTAAATAGCTACGCTTAACAAGTTATTACGCAATGCAGTCGATGCTAGATCAATTTACACAACTAAAATGGTTTAAGTCAGCTATTTCAGCTCATTTAACTCCAGTTCAGCTTTTACTTGTTAAAGTAGTACGGGTTTTTAATTAAATAGCTTTAAGATAGTCATTCATAGTCAACTGATAACGAGTATAATGCGTAAGTTATTCTTATTGTGCTAGTTTAATAGTAGATTTTATGTTCAAAGTTGATGAAATATACAATTTACGTATCCATGTCTTAAGATTTTAATATCAAAACTCTTTAATCATCGCTTTAAATAGCCATTGGAGTAATGATTAATGAAATCGAGTCATACAATTCAATAGAGTTCAGCAATATAAAAGGGTATTAAATATGAGTGGCGGTAATTCTTCATCGATGGCGTTACGTGGTTTCGCTATCATGGCTTGTTTGGTCGTGATTCTAGCGGGCATTAAAACCGCAAGTCCTATCGTCGTGCCATTTGTGTTATCTGCATTTTTAGCCGTAGTCTGTAATCCAGCAATTCAATTTATGACTCGTTACCGTGTACCTAAATGGCTATCGGTCATCTTATTAATGATGTTTATTGTCATGATGGGGTTATGGCTTGCAAGCTTAGTAGGGAGTTCAATAAATGAATTTACCCAACAAATGCCGTTTTATCGACAACAATTAATTGAACAGTTTTCGTGGATCTTGGAAAAACTAAACGCGCTGAATATCAATATTTCTAAAGACAAGGTATTGGAATATTTCGATCCAGGTATGGCGCTTAGTATGACGACTAATATGTTGTCGGGTTTAGGTAATGTAATGGCCAATCTATTTTTGATTATTTTGACCATTATTTTCATGTTATTTGAAGCTCAATCATTACCGAAAAAGTTTCATTTAGCGTTAGATGATCCTGATATGCGTTTAAAGCAAATTGATAAGTTTTTGCACTCTGTAAATCAATATATGGTCATTAAAACGCTTGTCAGTATTGCCACAGGTATCATCATCGGAGTGGGTTTATCGGTCATTGGTGTCGATTATGCTTTGTTATGGGCTGTTTTAGCGTTCTTGCTTAACTATATTCCGAATATTGGTTCTATTATTGCGGCTATTCCTGCTGTGCTATTGGCCTTTATTCAAATGGGGCCAGGAGCTGCAGGTGTTACAGCATTATTGTACCTTGGTACTAATACTGTAATGGGCAACGCTGTTGAACCCAGGTTTATGGGCAGAGGCTTAGGTTTATCTACGTTAGTGGTATTTCTATCATTAATCTTCTGGGGCTGGTTATTAGGCTCTGTAGGTATGCTGCTTTCGGTACCATTGACTATGATTGTTAAAATCGCACTTGAATCCAGTGAAGGCGGTAAATGGTTTGCTATTTTATTGTCTGACGTTACCCCTGATGAAGATGACAACAGTAAGGTCAGCGAAGAAAATTCAGCATCAACAGATGATAGCTTGGCATCAACAGATGATAACAAGACTGTTGATAAAGCCTAATAAAACTGAAATCGTAATTTAATTAATTAAAGTTGTGAAAGTATAAATGAATTTTGTAAGTGATGATTTTCCGCTAGGGCAAGCACTTGCTCAAGTGAAATTAACCAATGAACTTAGCCGCATATTTCATGGCCGTGGCGGCCGTTTTGAAGGTTTTGAGCATCTTTGTTTAGATTGGTTTAACCCTGTTTTGCTATTAACTAGCTTTAAAGAGTTATCAGATGCTGAACGTATTGTGCTAACTGATGCTATCGCAGAAGTATGGCAACAACATCACAGTGAACAGCAGTTCAACCTCGTATTCCAATACCGTAATGCTGGTAGAACCGTCACTGATATTGTAGCAGGTGATGTTCCTGAGAAGCACATAGTGACAGAAAATGGTGCAGACTTTTTAGTGCATCTTCTGCGTGGTCAAAATCACGGCATTTTTCTCGATATGGCTAACGGTCGTCGCTGGGTTAACACTCACGCTAAAGATAAAAAAGTATTAAATCTATTTGCATATACTTGCGCGTTTTCTGTCGTCGGTTTACAGGGCGGTGCGACTGAAGTTGTTAACATGGACATGAGCAAAGGTGCACTAAGTATTGGTAAACAGAATCACCTTTTAAATGGTTTTGAGTCTGGTGCGCGTTTCTTAGGTCATGATATTTTTAGATCATGGGGCAAACTGACCAAATTGGGTCCTTATGATTTAATTGTTGCTGATCCACCGAGCAATCAAAAGGGCAGTTTTGTTGCAACTAAAGATTATGTAAGACTTTTACGCAGGTTGCCTGAATTACTTGCTGAAGATGGCGAAGTGTTACTGTGTTTGAATGCGCCAGAGTTAGGCTGTGATTTTTTAATGCAGCAAGTTGAAGATACAGCACCAAGTCTTGAGTTTATTGAGCGGATTGATAACCCTGAAGTGTTCGCAGATATCGACGAGCAGAAATCACTTAAGGTTCTCCGATATCGAGTAAATAGTTAAGTAAGATTAACAATTGAAAGTAGCACTTATTTAGCACAATTGAATATTCATTCAATTGTGCTTTTTTATTGCTCTCGAATTCAGATAATAAATGTGCGTTAAATGTTGTGTTGCAAAAGCAGACTAGTTGAAGATTTGTCGTTTACATTTTCGACTATAAATACAATTCCAAAGCACAAAATCAAGCCACCCACTCCAATTAACAAGTTGATAACTTTTGCAAAAGCGACTATACATACCTAAGCATTGCATGCAGTATCAAGATGCTTTCGCAATTGTTTTATTTATGTAAATTAATTCTCACCCTTATTAGGTCTAGTTTCTTAAGTCAAACATAAATCTTTATAGGGCAAGTGTTTAGTTTGATTTTATGATCTAGATCAACAAAGTTTCGTTTTACCAATTTGTGAGTATATAGTTTAGTCTTTGATTAAAGATAAAATTCTCGCAAATCTTAGTCGGTAACAACTAAGTTACATCACTTTCATTAGATACCTCTGCTGGAGGCTCCATGAGTACAGATCCGCAAAGTGAAAAAAGCCTAGAATTTAAAATTTTTATCTTCTTAACGGTTTTTTTAGCGCCAATCTTGTCAGCACTTTTAGTCAGTGCACTCGGTTTTACCATTTGGTTCAGTCAAATCCTTTCAGGCCCGCCAGGTGCTGGTTAGTCTTTAATAAATAACAATAATTAATAGAGAAATTGTGTCGATGAGCAAAAAAGAAATCCATGTAACTAGCCTAATTGTACAAGTACAACCTGAACAAATGGCTGAAGTACGTCAAAAAATTATGGCGATGGAGAATGCTGAATTATCAGTGAATAACGAAATGAAGATTGTAGTGGTGATTGAAGGGCCTACTCAGCGCTCTTTAATGGATGACATCTCTACTATTAATGCTATTCCTGGTGTGTTGACTGCCACCATGGTTTATCACCAAAGCGAAGAGCTAGAAGAGGGTGAAGAATGAGTATGAACAGACGTGAATTTATGAAAGCCAATGCTGCCATTGCAGCAGCAGGCGTTGCTGGAATGGCTTTACCTGCATCAGCAAGTAACCTAATTACTAGCTCAGAGCAAACTAAATTAGAGTGGAACAAAGCGCCTTGTCGTTTTTGTGGTACGGGCTGTTCAGTCATCGTAGCCACTAGAGACGGTAAAGTGGTTGCTACTCATGGTGATGCTAAAAGTGAAGTGAACAAAGGCCTTAACTGTGTCAAAGGTTACTTCCTTTCTAAAATTATGTATGGCCGTGATCGTCTACAAACACCAATGTTACGTATGACAAACGGTAAATATGATAAAAATGGTGAATTTACTCCAGTAAGTTGGGATACCGCTTTCGACACCATGGCCGAAAAATGGAAAAAAACCATTAAAGCTAAAGGGCCTACTGCAGTTGGTATGTTCGGTTCCGGTCAGTGGACTGTTTGGGAAGGTTACGCTGCAGTTAAATTGATGAAAGCAGGCTTTGGCTCAAACAACATTGACCCTAACGCGCGTCACTGTATGGCATCTGCTGTAGGTGGCTTCATGCGTACTTTTGGTATTGATGAGCCAATGGGTTGTTACGATGATATGGAAGCGGCTGATGCATTTGTATTATGGGGCTCAAACATGGCAGAAATGCATCCAATTCTTTGGACTCGCGTGACTGACCGACGTTTAAGTGCACCACACGTTAAAGTAGCGGTATTATCGACATTCCAACATCGCTCATTTGATTTAGCAGATTTACCGATTGTATTTACCCCGCAAACTGATTTAGCAATGCTTAATTTTATTGCTAACTACATCATTCAAAATGATAAAGTTGATAAAGACTTTATCAGCAAACATGTTAATTTCCGTAAAGGCGAAACTGATATCGGTTATGGTTTACGTGCATCACACCCGCTGCAGAAAAAAGCCAAGAATGTTGGCACTGCTGGCGATTCAACCCCTATCGACTTTGAAGAATTCAAAAAGTTTGTTGCTGATTATGACGTTGAAAGTGTCAGTAAACTTTCTGGTGTACCAGAACATAAACTGATTGAACTTGCTGAGTTATATGCCGACCCTAAAAAGAAAGTGACTTCTTTTTGGACTATGGGCTTTAACCAACACACTCGTGGTGTTTGGTGTAATAACCTGATTTATAATATTCACTTATTAGTAGGTAAAATCTCGACTCCGGGTAACAGTCCATTCTCGTTAACCGGTCAGCCTTCTGCTTGTGGTACCGCTCGTGAAGTGGGTACCTTCTCTCATAGACTTCCTGCAGATATGGTGGTTAACAACCCTAAACACCGTAAAATTGCAGAAGATATTTGGAACATTCCTGAAGGGGTTATTCCTCCTAAACCTGGTTACCACGCGGTTGAACAAAACCGACGACTTAAAGACGGGGATTTAAACTGTTATTGGGTGCAAGTAAACAACAACATGCAAGCTGCGGCTAACATGAATGAAGAAGGTTTACCGGGTTACCGTAACCCTGACAATTTCATTGTTGTTTCTGACGCTTATCCTACAGTGACCACTCAAGCCGGTGATCTGATTTTACCTTCTGCAATGTGGGTTGAAAAAGAAGGTGCCTATGGTAACGCAGAGCGTCGTACTCAATTCTGGCATCAAATGGTGCAAGCCCCTGGCGAGTCAATGTCTGATTTATGGCAATTGATGGAATTCTCTAAGCGCTTTACCACTGATGAAGTGTGGTCTAAAGAGGTGCTTGCTGCTAATCCTGAGTTTAAAGGAAAAACCTTATTTGAAGTGCTGTTCCAAAACGGCAATGTTGAGAAATTCCCTTTAAGTGATGCCGATCCTAAGTTTATGAATAATGAAGCTAAGCACTTTGGTTTTTACGTTCAGAAAGGCTTATTTGAAGAATACGCTCAGTTTGGTCGTGGACACGGTCATGATTTAGCTGACTTTGACCGATATCATGAAGAGCACGGCCTACGTTGGCCTGTTGTCGACGGTAAAGAAACTAAGTGGCGTTATCGTGAAGGTGCAGACCCATACGTGAAAGCAGGTAAAGGGTTTGAGTTTTACGGTAAACCTGATGGTAAAGCGATTATTTTTGCCTTGCCGTACGAACCTGCGCCTGAAGTACCAGATGAAGAGTTTGATATCTGGTTATCAACAGGACGTGTTTTAGAGCATTGGCATTCAGGTTCAATGACTCAACGTGTCCCTGAGCTTTATAAAGCATTTCCAGATGCAGTCTGTTTCATGCATCCAGATGATGCTAAAAAGCGTGGTTTACGCCGAGGTGATGAAGTTAAAGTTATTTCTCGTCGTGGTGAGATTAAAACTCGCGTTGAAACAAGAGGGCGTAACAAGCCGCCTATGGGATTGGTGTTCGTGCCATGGTTTGATGCTAGCCAGCTGATTAATAAGGTCACACTTGATGCGACAGATCCATTGTCGAAACAAACTGACTTTAAAAAGTGTGCGGTTAAGATTGTCAAAGCCTAAGGAGAACGACCATGAAAACACGTAATGTTTTATCAGTATTTGTATTATTGAGTCTTTCTTTTGCTGCTATGGCTGAAATTGCGTCTGTGCCTGAAGATAAGGTTGCTACTTTACGACTTGCGCCAATTGATATTGAGCCAACACCGCCAGCGATGCAAAAGGTGATTAACTCTGACGTAAAACAAGTGCGTAATTATCCAATGCAACCGCCGGTAATCCCGCATCGCATTGATGGTTACCAGATTGATTTGAAAGTAAATAAATGTATGCAGTGCCATGCGCGAAATAGTACAGGGCATTCACAAGCACCTATGGTGAGTGTGACGCATTATATGGATAGAGAAAATAACTTCTTGGCATCATTATCGCCACGTCGTTATTACTGTACTCAATGCCATGTATCTCAATTAGATGCCAAGATACTTGTCGAGAATGATTTCGTTGATGTTAAAGAGTTAATGAAACATTCTTCAACAGCTGAGCACTAGGAGCGTTTATGATTTCAAAATTACTAGAAAACCTGAATTTAATTTGGAAAGTACTTAATCGTCCAAGTGTTCACTACAGTCTAGGTTTTCTAACTCTTGGTGGCTTTGTTGCAGGGGTGATTTTCTGGGGGGGCTTTAACACTGCCTTGGAAGTTACTAACCAAGAACAGTTTTGTATTGGTTGCCATGAGATGGAAAATAACGTTTATGAAGAGTTAAAAACGACGATTCATTTTACTAACCGTAGTGGTGTGCGCGCTACGTGTCCTGATTGTCATGTTCCTCATAACTGGACGGATAAAATTGCCCGTAAAATGCAAGCGTCTAAAGAGGTTTGGGGTAAGGTATTCGGCACAATTAACACCCGTGAAAAGTTTGAAGCGAAACGTCGTCATCTAGCGGAGAATGAGTGGAATAGATTAAAAGCAAATGATTCGTTAGAGTGCCGTAATTGCCATAACTTTGATTACATGGATTTTACGCGTCAATCTAAACGTGCATCACAAATGCATTCGACTTCACTCGCCAGTGGTGAAAAAACCTGTATTGATTGCCATAAAGGGATTGCTCACCAATTACCTGACATGGCAGGAGTGGAAGGTTTTTAATACTTCAACAGCGATAAAAATCATATAGATTTTAGACATTTTGTATCATAAAAAGCCAGCGTAAGCTGGCTTTTTTATATCTAATAGCGCTATATTTAAATATACAAATTATTCAGCAGTAATAGAGACTTAATTTGGCTAACTTATCTTGAATCGTACACTGAAGCAGGATGCATGCAGAAATTATCATTATTATTTAGCTACATAAAAAATACACAAAAATTACCCTCTTTGGCATCACTCAATACTGGGCTTATATTAAGTGTTTTTATTTCATTCGCTCTTTTTGCTGATGAAACAACACAAGCCCGAAAAGCGAATGGGCCGCAGCTCTCTAAAGTTCAAAAAAACTGGTTAGAGAAAGAGTTTCAACCTTCCACGCTATCGTTATCAGAGCAAACGAAGGAGTTGCAATGGTTCCAACAAAAATCTCAGCCCTTTAAAGGGATGACGATTAGAGTTGTCTCTGAACGTATTAATACCCACCAGTATGAATCTAATATTCTAGCTAAAGCTTTTTTCGACATCACTGGTATTCATGTTATTCATGAACTCACCAATGAGGATGATGTGCTAAAGAAGTTTTCAGCGCAAGTCATGACTGGACAACGTCTTTATGATGCCTACATCAGTGATAGTGATTTAATTGGCAGTCACTTTAGACAACAGCATGTAATATCGATAACCGATCTTATCAATCACCAAGCCAAGGCTTACACGCTACCATCATTAGATTTGAGCGACTTTATAGGTCTGGCATTTACTACAGGCCCCGATGGAAAAATATATCAGCTACCTGATCAACAATTTGCCAATTTGTATTGGTATCGAAGTGATTGGTTTGCCAATGCCGATTATCAAAAACAATTTGAAGCTAATTATGGCTATCCTTTAGGGGTGCCACAGAACTGGCAAGCCTATGAAGATATAGCTAATTTTTTTACAAATGACATAAGCAAAATTGCAGGTGAGAAAGTTTATGGTCACATGGATTATGCTAAGTCAGATCCATCTTTAGGTTGGCGAATTTCTGATGCATGGTTATCTATGGCCGGAGTCGGTGATAAAGGATTACCGAATGGTCTACCCGTTGATGAATGGGGAATTCGTGTTGAGGATTGCCACCCCGTTGGAGCCAGTGTTGAACGAGGAGGGGCCTTAAATAGTCCAGCAGCAATTTATGCAATACAAAAATATAAAGACTGGTTAGTAAAATACGCGCCGCCAGAAGCTAGGCAATTGACTTTTTCCGAGTCAGGCCATTGGGCAGCTAAAGGCAATATTGCCCAGCAAATATTTTGGTATACCGCTTTTGTGCCTGATTTTACTCTAAAGAATTTAGCGGTTATGAATAAAGATGGTACGCCTAAATGGCGAGTTGCGCCTTCTCCTGTGGGTAAGTATTGGCAGAAAGGGATGAAGTCTGGTTATCAGGACACTGGTGCTTGGACTTTTTTAAACCATACCCCAGAAAGTAACCAAATCGCTGCATGGCTCTACGCTCAATTTGTTGTCTCTAAAACTGTCTCATTGAAGAAAACCTTAGTCGGGTTAACTCCCATCCGCCAGTCAGATTTAGAATCAGACTATATGACTCAGAAAGCGCCATATTTAGGTGGTTTAGTCGAATTTTATCGCAGTCATGCAAGGGATGTGTGGACACCCACTGGCACCAATGTACCTGATTACCCAGGAATGGCTGGCTATTGGTGGCAAGCAATTAGCCGCATTATTGAAGGGGAGTTATCTGTATCTGAAGGTATGAATGCCTTAGCAGAGGAAGTTGATCAGCATTTAATTAAATTGCAAGCACAAGACCTAACTTGTGGGCCTAAAGTGAATACAAAAAAAGCGTCTTCTTATTGGTTAAATAAACCAGGGGCACCGAAAGCTGCATTGCCCAATAAGGTAAAAGGTAAAACATTACCTTTTGAGGAGGCAATTAATGCTTGGTAGTAAACAGCTTCATTCATTGCTCAGTGCAGTTATTTTTATACTTGTTGGGATCAACTCTGTGATTGCCGAAGAAATTACGGTTTACACCTATCAACATGTTCCATTTGCCGAGCAAACTGACACTAAACACCAAGGTATGATTGTTGATATTATCGACGAGTTATTTTCTAGAGCCGATATTGACTACAAGATTATTTTTAATCCGCTAAAACGTGGTTTGACAATGACCGAAAGAAGCAAAAATGTTTGTGTATTGCCTATTGTGCGAACTCAGCAAATAGAGAGTGAATATCAGTGGGTTGGCCCTGTGCTCATTTCTCGATATGGATTATTTAGCGCCACTAACAGCACAATTCCATTAGTGACACTGCAAGATGCTAAATCATTGTCTATCGGTACCTATTTAGGTAGCGGAATAAGTGAATATTTAGCATCTTTTCACTATCAAGTTCAGTTAACAAATGATGATGGGCTAAATATAAAGAAACTGGAAAGAGGCCGTATCGATCTTTGGGCTGCTGAATTAATCAGTGCGAAGGCATTAATGGAGCAATCTAAAGTCCAGCTAGGTGAACCGGAACTTATATTTCATACTTCTTTACGAGCGATGGCATGTAATAAGTTAATGGATGATGCTAAGCATCGAGCATTAGTTAACGCATTGAATGAAATGTATCAGGATGGATTTATGACTAAAATCAACCGTGAGTATGGTGTTTCTCTTTAATTTTCTCTTATTGCTGCCAATGGTGGCTACAACTAAAGTGCTAGATTCATATCCTTTTAGTCTATAAAAAGTATCGTCTCAAATATAATTTCTTTAACAAACTATACTTAACATATTCAGCAAGCTCTCAACGGATGAGATATCCGCTGTCAATTCTAATGAGCTGTGTTTGGAGGGGTATTATGTCTATGGTGAGTTCTAAAGATTTTGCAAATTGGCTTAAACTGCAGTTTGATCAGTTAGAAACTGGCGTTAGTCTAACAAGAGAAGATATTAATCAGTTAACTGGGCGACAAGGCTTCTCACTTGTGTTTATCAATGATATTCATTATGAGTTGATGCAGCACGGTATTGCGTTTGTGACAGACACATACAGGCAGCATTTTTATATGGTGAAAGTGCAGGATAACCCTTGGCGAGATGAATTGGAAAATGCTGGCCACCAGCAAACATTCTCCAATATTATTTCGATTAATATGTCTCGCTAAAGCTGATTTTCGATGTTATCTAATAAGTAATCAGTAAAGTCTTCACCGTGGTTTTGTAGCATTTTAGGAAACATCGAAATGGGCGTTGAGCCAGGGAAGGTATTAATTTCGTTCAATAAAATTTCATTTTCATCAGTTAAAAAGAAATCAATTCTTGATAGATGTCTTAACTTCATTCCTTTAAATGCTTTAATGGCATAGTCTCTAATTTGTTCCGCTACTTCTTCCGACAGGTTTTGTGCCACGACGTCGGTTCTGGCTTGGCTACTGGCATTATACTTTTCTTCAAAAGTGTAAAATGTATTGCTGGCGCAAATGATTTCACCGGGCAGTGTAGCAATCACTTCGTTCTTATATTCGTATACCGCAACTTCTAATTCGCGAGCAACAATGGTTTTTTCAACCACGACAGAGGGTGCAAAACTGAATGCATCATTCAAAACGTGCTCAACTTGGGCTACATCATCCACTTTGTAGCATCCAACAGATGAGCCTTGAGATGCCGCTTTTACAAATACCGAACCCCACTTATTGAGTGCTGTCTGAGTCTGCTCAATGGCATCTTGGTTCATATCATTTAGGAAAATATATGGGGTATTTGGGATGCCTAACGCACTAAACCACATTTTAGCGGTGATTTTATTAAAGCAATTACTTGATGCTTCAGACTCGCAGCCAAAGTAAGGCAGTTGAATAAGGTTGAAATATGACTGAATATCGCCAGTTTCTCCGGGGAACCCGTGAATACAAGGAATGGCATAATCAACAGCCCAAACAGGCTTAGCTTCATTATCAAAGCGCACTTCACGACGATTGGTTAATTCACAGCGATGTCCGTCTTGATCAAAATAGTGACCATTTGCATCAAGCTCTAGTCTTAATAAATTAACTTTATTTGACTTGGCTAAAGACGATTCAAAATAGTTTGCAGACATAACTGAAACATCATGTTCAGCGCTGCCGCCACCACAAATTAGAAGTACGTTGAAAGTTGTCATAAAGCCCCGAGAGAAGTTGACGATGTAAAACAGTTTAATTCTAGGCTCATGATAATGAACAGGTAAGGTTTAGTGCAAGAAAGGTTTTAGATAACTGCTTATCTAATCGTCAATATCGCCAATTTAAAATTTAAACCTGCTGGTATGACCGTTTTAGTGAAGTTAGAAGTGGTGTTTGGGTTAAACGAAGTTGTTTACGTCAACTCAAAATTACGGCATTGAAATCGCAGTTGTTTGTTTTCAACTAGTTGTTTGTTCTCAACTAGCAACAGCGATTTTAATGGCATTTTCCCATAGTTGAACAGAACTATTCAGGCCATAGTTGAACAGACTTATTCAGGCTATGGTTTTATTCAAACTTTAAAGTTGTTTTTCTTTTATTCATTGGTGGAAGCTACCAACCAATTAAGTAACGACTTTTCTTATTAAATATCTTCTTAATTATTGTGGCAATAAAGTAGGAAATAATAACGACAACCATAGTCACAAACAATGTCGTGAGGATATTGCCACTGCCAGCAAGGCCAAATATATCTGGGCTGTTATAAATCATCCACCAAGGTGTGGTGATCCAAGGGTGAATAAAGTAAATTGCAAAGCTGACTTCGGCTAATTTTTGCAAAGGTTTAATACTGATGTGTTCAAACTTATTCAAAATAGCCAAAATCACAAAGGTCAGTAAGATTTTTTGTGGCAACATTAAATCAGGCACTGTCATCTCAAGGGCAGCTTTGTTAAGTGTGCCTGCGCCAAACCAATGGGCTTGTGCGACTGCCAATGCAATGGCTATCAGTAACATCAGTACCCAATATTTATCAATGAATGGGAACAACTTGTCTCGATGAGCAGAGCCCCAAACCCCAAATAAATACACAGGTAAAAAGTAGAACAAAGACTGGATAGCATTGAGATTTGATTCGGGTCTATGAATAAACATAGCGATAATAAACAGTGGAATAGCAACGATCAGCAGGTGCTGTCGCTTAATCAAATGCATTACCCAAGGCGATAAGGCAAATAACATCATCCCCATTGGAATATACCAATAGGCGGTAAGAGTTCGGCCGGTGATGACATACCAACTTGCTGCAACCGCAGGTTTTTCGATATCGGCATACATAACGTGCATTGCAGGATCAGTCCCTACGGTTAAGTGCCAAAAAATCCAAGGCAGTGACAGGAGTAAATAAGGTAGGAATACAAACTTGGTTTTACTTTTCATGTATTTCTTATAATCCCAGCGGTGATAAAACACGTGGTGGAATAAAAAACCTGAGATAAATACAAAAAATACTGTGCCGTTCATCATTAAGTTAAACCATGCTTTATCGGCTAAGGTTTCAACTTCCCATCCGGCTGGGCGATAACAGTGGGCCATAACAATAAAAATAATCGCAATACCACGGAAGTGATTAATGCTGTTTAAAAAGCCTTTTTTCTCAGCGGGGTTAATCTTAGGTGTTGCGTTAGTGGCATTGGTGCTATCTGACATATTAAGCCTTGATTCTATTATTCTTTAATAAGAAACATCAGTGTTACTCCATTGTGCTTATATTGTTACGAAATAACAATAGTCGAACAGCTTTGTTTGAATCCCCTTAAAGCTAGATTAAACGTATCGAAATATTGACGTTTACGTTAGACCTTTGTCGACAATACACTGGTTTTATATTGACCAGAGTAAATAATGAGCTTATATTGTCGACAATAAGTCGAAACAGAGTTCAGTATTATTCCTATGACATTCTTTAATGAACAGCCAATCACCGCCGCAGACAAGACTTTCTTTGAGTTACGCAAAGATATTGTAGAGGGTGACATCCAAGCTGGGTCAAAATTGAGTGAAACTGAACTGTCGACAAAGTATCAAGTAAGTCGTGCCATAATTCGTGAAGCCATAAACCGTTTAGAGTCTTGCCATTTGGTTGAGCGTAAGGCAAATATCGGCGCTAGAGTGGTTGCATTAAGCCCTGAAGGGTTGATTGAACTGTATCAAGTACGTGAATCATTAGAAGGCATGGCGGCAAGATTAGCGGCTAAGAATATGTCAGACAGCGAAATTGCAGCTTTGAATTCATTACTCAATCGCCATTTTGATGAAGTGCAGTCAGGCGAGTCATATTATCAAGAAGCAGGTGATGTCGACTTTCACTATCGCATCATATTAGGCAGTAAAAACAAGCACCTCATCTCTGTACTGATAGATGGTATGTATCATCTTATTCGTATGTATCGAGTTCAATTAGGCATGGCTGGGCCACGTGTCACTACTGCATTTGATGAACATAAACACATTGTGAAAGCCATTTCTAATCGAGATGAAGAATTAGCCGAAATGCTGATGCGTCGTCACATTATGTATTCTAAAGCCAATATTGAAACCAAGCTAGAGACTCAAGGTGCTTAAGGTGCTCAAGGTTCAAATCGGCAGTAAATAACACTTAAACACATAGCTTAATGGCAGTTTAAATGGATTAAATTTCATTTTAATCCATCTAAACTAAATCATCACAGAGTTAAGCTATCAAAGAGCTAAGTCATGAAAAAGCTAAGCCATTAATAAAGATAAAAACAAATAATAGAGAGGGAAATCATGAGCGCAGGCAAAAAATTCCGTCAAGCACTAGCTGACAACAAACCATTGCAAATTGTTGGGACTATCAATGCTTATGCAGCAATGATGGCAAAACAAATTGGTCACCAAGCCATTTACTTATCAGGCGGCGGTGTCGCCAACGCCTCTTACGGTTTACCTGATTTAGGCATGACATCATTAAATGATGTGATTGTAGATGTACAACGTATCACTTCAGCTTGTGATTTACCCTTAATGGTAGATATCGATACAGGTTGGGGCGGCGCATTTAATATTGCTAAAACGATACGTGATATGGAAAAAGCCGGTGCAGCAGCTGTGCATATGGAAGATCAAGTTGCGCAAAAGCGTTGTGGTCATCGCCCTAATAAAGAAATCGTTTCTACAGAAGAAATGGTCGATCGTATTAAAGCTGCAGTTGATGCGCGCACGGATCCTGACTTTTTCATCATGGCGCGTACAGACTCATTTGCTCAAGAAGGTTTAGATGCCGCAATCGCTCGTGCAAAAGCTTATGTCGCAGCTGGCGCCGATGGCATATTTGCTGAAGCGGTTAAAACAGAAGAACATTATCGTGCATTTTCAGAAGCCTTAGACGTACCAATCTTGGCCAACATCACTGAGTTTGGTCAAACAGAATTGTGGAATAAAGAGCAACTAGGTGAGTGGGGTGCTGACATGGTGCTTTATCCATTAAGTGCTTTTCGTGCAATGAACAAAGCCGCTGAAAATGTTTACTCTGCCATTTTAAATGACGGTGACCAAAAAGCGGTTGTCGACACGATGCAAACCCGCATGGATTTATACGATTACTTGGGTTACCACGATTATGAGCAAAAGCTAGATAGCTTATTTGCTGAAGGTAAAAACAAATAACGTTAACAGTCAACGATTAACGACAAGTTAGCTCAATATCATTAAAGGTTCATTTGTCTTTGCTAGAAACGACTTACTTAATACCTGTATTAAAAATAGCCAAATATTGTTTTGGGACAATATAAGTTTCTAGCAAGCAGATAAGTTATTAATGAGCCAATGACGGCTAAAGTACCCGACAAAAATAAACATAAAAGAATAGGACATCATTATGGTAGACAAGAAATTAAGTGGCGCAGGCCTTCGTGGTCAAAGCGCAGGTGAAACGGCATTATGTACTGTGGGTAAATCAGGTTCTGGTTTAACTTATTGCGGTTATGATGTGGCGGATTTATCTGAAAATGCCACTTTCGAGGAAGTCGCCTACTTATTATTCAACGGTGAACTACCGACCCTAGATCAGTTAGAAACTTATAAAGCAGCACTGACAGCGCAACGAGACTTACCACAAGCACTAAAAGAAGTTCTGCAACGTATTCCAGCTGACGCTCATCCAATGGATGTGATGCGCACGGGTTGTTCATTTTTAGGTAACCTTGAGCCAGAAGTCGATTTTACAGAGCAAAACACTGCAGCTAATCGTCTGCTTGCTGCTTTCCCTGCCATCATGTGTTACTGGTATAAATTCTCTCATGAAGGCGTAGAAATTGATTGTGTCACTGATGAAGACACCATTGGCGGTCATTTCTTGAAGCTATTACGCGGTGAAACCCCATCAGAGCAGCACCGTAAAGTGATGGACGTATCGTTAATTCTATACGCTGAACATGAGTTCAATGCATCAACCTTTACGGCGCGTGTATGTGCATCAACGTTATCTGACATGTATTCATGTATTACTGGTGCGATTGGTACGTTACGTGGCCCACTTCATGGCGGCGCAAACGAAGCAGCGATGGATATGATCCAACAGTTTACTTCACCAGCTGATGCCAAAACACAAATGGCTGGCATGCTAGAGCGTAAAGAAAAAATCATGGGCTTTGGTCATGCGATTTACCGCACTTCAGATCCACGTAACGTGATCATTAAAGCTTGGTCAGAAAAGCTTGCACAAGAGAATGGCGACACTAGCTTGTACGACATTTCAGTGGCGTGTGAAGAGTTCATGTGGGATACCAAGAAACTCTTCTGTAATGCTGACTTCTTCCATGCCTCTGCGTATCACTTCATGGGCATTCCAACTAAGCTATTCACACCGATTTTTGTGTGCTCTCGCTTAACAGGTTGGGCTGCACATGTGATGGAGCAACGTTCAAACAACCGTATTATCCGACCAAGTGCTGATTACACTGGGTCTGAACCACGCACCGTGACGCCAATTAGCGAAAGATAAACCTTAAAAGGCTAACGACACTGCGTTAGCCTTTTTCGTCAATCTTTTAGCAAATCTTTTCGTTAACTTTTAGCTCCGCTTTGTCACTTAAGATTTGCCTACATAAAACAAATAACAATGGATGTAGTTATGAACGCTAACTATAGAAAACCGCTTGCGGGTTCATCGCTTGATTACTTTGATACACAAGCTGCAATCAATGATATTGAGCCTGGAGCTTTTGAAAAACTGCCTTATTCTTCTCGTGTTTATGCCGAGAATTTAGTACGTCGCTGCTCACCTGAAACACTGACCGATTCACTCAAACAAATTATCCAGCGCAAACGCGATTTAGATTTCCCTTGGTACCCTGCACGTGTGGTCTGCCATGATATTTTAGGCCAAACCGCATTAGTTGATTTAGCTGGTTTACGGGACGCAATTGCTGAAAAGGGCGGTGACCCATCTAAAGTCAATCCAGTTGTTCCTACACAGCTTATTGTGGATCATTCGTTAGCTGTGGAGCATGCTGGTTTTGAGAAAGATGCCTTCGAGAAAAACCGGGCCATTGAAGATAGACGTAACGATGACCGTTTCCATTTTATTAATTGGACTAAAACAGCCTTTGAAAACATTGATGTGATCCAGCCGGGTAACGGCATTATGCATCAAATCAATCTTGAGAAAATGTCGCCAGTGGTGCAAGCCCGTGAAGGCGTTGCATTTCCTGATACCTTAGTGGGTACCGACAGTCATACACCACATGTGGATGCGTTAGGGGTTATTGCTATTGGTGTCGGTGGCTTAGAGGCTGAAAGCGTTATGTTAGGTCGTCCATCTTGGATGCGTCTACCGGATATTGTGGGTGTTGAACTTATCGGTGAGCGCCAACCAGGCATCACCGCGACCGATATTGTTCTCGCTATTACCGAGTTTTTGCGTGAACAAAAAGTGGTATCGACTTACCTTGAGTTTTTTGGCGAAGGCGCAGCAAATCTGACCTTAGGCGATCGCGCGACCATCTCGAACATGACACCAGAATTTGGTGCTACAGCCGCCATGTTCTATATCGATGATAAAACCATCGATTATTTAAAGCTGACCGGACGTGATGACGAGCAAGTTGAGTTAGTTGAAACCTATGCCAAAGCCAATGGCTTATGGGCGGACACATTAACGAACGCAGAATATGAGCGTGTATTACAGTTTGATATATCATCTGTAGGTCGTAACATTGCAGGTCCATCTAATCCTCACCGTCGTGTTTCTACTGCTGATTTAGCCGCTAAAGGGATCAGTGGGAAAGTAGAAAACGAAGCCGGTTTAATGCCTGATGGCGCCTGTATTATTGCCGCAATTACTAGCTGCACTAACACCTCAAATCCACGCAACGTGATTGCTGCTGGCTTACTTGCCCGTAACGCAAATGCAAAAGGGTTAACTCGTAAACCTTGGGTTAAAACCTCATTGGCACCAGGCTCTAAAGCGGTGCAACTATACCTTGAAGAAGCCAATTTATTGCCTGAGCTTGAAGCTTTAGGCTTTGGTATTGTTGGTTTTGCTTGTACTACATGTAATGGCATGAGCGGGGCACTTGACCCAGTTATCCAGCAAGAGGTGATAGAGCGCGATTTATATGCCACTGCTGTGCTTTCAGGTAATCGTAATTTCGATGGCCGCATTCATCCATATGCAAAACAAGCCTTTTTAGCCTCACCGCCATTAGTCGTCGCTTATGCGATTGCAGGTACGATTCGTTTTGATATTGAGAAGGACGTACTGGGTAAAGATAGCGAAGGTAACGATATTCGCCTTAAAGATTTATGGCCATCGGATGCTGAAATAGATGCTGTGATTGCAAAAAGCGTTAAACCTGAACAGTTTCGCAAAGTGTATGAGCCTATGTTCGATATTAAAGTCGAGTACGGAAGTGGCTCTACAAAAGAGGGCTCTTCATTAAAGATTGACCCACAATATGAGTGGCGTCCGCAGAGCACTTATATTCGTCGTCCTCCATACTGGGAAGGCGCATTAGCGGGTGAGCGCACAATGAAAGGCATGCGTCCATTAGCGGTATTAGGTGACAACATCACTACCGATCATTTATCGCCATCAAATGCGATTATGCTCGACAGTGCTGCAGGTGCTTACCTAGACAAAATGGGGCTACCTGAAGAAGACTTTAACTCTTATGCGACTCACCGAGGCGATCATCTAACAGCGCAGCGTGCCACGTTTGCTAACCCGAAATTGCTTAATGAAATGGTGCAAGAAAACGACCAAGTTAAGCAAGGATCACTTGCCCGTATTGAACCTGAAGGTCAGGTAAGTCGGATGTGGGAAGCCATTGAAACCTATATGGACCGAAAGCAGCCACTAGTGATTGTCGCGGGTAAAGATTACGGTCAAGGCTCAAGCCGTGACTGGGCTGCAAAAGGCGTTCGTTTAGCTGGGGTTGAAGTGATTGTTGCTGAAGGCTTTGAGCGAATTCATCGCACTAACTTAGTGGGAATGGGGGTCTTGCCTGTTGAGTTTATTAATGGTGAAACCCGCCACACATACAGGATTGATGGCACTGAAACCTTTGATGTAATGGGCGAGCGTACACCTGGTGCACAGCTTACGCTTATTATTCATCGAGCGAACGGTGAAACCGTTGAAGTGCCTGTGAAATGTCGCTTAGATACCGCTGAAGAAGTCTCAGTTTACGAAGCTGGTGGGATCTTACAGCGCTTTGCGCAGGATTTTCTTGAAGGTAACCAGTAACGTTTTAGCTAACTAACCTGAACTCGTGTAAAAGCGCGAAATATAAGCTATAAAGCAAGGTTTCGCGCTTTTTTATTGAGTATTTAGCCCATTTTGATTGAACAAAATAATTCGAGTAGGAATTAGTATGTCTATGGAAAATAAGACACATTCTCCACAATCAGCGCCACAAACACCTCAAGTAAAGATTGCTGCCACTTATATGCGTGGCGGCACCAGTAAAGGGGTATTTTTCAATTTAACTGATTTACCCCAAGCAGCTCAAGTTGCGGGTGCTGCCCGTGATGCACTTTTGCTAAGAGTGATTGGCAGCCCAGACCCATATGGTAAACAAACTGACGGTATGGGCGGCGCAACTTCAAGTACCAGTAAAACTGTCATTCTTTCTAAAAGCACCCAAGAAGATCACGATGTAGATTACCTTTTCGGACAAGTGGCCATTGATAAACCCTTCGTAGATTGGAGTGGAAATTGCGGCAATTTAACTGCTGCGGTTGGGTCATTCGCTATTTCAAATGGTTTAGTGGATACGAGCCGTGTTCCACAAAATGGCATTGCTGTCGTTCGTATTTGGCAAGCTAATATTAATAAAACCATTATTGCCCATGTACCAATGACCAATGGTGAAGTGCAAGAAACCGGTGATTTTGAACTCGATGGAGTGACTTTCCCTGCAGCTGAAGTGCTGGTGGAGTTCATGGCGCCAGCTGATGCTGATGCAGCCATGTTTCCTACTGGCAATGTGGTTGATGAGTTAGTGCTGCCACAGTCTATTCCTGAGTTTCGCGCCAAAGGCGTGGAGTCAGTTAAAGCCACTATGATCAACGCTGGTATTCCTACTATTTTTGTTAATGCCGCTGATATTGGTTATCAAGGTAATGAGCTGCAAGATGATGTTAATAGCGATCCACAAGCGTTAGCATTTTTTGAAATGCTGCGTGCCCACGGAGCAGTGCAAATGGGATTAATCAATCACATTGATGAAGCCGCTGCTCGTCAACATACACCTAAAATAGCCTTTGTATCAGCCCCTAGTGATTACACCTCATCAAGTGGTAAAGCGATTGCAAACACAGATATTGACTTACAAGTGCGCGCATTATCCATGGGTAAATTACACCATGCGATGATGGGGACTGCAGCTGTTGCGATAGGTACGGCTGCTGCAATTGAAGGCTCATTAGTTAACCTAGCAGCTGGTGGCATACCACGAACTCAAGTGGTGTTTGGTCATCCGTCTGGCACACTCAAAGTCGGCGCAGAAGCAACGTGGGCTGATGACAACTGGCAAGTTAACAAAGCCAGTATGAGTCGAAGTGCAAGAGTATTGATGGAAGGTTGGGTGAGAATACCCGGAGATAGTTTTTAAAAGCTAGGTTTAAACTTGTTTAATACCTAGCTTATTTAGCTATATTTTATAAAAGGTTAGCAATAAGATTATTTTTAACCTTTTACTTTTAAGAAAAATAGGGAAGGTTTTTAGTTAATTTCATGGAATTAAATTAATTGCCTTAAACGTTAAAGGTTTTTATTGTTTTTTACTTCTTAAATTCTTTGATACTGGCAGGTTTATTTAAGTTCATTCCTTCAAGTTAATCTAATGCCTGCCGCAGGCTATTGTGTAAGTACGACTGTGACATGCTGCAAGTTCATCCCTGAAAGCTCGGCCATGACGTCCATGTCATGGACGGTCACAGCCGCACTTACACTGGGATTCAAATTTCTTCGATGTAACTTTATTTGAAATGAATAAGTTAAATATGGGCTTTATAAACATCAACCATTCAAACTCAGATCATACGTTTTCAGCTTCAAGAATTTGTATTTTTTTAAGCACTTCTTCTGCTTCTGCAGTTAAATTCGAGTAGCTTCTAATATCTCCGTTTCTTTGAGCGTGCATGGCTTTCTCTAAAAGTATTGAGTACTGTTTTTCAAGCTTATTAATAGGATTAGTTTTAAAAAAGGAAAACATAAGCACTCCGCCATTATTTGTTGGTTTAAATGTACGAAATGCTTATTAAAAGGGTTCAGTTTTGAAGTAAACAGTTTACATTAACCAGACTCGTTTCCTTCTCCCCATAGCCTTAACGCCAAGCCTGATGCTCTTGAAGTCACTTGCTTACATGCTCTTTCGAACACATAAGGTGAGCCTAAACAGATAAAGTGCTCTTTAGCGCGCGTAATCGCGGTGTAAACCAGCTCTTTGGTCAGTAGTTGCCATTGCGCATTACTGGGCTTTTGTGGCAAAACAAACGCCACTTGTTCAAACTCACTGCCTTGGCTTTTATGTACGGTCATCGCAAAACAACTGTCATGTTGCGGTAAACGTGCAGGTTGTACTTTAAGTAAGCTGCCATCAGCTTTGATGAAGTAGGCCATGAGTCGTTCTGGCTTAAGCTCATCTTGTAAAATCAGTCCAATATCACCATTAAACAAACCTAAGTTGTAATCGTTGCTTTGAATAATGATAGGTCTTCCAAGGTAAAACTCTTGGGTGGGTTTTATCCAGTGATTTTGTTTAAGCACATTAGTAATGGCGAGGTTCATGCCATCAACGCCAAACTCACCTGAACGCATAGCACACAAAATACGGAATTGGTTAAAGCTGTCGATAATGTCAGCCGCGCCATGAACAGCAGTGTTAGCACCTTGCTCAAATTGGTGATGATTATCCAGCACCATTTGCAAGTATTGACTGTAGGCGGCAACAGAAGCTTGTAATAGCTGTAAGCTTTGACCTTCAGTTTGGTGCTCAATCCATGTGAGCTCTTGATGGCCAAACTGCCACTCTCGGCGAATACCGCTGATATCAACACTGTTTACAGCGGTGGCCAACAGGCCAATACCTGCATCACCTTTAAAGCGATGACTGTGCATAAGCATACACAGGCTATCACCAATCATAGGTTGTTGATGCACAAACTGCTGGGTGGCTTCACCTGTAAGTTGTGCAAGTAATTGGGCTTGCTGGCTCGAGTACCGCATGCGCCATGGTTGTAGTCGCTGATTTCGGTTAAGCGCCTCATGACTTGCTGAATCTAGTTGCGTATTGGCAAGGCCTGAACAAATATCGGCGAGTACTGCGCCAGCTTCCACCGAAGCTAATTGGTCTTGATCCCCTAAGAGTATCAACCTTGCTTTAGAGGGTAGGGCATTTAACAATTTGTGCATCATAGGTAAGTCGACCATAGATGCTTCATCGACGACCAATAAATCTAATCTAAGTGGGTTGTCTTTATTGTGTCTAAAGGCATGGGAATTGGGGATCACGCCTAACAATCGATGTAAGGTCGCCGCCTCTTCAGGAATGTTGTTCAGCGCTGCGACTAATTCAGGTTTACCTGTTTGACTGACTTGAGCGAGTAAACGTGACTTTGAGGCTTTAATCGATTCACTTAACCTCGCTGCCGCTTTACCTGTTGGCGCCACGAGACGAATGGTTAGCGCCTCTTGTGTGAGTAACAGTAATAGCAGTTTAGTGACTGTGGTGGTTTTACCTGTACCTGGGCCGCCAGTAATCACCGCCAGCGCTTTAGTTAATGCGGTTGCGGTGGCCACTTTTTGCCAGTTAATCTTTTGAGGCGCTTGTGCTGGGCTAGCTTCATCAAATAAATCATTCAAGTAAGCGGGTAAAACTTGAGTATCAACAGCTAAGTCAATTGTGGCCATGTGATTTAAACGCTCGGCGACCTGTGTCTCGAAGTGGTAATACTTGTTCAAATATAACCGGCCATGTTCAATGATTAATGGCGCGTTTTCATTTGGCTCACCGATACAAGTTAACTCTGCAATCGCGAGCATTAACTGCTGATGATTGACTGTGATTTGACATAAAGGCTGCTGCTCACAAAATGGATTGGCTAAATCAATACTGTTAATCACTAAGCAGCTATGTTGGCTCGAAAGCTGCTGGCTCAGTAGCGCGCAAATCAATAATAAAAAGTCATCATCTTTGACTTGAGTTGGCGTATTTCCATTCCCATTTCCATGCAAATGGCTGCGGCTTTGCATCTTGGTCATTTCTAATGCGAAATGACGGTCAAGTGGGGTAATTAAACCTTGTTGCTGCCAGTGCTTTAACAAATCTTTTATTGGTGCGCTCAGTTGGAGTAGTTGACTCATGATGCTGACTCCGTTGGTGCTCTTGATTCTGGTGAGGCGCCTTGAACCATAGAAGCTTGTTCTATAGAAGAATTAAATAGTCGATCTAATTGTTCAATTAATGCTTGAGGCGGTTTGTCATAAAATACCCCAGACTGTGGCTCGCTTGGGCTCATGCCACGTAAAAATAAATAGAAACACCCACCAATATGAGTTTGATAATGATAGCTTGGCATTCGTAATGATAAATAGCGGTGCAGAGCTAAGGTGTACAAGATGTACTGAAGATTATAGCGATGACTACTTATCGCATCGCCCATCGCTGTAACTGTGTACTGGGATAAGTTGTTGCCTAAATGGTTAGATTTATAATCGGCGATGTAGAATCGGCCATTGTATTCAAAGGTTAAATCAATAAAGCCTTTTAACATGCCCTGAAGCTCATCAAAATCCAGTCCGGCATCATAGCCATACTGAGTTAATAACTGATTTAACTGCTGGGCCTTTAGTTGATTAATTGGCAGATAAAACTCCATTTCAACCAACTTTTGTTTTTCGGTTAATTCACTCAAGCTCATGACCTGGTTATTCGCATTCAGCAAGGCTTGGTCACAGTCGATGAAGCCCGTTAATAGCGGTGTATGCAGAATTTGCTGATACCATTCGGTTAATGTTTCTGTCCAGATCTCTTTATCAAAACCATATTGGTCCATGGCTTTTTCTAGTGCTTCAGGTAACTCTGATCCTGCCTGTGTAAAATCAAATAGCTCCATCACTAAATGCATGAAGCTACCAGCATTGGCACCACGCTCAAAAGTGAAACGATTAATGGCGTTTTCTTCTGCCTCGGTATCAAATGGATTTTGCTCTGAACTTGGCTCAAATTGGGGCTGTAACTCTTGGCTAAAGTCTTCATCGTCGGCACCTGGGGCGACTTTTTCATGGGCAAGATGTTTCACTAACCCTGAATAACTGCCTACCCGCCAAGGCGTATGATAATCCCGCTTTAGCGTTTTAGCAGCGAGTTCGGTTTGCGTTTCATCGATATCAACTAACGCTGACTCATCTATCTCATTAACTTCAGTTATGCTGATGGCGTCAATGGGCTTACCTTCACTGTCTTTGGTGAGCTTTTTAGCATGTAAGGATAATTGCTCAAAGTCGCATTCTTTAGTCGTCACGCCCAGTAAGTAGCCTATAGCGGTTTCAAATAGTTGACTGCTAATGCCAGCTTTTAACATGCGGCTATGGTTAGCGATATACAAATAACACACATACACAGGGCGAGTCAGTGCCACGTAGAGTAAGCGTAAATCTTCAGCAAGATTTTCTTGCTTGTATTGCTCCCAACCTTCTTTGGTCGCTTCAACATCCCAGATAAGTTGCTCGTCTTGATGGTAAAGCATTGGCGTTGGTTTGCGGCGGTTATCGCGGGCGAGACTGGTAAAGGGCACAAAACACACGGGATACTCAAGACCTTTACTTTTATGAATCGTGACGATTTGTACTAGGTTTTGCTCACTTTCGAGTCTTAATTGTTGCTCGTCACTGCCTTGTCCTTCGATAAGTTGTTGTTCAAACCAATTTATCAATGCACTACTGCCATCAAGTTCAGTGGCTTTTTGCTGTAATAGCTCTGATAAATGGCGAAAGTCGGTTAAACGGCGCTCGCCGCTTTCTATTTCAGTTGCCTGCTCGTCTGTTGCAATAGCATCGGCGCTGTTTTGAGCCACTTTTTGAGCGTGCACATGCTGCTTAGCTAAAAAGCGCTTAATTAGCTGAGTTTCACTGGCTAAGGACAAGAGGGCTGGCATGATCCCATGTCGAGACCATAACTGATGCCAGTGGGCAAATTTATCCAGTAAGTCTTGGCGCTGTTCTTCATCCTGATTAAATTGATGAATTTGAATTGCACTGTAACCCATAAGTTCAGATGCCATGGCTGCACGCAGGCTTCGCTCATCTTTAGGATTGGCAAGGGCGCGTAATATAATGGCCAGTTCAAATGCTTCTTGGGTTTTGAACACGCTATCGCGGCTTAAAAAAACTGCGCCGATATTGCGCTGGCTTAATGCTTGTTTCATTACCGCCGCTTCGTTGCGATCGCGCACTAACACTGCAATATCTTTTGCCACTAATGCTTTTGGCTCGCCTTTACTGGTATTCATGTAGCAAACACCGGTTTGAGATTCCGTTAACAAGCGTTTGATTTCAGCTGCAGCATCGGCGGCTAAAAGCTTTCGGCCAGTGGCTTTATTTAATCCTGACTCATCTTCTGACAATAATTTTATTCGCAGCGCAGAGGCATCACCACTGGCTTCAATGAGTAACTTATTGTCAGCACTTTTGGGGGTATTGACCACATCATAGGGTATTGCACTGCTGATGAATGGGTCGCTGTGTTGACTAAAGAGTTGATTGACACCATTGACCAATGCAGTGGATGAACGGTAATTGGTCTCAAGATTATAATGAGATTGGGTTTGTTTACGAGCGCTGATATAAGTGTGAATGTCAGCTCCTCGAAACGCATAAATGGCCTGTTTCGGGTCGCCAATCATTAATAAGCTGAGCTTGTCTAATGACTGCTTTTGCTGGTAAATCGCCGAAAATATAGCAAATTGCAATGGATCTGTGTCTTGAAACTCATCAATGAGCGCAACAGGAAAACGCGTGGCAATAGCGTTGGCTAGCTGAGCAGATATGAGCTGCGCTTGCTTAGATGAATCCGCATTGCTGCTTTTATCATTTAATAGACCGGACTCTATGTGATTAGATTCTAAGAGACTAGTATCAGAATGCAGCGCACCTGCTAATGTTATCAACAAGTCATCTGGCGTCATTAGATTGCGCTGGGCTTTTTGCATTGCAAAGCGTAATTTAATCCCATCTTTTGCACGCACTAAAAATGCAGGTTTTATCTGCTTAATTAAATCGAATAAACGCTCAATATGGTCTAATAAGGGCGCTTCTGATGGCGTGGGTATTTCGCCACCTTTGTTGAGTTTTAGCCCTGATAGTGCCAGCATTTCTAATTCTTTGACTGGCGGTAAGTTTTGTCCTTGCGAGGCGACCCAATTAGTTAAGTTATCAAACATACTGGCAAGTTTAGGGTAGTCATCAGCTTTTTTGCCAAAGCGGGCACCATTAAGTGGCAAGCTATGGAGTAAAGCCAGCGCGGCTTCATTTTCACTTGGCCAGCGCATTTTAAATCGCGATAAGCTTTGAGTTAGCTCAGTGGTTAACTTGTTAAAGTCTTTTGGAATAAAAGGCGTTTGGGCTTGGGTTGCCCCTAGCAGCTGTCTTAGTTGCTTGGCGAGTTCATCTGGGCTGCCAAACTCATTGGCAATGACTTGGGCTAAAACCGAAGGAAGTGGATAACAGGTCTCGCGCCAAAAGTCGCGCACGGCATGGTGTAAAAACTCACTGTCATCGAGGGTAAATTCAGACTCAAACAACAGCGATGATTCAAAGGCCATATCCGATAAGATACGCTGACAAAATCCGTGGATGGTAAAAATAGCCGCTTCATCGAGAGATTTTAATGCTAAATCTAAACGTCTTAGGGCGATTGCACGTTCAGAGGTTGGCACTTGTTGGTAGAGTGCTTTTACAAATTCATCATCAGTTTCAAGACCAATAAAACATTTAAATGCCACTTGAATACGTTTACGAATACGATCTCTTAATTCTTCAGTTGCTGCATTGGTAAAGGTGACCACTAAAATCTGCTCGCAGGTCAGTGGTGCTTTTTGCTCATCACCTAAAAGTAACCTTAAGTATAAGCCTGAAATCGTATAGGTTTTACCTGTTCCGGCACTGGCCTCAATCAGACTGGTGCCTGCAAAAGGTAGGCTAAGAGGGTTAAGCTTAGTTACGGTTGCCATTAGCTATTCCCCTCATTTTTTTGCGCGTTAGATTGGGCATTTTTTTCATTTACGCTGACAATCTCATTTACGCTGACAATTTCATTAATGTATTCATCAAGTTCAGCTAAGGTACCTTTGTGATAAACACTGAGCATAGGTTTTAGCAGTTGCTCTGCGGTGTGACCAAAACCTTGCTCAGTAAAGTCATCAGGGAAGCTGAATAAGCGCTTATTGTGCGGATCGTTACCTTCGCCAAATTCAGTTTGCTCATCAAGCCATTGGCTTTGAGCTTGATGGAGCTTTTCAATATGATCCCCTTCGGCTTCAACATAGGCCAAAGCTGTGCGGGGCATAAAGCATAGCGGTTGTGTCTGGCCATTAAAGTAGCCTTGAACGAACTGCAGCAGTAGAAGATGCGCCGCATCAGGCTTAATTGCAGTGAAAGCATGGAAATGACCAATATCTAACAGGTAACTGTTTTTCTCAATACCTGCGGCATTTAAACAAAGGTGGCGTAAATACACCCGCAAAAAGTCGCGGCCATGGGCTGTGCCTGGACGGTAATTCACTTGCCCTTTAGCGTAGATATCATCAATTCGACCTTCTACAGTGACCTTTATGATTTGCTGATTAAATTCGATGTCATCAAATGCTAAGTTAATATCAATTTCTAATGTCTTGGGGTTTTCCCCCATTAGATATTGCACACGGCTGATGAGTGGGGCTATATCTTTTTGATACTGATTCAATAAGAGGTCATCAAATGGCTGCATTGGTAGTTCGCCGCTAGCTTTAAGCTGGGCAATAAATTCAATATCAGCATGCTCTAGTTGATGGGATATGGCGCTATCTAATAAAGACGATTGCAGTTTATATCGTTCAAGAGAATCTAATCCGAAAGGCTCATCATTATCGTCTGCCTGAATGCGTAAGTTAAAATCTACTTTTAAACTGCGATTAAAAAAGAATTGTGCAGGGTTTCTGAAAAAACGTAATAAAGCAGACAACTCGACGACTGTATGTGGTAAAGAGTGTTCTAAAGAGTGCTGTAAATCGCTATTAGCTAAATCGTTAATGCTGTCGGTTTGTAAGTCGGCAGTGATTGCCTGATCAGGGCTGATAAATTTACCTTGTCCAGCAGTGCTGCCTTTTAAAGGCGGACACCATTGATAGTTATAACTTTGCTGTAAGGTATTGATGGTATTAGAAGCTGCTGACTGCTGAAATAGCTTAGGGTCAAAAGGCTGTAACGGTTGCTGGACAATTAAATGATTAATAATTGCCTGGTCTGCTTCATCATGACTAATTTGGCTACGGTCAGTGTTGATGTCATCAATCAACTGGTCGTCAGCGAAATAACACAATTGATAGTATTCGATTAACTCTGATACCAACATCGATGGAATGCGCTCAGCATTATCGCGTTCAGAGTGACCAATGTAACTAATGTAAAGTTGTTGTCTTGCTGATAATAACGCCTCTAAAAACAAGTATCTGTCATCTAATCGACGTGAACGGTCGCCTTTAATCGCGCCGTTGTGAGCCATTAAATCGAATCCGACAGGGTGTTGTACGCGTGGATAAACACCATCATTCATTCCTAATAAGCACACCACTTTAAAAGGAATGGAGCGCATTGGCATTAAGGTACAAAAATTCACACTACCAGCAAGGTAGCGCTGGCCAACACGAGATTCATTTAAGCGTTGATTAAACCACTGTTTAAGCACTTCAATATCAAGCTCGCCAAAGTGACCAGCACCTGTGAGTTCATCTTTTAGTGCATTAAGTGCTTCACGTATGGTTTGCACTTGCTCACGCTCGTCGTCATCGGCTTCAAAAAAGATGTCGAGTAACGCGTGCAATTGCTCAATTCGCTCAAGTGTTGGACAAGGGCTTGCAAGTTGCAGCTGATATTCATCAATGGCTTCTAAAAAGTTAAGTAGGTAACCCAAAGTCTGAGCAGACTGACCTTCAACACCTTTAACAAGTAATGTGTCGTGATAAATGGCTGAGTCATCATTAAACGCATAGCCTTGAATAAGTCGGCTGATCCCGAATGCCCATGAATTTTGATTAAAGCCTGGTACACCTTGCTGAATACGGGTTTGCTCATTACGTCCCCAGCGAACATTTGCATCATCTAGCCAGCGGCGGATAAGCTGTAAACCGTCATCATCAAGCTGAAATTTACGTAAAATTGCTGGGACTTCCAGAATGCTGATAATGTCAGTGAGCCCGAATCGACTTTGATTGATATTGAGCAGATTTAAAAAGCTGTTAATCAGTGGCGACTCTTGCGCTGCACCTCTATCTGCGATGGCGTAAGGAATATAATAATTGCCTGAATGTTGACTCGATTGGCTGTTGCTGGTGCCAAAAACAGCATCGATATAAGGCGCGTAAGCGGCTACATCTGGCATCATGACGACGATGTCTTTTGCAAGTAAATCATCATGGCTCGACAGCAAGGATAATAAATGGTCGTGGAGGGTTTCAACTTCCCTAAGCGGGCTATGACAGCTTCTTAATGTGATGGAGTCATCGCTCGGTAACAATGTGCGTCGAGCCTCGGTATTTTGATAGAAGTGCGCATCAGGACCTAATGGTTCACCTAACGTTTCCATCTGCAGTATGTCGTACTGCAAGCCTGTAAGAAGACTTAACTCATCGCTCGATTGTTCAGGCTCGATAAAACAGTCATAACTAAAATCAGTATGGGCTTCAGGTAGTTCCAGCATCAAGTCCAGTAACTCACGCCCCATCTTGCCGTTATTGGCTAAAATAGGATTACCCACTTCAAGCTTTTCTTCCCACTGCTCACCTAATTGTTTTTTATCAGCATACTGCAGCGCCATTCGAGCGCGGGCTTTAGGGTCGATAATATCGCCCCAGTAATGCTGACAAGGGCTTAATGAAAACATGATGACTTCAATACGCTCAGCTAGGTGATAAAGCACTTCAAGGGTTTGCGGCGGCATTGACGAAATACCAAAAACAAACAAACGTTCAGGCAATGAGCCAATCACGGTTTGCGGATTTTGTAGCGCAGAAATCAACTCTTGATGGAGGTTGGCACGGTGATACTGACTGCCATTAATCTCATTTTGGTTGTATTCAATCAAAGCTCGCCAAAGCTTAGGCTGCCATAACTGGTTTTGTTCGAGCTTAATCGGATGCTCGTTTTGCTCCCAACCTAAAATCCAACTTGGGCGATACACTAAGTATTGGTCAAAAATATCGGCGATACGACCGCACAATTGATATAGCTTCATCGCATCAAAGTGCTGCTGATGCTTAATTGACAGCATGGTTAAACTGTCACTTTGAGGAACAGTATTTGAATTAGAGACAGATTCATTGGCTTGTTGAAGTGCCTGCTCTGGTGCCTGCTCTGATTTAAGTTCTGGCGTAAGATAAGCGTCAAGTGGAGCAAAGTCTTCATCGGTTAATAACCTTGGCAATAAGTCCATTAACTTCCACGTCATGGCTGCTTTGGTAAAGGCATTATCTTTGGGGACATCAGGTAATAATTCATGACACAGTTGCCAAGTAAAGCTCGACGGCAGCGGAAAGGAAAGGGCTGCTGCAATACCATTGTATTTAGCCACTTCTAAACGCAGCCAAGTCGACATACCAGGGCTTTGAACCAAGATATGTTCGTTTGCCAGTAAGTTAGCATTATCAAGGGGAATAGCTAACATTTTAGAAAGCTGTTCAGACAGCACTTCCATCTGATTTGATTGAATTAATCTAAGCATTACTGACTCGGCAACTGATGATAAAAACCATTCTAAGAGGTTGTTATTAGGTTTGAAAGGCTTTTATTGGATAGAGAGTTTAAACGCTAAAATAGCAAGCAAAAGGGATGAGTTTTGCTTGCTTAAGTATGTGTCAGTTTGGGTAGTAGGGGGAGTGGATAAGGCTGGTTAAATAGGTCATGAGTTTAGTTTATTCTGACCTCATTAATTTTAGCGCCCACACATATAATAAACCTATAATTAAAACCTTGCTGTAGCAAAGCTATTGATTAATAAACACTCTATTAGAAATGTACTGTATAAACGAGATTCATTTATTCAGAAGTTGATCTACTGTATTTCCAAACTCTGTTTGGATTAAGATCGTGGGTTTTCCACCCACACCCGACCAAAAGGGAGTGAGCGGCAACTCCCTCTTGGAACACCCACCCGCTCCAACGAAGTTTAAAAAGCGAAACTTCCAATGGAGATATTCATAGCGTTTAACTTTGCTTGTAGACTGCTTCGGCAAGCTACTAAAATCACTAACGCTTACGATGGGGCGTCCCTTCCCCTCGAAAGCTAGCTAGCCATCCATGGCTAGACTCACGCATCCATGGCTAGACTCACGCAATTTTCTTGCTTACCTATATTCAAATTGAACATTCACAGTTTTAAAAAATTCTATTTAGGCTTTAACTAAACAAATGAACCTGCCGGTCAAACATGTCCCCATTGAAATTGCTGAAATGCGTTGAAGACTCTTTGTTATGAGAATAGCGTAAGCCTGACAGGACGTCAGGCTAGCTTTAGTTGGCCATGGACGGCCTTTCTAAAGCGTTAGCTATTTTCGAATAAGCATGAGGCTTGCTCGCTTTTCAGAGCAATTTCGTAGGGGCGGCAAGGGATGTCGAGAAGGGAAATGCTGTTGTTTCCCTTTCGTCTGGTGTGGGCGAAGCGCCACGACGTTGATCTTATTCAAATGAATAAAGCTAATAATTAAAGAGTTAACCCTACACCCCCATTTTTACTTTCCTAAAGTAGCGTTTAAACAAGGTTTGATGTTGTTCAATCTGCTTGTCACTCAATTGTTGGTATTGCAGTGCAATAAAGTGCTCTGTCATCTTGTCAAAATCAGCGGCTAATTGTGGTTGCTCTTGATGAACAGCTTGGTGGATAAAACTTGCAAATGCCTGTGGTGGCATAGTTTCTCGTTGATAACCTTTCTTAGCGAACTTAGCGCAAATCAGATTATAGCGTTTGATGATGGGATCTTGCTTGGGACTTAAGTTAAACACACCCGCATAATAGGCAATCACTAAAGCAATAATGCTAAAGCTAATGATCATTAATATGATCATTTTACTGGTATTAACTTCCCCTAGCAGTTCACTGAGCACTTGTTGTTGACGCTCTTCATCAAACCCTAGTACCCAAACGCTCCAATAGAAATCTAAACTGGCAATTTGCAAACGAATATCGTTAAGCCAAGGAATTTCTTTTACTCGTAAACTGGTAAATAGGCTGTCTTGCAAGTAGCTATCTTGACCGGTAAACATGGCATCGAAACCATCTAAAATTCTATCGGGTGCAATCATAGCGGTTGGATCAAATCTTACCCAGCCTTGTCCTTCAAACCAGACTTCGGTCCACGCATGCGCCATATATTGATAGATGCTGTAGTAACCGGCTTTAGGGTTGTATTCACCGCCCTGATAGCCTGCGACCATACGAGCTGGAATGCCACTTGAGCGAGCCATAAACACTAATGCAGAGGCATAGTGGGAGCAAAACCCTGCTTTGTTATCAAACAAAAAATCATCCACTTGATTGCTACCTATCGGAGGCGGGCTCAGGGTATAAAAATAAGGTTGCTCAGTAAAATATCGCATCATTGCATTAATACGATTGACTGGGTTGGGGTAGTCTTGGGCAAATTGTTGCGCCAAAACTTGAGTTCTGGGATTTGTTTTACTAGGTAAAGTTAAATTAATTCGTTTTGCCTGCGGTGATAATTCAGTTTCTAATTTGCTGTTTGGGTAAGAGGTTACTCGATAGCTAAAACGTTGATCGATATTACGCAAAGAGAACAACCTAAAATCACTCATTTCTACTACATTTTCGGTAGGCGAGTACGCTTGGTCTAAACCAAATAACCATTTCTGAAAGGTTGGCTCTGTGATGACTTGGTAATCCAGTGGATTCTGCATTTGTTCACTATCAGGTAGTGGACGGCTCGGTCTTTCGCCATAAATTTTAAGTTGTTGGTTTTTCCTGTCATTAGCCTGTTTCCAAGTACTTCCATTATATTCTTCCATAACCAAAGCTCGCCAATATAGCTGTTGATTAGGAATAAGCTGTGTTTTTGTTAGGTTAGTACTTTCATTATCAAACCCGACTCTAAATGCAAGAGCTGGTGAGCGTGTTAGCTTACTAATATCGCCTAGCGATATCTCATCTGATATGCCAGTAGTGGCATTTTTCATACTCGGAGCTAACCATAGTGGCGGCAGGCGTGGGAATACGACAAATAGAAGTAATGCGAGTGGCAGGCTTTGTAAAAAGACTTTAAAACCAAAGGATAAGTTTACTTTTCTGCTGCTGTGTTGATATACGCTGATTAATACACAGGCATTAATGATACAGACGAATAATAGGTGTACAGCATCCAACATTCCTTGGCGCTCAAGCAGCGCAAATGCAATTAAGAAGTAACCCACCAACACGACGACTTTTACGTCTCGAATTTGGCGCATTTCTATATATTTAAGGGCATAACCGAGTAGTAACAGATTGACTAGCGCATTGAGCATACCAATCTCTTTAGCCACTAAAGCAAGAGTGGTGGCAGCGCCTATGGCTAGGCTAGTGACGAGTAACCTAGGTGGTGCGGCGACTTTACCTAAATAAATGCCCACACGCCAGACAAAACAAATAGCGCAAATGCCAATGCTCCACAGCGTGGCATCTTGATAGAGAGGAGATAACACTAAAACATTGGTGAGCAACAGCCAAAATAGGGTATTACGGCTGATGTTCTCATTAAAATCATCGTTAAATAATTCATTTGAGTTTGCAGTTTGAGGCGCTGATTTTTTAATTTTCATCTGCACCTCCATATGTTGATTTGGCATACAAAGCGATTAGCTGCTGGCATTGTTTTCGATGTGCTTCACCACTGTCCTGTTCTATTACATGTTTGTGCAGTGCTAAACCAAAGACCTGCTGAGCTTGAGATAAGGTGTTAACTTGCCATGCGAGTTTACTTAGCTTTTGCTCAATATTAGTGCCTTGGGTGTCATCAAGACTTAGCCATACAGGTTTACCTTCTGGTTGAGCAAATTCTTTGGTTAGCATGCCGCGGCCCTGAGCCCACTGTTTCCATGCAACTTGTTTTAACGACTCACCTTCAACATAAGTTTTTAAGCCTTTGTAATCATCAACCCCAGGTTGCAGTTTACCGTGGTCAAACTCACTCGTGTTATCGTCATCTAAACTTGTCAGTGACACTTGGGTGTTGAGTGGTTCGGCATAAATAATATGGTTTATATCTAGATCAACATATGACCAGGTACGAAACAGTCCTAAAGGGAAGTTGGATGACACCTGTATCCGGCCTGGATTAAACTGGCCGCGCGCTTGAGGAGAAAATGCGATGGTGGCATTGGTTGAATCATCAACTTCGGTCAAGCGAATATGGCGTTGCTCAGCAAAATTTAGACAAATTTGCTGGTGGCTAGTATGACTATTATTTTTATTAATCTTACTGGATAAGCTTACCGGAAATGCGATGTTTTGGTTGGCATGTGTTTCAGGCGGTATTTGCGAGGTTAAGGTCAGCCCTGCCAAGTTTTTATAACTGTAGATGATGCAAGTATGCAGCACACTTGCCAGCAATAAACTTAACCCAATGACTAAGTTGTTTTGATAATTAGTCCCGAAAAGGTACAGCACACAAATAAGTACAAACCAAGCAAGGCCAAATCCACTGGGCAGAATAAAGATGCTCTTATGGGTAAGGGTAACTTGATTGTTAGGTGGGATGCGTTTATTCAGCCACAGCCCCCAGCGCTGCTTTATTCGTTTAGGAATAAAGCGCGAATACCATTTGGGTTTAGGGCGGTAATGGGGCAGAGGGGCTGTTGATGATTTCATACTTGTTAACTAATCGGGTTAACACTGGCAAGAATATGATCTGACAAAGCTTGGCCTTGCAACTGACTGTTAGTGCGGATACGGTGCTCGGCCACGCAATGAAATACGGCTTGAATATCCTCTGGCACCACATAATTACGATGATGTAAAAACGCCCAGGCTTTAGCTGCATCTAACAGTGCGATACTGGCTCTAGGTGATAAACCGTTGCCGTCTGCTTGTTCACGAGAAAATTGTGCGAGATTAATAAGGTACTTAAGCACAGCATCTGATGCGCTAACTTTTTGTACTTGGTTTTGTATGCTGATGAGTTCTGACGGCGTAAAACATTGCGATAGTGGCTCGGTAACACTTCGAGTGGTTAACCCTTTCAGCATTTCAAGCTCAGCTTGTTCATTTGGGTAGCCAATAGATATTCTCATCATAAATCGATCGAGTTGCGATTCAGGCAAAGGGAAAGTGCCTGATTGTTCTATAGGGTTTTGAGTGGCAATAACAAAAAAGGGTTTTGGGAGCGGGTGTGTCGTGCTGTCTAAGGTAATTTGGCGCTCGGCCATCGCTTCGAGAAGTGCACTTTGGGTTTTAGGGCTAGCTCGGTTAATTTCATCGGCTAACAACATCTGATTGAAAATAGGCCCAGGATGAAAGGTAAATGCTTGCTGTTCTTGTTGGTAAATGGATACGCCAAGAATGTCGGCAGGTAACATGTCACTGGTAAATTGAATCCGTTGGTAGCTCATGCCTAATGAAGTGGCTAACGCTTGAGATAAACTGGTTTTCCCCATGCCTGGTAAGTCTTCAATCAATAAATGACCTTTTGCTAAAATACAGGCCACAGCAAGTTTAATTTGCTCAGGTTTACCCAGTAATACACTTTCTAATTGCGATAATAATTGTTTTAGTTTTGACGCTGGCACTCAGGACTCCGTTAGTTAACAAGCAAATATGTTATACCTGTTAACAAATACACCGAACCTATAACGTTACCTTGTCAGTAATTAGAAGGAAAGCACTTAACGAGATTAAGCTGTAAAAGTTTATTTGATCTTTATATAAAGCCCGTCAGCTATTTAATACAAGAAGTTAAGCTCTTTTTTACTGAACATGCTGATATCAGGACTATGAGATTGTTGATAAATCAAACGGTAGCTTAATACAGCTTGGACGTATTCACGGGTTTCTTTATAGGGAATGGTTTCAATAAAGCTCATGACATCTAATTTTCCGTCAGATTCTTTTAGCCAACGTTTAACTCGGTGAGGCCCCGCATTGTATGCCGCCGAAGCCAATACGCGGTTATTATCGAACTGCTTTAATAACTCACCATAATAAGCACTGCCAAGCTGTACGTTATAGTCAACTTTATATAAGTCGTTTTTTCGCTTAAATGTGAGCTTGTTTTTACGAGCTGTTTCTTTGGCCGTTGCAGGCATCAGTTGCATCAAGCCGCGAGCACCCACACCCGATGTCGCGTATGGATAAAATGCGCTTTCACGCCTTGCTATCGCGCGTATCTCATCGATATTGACTTTATATTTTTTACTGGCCTTTTCAAACTCTTTTTGGGCTGCTGGAGGAAAGCGTAATTTTAGGCTATTCCATTGTTTAGCTTGAATACTGGCCTCTACACTGTAATCAAACCAACCTTGCTTAAGGGCATATAGCCCATACTCAGCGCGCATTGGATTTGATTGCCTGCGTAGCATGTGAACCCATTCATTACGGGCATCACGGGTTTTGTCCATTGCAATAAGCTCAATAATTCTGGCCATTGCTGGGTCATCGTTCAGCCTTGCTGCAAGCGCGGGGTTTGATTGTAAATTATCATCGTTCATAGCAAGTGGCGCTTTGATGGTTTGCGCGGTATGAAAACCGTAAAAGTTACGTGCCTGACTGAGTTGTTTAGAGATTTGTTCAGATTGAAGCTTATCGGCATCAGTTTTAGCATTCTCGCTCAGATAACGTGCTTGCCAATATTGCCAGCGAGAGTCGTCAATCACATCGTCACTGAGTAAAGCAAGGTAATGTTTTATGGTGTCAGTATCTTGCTCACTAATGGCCCAACGAAGTCTTATTTGAAATAAATCATCAGAGTCTAGAGTGGGTAAACTCGCGTCAATGTGTTCAAGTAAATCCGCTTCTTTATAGATAAGCGCTCGGCGGACAATGTAGCGGTTTAACTGCTGTCCTTTAATGGCGTTAAATCGATTGGCTTTGTCGTATTTTTTGTAAAGCTTAACTGCTTGCTTGAGGTCTTTTCGGGCAAGTTTTCTGAGGCCAACCGTGACGATGTCACCTACCATGGGTGATTTAGAGGAAAATTTGCGGGTATGACGCAAGCTATTTGGATCGCGATATACTGAAATGAGCAGCTCAGCTTCAGCTTTATTCTTGGTTATTTTTCTTGCTAAATACTGGGTGAGCCCGTACTGACTTTCATTAAAACTTAACAGCATCCTTGACCAAATCAATGATTGAGAGCGTTTTCCTGCTTTAGTCCATTCGCTGAAAAGTACGTCACACTCTTTGGGGCGTGAACGACCATACTGCCATAATCTTTCTGCGCCATCGAAGGCCACTTTTGAATTACCTTGGGATAGCTGCGCTCTAAAATAATAGCATTGCAAGGCGGTATCATTGGGTGTGTTAGGTGAGATTGCTAGAAAGTTTTTCCATTGTTTACGCTTGCCTGCATTTTTTAAATAGCGGTATCGCAAGTTGTTATATAGCGGTGTAGCATTGAAAGCTTCGATAGCAGTATGTGCTTGCTCACCATTAAGTTTTAAGATGCTGGCACCTTTTTCATGGTAATCAAGATAGACGTTAAGCGGGTAGTCCCCAAGCTTTGTACGTAACTTGTTATAGGTTTTCATTTGTCTTTTATCCAGTGCTTTTCGAGCATCCAGATATAATTGCTGATCAGCGCTATAACTAATCTCTTTAGCGATAGCACGATGACTCAAGCCTTGCATTAAAAGCAAGGCGAGGGTGACCAATGAAAAATACACCATGTTACGCATAATAATGAGACCTCCGCCTCAGTACGACTTCGTTGCGAAAACTTAACTTGAGTAAGGTTTTTGCCGAACTCAGCAGTGTTGTAATTTATATCTTGTGGTTAAACGGGTCTAACTCAACATAATATAAGTCAATTAATTCCACCTGAATTAATTTAATATAAAAACGCTCGATAAACTCATTAATAAATCAACTCAACCAAAATAATAGTGCAAATAGCCATTTATGCGCTGTTAATTTTGGTTCATTTTAAGCTCATTTGGTTACTTATAATTGATTAGTGCTCTTTTGAGTCATCTAATGCTTTGTTGATAAGTTGCGGGTCTAAGTTTTTGCTGGTTTCCACGCCTAGTTTTTGCATGTTATGAGCCTGTCTTATCAGGTTACCTTTACCCTGTGACAGTTTGCTCATTGCTTGCTGATATGTTTTATCAGCTGTTTCTAGTGCTCTGCCTAATTTATCCATATCTTCAACATAGCCACACAGTTTGTCATAAATTTTAGCCGCTTGAGCAGCAATGCTTTGGGCGTTTTGATTTTGATATTCGTAGCGCCAAATATTATTAATGGTGCGCAGTGCGACCAATAAGTTGGTTGGGCTGACTAACATAATATTATGATCGAGAGCAAAACTGACTAAAGCTGGGTCAGATTCAAGTGCGAGTAAAAAAGCAGGCTCAATTGGGATAAACATCAACACATAATCGAGACTCTTTAGACCATGTAACTTGTGATAATCTTTGTGGCTTAAACCTTTAATGTGTTGTCGAATAGACAATGCTAATTCTTTAATGGCCTGCTGCTGCACGATTTCATCGTCGCTATTAAAAAAGCGCTCGTATGCCACTAGTGACATTTTTGCATCGATAACCACATCTTTTTGCTCAGGAAGGTGAACAATCACGTCTGGCTTAAAGCGTTTACCTTGTTCATCTTTTAAATCTTGCTGAGTATCGTATTCATGACCTTCTCGCAGGCCACTTTCTTGCAATACTCGCTCTAGGATAACTTCGCCCCAATTACCTTGTTGCTTATTATCACCTTTAAGGGCTTTGGTTAAGTTAATCGCATCTTGGCTCATCTTAAGATTAAGGTCTTTAAGATGGTCAAGCTGGTGTTTTAATGCGCTACGCTCAGTTTGCTCTTGAGTATAGGATTCGCGTATTTGCTGTCTAAATCCTTCTAGTTGCTGCTTAAGCGGACCAAGGACGCCATCTATTTGAGTGACGTTTTGCTGCTTAAAGTTTTCACTTCGTTCTTCAAAAATGCGGTTAGCCAAGTTTTCAAATTGCAGTTTTAATCTTTCTTCTGCACTTTCAAGCAATGCAATTTTATCATTGAGCGCTGCTTTTTCAGTATTTGCTTGAGCTTGAATACTTTGCTGCATGGCGTTAGATTTTGATAGGGCCAGTTGAGTTTCCATAAACTTACGCTGGCCGTCAGCTAAGGTTTGCTCTAATTGAGGAATACGCTCGGCTTGAGCTTCTAATTTGGATAACTGAGCAATGAGTAATTCAGCTCTTTCGCGGGTCTTAAGCAACGCGTCTTCTTTCTCATCAATTTGCTGTTGTAATAGGGCTTGTTTGATCTCTAAGTCAGATTGTAATTGACTCATTTCATCAGCAATTTTGTCTCTGTGTTGTTCCCAGCGCTGACGGGTTAATCTTTGGTTAAGTAAGGCGCCAATCAGTAAGCCTAGAAAGGCTGCAGCGGATAATGCGATGATTTCGGCGATAGATAAAGAAGTGGGAAGCGTCATGATTTCGACCTGCTGAAAATGATGCTTAAGATTCTCATGCCACTTGTGCAGGCGCAAGGGAGTAAAAGGGGATTTAATACTTAAGCGCTTAATTAATAAACTCAAAAGCTAAACTTTTTGAAATTTATATCCGTATTAAACTGTCTTATAGTTTATCGAAGCGGTTAATTTTGTTCTAAGTGAGCAGCAAGGAGTGATTCATGGTATCTAAAAAAGGCTTTACTAAAGGGATTATCAATAAACCGTCATGGTCACTCAAAGACAATGAGGTGACCCCCGAAAGTGTATTCAGCGACAGACGTAACATTGTTAAAGCACTCGGATTAGGGGCATTAGGTGCCAGTTTACCTGGTCAAGTTCAAGCGGGTTTATTTGATTTATTTGGAAGTGAAGAAAAGCCAGCATTTGCTGTTCAAGGCCTTGATTACAGTAAGCCAAGTCAATTTCAGATTAGTGACCGCTTAACTCCTGAGGATAAAATTACTCGCCATAACAATTTCTACGAATTTGGTACCAGCAAACAAGACCCATTTGAAAATGCCCAGCAGTTTCAAGTTAATCCGTGGGAATTAAGAATTGAAGGGTTAGTAGACAAGCCTTTGACTCTTGATTTAAATGATTTAACGACCAAGTTTGATCTTGAAGAACGTGTATACCGCTTACGCTGTGTTGAAGCTTGGTCAATGGTTGTGCCTTGGATTGGTTTCTCATTAGCAGAGCTATTAACAATGGCTGGAGTTTCTAATAAGGCAACCCATGTTGCTTTTGAAACCTTATTTGATCCTGACCAAATGCCTGGGCAAAAAAACCGTTTAATGGGCGGAGGTATTCATTATCCTTATGTTGAAGGCTTAACCATTAATGAAGCGATGAATGAGCTACCATTTTTAGCGGTTGGCCTCTACGGTAAAACTTTACCACCACAAAACGGTGCTCCAGTCAGGTTGGTATTACCGTGGAAATACGGTTTTAAAAGCATTAAATCTGTGGTTAAAATTCGAGTGACAGACAAGCAGCCACCAACCAGCTGGAATCAATTAGCACCCCATGAGTATGGTTTTTATGCCAACGTCAATCCGCAGGTGGATCATCCAAGATGGTCTCAGGCATCTGAGCGAAGCATTGGCGAGGGTGGCTTATTTTCGGCTAAACGAATTCCTACCCAGATGTTTAATGGCTATGGAGAGCAGGTGGCGGATTTATATAAAAACCTAGATTTAAGGAAGTACTATTGAAGCGCTTAACACCTAGAGGTTTATTCTGGCTTAAAGGCTTATTACATTTAAGTTTTTTGAGCCCGATTATTTACTTAGTCGCAATGGTATTGACTGATAACGCCGGTGGCGATCCCGTGCAATATATTATTCATTATACGGGCATGGGGGCGATTAATGCATTAGTGGTGACGCTACTGATATCCCCAATAGCAAAACGATTTAAGCAAGGTTTGTTGTTGCAAACGAGAAGGCTAGTCGGTTTATATGTATTTGCTTATGCTAGCCTGCATATCGCCGCTTTTATCAGTTTAGACTTACTGTTTGCCTGGGGATTCTTATTTGAGGAAATTATTAAAAGGCCTTATATATTAGTCGGCGCAGCAAGCTTTATTATTGCTAGCTTATTGGCATTAACTTCTTTTCAAGCGGTTAAGCGTAAGATGGGTAAGGGATGGCAGTCATTACATAATTGGATTTATTTAATGGCATTGTTAGCTCCTGTACACTTTTATTGGTCGGTTAAATCTGAAATTATCGAACCAAGCATCTATATTGGCGTGTTCGTTTTGTTACTTTGGTTTAGAAGAAAGGCCATCAAGCAGTGGTTGTTTAAATCTGCATAACTGTGTCAATTATTGATAATCGCCGCTAATACAGATTGTTATACTTTTACCTGGCGCCGATACGTTGATTTGTTTTTTGTTATCAATAAGTGGTTGGCTCAACCGCTTCTTTTTGCTCACTTTAACTTTGTGTCATATCTTTGTTATTTTTAGCTTTTCCTGAGAGATTATCTTTTTCAAAGCTGCAAGCCTTTGATATATTGCGCGGCGCTGGAATAACCAGTCTTATTTGGAAATGACAATGAAAACGACCGATTATCCTCCTAGTAGAAAGGGAGAAAAATAAACTACTGTCGGCCTGTCAATTATTGTCTAGCCCTGCAGCGGCTCAGATTGCATTTCACTACTCTGTTATTTTTATTTTTCTCCCAATTCTCTACCCAACAACACAATACATTTGTATTCAAAAATGATTAGCGCACTCATTTAATGATAGCTGATTAATAAAACCTGCCGCATTTATACTTGGTCGGTTAAGCTTTGCAAGATAGAGAGAGATCCCATGAAGCTAATGAATAAAGCTTTAGCTTATGATTCTATTCCTGAAACGGATAAAGAATTCATCACAACCAAAGAAGTGTTTCATCAATACACTCAAGATAAACAAGTCGCATTATTAACGTCAATGCCTATCGAAGATGCAGTCATTATTCTCGGTGAGTGCTCAGTTGTTCATGTCCAAAAATTGATCGCGGAATTAGACATCATTGGCGAAGATGTTAGAGCAAGACACTTTGCACATCAGTTGGGGATTATTCTTTCAGAAGTTGAGCCTCATAAAGGATATTTAAATACGGGGGTTTTGGCACACGTACAACAAAGAATAGGTTGGATTATCGGTTTAGCCTTGTTAGGTATTGTATCTGGTTTAATTATTGCCAGTTACGAAGATACGCTTAGCCAGTTAATGTTATTGGCTATTTATATGCCAGTGATTGCTGCTGCCGGCGGTAATACCGGGGCTCAAGCCGCTACGTTAGTCATTAGAGCGTTAGCCACCGGAGAACTTAAGAAGCGTCAGTGGTTATCTGTTTTGTGGAAAGAGGCAAGGGTTGCATTAATTATTGGCTTCGTGATTGCGCTAGTTATTATTGGTAGGATTTTGTTTTTCAGTGATGGTATGTCTACAGGTGGTTTTAATCTAGAGCTTATCGCCTGCGCGGTAGCGGCTGCATTATTCATTCAAATTACGATATCTACGACTCTGGGGGGCGTGTTGCCCATTATCGCCAGAGCCTGCAAATTAGATCCCGCGGTACTGGTAAGCCCGTTATTAGCCTCAATTGTTGATATTTCAGGTATGTGGATTTACTTCAGTATTGTGAATACCTTTTTAGGGATAAGTTAGCTAGAGCGCAGAATTTATCACTGTGAGATAAACATCAAAAAGCCGAGTTTAACTCGGCTTTTTTGTGTAATTTTATTGGCCATGATCTGGTTATCTGAATAAGCAGTTTTTATCTCTTGGTGGATTAACCAAGCCATTCATACAATAACTGGCGAAAAAACTAAATAGAATGACACTTCCCATGATGGTTGCTAATAAATACCAAGGCTCATGCATAGTGATCCTTAAGTCAATATATTGATAAGTTGCTGGGCCCCATACGGTTACTGTCGCCAATATCAATCCCATTTGAATCACGCGTGTGATCAAATTATTTTTAAGGAGCAGAAGTATAGGAAGCATTACGCAGGTGATGGCCAGTGGCATTTGGCCAAATCGTAAAAAATGAGCACCTAGCAGTACGTAAGCCATAGAAATAAGAATAATACGCCACCACATTGTTACCTTCCTTCAACCCATTTAGCTGTCATTCATGTATTTAAGATGCAGCAATATAGCGTATTGAGGAGTTATGGTTCTATTGCATATCTCACATAAGTTGATTTTTGTTTGGTCTTTAAGTGATAGAGATCAAAAACTGAAAAGTTGAAAAATGAACGAAAGCTATATAGTTAAATTAAGATTAGAAAGAATTGAACAATAAGAGTGATAGAGCGGCATGAGCAGAAAAGGGTTAATCAATGGGAAATAAGAATTGGTCGGGATAACAGGATTTGAACCTGTGATCTCTTGTCCCCCAGACAAGCGCCTTACCGGACTAGGCCATATCCCGAGCAGAATCTTACGCTGCATAGACTAACAATAAGGTATTTTTCAGGCAATAGATTTACTGAAAAACACCTTCATTTGATTGTTATTTAAACATTAATTGCAGTTGCCGTTATTGATTGTACAGTCTTCGACCTTCACGCATAACTTGTATTAGCTCTGGAGCGCTCAACTTTTGCTTAAGTCGTTTTTTATACTCAATATCATATATTCGGTATTTGCCATGGCGATCTAATACGGTGATTTCTGCATCTTGGTATATAGCAAAAGTCCGGCTGTCACCGATATATACCCAGCTTTGCTCACTCGGCTGAAGTAAGCTGTAACCTGAGCTGTAGTCGGTACTTGCATTGTTACAATGTAATACTTGGCTCATGATGGTTGGTACAACACCGTAATGGCTCGTGCGGTAACTTACCGTGTCCGAGATTGTTTTTGGCCAATGCATCACAAAAGGAACTTTGACATTACCAGGTGACAAGTTTTGATTAACCTCGGAAGGGTTACTGCTAAATATTTGTCCGTGGGTACCCGTAATCATCACAACGGTATCATCATCAACATGGTTGAAAAGTTGCTGTAACTGCTGATCAATAAAAAACAAAGATTGTCGATATTGGTTATATAGTACCTTTTGAGCTGGCTTTACATCGATATGAGGCTTCACCGTTTCGATCCCTAAAAAGCCAATAGGGGTGTCGTAATGTTTCGGTGCAGATAGGTTTACCATCGAGAACCAATGAGACTCTTGCTCAGCACTCCAGCTAATAAATTGCTGCACATTTTTCATATCTGTCTGGGCACTGCCTTCTTCACTACTATTAGTAAAAACAAAAAGCCCATCAAATATTGAACGGTTCTCAAAGACTCTTTGATTATCTTCTGGCAGGAAAATAGCTTGTTGATAACCAGCTTCATCCAGCGCTACAGTCATCACAGGCGGCGTGTGATAAAACTCTTTCCTATCACCATAATTGCCTTGTAAGCCATAAAAGAGTGCAAACATTCCGGTTTTAAACTGATTGCCACCACTAAAGTGGTCGGTGAACTGTTTATTGTCTAATTGATATTGAGTTAAAAAAGGCATGGTGAGTTCATTCACCATATCCGCTCTTAATCCATCAACCGAGACAATCAAAATATTCGGTTGGCTTTTTGTTGAAGAAGGTGCCTTACATTGCAAAGGCAATACCGGATAACTGAGTTGTCTTGATTTGGTTTGGTAACGGTTATCTTCAATATTTGTGCCTTCAATACCGTGACTTTCCATAAACGAGCGTGCAGTGGCTGGATAAGACAGAGGGTAGGTGTCATCAAAGCGAGTAATCTGTGTGACGTCTGATGCATCAGCCCAAATATGAACTAAATGACTACTAACAAAACAAATGCCGACGAACGCAATGGCTTTATTACCCAGTTGCTTCTTTTCTAACTTTTCGATTCTTTTCCAAATAAAGTTAGCAGCAGTCAACTCGATTAATATAATTGCCGTAGGTGTGGCTATGTATGACGTGCTTTTAAGCAAGGCGTTAAGATCTGTCCAAGCGAGATCAAATGCAAATGGACTTAAGTGAATGCCATAGTCATCAAAGATAATGGTGTCATACAGTAAAATACACAGGCCGAGTGTGGCGACAAGCGCTGCATAGCCACGGAGTATTTTTGAGTATGGTAATAACAAGGTGACAGGAAAAAGAAAGACGACATATACAATAAAGGCTAAAAAACTAAAATGACCAATAGTGCTAATGGCAAGGTAGCCCCAACCAATAATGGTTTCAGGGTAACCGACACTCGATAAATATCGGGCGCCCACTATCATGGCTAAAAAGCCATTAAAGAAGGCAAACCAGTGTCCCCAGTTAACAAGGCGTGACACTTTGTCACGAGTCATTTGTTTCTTACGCTCAACCATGCGGTATCGTTTTCCTAATCCTATCTGGAATCAAAATAATTGTGTCAAAAATTAAACTTAAAAATAGCATACCTTTGAACAATTTAAATGACTTTACTTATTTAGTCGGCTTTAACAGATTGTGCTAAAGCTTTAGCGAACTGTTCAGCTACAGCTTGACGAGATTCACTTGGTACTTTGTTTTCAAGTAAGTGTGAAACACAGTTGCCTAATACCATAAGGCTTAAGTCAGTTGGTGCTTGATGCTTGTTTAGTACTGCTAAAAGCTCAGTAATTAACGCTTCAACTTGGGTATTGGTATATTTAGATTGGATAGCCATAATCAGAAAAGTTCAAAAAGTAATGAATTAGCCCGTCATTATATCGGATTTCAAGCGTGGTTGCTGCAAGTTTATCATGGCTAAAATTACATCAAATCTCAGGGCTTTAACTAAATTTATGGTGAGGTTTTAAATGAATCGTTTAACTAGGGTTTAACTAAGGTTTAAATCGTTATATTTAAATGTTGCTGCACGATTTTAATAAGATTTTTTGAGACTTTTTAAAACTCTCTGTTATGATATTGAGCGCTATTTCGCTTCCATCAAAACAGATCAGTTAGGGCTTATGAGCATCAATATCGAACAAGCAATTATCCATGAAATCTCACAAGACAGTCAGGGGCAGTTAAGCTGTCGTCTAAGACCTCAACCACTGTTAAACAGTAATGCTGTTGAGTCTATGTTGGAAGAGTTACATCAAACATATACTGGTAAAGCGGGTAAAGGTTTTGGCTTTTTTGGTACTCATGGCGAAGATGGAGAAGCAAATCCAGCTTTTTCAAATGCCTTAAATGAATATCGTAGTGGCGAGCTTGGTTTTGTCGAGTTCAGTAGTGCAGCCAGTAAGCTACTTCAAGAAGAGTTAGCAAAGTATGACTTTAGCCAAGGTGGTTTTTTATTAATGTCATGCTATACCAGCATGACAAGTGATTATTTGTTTGTGGCATTATTAAATGCCAAACCATCTATGACTGTACTTGATGATATGGAGCTGTCGCAAAACAATCATCTGGACTTAACAAATGTTCAATTGGCTGCCCGCATTGATTTGACAGAGTGGCAAGCAGATAAAGAATCCCGCAAATACATTTCATTTGTACGTGGCCGCGCGGGTCGTAAAGTCGCAGATTTCTTTTTAGACTTTATGGGTTGTGTTGAAGGTGTTAACACCAAAGCTCAGAATAAAACGTTAATGAATGCCGTTGAAGACTTTGTTGCTAGCAGTGAGTTAACTAAAGATGAGCGTCAGCAATGTCGCGACAAAGTATTTGATTATTGTAGTGAACGTGCCGATGAAGGTGGCGATATTGAAGTTAAGGATTTAGCTGATGAGTTAGCTGATTCTGGTATGGATTCATTCTATGACTTTGCTTGTGGTGGCACTTACGAGCTTGATGAAGAGTTTCCTGCAGATAAAGCCAGTTTACGAACGTTAAAGAAGTTTTCGGGCACTGGTGGTGGAGTGACATTAAGTTTTGATGGTGGTCATTTAGGTGAACGCGTTATCTACGATCCTATTTCTGACACCTTATTAATTAAAGGTGTGCCAGCGAATTTAAAAGACCAATTAGACCGCCGTCTAAAAGGTGAATAAAGCATCATATTTAAATTAAAGCGTCCGTTTGGGCGCTTTTTTTTGCACTTTTTATATGTATTAAACGATTTGAGTACATTTGTGAGCTTATTTACTCGTAATTACATTTAAACATTTTTTTATTAAATTATTTTAGTACACTAGCCCAAAAATTTTGCCTGTTTTATATAGTTAATTGCTGGTGGACACCTTTTAGTGACCACGCTGGGGGAATCATGATTACTGCCTATGTTTATAAAGATCGTAAGTTAACTGTTCACGAGCTTAATGTTCAAGACAGTATACCCGAACAAACATTATGGTTAGACATGTTCAAACCCAATGATGATGAAAGGGAATGGTTAAGTCGATTTTCGGTAGAAGAAGTTCCCGAAGAAGAAGATATTAACGAAATTGAAGCTTCAGCACGTTTTTTCCAAAGTAAAGATGGCTTACACATTAACTCTTTATTCCCGCAGCGAGTGGGTTCAGATGTTCGGGGCATTAACGTTTCGTTTAACTTGAGAAAAGATTTTTTACTCACCATTCGCGAAGACGATGTTGGTTTAATCCGCTTACTGCGCAACTATTTACGTTTAGGCCGTTTAGATGCAACAACTCCCCAAGGGTTAATGCTCGAGTTGTTCCATTTAAAAGTCGATTACCTATCTGATTTAATTGAAGATGTTTATTCTGTCTTAGATAGTGTAAGTGAAAAAGTGTTTGATGATGAAGAGCTGGATGAAGTCTTTAAAATGATCACTTTACAAGAAGACTCAAACGGTAAGATTCGTTTGAGTTTGCTCGATACACAGCGTTCGTTACGTTACATTCAGCGTTATTATCGCGATCATTTATCTGAAGAAAACATTAAAGATTTACGTGAAATGTTATCGGATATTGAATCGCTAATGCCCCATAGCCAGTTTATTTTCGATAAATTAAATTTCTTATTGGATGCGGCAATGGGCTTTAGTGGTATACAGCAAACTAAGATCATTAAGATCTTCTCGGTTGCAGCTGTTGTATTTTTACCACCAACAGTAATTGCCAGTAGTTACGGGATGAACTTTGCTAATATGCCAGAATTAGATTGGCGGTTTGGTTACCCTATGGCTATTGGTTTGATGCTTGCTAGTGCCGGTGGTACTTATTTATTCTTTAAACGTAAAGGCTGGTTATAACTTTGTGTTGAGCCGCTTTTGAAAACAAAAAACCATTAATAGCTAATCTATTAATGGTTTTTTTGTAATGATTTTATAAGAGATTAAGGCTGACCAATACCGTAACTTATCCGCTCTCTTGGGTTTAAATATTTAAATATATTTTCAGGTAAGGCAGAAATTGGTAAGCAGCGCACAATACTGATTTCTTCCCGCTCTATATCGATGATAGGTGCTTGCTCTTTTGGCACGAGCGGATCATATAGCATGATTTGCGGGAATAAAATTTTATTAAGGTTCACTGACATTACCATACCAAATTGACCACTGGATAACTCAATGACACTACCTGGTGGATAAATACCGATGGTTTTAATCAATTTGCCAACGTATTCGCTATTCAGCTTTTGCTTATAATTTTTGTAGATAATCCCCAAAGATGCATACGGCGTTTTGGCTTTAGAGCCTTTTGTGCCATTACATAAATCATCATATTCGTTTACTACAGTGATTAACTGAGAAAACTTATCCAATTCTTCCCCTTTTAGGCCTTTTGGATAGCCTGAACCATCAATAAACTCATGATGATTAGCGATCATAGGTTTCGCTTGCTCAGGAAAGGTATCTGCGAGCTTAAGGAAGTTAAGACTCATCAAAGGATGTTGCCTAATTAAGTTTTGTTCTGGCTTGGTAAGCTGGACTTGCTTATTAAGAATGTTTTTGGGAATTTTGAGTTTTCCAACGTCATGAAATAATGCGCCTAATCCAATTAATTCAATGTCTTCACGACTCCATTCAAGGCTTTTACCTAGCATCATACACATGACTGATACGTTTAAAGAATGGTGATAAATTAAGTCGCCAGGTTTGGCATCAGACATTAAATGAAGGACTAAATCATCTGAGTTAAGCAGCATATTGGTCATTGAGCTAATCAAGTCTTTAGCGTCATTAACGGAGTTTAGTGGACGGCTGCCCAGTTTAGAGACAGTTGAGCGCATCATTGATAAAGAGCGTTCAAATTGTTGCTCAGTCTTTTTGATACTGCGACGGAGTTTTTTCTGTGACTCGATTTGGTCATGTTTATATTGATCCATTTCAAGTTTTAATTTGTCTAAACTATCGTCATCAACAGGCGGTGTTTTATCAGAGGTAGTATCGGGCTCGAGTAATTCACTGTCACTTCGTTCAGTATCGTAAAAGACCTGATCTATCCCAAGGCTTTTAATTAGCTCAATTTGTGATTGGGTTTTAACTTTAAAATTACTGAAAAGGAAAGGGTGGTCCTTCCATGAAACTGGTAGGCGAATAAAGTTGCCCACTTGAATTTGATTGATAGAAACTTTTACAGAATTTTTCATAGGTTAAAACAAATACTTAAAGTCACTTTTGTTATTAGAATTGTGAATGATAAATAACCAGCTTTTGCCAATTTATCCATTCCATGGCAGCATATTATCATTACATTATAGAAAAGTGCTGATTTAATATGGATTTTATTGAAGTCATTCCCAATGCAATTACGAATGATTTATGTGACAGGTTGATAACAACTTTCGAGCAACATGAAGGTGTGATTGAAGGAAAAACGGGTCAAGGAGTTGATAAAAGTAAAAAACAAAGCCTTGATTTAACATTGGATAATTATAGTGACTTAACTTCGATTAAAAATGAATTACTTCAAGTTACTTTAAAACACGCTGCAAATTATTTTAAACAATATCCTATGGCGTTAATGGGAGCTGTGTCAGTTAGCGTGTCTGATGAACAGGGAAATCCAGTTACTCTTAATCCTGATAACTTTAATACCCTTGGAGAACCAAGGGCTGAAGCGCTAACTAAGTATTTGTATCGAAGTGGTTCGGTTAATTTACAGAAGTATTTACAAGGTGTAGGTGGTTATCCGCACTGGCATTCTGAAAACTTTCCACAAATGGGGTCTCACGAAGCGCTGCATCGAGTCGTGTTATATATGTACTATTTAAATGATGTTGAACAAGGCGGCGAAACTGAGTTTTATTATCAAGGTAAATCAGTAAAACCCCAAAAAGGCACTATGGTCATTGCCCCTGCAGGCTTTACTCATACTCATCGTGGCAATATGCCAAAAAGTAGTGATAAATATATTGCGACTTCGTGGATTATGTTTAATAAAGCTGAGCAGTTATACGCCCCAATTAGGTAGGGCCAAAACAAGTTAACGTTTTAACTCATCCATAAAATTTAAAGCGAGGAGATAGCTCCTCGCTTTATAACATATCCAATTTAGAGAGCTTAACTTTATCTATTAATAAGAGCTTAACTTTATCTATTAATAAGAGCTTAACTTTATCTATTAATAAGAGCTTAACTTTATCTATTAATAGAAGTAGTTCAGTTTATTGAGGCGGGATTTTTATTGTGAATTTTGCCCCTTGCAAGTGACTCTCAGTGATTGAAAGTAAACCATGATAGCTACTCACGATCTCATTACAGACGGCAAGTCCAATGCCTTGCCCCGGTGATTGAGTATCCGCTCGCACTCCTCGCTGTATTATCCGTTCTTTAATGTCATCTTCGACCCCAGGTCCATCATCTTCAACAATGAGTACAGCATTGCCATCCTGATCAATGTGAGCTGAAATAATCACTTCGCTGATAGATAACCTGAAAGCGTTCTCCATCAAATTACCACACAGCTCCATTAGATCACCCTTATTGATAGGGAAGCTGATCTGTGGTTCAACATTGGCGGTAAACTTAATCCCTTTTTCATGGTAAATTTTAAATAACATCTGAGATAGCTGATCAATCATCGGCCTTACAGAAGTTTGTTCGTGAACTAAGCCTTGGCGGCCCACAAGAGCGCGTTTCAATTGATATTTAACCAGCTGATCCATTTGACCCACTTGCTGCATAATTTTCTCACTGGCATCAGCTTTAGTAAGTGACTTGTCATCTGTTATCGCATGAACAGCAGCCAATCGTGTTTTAAGACTATGGGCTAAGTCGTTCATCGCATTTTGGTAACGTTCCTGCTGATCGCTTGATTGAACTAGTAATTGATTGAGTGCTTGAGTAACCCCTTCTAGCTCTTGAGGGTAGCCGTCAGAAAGCGATTCTTTTTTACCGTCTCCTATGGCTTGTAATTCACTTTTTAATCTTGTCATTGGGCGCATGCCCCAGTAAGCCGCGCTAATAAGTAGAATAAAGGCAAGTAACATCACTACGGCAAGGCGAAGATAGGTGAGCTTTTTAAAACGCTTGAATTCGTTTTCGACAGAGTCAGCATCTTTCAAAACCACCATATTATATTGAGTTTGATTAAGCTCTACAGGCAGTAAATAAGCAAAGTAGGACTTTTCATCTGACATTGTTAAGTAATAGGGAGGGCTTGTGTCTGCAATTGAATCAAATCGCTGACAGATATTGTTAAGACCACTTTGTCTTGCAAGTGTGGAAACCCAAACCTCGTCAAAGGCTTGCGTGCAGCTCGCCATCATATAGCTTTTTTGCTTATTATTTTCATTGAGCCAATTATTGTCAGCAGGAATAAGGTCATATTCTCGCAATTCAGCAGCAATTTGCGGCATTTCAGCAATGAGCTGTGAGGTTTCTTTATTATAACTATTTTGTGCGTGTAGGATGGTAACCGACCACGCAAGCCCAAACCCCACCAGTGCAATGATACTGAGTGAAGTTATGAACATCCGAGTTAATAGACGTTTTTTGGGCTTAAAATTTAGCTGCATGGTAAGTTAAACTTATATCCTTGGCCACGAATGGTCGCAATAGGGTTGTCAATTCCACCGTTGCTGAGCTTTTTGCGAATGCGACTGACCATAACTTCAATAGTATTGGGGTCACCTTCTTTGTCACCATAAACAACGTCGAGTAATCTTTGCTTAGCGACAACTTCATGACAATGGCGCATCAAATATTCCAAAATAAGGTACTCGAACGCAGTCACTTCCATATTTTCATCATTTAAACTGACTTGCTTAGCTGCTAAGTCGAGCTGAAGTGTACCACTGCTAATTGTAGGCTTTACGAATCCAGCACTTCTTCTGACGAGAGCATCAAGTCGAGCCACTAACTCTTCTTTTTGAAAAGGTTTCACTAAATAGTCGTCTGCGCCAGCGTTTAAACCTTCGACTTTATCTTGCCAGTTAACGCGGGCAGTTAAAATGAGAATAGGTGCTTTTACATCTGCATTACGGATATCTGATATTAAGGTCATCCCGTCTTTGTCGGGCAAGCCTAAATCGACAATCGCGATATCAATAGGATAGTTAGTTGCTTGATAAAAGCCTTCTTTGGCAGTTAATGCAACTTGAACTTGGTTACCTAACTCAGATAACTGAACATTTAGGTGGTGGGATAAAATAGGATCGTCTTCAATGACCAAAATTCTCATAGCAATACTCTAGTTGGTGTATATAGGTGAAACGAAAATGACATTGATGTAAGTGCTTATTAAAGGAGAGTGTTCATGCTCAAACATTAACAGCTTGGCTTTTTACATCAGTCGGTAATACACAATAACTTATTAATACTTAACTGTTACTGACTGTAATGGTTAATGACTTTTTCGACAAGTCACTAATTCTACAAGTAGCTCATTAAAAAAGTCACTAATTCGAAATTACTTAGCCGATAAGCTGCTCATTTATTAAATTGATTAAAATGGTGATAGCAACACCCATGAATATGACACCTGTTACTGCATCAATTGCTTTGCTGCCTTTAGCCATTCTTTGTTGTATTACGGGTTTAGTTAATATTATGGCGAGAAAGCAAAACCAGATTAGTGATAATGCAAATAGCAAGCTAGCAGCAGCTATTTTAGTTTCAATTGTCACTTGTGGAGTGACTAAAACTGTAAAAATGGTGATAAAAAATATCAGCGCTTTAGGATTAAGTAGATTGGTATAAAGACCTAGTTGGAAACCTTTAACGGGTTTGATTAGTTGGTGATACTGACTCGTTACTGGTTTTTCAGCTTTTTGTGTTTTAACCGTTAGGCTTTCTTCAGTATGGTCTTTTATAGGCTGAAGATCATTCGATGTTAAAACTGAACGTATTGCGCCAAACCCCATATAAGCAAGATAACTTACTCCAATAATTTGAACTGCAAGGTAAGCAATCTCAGATTGTTGGATCATCAAGCTAATACCTAGCAAAGACAATAAGCTATGAATCAGTATTGCTACACTTATTCCTATTGCACACATTAAGGCCGTTTGACGGTTTTGTTGTGTGGAGGTTTTTACAATAATCGCAAAATCAGGACCTGGACTAATTAGTGCAAGACAATGAATAACGGCAAGAGTTGAGAGTAAAGCAAAGTCCATTTTGTTTCCGATTATTGTTGATTAAATAATGTTGAGTAAAAAATGTTGAGTAAATATTATTAGTAATATTATAGGCTCGTCTAGATTATCTGATTAATGAAAAAGGCGCCAATAAGGCGCCTTTTAAATTTAAGCTACATAAACGTGCCTTAAAACTTAGGCATTTTTAACTTGTTCTTCGAAGCTTGAACCCACCTTACCAGCTTGTGAATCATTAAAGGTTTCTTCGTTAAATTCACCTTCAGATTTCGCAATGACAACAGTCGCAACTGAGTCACCAGTAACGTTAACTGCTGTACGTATCATATCTAATAGACGGTCAACACCGATAATAAGTGCAATACCTTCTACTGGCAGACCTACTTGGTTTAGTACCATGGCAAGCATGATTAAACCAACTCCTGGAACACCAGCTGTACCGATAGAGGCTAACGTTGCTGTTACAACCACTAAGGCATAGTCCATTAGACCTAATTCAATACCAAATACCTGGGCAATGAATACTGTTGCAACACCTTGCATGATAGCGGTGCCATCCATGTTGATGGTTGCACCTAATGGTAGGGTGAATGACGCGACTTTATTGTCAGCACCTAAACGGTGTTCACAAGTTTCAATGGTGACAGGTAACGTTGCATTTGAACTTGCAGTACTGAATGCAAATAGTTGTACATCACGCATCTTACGCAAGAACATGAACGGATTTAGGCCCGTAAATGTTTTCAATAAAGTTGGGTAAACGACTAGTGCTTGTACCAACAATACAAAAATGACTAAGAAGAAGTACTGAACCACACTGCCTAAAGTTTCTAGCCCAAGAGTTAAACTTAACTTTGCCATTAATGCAAACACACCATAAGGCGCTAGTTGCATTACCAAAGTAACCACTCTCATGATGACTTCATTTAAGTCATTGAACAAAGCAGAAACACGAGCACCACGTTCACCAATATGAGAAATAGCAAAACCAAAGATGACGGCAAATATGATAATTTGCAGCATGTTACCTTGGCTCATTGCTGCGATAGGGTTCGTAGGAACAATATTAATGACGACTTCAGCAAGGCTAGGAGCATCATTGACACTAAACTCCATTGCTGAAGCTGCTAGTGATGCATTACCTGGATGAACAATGATGGCTAACAAAATAGAAACAGTTAGTGCAATTGCGGTGGTGAACATATAAAAAGCGATTGTCTTACCGCCTAGACGTCCTAGTTTTGATGGGTCGCTTAAGGAACAGGTTCCGCAGACAAGTGAAACAAATACTAATGGTACAACCAGCATCTGCAAACTTGAAATAAATATAGTACCAACGACATTTAATGCGCCTTCAGTAATATAATCTTTTATAAATAGGCTTTCTGGGAATAGGTTTCTTAATATCAATCCGAGAAGAATACCCGCACCCATACCTATTAGGATCTTGCTTGTTAAACCAAGCTTACTATTTTTATTCAAAACTACTTCCTTCCAATCTCAATCATCGATTTTTGATGATTTTTATTTTTTATCTTTTAAAGCCTAGCAGGAAAATAAATCTTATGAAATGGTATAAAAGTTAAAGTTTTTAAGGAAAAATGCCGAATAAAACAGTAGAGTAACGAAAAAGTTACCAGATTTTTGTGTAATATAACGTTATAAGTAACTATTATAAATCTTAAGTACGATTTTAATGTAACAGGGAGACTGACAATGAGGTCAGCACAAAGACTATTTTTAGCGCTTTTAAGTTCAATTTTTCTTTTTGCTTGTAGTGGTGGGGGAAGCATTACTGATGATGGTGGCGGGGGGACAGATCCAGTTGAAACTATTTCAATAGAGTTATCGTCATCGGTTGAATCAGATGTAGAAATTGATGCGACAACCGGAGCAGTATTAACTGCAACCGTTACTAGCTCTACAAATGGGGCTGTAAGTGGGGAATTAGTCACTTTTGCATTAAATAATGCTGAATTAGGTACTTTCAGTAATGAAACTGCTACAGCAGTAACTAATTCATCTGGTGTTGCCACTATTAGTATATTTTCTGCCAATATTGCTGGTTCAGGAAGTGTGAGTGCAACTATTGAAAGTGGTGAATCAGTTTCGCTAGCTGTCACAATGAAAGGTGATGGAACGACTACAGGCTCTAACACACTATCAATATCGCTGGTTGATGCTTCTGGTAATGTTATCAATGAAATAAGTGATGCTGTTCCAGGGGAAATTCATGCAACATATTTAGATGTTCAAGGCAACGCTATAACAGGTGAGTTAGCTACATTTTCAACTAAGTTAGGTTTGGGGGTGTTAAACCCTACAACTGGAACTTCAATCACTGATGAAAATGGTGTCGCAAAAATTTCTTTAACGGCAGGTACTGTTGCCGGTGCAGACGAAGTTACTGTTGAAATTGGCGAATCAATCGAAACTATTGGGTTTACAACGTTGGGAGATGTTTCAGTTGTTGACCCAATTGATGAATATGAAATCTTATTAACTGTTGAAGATTCTGCAAATACTGAGTTAAGGGATATAAGCCAAAGTACTCCAGGAACCGCTTTAGCAACATTGACTAAACTAGGTGAACCAGTTGCTTTTGAACCTATCAGTTTTATGGTTGATGGTGAGGGAATTGTCAATCCAACATCTGGTAATGCATTGACAGGTTCCAATGGTGTTGCAGCAGTCACTTTGCTTACTGGTGATATTAAGGGGGCTGGTACTTTAACAGCTGAGTTCGCATTAGGTAATGATGTGATTTCAGAAAGTTTTAGCTTTAGTGTCGCTGGTGATGCAGAAGGTGGAGATGGCGAAGTTAATGATTTAGTTGTTTTGTTAGTAGACTCTGGAGGTAATCAAACCAATTTCGTTAGTCAGGAGTTTCCAGGCAGAGCTCAGGTCTTTCTAAATGACAGTGATGGTGCGCCTCTAGTAAATAAAGTGATTACTTTTAGTAGTACATTAGGTGACTTTTTACCGAATTCTGGAACTGCACTTACTGACACTTCTGGTAAGGCTGAGATTTTAATTACTGCTGGTACCATCGAAGGGGCGGCAACCTTAACTGCTTCATTTGGTTCGTCTGAAGCAAGTATCGGTTTCGAAACTGCAGGTGATGACATTGATCCTGTAGCTGCTGAACCGAGTATCACTTTTGATATTTATGATTGTAACGATGCGGCTTCATTTGATAAGTCGCTTAAGAATTTCGAAGTTTGTACGATCACTGACAATATAACAAATCAAAGGCCTGGCATTTTAGGCGCTGTAGTGACTTTAGAGGGTTCTAATCAACCATTAAAACAAGTATTGGTTAGTGCAGGTACAACATTAGGTGCCATTAGCCCTGCTTCTGCAACCGCAATTACAGATGCTGATGGTAAGGCAATACTTGACTTATATTCTGATGGCGCAGTTGGTGCTGGTGAGGTCTCATTAAAAGTAAAACAAGTCACATCATCAAAAGCTTTTGAGATAGGTAGAGTTGATATTGATTTAGAAGTTACTACCTATATTGGTACTGGAACAATTCCTGCTGGTGGTTCAACTGTCATAGAAGTTACAGTTCTTGACCCTGACGGTAATATAGAAACTACACAACCATTTACATTAGAGTTTTCATCTCAATGTATGTCAGCAGGCAATGCTCTTATTGATTCACCTGTTGTAACCAATGCCGGTAAAGGGTTTGCAACTTATAGAAGTATAAATTGTCAAGGTACTGATACAATAACCGTTTCCGCTATAACTGGTGCATCAACGGTTACATCTACTACTGACGTATCAATTGATACTATTGAAGTCGGTGCTATTCAATTCATAGAAGCATCTCCAACTAAATTAGCTATAAAAGGATCTGGCGGACTAGCTGAAGCAGGTGCTCGCTCTGAAACATCTCAAGTATCATTTAAGTTATTAAATGAAATAGGGCAGGCTGCAGCTTCTCAGAGAGTATGTTTTGAATTAAGTACCGAGCTTGGTGGTATGGTGCTATCTCCAGCACCAATTGCAGAAGATTTTGAAAATTGTCCTAACATGCCTAAAGTTGGGGATGCGGAATACCCTTCAGATATCACAGAGGCTAATAAGTATGCGGTAGCTTACACTGATGCTAATGGTGATGTATCTGTTACAGTTCGGTCTGGCTATGTAGCAACTCCAGTAAAAGTTTTTGCTGTATGGCAAGACGAGAGTGACCCAACTAGTTTACCTGTTTCAAATGTATCCGATAGTCTCACAGTTACTACTGGTTTATCAGATTATAATAGCTTTTCACTTTCAGCTTCAGTATTGAATGTAGAAGGTTGGAATCATGATGGTGAAACCAGTACTGTTACAATTCGCGCAGCAGACCATTTTAATAACCCAGTACCAGAAGGGACAGTGGTCCACTTTAGAACAGAAGGTGGCAATATTGGTCAAGGAGATTTAGAAGGGAGTTGTACTACTGTTTCTAACACTGGTACTTGCTCTGTGACTTGGACAAGCTCAAATCCTAGACCATTTGATGATACTACTGTTGTCTGCCCAGTTACATTTAATGGTAGCTCTCTTCCTCCGTGTACCGGCGCGACAATGGCTGGTTATACAGATGGTTCTAGTTCTATCATTCCAGAGCCTCGTCCAGGACGTTCAACAATTACAGCTTACGCTATTGGAGAAGAAAGTTTTGTTGACTTAAATGGTAATGGTTTATTTGATACTGGTGAAGATTGGACTGATTTATCTGAAGCATTCTTTGATCATAATGAAGATGGTAGTTATCGCGACTCAGTAATTACACCATTACCATTGGGCGCTATTGAAGAAGAGTTTATCGATTACAATAATGATCAAACTTTCAACTTAGCTGACGGACTTTATACCGGCTTACTTTGTGCAGCTGGTTCAGAATCGAGTTGTTCTCAAACAGGTATTAACAATACTCAGTCTCAATTAAATGTTTTCAGAAACATGCCTATTGTTATGTCTGGTTCTGTACCTTACGGACGTTTAGTTGATATTGATGACGCTGGTAATATTACACCTGTTACAGATATTGATTTAAGATCTGTATTTGATACAAGTGTTCCACCTGTTGATATTGGACTTTCATCGAAAACTATTTATTTATTTGTTTCAGATGTTAATAATAATACCTTAGCTAATGGCACAACTATTACTGCGCAAACAGAGAATGGTGATTTAGCTACAGCAACAACGTCTTATACAATAGGCAACAATACTTCGAATAAACCATTATTGTATGCATTTACAGTAAGCCGTGAAAGCAGTGCAAACCAGAAAACCTCAGGTTTATTATCTATAACGGTACAAACATTATTTGGAGATGCAGTGACCTATACCGTTAGTGTATTAGATAACGGATAGGAAAAATCTTGCTATAAAAAATGCCGCTCAATGAGCGGCATTTTTATTTCTAGATTTAAAATGGATCAAATTACTGATGATTATCTGTTAAATCTATCGACATTATTTTTGGAACTGGTAAACACTACCCAGTTTCAATATCTGTGTCAGTTCATCCAATGCTGTACGTGACTCAAGAATAAGTTGTGGATCCGCTAAATCTTTTACCTCAAGACTGTCACGGTAATGCTTGTCTACCCAGACATTTAATCGATTAAATAATGCATCATTCATTAAGGTGTTTTGATTTACAGCTGAAATTTCTAATTCACTCATTGCTACACGTAAACGAAGGCAAGCTGGGCCGCCACCATTTTGCATGCTTTGCTTCACATCATAGTATTGAACTTGCTTAATTGGTGTACCTAACGTAACTAATTCATTTAGGTAAGCAAATACTGCTGGGTTTTCCTGGCAGTTTGTTGGGGCAATAATTGCCATCTCACCATTTGGTAATGTGATGATTTGAGTATTAAATAAGTAGCTTTTTACTGCATCATTAATTGACACTTGTTCTGTTGCTACTTTTATAAAGTGGACATCGGTATTTATTTTACGACGAATTTCTTCAAACTTAGCTTCAGTATTCAGAAATGCCTGCTCATGGTAGAACAATACATTTTGGTTACCCACTGAAATGACATCATTATGAAACACTCCTTGATCAATGACATTGGGATTTTGCTGCATAAAGACGCTGCTTTCTTCATCTAGTTGATGCAAACGAGCAACAGCTTGCGAAGCTTCTAATGTTTGTCTTGCAGGAAACTTTGTTGGTTTAGCAGCACTAGGGTTGGTAGCTTCTTGTCCATAGACGAAAAGTTCTACACCTGAATGACCGTATTCGTTACAAAGGCGTGTATGGTTAGCCGCACCTTCATCCCCAAAACTTGCATGCTCAGGTAAATGTAGATGATGTTTAAAAAATCGTTCGTCTTTAAAAGTGGCTTTAAGGATATTACCCGTTGTGAGAGGCTCGATGCTACGGTGAAGCTTATCGACTAAGTTTGCAGGGGTAAAATGCACTTTACCGTCTCGCGTATCAGCACTTGGAGAAACCGTAGCAGCATTCGCCGTCCACATAGAAGATGCGCTGCAACATGCATTCAATAATGCAGGTGCGTGCTTAGCAGCTTGATTTAACACTTCAGCATCAGAACCAGCAAACCCCATACGACGAAGAGAATATAAATCAGGACGTTCTTGAGGAGCTAAAACCCCTTGTACCATGCCTAAATCTGCTAAGGCTTTAGCTTTTTTCAATCCTTGCTTAGCTGCAGACTTTGGATTTGAAGCTTGCGCAGCGTTACTATATGAGGCTACATTACCAAAAGATAAACCTGCATAATTGTGGGTTGGACCGACAAGTCCATCAAAGTTCGCTTCGAAGTGCTTCATTTATTATCCTTAAAATGTATTTATTATTGTTATGAAATGAGTTCATTTGCTGCTAGGTAGTGCAAGATTACAGCCAGTATACTGATGAAATAGGCCTAAACAAGCGGTGACTTTGGTCGCAAAAATTGAAAAAGTGACTAAACATGCACAAGTTTTACTTGCTAGACCATAAATAATGAAATATTACTTTTAATTAACGCAATATTATTTTTTCTCATTTTTTATAATTGATTAAAAAATGGCTCGCTGGACACATAATAGAGGTATTTACTTGAAACATTCGTCTCAACACTCTATATATGGAACCAATTTAATCTATCAGAGACTTTTTGGCGCAAATTAATCTATGGGTAAATCGCTAGTTATTGTCGAATCACCGGCCAAAGCCAAGACTATTAATAAATACCTTGGTAAAGAATTCATCGTTAAATCGAGTGTAGGTCATATCCGTGATTTGCCTACATCATCATCGCCTGACAGCAAGGTTGCGACTAAAACGCCTGCTGAAGTCAGGAAAATGGCTCCTGAAGAGAAAGCTAAATATAAGCTACAACGCGACAAACGTGCGTTGGTGGCTCGCATGGGTATTAATCCTGAAAAAGGCTGGGCAGCCAAGTATCAAATATTACCTGGCAAAGAAAAAGTCGTTAAAGAATTAAAAGCACTTGCTGAAAAAGCTGACCATATCTATCTCGCAACCGATTTGGATAGAGAGGGAGAGGCAATTGCTTGGCATTTACAAGAGATCATTGGTGGTGACGAATCTCGTTATCAACGTGTTGTCTTTAATGAAATTACTAAGTCTGCGATTCAAGATGCATTTAGTGAACCTTCAGCTCTCGATACCAATATGGTTAATGCACAGCAAGCACGTCGATTCTTAGACCGTGTCGTGGGTTTCATGGTGTCGCCGTTACTTTGGAAAAAAGTAGCGAGGGGATTATCTGCTGGTCGTGTTCAGTCAGTTGCAGTTCGCTTAGTCGTTGAGCGTGAAGGCGAGATTAAAGCATTTGTTCCTGAAGAGTTTTGGGATGTGCATGCTGATTTGGCGACTTCTGAGCAACACAAATTAAAAATGCAGGTGGCTAAATTCCAGTCGGCTGCATTTAGTCCAATTGATGAAGCGCAAGCGCAAGTTGCATTAGATGCATTAAAAGATGCCAAGTTTGTTGTCACTGGTCGTGATGACAAAGCAACTTCGAGTAAACCATCTGCACCTTATATTACCTCGACACTGCAACAAGCAGCGAGTACTCGCCTTGGTTTTGGTGTTAAAAAGACCATGATGATGGCGCAACGTTTGTATGAGGCTGGTCATATTACTTATATGCGTACCGACTCGACAAACTTGAGTAAAGAAGCTGTTGAAGGCGTGCGCGACATGATTGGTTCTGAGTACGGTAAGAAGTATTTACCTGAACAACCATTACGTTATGGCAGCAAAGAAGGTGCTCAAGAGGCGCATGAGGCTATCAGGCCGTCTAACGTCATTGTTCAGTCAGCATCTCTAACAGATATGGAAAGAGACGCTCAGCGTCTTTATGAGTTGATTTGGCGACAATTTGTTGCCTGTCAGATGACACCTGCTAAATACGATGCGACTCGCCTTACTGTCACTGCGGGTGATTATGAGTTAAAAGCCAGTGGTCGCACATTACGTTTTGATGGTTGGACTAAAGTTCAGCCGCCAATGGGTAAGAAGAATGAAGAAGACAATACGTTACCTGCGCTAGAAAAAGGTGATGTGTTAAATCTTAAAGATTTATTGCCTAAGCAGCACTTTACTAAACCGCCAGCGCGTTTCAGTGAAGCGTCTTTGGTAAAAGAGCTTGAGAAACGAGGCATTGGCCGTCCATCAACTTACGCAACCATCATTTCAACGATTCAAGATCGTGGTTATGTCAAAGTTGAGAATCGTCGATTCTTTGCTGAAAAAATGGGTGAAATTGTCAGTGACCGTTTAGTAGAAAGCTTCAGTGATATTATGAACTTTGACTTTACTGCTAGCATGGAGCAAACGCTCGATGATGTCGCACAAGGTAAGTTAGAGTGGAAAACCGTTCTCGATGGCTTCTATGCAGATTTAACTAAGCAACTTAAACATGCTGAATTAGATCCTGAAGAAGGCGGAATGCGTCTTAACGAGATGGTACTCGCTGAAGATATTAAGTGTCCTACATGCGGTCGCCCAATGGGGATCCGTACAGGTACAACTGGGGTATTCTTAGGTTGTTCAGGTTATGCATTGCCTCCAAAAGAGCGTTGTAAAACCACGATGAACCTTACACCAGGTGAAGAAGCGGTTAGTGATAATGAAGATGCAGAAACAGATGCGCTTCGTGCGAAACATCGTTGTGGTATTTGTGGCACAGCAATGGACAGTTATTTAATTGATGAAGGCCGTAAACTACATGTATGTGGTAACAACCCGACATGTGAAGGTTATGAAATCGAAACTGGTCAGTTCAAAATTAAAGGCTATGAAGGTCCAATCATTGAGTGTGATAAATGCGGCAGTGATATGGAACTTAAAAATGGTCGTTTTGGTAAATACTTTGGCTGTACTAACACTGAGTGTAAGAACACCCGTAAACTGCTTAAGAGTGGTGAAGCGGCGCCACCAAAAGAAGATCCAATCTTCTTGCCTGATTTAAAATGTACTAAATCAGATGCGCACTTTGTATTGCGTGATGGCGCAGCAGGTATTTTCCTTGCGGCAAGTACTTTCCCTAAGTCTCGTGAAACTCGCGCGCCTTTAGTAGAGGAACTGGTTCGTTACCGTGAGCAGTTATGGCCCAAATATCAGTTTTTAGCTGATGCGCCTGTAACCGATGATGATGGCAACAAATCCGCTGTTAAATTTAGTCGTAAAACTAAGGAGCAATACGTTGCAACTGAAGTTGATGGCAAAGCAACGGGTTGGTCGTCTAAGTTTATCGGCGGTAAATGGGTAAGCGAGTCAACCAAGAAAAAACCAGCTAAGAAAGCGGTCAAGAAAAAGGCTTCTTAAATAAATCTAGCTTTAAAAAATGGGACCTATTGGTCCCATTTTTATTGGCTAATTTTTATAGAGGTCTATTCTCGATAGCATAACTTAAATACTGTCACCTTGTTCAATTCAATCAAATATCGATACTTATCTTAACCAGCTTAAGTGTAGGTATTTAAACGCAGTCGCTCAAATATAGTCTTTTAAATGCAGTTGCTTAAACACAAGCACTTATAAATTTACGCAGAGCTGAGTAACCGAGTGCTCTAAGTTCAAGCAAGGCATTTGTGCTAGGTGCTACTTAAAATACTTCGTTGGTAGCAAATGATGATAAAAATTCGATACAGTTCGGTGAAATAGATAATTCGAATAAATTGATGTTGTGGTAAACCGGGCTAGGTGAATTTTCTTCAGGCCATAAAAAAGCCTCTTACGAGGCTTTAATTAACAGTGGTGATATAAATCTAAATTAAGAATATCTTTCGCTGCTACCATTTCTTTTTAGGCTGGAATAGCATATCGATATCATCTTCTTCATTCTTTGGAGCTTTAACAACTTCTGGGTTCATCTGTTTCTGCTGAGCATTAATTTCTTCTAGTAACTCTTTAGCCTCTTCAACTTTTCGACTAATGAATGGGTCATTAGGTGTTTTGGCCTTAATCGCTTGTAAAGTCGCTAACGCTTTTGACACCATTTGCTTAGAAGAACCAAACTGTTTGAGAGAGTTAGCTGCACGTGAACGAGACAGCATCGACTCCACATTAATACGTAACTGATAACTATCAATACGATTTTCAGCTTCACCAAAAACTTGAGGGTCGAGTTTACCTTTGTTGTTTTCGGCTCTAACAATGGCTTTGAGCTTCTTTAGCATTTGTACCAATTCTAGAATTTGTTTGTCATTATCTGGTAAGCGAAAGCTTTCAATAGCTAAAGCTTGTGAAGGGCTAGAGCTTAAGGTAGTAATTTGAGCTTGAATATCGGCAAGTCTACGCTGATAGTCAGCTTGCTGTGGTTGATTGTCGAGGTGAGCAAGTGATAACTCAAGCGCTTCATTAATTCGCTTATAAAGCACTAAAATCACACTGCTAGGGAATGAAGCTAAGCCTGTATTAGATAAAACATTTTCAGTTTCATTGATAATCGCTCTATGGCGTTTTAATTCCATTCTACGTTCCGCTTCAGCACGTTCTTTTTGTTGCTGAATAACACTAATACCAATGATCAGAATAAAAAGTGCACCTAACAGTATCAATACCAAGGTAAAGGTCATATGGTTTCCGTTCAATAATTAACAGCTGAGTGGTTTAATACCACTTTTATTAAATTTGTGATTATATCTTAGCTCAAGACACGACGAGTGTCGTATAAAAAGTCATTCAATTACTTAAGAATTGTTATAACTTTGGACTGAGTCAGCAAGATTACCATTAGAGGCCAATAACATGCAAAATTCTCAATCTCGTTATTACTATTTGCATTAATAATTTAGATGGTCTATAACATTTAGCTATAACGAGCTTTTCGTAAACGTTTTTAATTTGTATCTTTGTTGAACAGGTTTGTTCATATCGAAAGCTTTTTGTAAGAAATTGATTAGTCTCAGGCACAACGTAAAGGTCGTAACATGAAATTACAGCAACTAAGATATATTGCAGAAGTGGTAAAACACAATTTGAATGTCTCAGCAACAGCCGAAGACCTTTACACCTCGCAGCCAGGGATCAGTAAACAAGTAAGAATGCTTGAAGATGAGCTGGGCATTCAAATATTTGGCCGAAGTGGTAAGCATTTAACCCATGTGACACCAGCAGGGCAATTAGTGATTGATATTTCGAATGATATTTTAGGTAAAGTTGAAAGTATTAAGAAAGTATCAGAAGAATATACCCAGCCAAATCAAGGCGAGCTAAATATTGCAACCACTGACACCCAAGCTCGTTACGCGTTGCCACAAGTCATTAAGCCTTTTATTAAACGCTACCCAAAAGTTAACTTGCATATGCATCAAGGAACGCCATCGCAAATCAGTGAGCAGGCTGCTCGAGGTGATGCTGATTTCGCTATCGCGACAGAAGCTATGCACCTTTATTCTGATTTAATCATGTTGCCTTGTTACCACTGGAATCGCTCAATTGTTGTGACTCGCGATCACCCGTTAGCCAACCGTAAAAGCCTGACAATTGAAGATTTAGCTGAATTCCCGCTAGTAACCTATGTATTTGGTTTTGATAAAGCATCAGAGATTGAAAAGTCATTCAAGAAGGCTGAATTAGAGCCAAGAGTGGTATTCAGTGCAACCAGTGCAGATGTGTTAAAAACATATGTAAGACTAGGGCTTGGCGTTGGAGTTATTGCTTCTATGGCGATTGATCCAGTTATAGATAAAGATTTAGTCGCAATTGATGCGAGGCATTTATTTGCACACAGTACGACAAAAATTGGCTTTAGACGTGGCAGTTTTTTACGTAGTTACATGTATGACTTTATGTATAACTTTGCGCCTCACTTAACCCGTGATGTCGTTGAGAAAGCGGTTGCACTGCGAGACCAACAATTAATTGATGAAATGTTTGCTGGAATGGACTTGCCCGTTCGATAATTTAATTATTCACAGTACAGTTAAGTGCAGGGACATTCTGATTAAAACAAAAAATCTCGCCTAGGCGAGATTTTTTTATCATTAATGACAGCAAAAGCTTAATCAGGAGCATAACCGTGAATGCCAATTAATTGGTCATCCAAATAGGCTTTGTTATCTACCATGTTAAGTCTTTTTAAGCTAAACCACTTTACCACAAGTGGGTAAATAGCATGCTCTTGTTCATGAACGCGGCTAGATAAGGTTTCAACAGTGTCTTCTTCATAAACCGGTACTTTAGCCTGTAAAATAACAGGGCCAGCATCGAGTTTAGGAATAACAAAGTGTACACTGGCGCCATGTTCAGTATCTTTTGCGTCTAACGCTCTCTGATGGGTATGTAATCCAGCATACTTAGGCAATAAAGAAGGGTGGATATTGACCATTTTCCCCATGTATTGACTAACAAACTCATCAGACAAGATTCGCATAAAGCCGGCAAGCACGATTAAATCGGGTTGATACTGTTCAATGGCTTGCTGTAAACGCATGTCATACTGCTGACGGCTTTCATCCTTACGAGCGATAACACAGCTGGTATTGATTTCAGCATGATGAGCACGGACAAGGCCGTATGCATCAGGCTTATTGCTGATGACCCCAACGACTTCAGCGCTAAGGTTATCATCACAACCATCAATAATGGCTTGTAAGTTACTACCGTTCCCTGAAATAAGAACAAGAACGCGACAGCATTCAGACATCTAGTTAATCTCCACTTGCTCTTCGTCACCTTGACGATTTGCAATTTCACCGATTAACCAAGCATTTTCACCTTCAGCTTTAAGCAATGCTAATGCAGCTTCTACTTTTTCAGCAGGAAGGGCAATGATCATACCTACGCCGCAGTTAAAGGTACGGTACATTTCAAATTGTTCAATGTTACCGTTTTCCATTAACCAGTCAAAAACGATAGGCCACTGCCAAGAGTCACCTTTTACGACAGCTTTGCAGTCATCTGGTAGAACGCGTGGGATATTTTCCCAGAACCCGCCGCCAGTGATATGCGCCATTGCATGAACTTCAGTTTGTTCAAGCAATTTTAGTAATGGCTTAACGTAAATTTTTGTTGGCTCTAATAAGTGTTCGATGAGTGGCTTACCAGCAAGATCTTGTTGTGGATCTGCTTCGCTTACTTCTAATACTTTACGAACTAACGAGTAACCGTTTGAGTGAGGGCCTGTTGAACCTAAGGCAATCAGTGCATCGCCAGATTTAACTTTAGTTCCGTCAATAATGGCTTCTTTTTCAGCCACACCAACACAGAAACCTGCTAAATCGTAGTCTTCACCTTCATACATGCCAGGCATTTCAGCAGTTTCACCACCGATTAAAGCACAACCTGATTGATGACAACCTTCAGCAATACCATTAACTACTGATGTTGCAGTTTCAACATCTAACTTGCCAGTAGCGTAGTAATCAAGGAAGAATAATGGTTCTGCGCCAGACACGATTAAGTCATTTACACACATAGCAACTAAATCAACACCAACAGTGTCATGCTTTTTGTAATCAATGGCTAAGCGTAACTTGGTTCCAACACCGTCAGTACCAGAAACTAATACTGGGTGTTTGTACTTAGTTGGCAATTCGCAAAGAGCGCCAAAACCACCTAGGTTGCCCATTACTTCAGGACGGTGAGTGCGTTTTACCGCAGATTTAATGTTATTGACTAATGCATTACCAGCATCGATATCAACGCCAGCGTCTTTATAGCTAAGTGGTGTAGGAGTGCTCACGGAGGATCCTCTAAGGTACATCGTTTTATGGGATTTTATGCGGCGCTATTCTATCAGCTTGTGATAGGCGTCGAAAGTCATGTTTCAGGTTTATCCGATTATGAAAACAGTTTTCTGTAATGGTTTTAGCTGTTTAGCGTGAGATTGGCTGCAATTATGAAACTTTATGTTTTATAAAGAGAATAAATAAACTAGAATTTGAACAATTTGCGAAAAATATCTCATCATTAGGAGTGCAAAAATGAAAGTTGTTGAAGTAAAACATCCGTTAATTCGTCATAAAGTAGGGTTAATGCGCGAAGCTGAGATCAGTACTAAGCGTTTCCGTGAGCTAGCAACAGAAGTGGGTAGCTTATTAACGTACGAAGCAACTGCAGATTTTGAAACTGAAACTGTCACTATTAATGGCTGGAACGGTCCAGTTGAGATTGAACAGATCAAAGGTAAAAAGGTTACAGTCGTTCCAATTCTGCGTGCAGGCCTTGGAATGATGGATGGCGTTCTTGAGCATATGCCAAGTGCTAAAATTTCTGTTGTCGGTATTTACCGTGACGAAGAAACGTTAGAGCCTGTGCCGTATTTCGATAAGTTAGTAAGCAATGTAGATGAGCGTGTAGCAATTGTAGTCGACCCAATGCTTGCCACTGGCGGTTCAATGATTGCGACTATCGATTTACTGAAAAAGCGTGGCTGTGTATCGATTAAAGCTCTTGTGTTAGTTGCGGCGCCTGAAGGGATTAAAGCGTTAGAAGAAGCTCATCCTGATATCGAACTATTCACTGCATCTATTGATGACTGCTTAAACGAGCAAGGTTATATTTTACCAGGCTTAGGTGATGCAGGTGATAAGATTTTCGGCACTAAATAAGTTAGTTGGCTGAGAAAATAAAAAAGGAGCCAATGGCTCCTTTTTTATTGGGTGTTGTTAATTTTAACCGACTACAGCACCATGGCTGCAATCCAACCAAAACCGATTAGCGGAATGTTGTAGTGAATAAAGGTAGGAATAACACTGTCACGGATATGATCGTGCTGGCCATCAGCATTCAGACCGGCAGTCGGACCTAACGTTGAATCTGATGCCGGCGAGCCTGCGTCACCTAATGCTGCAGCAGTACCCACAAGTGCGATAGTCGCAGCTACAGAGAAACCGAAGGTTAAGGCTAATGGTACATAAATAGTTGCAATAATTGGAATAGTCGAGAAAGAAGAACCGATCCCCATGGTAATCAGTAAACCAACGATTAGCATGAGTAATGCAGCTAAGGCTTTATTGTCACCTATAATATCGCCTAATGAAGTCACAAGCGTGCTGACTTCTCCTGTTGACTTAACTACAGCTGCAAAGCCTGCGGCGGCAATCATGATGAAGCCAATATTTGCCATCATCAACACACCTTGGTTAAACATATCTTGCCTAACATCAGGTTTAATAATGCCTGAGAAGCGGAAAATAATGAAACCAGTCAGGGCACCAAAAATCATCGAATCAGTTTGCAACTGCACAACCAATGTTGCCACGATGGCGACAAGAGAAATGACAATGGTCTTTTTATTAATGCCGACGGTTTCTTGCTCAACTTCAATATCTTTAGCTTCATAAGTGCGTGGCTTACGATAGGTAATAAATACCGCAATTAACAAACCGGTAATCATACCCAGTGCAGGTAATAGCATTGCTGTAGGAATTTGCTCTTTAACTGCTTCAAGACCGTTATTATTCAAATTAGCCAGTAAGATATCATTTAAGAAAATACCTCCGAAGCCAATTGGTAAAATCATGTAGGTTGTCACAAGACCAAAAGTGATAATACAAGCCACAAGACGACGATCAATTTGCAGTTTGCTTAACACATGCAATAAAGGTGGAATAAGAATTGGAATAAACGCAATGTGAATTGGCAGAATGTTTTGAGAGCTAATTGCCATCATTAAAATAGAGGCCAATAACAACCAACGTACCACCAATGTGTTGGTGCTGTTAGGCTCTTTACCGACTTTCTTAATGATGTTGTGGGAAATTAGCGTCGTTAAACCAGAATGAGATAACGCTGCAGCAAAGGCACCCAGTAAGGCATAACTCAAAGCAATTTGTGCACCACCGCCTAGACCCTCGTTAAAGGCTGCGATAGTTTGATGAATATCTAAGCCTCCTACTAGACCTGCAACAAGTGCGCTTATTGTTAGCGCAATGACAACATTCACACGCATGAGACTTAATGCAAGCATTAAGGTGACAGCAATTACGACCGCATTCATATTAATTTTTTCTTTTTAAGTTTTGTTATTAGATAGACATAGTGAGCTCATTCTTGTCTGTATCAAACCTCATGTCCAGTTTATCTATATTCAGTTTACAAAAAGTGTTGGCATGTAAGGAGGGTTTTTCATTGATGTAACGAGGCCTGTTACGATGTTGAATTTAATCTATAGTCTATTGAAAGTAAGGCATGGCGCGTTTTTTCAGCAGGTGAAACATATTTCATCCTAAAAGACTTATTTATTTAATCAATTAGGGGTAAGGTATATCGCAATTATCCTAATTAGATATTTTCAAACAAAAGCAATTGTGTGAGCTATCTCGCATAATGGTTTCGTTTGGGTATAATGCTACTCAGATTAACAGGCATTGTTTTAAAGTTTTTTTCAATCCATAGATGGAGATATAAAATGAGCGTATTAGTAGGCCGTCCGGCCCCAGATTTTACTGCCGCAGCGGTTCTTGGTACTGGTGAAATTGTTGATAGTTTTAATCTATCTACAGCGATTAAAGGTAAATCAGCAGTTGTTTTCTTCTACCCACTTGATTTCACTTTTGTGTGTCCTTCAGAGTTGATTGCTTTTGATCACCGTATTGAAGAGTTCACTAAACGTGGTGTTGAAGTTATTGGTGTTTCTATCGATTCTCAGTTCTCACATCACGCTTGGAGAAATACTGCTGTAGATAAAGGCGGTATCGGTGAAGTTAACTACACTTTAGTCGCTGACGTTAAGCACGAAATCTGTAAAGCATACGATGTTGAGCATCCAGAAGCTGGTGTTGCTTTCCGTGCTTCTTTCTTAATCGACAAAGAAGGTCAAGTTCGTCACCAAGTAGTAAACGACTTACCACTAGGTCGTAACGTTGATGAAATGCTACGTATGATTGACGCGCTACAATTCCACGAAGAGCACGGTGAAGTTTGTCCTGCTGGTTGGGAAAAAGGCGACAAAGGTATGACTGCAACGACTGAAGGTGTTGCTTCTTACTTAAAAGACAATTCTGACAAGCTTTAATCGCTTCTGTTAGATAATAAAAAAGCTGCCTAGGCAGCTTTTTTTGTGTCTTCAGTTTGATATCAATTCTCAGAATCTTGTTTTACTTCATCTGCTTCTTCACTCACCATTGGCCAACCGCCTAAAGTTTTCCACTTATTGACGATATAACAAAATAATTCAGCGGTTCGTTCAGTGTCGTACAAAGCTGAGTGTGCTTCTTTATTATCAAAATCGATTCCAGCCATTTTACAAGCTTTTGCCAGTACAGTGTGACCAATCGCTAAACCTGCTAGCGTCGCGGTATCGAATGTGGCGAAAGGGTGAAATGGTGAACGTTTTAAATCGTTTCGCTCGATGGCTTTATTAACAAAACCAATATCGAATGCGGCGTTGTGAGCAACGATGATACAACGGTGGCAATCTGCAGCTTTTTGCGCTTTTTTGACATTCTTGAAGATTTCTAAAAAGGCTTGTTTTTCATCTACTGCACCACGTAATGGATTTGTTGGATCTATGCCATTAAATGCCAATGCTTCAGGCTCAAGGTTTGACCCTTCGAATGGCTCAATATGAAAGTGCTGAGTTTTGTCTAATTCGATAAAACCATCGTCATTCATTTTAAGGGTGGTGACCGCTATTTCTAGCAACGCATCAGTGGCGGCGTTAAAACCTGCAGTTTCGACATCGATAACAACAGGAAAGTAGCCTCTAAAGCGGTGTTTGAATTTGTTTGCGTCGCAGATATCGCTCATTAAAAACCTCATTCTCTAATATGTCGGCTATTATGCAAAAACTGCGGCTCAGTGTCATGTTTGATTGTGTGATTTCTCTGCTAAAGAATAATAAAACATTGCCGATAATAAAAATGTGACCAATAAACAGGGTGTTTTTATGTGGCGTAAAGTAATTCTACTGTCGAGCTTAAGTTTTGTATTTCCTGCGCAAGCAGATCTGCAGCACTATGTTGCGTCTTTAGATGATTCAATGTGGCGTATTAGTCAAAATAGCCCAATTGAATGTCGCCTAGAGCATGATATTCCTGATTACGGTAAAGCCATTTTTACGAGCAAAGCAGGTAAAGATCTCAATCTTAATTTCACCCTCGATATGTGGAATAAGCCTGATCAGGTCACCAATGCTGAACTTATCAGTAAAGCCCCTCAATGGCGCCCAGGTGTTAATGAGAAAGCCATCACTAAACTTAAATATCAAAAGCAGTTTAATGGGGAAGTGCCTAAACAAGCCGCTTGGTCAATGCTGTCAGAACTCAGTAAAGGTATGCAGCCAACGTTTTACTATGCTGATTGGTATAATCAGTCTGATAAAGTTGCTGTAGGTTTATCTGCAGCAAACTTCGGTGGCCAGTATCGACAGTTTCGCTCTTGCTTATCTACCTTATTACCCTACGGTTTCGATGATATCGCTTTCACAGTGTTAAATTACGAAGAAGGTGGCACTAACTTAACCCGTTTTTCGAAGCAGCAATTAAACCGCGTACAAGAATATCTATCCTATGACTCAGATGTAGAGTTAATCTTTGTTGATGCTTACACTGATAGCTACGGTGGCCGTTCTATCAACCAGCGTGTATCAGAGCGTCGTGCTGATTCAGTCGCAGACTTGTTAGTGGCAAGTGGTATTGAAGAAAGTCGAATCCATAAAACGGGGCATGGTGAAAGGCGACATGTGGCTTCAAATAACTTAGTTGAAGAAAGAGCGCGAAATCGCCGTGTTGTGATAAAAATATCAAAAAGCATCTAATCTTGATGGTGAGTTTTGGTAGGCTTAGTATTTGAGAGTCCCTCAGGTCGCTTTACTTGAACAGACAAAATAAAATAAGTACATATTGATAATGGTTTAGCAAATCCAGCTAAGCCATTTTTTATGCCTGTAAAAAGTGTTTATTTGAGTTTTTGAAAGTACCAAATTTTAGACAAAAAAAAGCCCGCTTAAAGTAAGCGGGCCAAACAATTTGTATTCACAAATTCAAGGAAGGAAGTCAAGCATAAGAACCAGGGATAAGATGAGGTATTGGGGTACATCATCTTGGAGTTCTTGGTTTTCAATAACTAAGTTAGCTATGTCCTGAAAACAAGATACATATTAGAGATTTTGCTCTAGATTGACAAACTAGAAAAATTTCACTTTCGCATTAGTAAAACTAATCCCATCATTTGGTGCTGTTTTCACTGTAATCACACTTAAGTGATTAAAATGGAATAAAACATACTTTATAAGCATGCTAAGTGAATATTTAGTCGTAATAGAACCAAGTATTAATATTATGTAATTGTTAAATATCAGCTGGCTTATAAAATAATTCAAAGTATTTTAAATAATTTCATGCTTCGCAAGCCCATGATATCGGGTTGTTTAGCCAGTGGGTGACGTGTGTCACTGTTTATATCTCAACGTTTTGCTGGCACACGATAACCCTAAGAACCCTTGGTGAATATTATTAATGCTGAAAAAGTAATATCGTTCAATATCTGTTCGTTATTAGCAGTGTTAACCGTATTTAACTACTAAAATTGCAAATGATAGTGAGTTGTCGAAAAATTAATTAACTTGGCATAAGCCATAAATTATCTTATCCAAATTTATTTGTAATACTAAAGTTTGGGAAAGGTAGATATTTATGCTCTTTTTTCAACTTATTTTAGGTACTTTTTGTATGACTTCTTATTAGGTACCTCTTATGGAAATTCTTATAAGGTACTGCGCATATATTAGAACGGTTATTTTTTATCTGACTTTTATCAGGCTTGTATTTGGTTTTTACTGACTAGGGAAAACCTTTACAAAATAAAGCACAGGCCGGTTAATAAAATTTAGTCAGTTTTTTTGACTTGTTCTACGAAGAAAAAACGGCTCACAGAATATGAGAGTTAAGTCGGTTTAAACGTTAACAAGACGTATATAAGTATACTGTTTAGTTTAGTGAGCAGAATTAATGAACTTCAAGCCTGAATAAACTTTTGTCGGTTGAAATTTATACGTTTAGAAATTTGATTATTCGCCGCAAGTCGTTAATAGAATGTAAATTTATCAAGAGTTAACATTAAAGTTTCTTCATTTCTAACGCTTATCCCTGCAAAAGCCGATTATTAATGGCAAATTAAGTGTTCGGCCTTAAAATAAAGCCTCCTTTACTCAGTCCTTTTGTTCACAAGCGTTAAGGTACTCGGTATAGTAAGCCATCTTTTATTACGCAAAATTCACAATCGCTAATTATGTTTACATGGCCTATTTCGATTTATTATGAAGACACCGATGCCGGTGGAGTAGTTTACCATTCTAACTATTTGAACTTCTTTGAACGAGCTCGAACTGAATGGTTAAAATCCATGGGTATCGTTCAAAGCAAACTACTTGCAGAAGATATTGCTTTTGTTGTGAAGCATGCCGAATTAGATTTTCGCATTGCAGCACGATTTGAACAGAACTTATTTGTTGAATCGAAGGTCATAGAATTAAAAAAAGCCTCATTGATCTTTAAGCAGCGTTTGCTTGACGACAATGGCGACTGTTATTGTGAAGGCACCATTGTGGTCGCTTGTATAGCGTTATCACGTATGCGACCAAGAGCTATCCCATTAAATATTGTGCAGGAGTTTAATCGTGCAAGCTGAAATTTCTTTTATCGGTCTTTTTTTAGAGGCAAGTGTTCTCGTTAAGTTAGTGATGCTAACTTTATTATGCTTATCTATTGCCTCATGGGCTGTGATTATTCAGCGCCGAAAGTTACTGAATAGCGCTCGCGCAAAATCGATAAAGTTTGAAGATACCTTTTGGTCAGGTGTTGATCTCAATAAATTATATAAAGAATTATCTGCTCGTGGTGAAGGGGTTTCAGGTCTTGAAGCTTTATTTGTCGCAGGCTTTAAAGAATATTCACGCTTAAGCCAAGCAAACAGTAAGTCTCCTGAAGCGGTAATGGATGGCACAACTCGTGCGATGCGAGTGAGTTTGTCGCGCGAAGTTGAGCGTTTAGAAACACACCTTCCTTTATTGGCAACCATAGGTTCAACAAGTCCATACATTGGCTTATTTGGAACAGTATGGGGCATCATGAATTCATTTATCGCACTTGGTGCGGTTGAAAATGCGACTTTAACCATGGTCGCTCCCGGTATTGCCGAAGCCTTGATTGCTACAGCAATGGGTCTATTTGCCGCGATTCCAGCCGTTATTGGCTACAACCGTTTCTCAACTCAAGTAGAAAAAATTGAAATGGCTCACGTTAACTTTATGGAAGAGTTCTCTAACATATTGCAACGCCAAGCCTACAGCGAGAAGGAAGCGGGGTAATGTATCAACGCAAGCGCCGTCGCCCGGTCGCCGAAATTAATGTAGTACCTTATATTGATGTGATGTTGGTGTTGTTAATTATCTTTATGGTAACGGCACCGATTGTTTCTCAAGGGGTCAAAGTTGAATTACCTCAAGGTGAAGCTGAGCCGTTACCTGCTGAAAGCAAACCACCGATAGTTGCATCTATTGATGAGTTTGGTGAGTACTTTCTAAATGTTGGTAGTGGATCAAATGATGATTCCTTGTCACTCGATGAGATTTCGATTCAAGTTGGAGCAATGATTTTGCTTGAACCTGAAAGGCCTGTTGTGGTTAAAGCCGATCGTCGTATTCCTTATGAAAATGTCATTCAGTTAATGGTAAGTCTTCAAGGTGCAGGCGTGCCTGCGGTAGGCTTAATGACTGATTCGCCTGAGGAGTAATTTGGTGGCTGCTAAATCTGAATTAACTTTACCCATTACCATTTCTGCTGGTGTGCATGTTGGCGTCATTGTAGCGCTAGCTTTGGGGATTAGCTTTGAGGACAAACCCAAGCATTTACCTCAAGCCCAGCAATATGAACCGATAGTACAAGCTGTAGTTGTGGATCAGCAACGTATTAATGACCATGCTGAAAAACTTAAAAAACAACGTGAAGATTCAGCTCGAATAGAGCGTGAGCGTCAAGCTGAATTAGACAGACAAGCGCGTAAAGCGAAAGAAGAAGTTCGTAAAGAGCAAGAGCGAATCAAACAGCTTGAAAATCAACGTAAGTTGAAAGAACAAGAAACGCTGAAAGCCAACAATGCAGCGAAAGCCGCTAAGTTAAAAGAAGCACAAGAGAAAGAAAAAGCACAAAAAGCAGCAGATTTACGCAAGAAGCAAGAAGCTGAACGTCAAGCGGCTGAAAAAAAGGCGGCTGAAAAACGCAAAGCAGAAGAAGCTGCAGCAGCCAAAAAACGTGAAGATGAACGTAAACGCAAAGAAGAAGCTGAAAGAAAACGTAAAGCTGAAGAAGCTGAACGTGCTCGTCAAGAACGAGAAATGGCTGAAGCAATGGCTGCAGAACAAGTTGCTTTATCAGCAACACGGAACAGACAAGTAGTGTCAGAAGTTAATAAATATACTGCAATGATTAAATCTACCATTCAGCGCAACTTAGTTGTTGATGAGTCTATGCGTGGTAAAAGTTGTCGAGTATTAATCCGCTTAGCGCAAGATGGTTTTGTGACAGCAAGTCAAACGTTAAGTGGTGACCAAGTGGTTTGCCGTGCAGCGAAAGCTGCGATTAACAAAGCTGGGCGTTTACCTGTTTCATCAGAAGCTGATGTTTATAACAAAATGAAAGAAATTAATTTAACCGTATCACCGGAATTTAATTAAAGGAGTCACATGAAGATTTTGGCAAAATGGTTAACGATATTGGTACTTTTGACCAGTACTACGGCTAACGCAGCATTAGATATTGTTATTACTGAGGGTGTAGATGCAGCAAGACCTATTGCTGTCATGCCGTTTGTTTGGAAAGGAACTGATGCAGCGCCGCAGCAAATTAGTGATGTTGTAACGAGTGATTTAGCAAGAAGCGGCACATTTAGCCCTCTTGATGCTAGAAGCTTACCTCAAGCAAATATTAGTACTGTAAAAGAGTTTAATGCGACAGGTTGGGAGCAAACTGCTTCTGATGCACTGCTGGTTGGCTCAATTACACCTTATGGTACTAATCAGTATTTAGTTAGTTTTGATCTGATTGATTTGGTAAAAGCACAACTGCAAACAGACAAAGGTCCCACACCAGCAAGCGATTTATTATTAGAAAGTCGTGAAACAGTGATCAGTGAAGCACAGTTCAGACAATATGGTCACCGTATTAGTGACATAGTGTATGAAAAGCTAACAGGTATTCGTGGTGCATTCTTAAGCCGCGTTGCTTATGTTGTAGTGAAACAAGGGGAGAAGTCTCCGTATCATTTAATGATCTCTGACTACGATGGCTATAATGAACAAATGCTACTGCGCTCTCCAGAGCCATTGATGTCACCGGCTTGGTCACCAGATGGACGTCGTTTAGCTTATGTTAGTTTTGAGAACCGTAGAGCGGAAATCTTTGTGCAAGATATCTATACTCAAGAACGTGTTAAGGTGAGCTCGCATCAAGGTATTAATGGCGCACCGAGTTTTTCTCCTGATGGCAAAAAACTTGCTGTAACCTTATCAAAAGATGGTCAGCCAGAAATTTATATTATTGATATCGCCACTAAAGCTATCAAGCGTGTGACCAATCATTATGCTATTGACACCGAGGCATCTTGGACTCCAGACGGTGAATCATTGATTTTCACCTCTGAACGAGGCGGTAGACCACAAATTTATCAAGTGAAATTGAGTACAGGTAAAATTTCACGAGTGACATTCGAAGGCGAGTGGAACTTAGGTGGAACAATAACGCCTGATGGTCGTAGCATGATTTTTGTTAACCGTACTAATGGCAAATACAATATTGCGAGAATGGATCTAAAAACTCGCTTTATGCAGGTACTCACTTCGACTCAACTTGATGAGTCTCCAAGTATTGCACCAAATGGAACCATGGTTATCTATGGTACTACTTACCGAGGCAAACAAGTGTTAGCCGCGGTATCTATGGATGGACGATTTAAAGCAAGACTACCAGCGGGCCAAGGCGAAGTGAAATCGCCAGCCTGGTCTCCATTTTTATAAAATTAATTAAGGATTACCCATGAATCTGAATAAGTTGTTTAAAGCTATGTTAGTTGTTGTACCTGTAATGGCATTAGGTGCATGTAGCACAACTTCAGAATCTGAAACTGATGCAAGTGGTTCAACAAGTGGTTCTACTACCACAACTACTGGCGGTGAATATGGTTCTGGCGGTGTTGAAACTGGTGGCGCTGCGCCAATCTTAACTCCAGAAGAACAACAACGTGTCGAGCAAGAAGAGCTACGTGCACAAAACATCATTTATTTTGACTTCGACCGCAGTGAAGTTCAAAGCGAGAATGCTGCCATTATCCAAGCACATGGTAACTACTTAGTTGAGCATCCAAATGTACGTGTGCTTATTGAAGGTCATGCAGATGAGCGCGGTACACCAGAGTACAACATTGCATTAGGCGAGCGTCGTGCTAAAGCTATCGCTAAATATCTACAAGGTATGGGCGTTCAAGCTAGCCAAATGAGTGTTGTGAGCTACGGTGAAGAAAAACCTTTAGATTTTTCTCGCTCAGAAAGTGGTTTTGCAAAGAACCGTCGTGGTGTTCTAGTTTACTAATAACGTAAAAATTCAACTGACGTTTACGGAAGGCCAGTCCTACTGGCCAGTTTAGGAGTTTATTGATGAAACATGCTGTTTTAATGGCTGCAATGTTTGTAGCTGCAGGTGCTACTGCTGCACCTGCGCCGGTACAAGATATTGCTGGTGGTTCAAGTGATGATCGAATTTCGCGTTTAGAACGTATTATTAAGGCGAAACAACAAAGTGAATTTGAAGCACAACAACGTTTAGATGCTTTACAACGTGAAGTACTCGATTTACGTGGCATTACTGAACAGCAAGATTACCAAATTAGTCAAATGCTTCAGCGTCAACGTCAGCTTTATGAAGAAATCGCCAACTTATCTGCTAGCGCAGCCTCAACAACGGTGACAGTAGCAGATTCAAGTGCTAGTTCTGCTAGTCAATCAACTTTAGGCGAAACAGCGAGCTATGAACAAGCTGTTAATCTAGTGCTTAAAGAAAGAAAGTACGATGAAGCTATTCCAGCTTTTAGTGAATTTATCAAACAATACCCTGACTCAACTTATGCTGCTAATGCAAATTACTGGCTTGGGCAGTTATTATTTAATAAAGGTACCTTTGCAGAAGCTAAGCAAGCTTTTAATACTGTGGTCAGTAAATACCCTAACTCTAACAAGCGTGGTGATAGTTTAGTTAAACTAGGCATGATTGCTGAGAAAGAGGGTGATAGTGCTGCAGCAAAAGCTTTCTATAATCGTGTATTAAAAGAATATGCCAATAGTGCCTCCGCTCGTCTAGCACAACAACAACTGTCGGCTTTATAAGCCTAATTTAACTAAAAAACAGCCTCTTAGTTTATTTTTAGTGCAAACGGCAAAAAAACCATAAATTGCGCTTGCATGAGAAGATGAAAAAGGTATTATAGGCGCCCTCAGAACGGAGCGACGTTCTGGGGTCATTAAACAGGTTAGATTAACTTATTTTGATGACAGATTGATTGAACTCTATTTATAGTCTTCACTTAATCTAATTATTAAAGATGGGTCGTTAGCTCAGTTGTTTGTTCTCTTGTTTACAAGAATAGACAGTTGGCTTTCTCTCCAATTAAGACATAAGTTTTAGTGAAAAAAAGATGGGTCGTTAGCTCAGTTGGTAGAGCAGTTGGCTTTTAACCAATTGGTCGAAGGTTCGAATCCTTCACGACCCACCACTTTCTAAAGGTGTTGCCAGTTAGGCATAGATTTAGACGTAATGAATCGTTACGTAAAATATAGATGGGTCGTTAGCTCAGTTGGTAGAGCAGTTGGCTTTTAACCAATTGGTCGAAGGTTCGAATCCTTCACGACCCACCACTTTTCTGAAAGTGAGATTGCCCGTTTGGCTTTAATTCAGAACCTTCCAAGTAAATCATTATTTTTTATCAATCTTTAACTCTTTCTTGTTTTAAAAATTTTATTAGCTAATAAAAGCCAGTTTTTTATTAGTTGTTAACACCTCGTTTTTGTCAAACTTTATGCGTCAGTCTTAAGTGCTGTTTTTTAATGGTATTTTATCTTTTAAGTTTCATTCTACATTTTTAACTAAACCTTAAAGCTTTTAATGGCTTGCTTCAGATCCAATTTTCCTTGTCGATTCAATTTAGCCTTTTCTCATCTACTTTTGTCTAATAGACCTATTGCTAATGTTGCTTGTTTGTTATGTGGGTCATATTGCAATGGATGATAAGAACAGGGAGAGCATGATGAAACAAGCAAAATTGAGTTTAGCAATTGGTATTTCGATGCTGGCATTAACCAATGTTAGTTATGCGGATACAGAAATGAAGTTTGGTGGTTACGTGAAAGCTGATGTGATGTTCAGTGATTATGGTAATGGGGCGCCAGACTCAGGAAGTTTATCTCGTCAGTTTTATGTGCCTGGTACTATTTATGGGGAAGAAGGAAATGGCAATCAAGTTGTCGATTTTCAAGCCCGTGAAACTCGATTTAATTTTAAAACAGTGTCTGATTTTGATGGTCATAAATTAACGGGGTTTATTGAATTAGACTTTATGACGCATACCGATGGTAACGAGCGTGTTTCTAATAGTTATTCGCCGCGTATTCGCCAAGCATTTATAAGCTATGACAATTGGACTGTGGGTCAGACTTGGACCACTTTCCAAAACCCAGGTGCATTACCTGAAAACTTAGATTTCGTTGGCGCCGCTGAAGGTACACCGTTTGTGCGTCAAGCAATGATCCGCTACACCAATGGCGGTTTCCAATTAGCAGTAGAAAATCCAGAAACAACCGTTAACCAATACCAAACAGCATCTCGTTTAACCAGTGGTAGCGGAATTGTCCCTGATGTTGTTGCACGGTATAACTTTAAAACAGAAGGTGGCACAGCTATCTCTGTTGCGGGTATTTTACGTCAGTTAAATGTAGAGCAAAATCTGAAAGATAGTGACGGTGATGTGACACAATCTATAGATTCAACAGAAATGGGCTACGGCGCTAGCATCGCAGGTGTTATCCCTGTAGGAAACGATGACTTTAAATTCTCAGCGACTTACGGTGAAGGTTTAGGCCGTTATATGGCGCTTAACTATGCAAATGCAGGTAACCTTGATGCTTCAGGTGAAATTCAGACAATCAGTTCGTATGGTGGTTACGCAGCATATCGTCACTGGTGGAATGATAAGTGGCGTTCAAGCTTAACTGTGTCAGCATTTAAAGCTGATAACGATACTATGCTATCAAGTGATCAAGTGAATGCTGAATCATATTCTAGCTATATTAACTTACTGTATTCACCCACTAAACCACTCACGTTCGGTGTTGAATACATGTATGCAATGAACGAACGAGAAGATGGCAGTGACGGTGATTTAAGCCGTATCTTATTCTCGGCTAAATATGTGCTTTAAGATTGGTGATAAACAGCAACTTTTCCCGATAAATTAGTTGCATTAAAAAAGGGTTAATTCATTAGAATTAACCCTTTTTCGTTTAATAACCAATAAACCCGTCGTTATGAACGATTTAACCTAGTAAGTTATTTGAGCGAACGTATTGTTCAAATTCAGTGTAACCGCCAACATGAACTTCATCTACGAAGATTTGCGGTACAGTTTCAACAGGCTTACCCACTGTTTTCTCTAAATCAGCTTTAGAAATACCTTCAGCATGAATATCGACATATTTAAATTTAAAACCGTCACGTTGTTCAGTTAATTTTTCTGATAATTCAACTGCACGTACACAATATGGACAGCCTGGACGGCCAAAAATTACAACAAACATAGTGACTCCTTTTTTTGATTTGACGATTTATACCATAAGTTTTATCGAATTGATAATTTATAGCTAACTCGACTAAAAACTACTTTCGTTAATGGTTTTATATCGGCCTTTATAGTCAAAAAACTTTTCGACTAAATCCCATTTGTGTTTTTGTTTTTTAAGTAGCAGTAAATCAGGCTTTTTAAATCTGTCGATTTGAGCTACAAGCTGTTGAGGTGTTTTATATTGTGGGTGCTTCATTCCCGGTGTTCTTGAATGTGGTGCTATAAAGATAGCGAATAAAGCTCGTCGCTGGGCAGGTGTGTCCATTTTGAAGGTTTCTTTGAAGTCATTGGCTTCAATATCAAAATATTGCACTATCAAGTTATTTTCTTCAGCTTTGAGTTGCATTTCTTGGCATTTAAATAAGTGGTGATGTTGTGACGCTAGTACTTGCTTTAAACGTTTGTCAGGGTCGATAAGTGTTGACTGGCAGGTTTGGCAGATACGCGCTGCAATATCATTTTCTGCGCCACAATCAGGGCAAGATTTAGAGCGGAACCGAAAATCACATTGCTGTTTTTGGGTATCGTGCGTATTTTCGATTAGCCCTTGGCAGCGCCTACCGAAATGTTCAACGATATCTCCGTCACCATCAACTAGCCCCCAAAAGGTATTAGCAAATTGACATACAGGACAATGGACCTGAACGGGTACAGACTTGCTATTAGTTTTTACTTGGCCGACTTCTGGGAAATATAAATCATAACCATTTGCAGCGTAATCGATAACTAAGCAATCAGCTTTATTAGGCGCTAAACGTAAGCCTCTGCCAATCATTTGTTGAAATAAGCTAACGGATGCTGTGGGCCTTAATATCGCGATTAAATCAACGTGAGGTGCGTCAAACCCCGTTGTTAGTACAGCAACGTTAACGATGAACTTAAGTTGCTGCTGTTTAAAGCGGGAAATAATCTCATCGCGTTCAATATGAGGAGTATCTGCAGTAATTAAAGCGGCATCATCTGCTAGCAATTTAATGATTTCTTTTGCATGTCTAACCGTAGCTGCAAAAATAAGCACGCCTTTACGATGCTCTGCAAGTTGTAGAACTTGTTTGATAATTGCAGTGGTTGCACGGCCTTGATGATTGAGTAAATCATCGACTTCTTTTTGTTGATACTCGCCAGTTTCTGATGGCGAGATTTGGCTAAAGTCGTATTGAGCACTTAAGCCATCAAAAATCTTCGGCGCTGTTAAGTAACCCTTTTTAATCAAAGGCCGCATTGGTAATTCAAAAATGCATTGTTCAAATATCGGCTTTTCAGTATTACCGACTTTGCCATGGTAGTGGTGTCGGTATATCCAACCTAAGCCTAAACGGTATGGTGTCGCGGTTAATCCTAGTAATTTAAGTTGTGGGTTTTGCTTTTTCAAATGGGCAAGTAGCTGCCAATATTGGCTATTTTCATCGTTGCTGACTCTGTGACACTCATCGATGATCACTAAAGAAAATTTCTGCTTAAATTTCTCTGGTGCGCGTGCTGCTGATTGCACGCTTGCAACGACAGTTTTACCAACAGCTTTTTTTTGATTAAGGCCTGCTGAATAAATACTGGCTTGGTCTGTCAATAAACCTACTTTTTCCGCATTCTGCGCCACTAACTCTTTGACATGAGTTAGTACTAATACATTGCCTCTCGCTATACGAGCTAGCTCGGCAATGACAATGCTTTTTCCAGCACCAGTAGGCAGGACGAGTACCGCTGAGTCGTTACTCTTTTTAAAGTGGGCTATTGCAGCATTGACTGAATCTTGCTGATAATCACGCAGTGAAATGGCTACAGACATAAACTCTTTGTTATTTAACTCGTATTGAATGTGTGAGCTGGGCTCATGAGCGAAGAGCTACTTTAGCATGGAAGTGGATGTAAATTAGATTTTTACCATTATAGAAATAGATATATTTGACATAAAAAAGCCCCCTCAATTGAGGGGGCAATGAGAATCTGGTCAAGACTCTCTAGGTGGGTAGGACGTAAAAGGTGTGATTAACCTGACAGGTAAAACACGTCAGAGTTATTCAGTTTTATTTAAGCGAGACTCAATAAGCGTATCGATTACTGCTGGATCTGCCAGTGTTGAAGAATCACCTAAGTTAGTCACTTCATTGGCTGCAATCTTACGTAAGAATCGACGCATAATTTTACCAGAGCGTGTCTTAGGTAAACCGCCAGCCCATTGAATTAAATCAGGGGTTGCTAAGGCACCAATTTCTTTACGTACCCACTGGCGAAGCCCTTGACGTAGCTCTTCGGTTTCTTCAATACCTTTTGTTAGAGTCACATAAGCGTAGATGCCTTGGCCTTTGATGTCATGGGGGTAACCAACTACGGCGGCTTCAGCAACTAGCTCATGTGAAACTAGGGCGCTTTCAACTTCTGCAGTACCTAATCTGTGACCAGAAACATTGATAACGTCATCGACACGACCTGTGATCCAGTAATAGCCATCTTCATCACGACGAGCACCATCGCCTGTGAAGTACATGCCTCTGAACGTTTTAAAGTAAGTCAGTGCAAAGCGGTCATGGTCGCCATAAACCGTGCGCATTTGGCCTGGCCAAGAGTCGAGGATGACTAAATTTCCTTCGACAGCGCCGTCTAAAATATTACCCATGTTATCAACTAAAGCAGGTTGCACGCCAAAGAAAGGGCGAGTCGCAGAACCAGGTTTTGCATCTGTTGCACCAGGAAGTGGGCTAATTAAAATACCGCCAGTTTCTGTTTGCCACCAAGTATCGACAATAGGGCAAGATTCATGACCAATGACTTCGTGATACCAACGCCATGCTTCAGGGTTAATTGGTTCACCCACTGAGCCCATAACACGTAACGAGCTGCCATCAAAACCTTCAAACTGCTCTTTACCTTCAGCCATTAATGCACGGATCAATGTTGGCGCTGTGTAGAGAATATTAACTTTATGACGGTCAACCATTTCACCTAAACGAGAAGGGCCAGGGGAGTTAGGAACACCTTCATGAATAAGTACAGTTGCCCCGTTAGCTAATGGGCCATAAACCATGTACGAGTGACCTGTAATCCAACCTACATCAGCAGTACACCAGTAAACTTCACCTTCTTTGTAGTCAAATACGTATTCGTGAGTCATTGATGCGTAAACCATGTAACCACCGGTCGTATGTAAAACGCCTTTAGGGTTACCAGTTGAACCAGAAGTGTAAAGTAGGAACAGCGGATCTTCAGCGCCCATTTCTTCTGCTTGGCAATGCTCTGAAGCWGTTGCCAAGCA
>NZ_VKHR01000052.1 GCF_009663145.1 Shewanella sp. TC10
CTAACAATATGCCTGAGAGTACCACCACGCCAATAACAAAGCGGGTTTCAGCACCTGCTCCGCTTGACATAACTAATGGTATTGCTCCAGCTGCTGTTGTAATACCTGTCATTAAGATGGGACGTAGACGCTGGGATGATGCTTGAATAACCGCATCATCAAACGCAATCCCTTTATCACGTAACTGGTTAGCAAACTCAACGATTAAAATACCATTTTTAGCCGCGAGTCCCACCAGCATGATAATCCCAATTTGACTGTAGATATTGATACTTTGGTCGGTAAACCACAGGCCAATTAACGCACCTAAAGTGGCTAACGGAACCGTTAACATGATCACCATTGGATGCACATAACTTTCAAACTGCGCAGCCAACACCAAGAATACAATCCCTAATGCCAACACAAAGACAAAGTACATTGAACTGCCTGAACTTTGATAATCTAAAGACTGGCCTTTGTAACTGATAACTGCTTCGGCTGGTAAATAGGTATCTGCAATGTCATTCAAATAATCTAATGCTTCACCTAAGCTATAGCCGTCAGCTAAGTTGGCCTCAATAGTAATCGCCCGCATACGGTTATAGCGATTAAGTGAGCTTGCATCGGCATACTCTTCGACTGTCACTAAGTTTGATAAAGGGACTAACTCGCTGGTTCGGTCTGAACGCACATAAATATTTTCAAGATCCGTGGCAGTGTTTTGATTTTCACGATTACCTTCAATAATCACATCATATTCTTCACCATCACGCATGAAAGTCGTCACCAATCGAGAACCTAACATCGACTCTAATGTGCGACCAATATGTGAAATAGATACACCTAAATCAGCTGCGCGATCTTTATCAATTGCAACTCTGAGCTGTGGCTTAGTTTCTTTATAGTCATGGTCAAGACCTGCAAGCATTTCGTTCTCACCAGCTTTTTCAAGCATGATGTCACGCCACATTGCAAGTTCTTCATAACTTGGGCCCCCTAAGACAAACTGCACAGGTTTACCCACACCACGACCAAAGGCTTGACGCATTATCGGGAAGGCTCTCACACCAGCTAAATCAGATATACGTGAACGGATATCGGTGATGATTTCATTCGCGGGGCGACGCTCTGCCCAATCTTCAAGTACGATAATAGCCATGCCGTTAGAGAAATCTGCTGCGGTGCCAAATCCACGCGGTGCACGGATAAGTAGACGCTTAATATCACCCGCTTCAACCAATGGCATTAAACGGCCTTCAATTTCATCCATATATTTTTCAATATATTCAAAACTCGCGCCTTGGGGGCCATTAACAACTAAGAACATCGAACCACGATCTTCTTGCGGTGCAAATTCTTGCGGGACTTTATTAAGCAAATACCCACTGACCGCAAATGCAGCGACAACAATTAAACCTACCCAATAAGGCTGTTTAATAGCAGAGTGTAAATTTGATTGATAGATAGATGATAAATAATCCATCAAGCCGTCAACCTTTCTAACTAACCAAGTGCTCTCGCCTGCTGGTTTAAGTAATTTAGAGCACATCATCGGACTTAACGTCAGTGCAACTAAGCTTGAAAACAAAACAGCAGCGCTCATCGTTACAGCAAACTCTTTAAACAGTTTTCCTAAATCACCATCTAAAAAGCTAATTGGCATAAATACCGCGATAAGCACTAAGGTGGTTGCCACAACAGCAAATGCCACTTCACGTCCGCCAAGGTAAGCCGCTTTTAACGGTGAATCACCTTGTTCAATTCGGCGATGAATGTTTTCCAGCATCACAATCGCATCATCAACTACCATACCAATGGCTAAAATCATCGCCAAAAGGGTTAATAGATTAATGGTATACCCAAGGGTATATAAGACAATGAATGTCCCCATTAGCGATACAGGAACAGTTAACGCAGGTATCAGCATGGCGCGCACGCTACCTAAGAACAAATAAATCACAATGATCACGAGTATCATTGCAATGAACAATGTCTGATAAACCTCTTTAATCGATGCTTCAATAAACACTGAACTATCGTAAGAGCGCTTTATCTCCATTCCTGCAGGTAATGTAGGATTAATTTGGTCTACTAACGCATTGGCTGCACGGGCTACTTCTAGCGTGTTTGAGGTAGATTGTTTCGACACACCTAAACCGATCATTGACTCAGTATTACCACGGAACATAATCCGCTCTTCTTCTGAGCCAATTTGCACTTTAGCAACATCGCCTAATCTGACTAGATAACCATCACTACCTTGGGTAATCACCAAGTTGGCAAAGTCTTGTTCTGTTCTAAAACTTCTATCCACACGGACAGTAAAGTGACGCTCTTTTGATTCGATTGAACCAGCAGGAAGTTCCACGTTTTCTGAACGCAGAGCAGACTCAACGTCAGCTACTGTCAGGTCACGAGATGCCAGCGCTTGTCGGTCAATCCAAATCCGCATTGCATACACTTTACCGCCGCCTAAACGAATATTAGCAACGCCATCGACCACAGAAAAACGATCGGTTAAATAACGGCGCGCATAATCGGTAAGCTGCAATGTGGTCATTTGATCAGACACTAAATTGAGCCACATAATAACTTCATCACCACCGTTGGCTTTTTCAACCTCTGGTGGATCGGCTTCTTCTGGTAAGTTATCCAGTAAACCTGAAATTCTGTCACGAACATCATTGGCAGCCGCTTCAATATCGCGACCGACATCAAATTCTAATGTGACAGACGAACGTCCGTCTCGGCTACGGGAGCTAACATGTTTAATCCCTTCTACGCCGCTTATTCTATCTTCAATTAATTGGGTAATACGGCTTTCTACTACCGAGGCACTGGCACCACGATAACGGGTATCAATGGATACCACTGGCGGGTCAATATTAGGATATTCTCGCAATGGCAATTTTTCAAACGACACTAAACCAAGAATGATAATCAAAATACTGATGACAGAGGCTAATACCGGTCTTTTTACAGAGATATCAGTTAAAATCATGCCGCATTCTCCGAACCAGCTACCTTGGCAAAATTGAATGCTTCAGCTGCTTCAGTTTTAACTTCATCACCTGGTCTGACTTTAAGTAAGCCACGAATTATGACAGGCGTACCAATTTCTACACCGTCTAGCACCTCAACCCAACCTCGATTACGGATCCCAAGGGTTACCGACTTTTGCTCTACCACATTTTCATCATTTACTGTGTATACGTACTGTTTAGATTGAATCGGGATAATCGCAGATTCTGGTAATAGTAAGGTTTCACGATTTTGCTTAATCAATTTCACTTTCATCAACATGCCAGGTAATAAAGCGGCATCGGCATTATCAATGATAGCTCGCACAATAACTGCTCGTGTTGATGGGTTAACGCGACTATCGATTGAAGTCACCACACCTTTAAAAATACGGTCAGGAAAAGCAATGGCTTTTGACTCTACACTTTTGCCTAACTGTAATTGTTGAATAAAACGTTCTGGCACTGAGAAGTCGAGCTTAATTTTACTGACATCATCTAAGGTAGTGATTTGAGTGCCAGGAGACACTAACGAACCCACGCTGACTTGTTTAAGACCTAAACGGCCAGAGAACGGTGCATGAATGGCTCTGTCCTCTAATGCAGCTTTAGCTTGCTCAAGCTCTGCACGCGTGGTGTCAATTAAGGTTTGTAATCTATCTCGTTCAAGCTCAGCAACTGTTTTACTGGTCACTAGACTTCGGATTCGGTCAAGTTCACGCAAATGATCTTTTACTTTCACTTCTGCTGCTTGCACTTTGGCAAGCTGCTCACGATTACGCAGTTGAACCAGTAAGTCGCCCTTCTGCACTTTTTCACCGTCGTTAAAATTGATTGTCGCAATTTGCTCAGTCACTTTAGGCGTAATAGTAATAGATTCGAAAGCCTTGTTTGTACCAATTGCTTCTACTTCATCACGCACGGGTAACATGGCAACTTTCGCCACAACAACATTCGGGATAGGTTTAACACGTTCTTTGGTTTTACTAGGAGACAGAGTCGATTGGTAACCGAACCAAGCTAGACCTAATGCAACGAGTAATATAATTATTTTTTTCATCGGAATTCCGTTCGTCAAACTCATATACAAAATGTTAAAAGGATTGAAGCAAACGTTAGTTTACTCAGCAGCAAGCTGGTATCAAGGCGTTTTACCTTTACTTACAAAATACACATTTCATTAACACCGAGCTTGGTACGGATAAAACTGAATTAAAGTTCACATATTAGCTGTTGTAGCCTCTTATCTTAACTAACTCAAACTAAATCACTGCGAGTTTAGATAAATTCAGCACAAAAAAAAGAGACACATAAATGTGTCTCTTTGTAATAAATTGATGTTTTTTAAATCAACATGAAATTGTAACGAGTCAAAAGCCTATCGTACTTTACGATCGGTCTGCATTGCATCGCTAAGTACACGATATAGCTCAGTGATAATTTCATTATCCAACGGCTCGCCAGCAGAATTTTTAATAAAGATTTTAGTTTGATCTTTATCGTCTGCTTCTTCTAGCTCAACTCGATAATTACCACGCTCTAAAGGTAACTTATCTTCGCCCCATAATGAGCTCCAGAATCCGCCGCTTTCTTCAAGTACGACATAATAAAGCCCTTCAGCTGTATTCATGTCGACAATATCAAAGCCAAGTTCTGGCATGACAATGCGTAAACGATCCCAAGTTTTAGTAAAGTCGGCTTCTGCAATCCAGTAAGCACCTGTTTCTTCAGTTTCAGCAACTAAATCAACATCAATACCACGACTTTGCTCGATTCTGTCTGCTTTGATTTGCTTATCACGCTTCACACTCATGTACGCAATCGTATTATTTAGCATATCAATTGTGTAACGACGTTGATCTTCACCACTTAAGAAGACTTCTTGTTCTTCACCGTCATAAGACTCTTCGTGCTCGATCAAGTCAATACTCATACTACCTGAGCGACCATGTGGACTGACATCGACATCATAACGGTAGCGCTGGCGTAGGACATATACTTTGTCACTACCAAACCAACTTGTTTCGATAACATCTCTGTTTTCTATCCAACCAGTTTCAAGGACACCTTCTTCATAGTCTTCTTTTTGTACAGGTACATCGTACTTAGCCATAAAGCCTTTGAGGTTATCGAAGACTTCTTGCTTTAAGTCAGTCGTACTTGGAATAGACTCTACGATAATTTTAATATTATCGCTGCCTTCTTCGACTCGAGTACCTTCAGACATAGGTAGAACTAATAATGGTGGACGAATATCTAAACGTCTTCCAACCAGTTCTTTATTAGCATCTTCACCAGGTTTTGGAATATCGTATTCACGACTATAAGTAGGTTCTGTTAACCCTTCAGGAATCGTTAGTAATGGCGTAGCTTGCGCATTAGCAAATTCTTCACTGCCATTTGCAACACGACGATCTGTTGGTGTACTACACGCTGTAACGGCAGCAATTAATAAAATTGGGGTGACTTGCTTCAACATTTATCGGTTTACCTCTATCTGGGCTTGTTTCATCGCTTCTAACAACAGACCATGAAACTGCTCAGAAAGTTCAGTTAAAGGTAAACGAATATGTCCTTGGCTGATTAAGCCCATTTGATGTGCAGCCCATTTAACAGGTATTGGGTTAGCTTCACAAAATAAATGTTCATACAAGCCTTTCATTGGCAAGTTAATGCTTTCTGAAAGCGCGTGGTCGCCAGCTAAAGCAGCATCACACATTGCCTTAAACGATTTAGGAACAATATTATTTGCGACAGAGATAACGCCATCTCCGCCCAGTAATAAAAAGTCTCTCGCAGTCGCATCATCGCCACTGTATAACTTAAAATCATTACCGCAAAGTTCGCGTAATTTAGCCACACGGGTCAAGTCACCAGTGGCTTCTTTCACACCGATAATATTACTCACCGACACTAACTCAGCTACGGTTTCAGGCAACATATCAACTGAGGTTCTGCCCGGCACATTATAAAGAATTTGTGGAATATCAGTACAAGCTGCAACGGCTTTGTAATGAGCAATTAAACCCTTTGGAGTAGGTTTATTGTAATATGGAGTCACACCAAGCATGCCAACTATGCCAGAGTCTGCCATAGATTTAGTAAGCTCAATGGCTTCTGCAGTTGCATTAGCACCATTGCCACCAATCACAGGGATTCTGCCTGCAGCAAACTTAACGGTTTGGGCCACAACTTGTGCATGTTCTTTCATTGGTAGAGTCGCAGACTCTCCAGTGGTACCAACAGCAACAATTGCATCTGTGCCTTGGTCAATATGAAATTCTACGAGTCTTTCAAGACTACTGTAATCTACTGTGCCATCACTATTCATTGGTGTGATTAAGGCAACGATGCTTCCGTTTATCATCTAAATTCCCCAAGGTTTCAGGATTCGCTATGTTACTTATGCCTACTACTAATGACAAGCATTAACGGGGCTCTTAAATGTATTTATACAAAACTGTTAATTTATTGACTTATTTAAACACTTTTTCGGGATTTATTTATTGTTTAAGTCAAAAAGGAATAAACTTTATTTCCTTATAAATCAATAGTTATTAAAAATAAGTAAACTAAGCTAACACTTTTCAAGCAGTTTATAGCTTAATAGGTACATACTTATGTGGTTTAGTTTTAGTTATGGTAGCATTACCACCCGCAAAAAAACTTTGCGTTAGGTCGCTAGTTTACGCTCTATGATATCGAAAAAGTGAGGAAAATCCATGACCAACTATCTGGTCGTTACTGCTATGGGTGCTGATCGCCCTGGTTTAGTAAGTCGTCTAGCCCGTTTAGCCAGTGAATGTGATTGTGACATTGTCGATAGCCGTATGGCATTATTTGGTAATGAATTCACTTTAATCATGATGATTTCAGGTTCTTGGGCTGCAATAACTAAGATAGAAACCTTATTACCAGGCTTAAGTGTTGAACTTGAGTTGCTTACGGTAATGAAGCGCACGTCTAAGCATACGCCTAAAAATTTCATTTCTCGTATCGAAGTCAGTGTAAATGGACAAGATCAGCGAGGCACAATGAAGCGCATCACAGAGTTCTTAGCTGATCGCTCGTTAGATTTAGCTGCTGTGCGTTCCCATGCCGATGATGACAATTTAACTCAAACGATATTATTCACAATTAACGTCCCTGAAAAAGTTGATCTAATCAAGCTTGAGAAAAGTATTCAAGAGCTCGCAAGTGAGCTTTCTTTAGATTGTTCAATCAATCATATGCAGGCAAGTGAAAAGTAAAAATAATTTAATAAGGACTTTACATGAATACCCTAACAGTTGGTGATTTAGCACCGCAATTTTCCCTACAAAACCAATTCGATGAAACTATCTCTTTAGCTGATGCATTAAAAGATGGTCCAGTATTAGTGTATTTTTACCCTAAAGCCTCAACTCCTGGCTGTACTGTTCAAGCTCAAGGGTTACGAGACAGCAAAGCTGAACTTGCAAATCATAACGTAACCGTTTTGGGATTAAGCCCAGATCCAGTCGCCAAATTGCTTAAATTTAATGATAAACAAGAACTCAACTTTTCATTACTGAGTGATGAAGACCATGCTATTGCTGATGCATTTGGTGTGTGGGGCGAAAAGAAGTTCATGGGCAAAATTTATGATGGTATTCACCGTTTAAGCTTCCTAATCGGACAAGATGGTAAAGTGGCGCATGTGTTTGATAAATTTAAAACTAAAAATCATCACGAAGTCGTCTTATCTGTCATTTCAGAACAGTAACCTATTAGTGATAAAACGCTAATCAGTCAGCTAAAAAGACACTTTCTGGCCACAACTGTTGGCCGCTACTTTTGACGAGAGTCCTGCAGACAATAAAAAGGCTTCGTGATTTCGAAGCCTTTTTTCTCTAAAAATTTTATCTATATTATTTCTGCTCGTCAGTATTTAGAACATCTGAAGTCTTGGAGTCTTCACTCTGCTCCACTGTCTCTTTTTCCTTTAATTCTTCTGCCTCACGTTCGGCTGCTTCTTTCAGACTACGTTGAATAACATCTTGTTCTTGAGCTTCTTGAGGTAATAAACTGATGAGCTCTATACCGACCGGTAATTCTTTATCGGCCCCCGATATGATTTTCACTTTTTGATCTTTAGTCAGATAAATCAGCGGCATTGCTGTTTCACCGTAACGTTCTTTAAAATGTTCTAAAGTGAAGCTTTCAGTAATATTAGTCACTTTAATGACCGCGCCTTTAGCCATATAGCTTGCAATACGAGCATAAGAAACTGATTCACCAAATAAACATAATCGTTTTAAATAAGATTCAGATAATTGATGCCTAGCACTTCCGCCTTCTGCGTTATTGAGACCGTAAACTTTTTGGGTACCAAACAAATCTTGAAAGTGAAAACTCACCAGTGGGTTTAGCTGTCGATATGGCGATAATATTAAGACTCTGCCTACCCCGCTTAAATCCATGAAGTTTTCAGCATGTTCGGAAGCAGGGTTACCAAAGTACACAGGAATATTGGCCATACGAGCTTGGCGAATATTGTCCCAGTTATTATCAGCAAGCATTACCTTTACATTTTTCTCAGTTAATACTTTAGCTAATTCACGGGAAAATTTAGATGCGCCAAATAACAATAAACCTTGAGATGAGTCTGCTTTAACGCCGAGAAACTTTGCCCAAGGCCCTGCTGTTAAGGATTGAACCACAACCGTACCAATAATAATTAAAAACACCAAAGGCACGATTGAGCTAGCACCATTAACGCCAATCGCTTCCAGTTTAATCGCAAATAAAGATGAAATTGCCGCGGCAACAATACCGCGAGGGGCAACCCAACTTAAAAACCATTTGTCAGATCTGGATAAACTGGTACCAATACCTGATATCCAGATACTTAATGGTCTTGCTACCAGCATTACTACCATTAAAACCCCAACGCCGCCCCATCCTAAATCGAGCATTGCGGTTGAATTAAGCCGTGCAGCTAATAAGATAAACAGTGCTGATATTAATAATACCGTTAAGGTTTCTTTAAATTCTAAAATATCTGCGATATCAACACCGCGCATATTAGCAAGCCAAATCCCCATCACAGTCACAGTTAATAAACCTGACTCTTCTTGAATTAAATTAGAACCAACGAACATACCTAGCATAATCGTCAATACAGCCGTATTTTTGAGGTAATGAGGAAATACAGTGGTTCTTAGCGCAATACCAATCAAATAGCCTGCTATGGCGCCTAAACCAAAGCCAAGTAACAAGGTAATGCCTAAAGCAGATAAGACATGGGTGGTAGGATCGGCAGCCGCCGCTACCGCAATATATTCATAAACTAAAACGGCAAGTATGGCACCAATAGGATCAATAACAATACCTTCCCAGCGCAGGATACTAGCAAGATTTGATTTTGGCCTCACAGTTCGCAACATAGGCACAATAACTGTTGGACCAGTCACCACAACCAAAGCACCAAATAATAGTGCCATTGGCCATTCAAAGCCTAATAACCAATGGGCAGCGGGAGCGATACAAGCCCAAGTAATAAATGCGCCGAAAGTCACCAGGTTTGTCACCATACGGCCATGATCTTTGATCTCTTTAAAGTTTAACGTCAGTGCTCCTTCAAATAAGATAACAGCAACACCTAAAGAGATAATCGGAAACAGCAAGTCACCAAAAATAGCATCTGGATCTAAGATGTCTAATCCAGGTCCTAATAATAGCCCACATAATAATAGTGGCAGTATCGCTGGTAATCGTAACTTCCAACCAACCCATTGACACAATAGAGACAATACGCCAATTAATGCGAGCATCCCTGTGATGTGTTCTACCATGTGAATATCCTTATAAAGCCGAACGGCTAAGCCATTTTAAATAAAACTACTTCCTTTAATAAAATACTAAATAACCCACTAGAGCAAGTGAAAAATAAAACAATAGATCCATTTAATCAAAAATTCATTAACATCATAAAGTGTTGATTTGAAATACGTAAAATCGAGCCGAAAGGTGTAAATGCTGAATTTTAGGCACAAAAAAGCCCTTGTCATATGACAAGGGCTAATCTGTTTGGCGGAGCGGACGGGACTCGAACCCGCGACCCCCGGCGTGACAGGCCGGTATTCTAACCAACTGAACTACCGCTCCTAAACTGTGGTTATCTGTTATGAACAGTATCAAAACAAATAAACATAATCTAAACAACTTAACTGGCGGAGCGGACGGGACTCGAACCCGCGACCCCCGGCGTGACAGGCCGGTATTCTAACCAACTGAACTACCGCTCCACTTAAGTTGCGAAGAATAATAGAGATGTCGTCAAAAACCGTCAACCGTTTTTTTAAACTTTTTGTCTGTTTAGCTAAAAAATGCTCAACTAAGCTCAAATCTCATACGGTTTGAATATAAAAGAATCAGCATTGATTGAAAAAGTTCTCTATTCAATCAGCTCAATTTTCTCGATTCACGTTGAATAACTTTGCTTTTAAACTTCCTTAGATGACTAAAGCGCTTGTTTAACGATATTTAAAACTTTAGACACACGATTGATGAGTCATAATCTAAGAATGATGATTTGAAATCTAACAAATATTAAATTTTAAAACCTAAGCAGACATGAATAAATGAAATCTAGCTTTTAGAAGTAAGATAAGAGAAGTAAATGAAGTGACTTAAGTAACTTGTGTTGGCATGTGTTAGCTTGGATTAGCTCACATTACTTAAGTGACTTCATATACCGATTCAGACGGTTACAGATTTTGCTTCGATGGCTTAACTAAACTATTTTTCATCCGGCATGGTTAAATCCAAATCATCGATACTCGGCTCAGGAGTATCATCCCCACCACCTTCTTGCTCAAGGCGAAGTTTTGTTGCAGCTAACGCTTTATTTAGCGCTTGTTTTTTACGCCAAATAATTAAACCAAGAATGCCAACAACTAATAAGCTGCCATTGATCACTAAAATCCAGAATATAGCTTTATCTTTTGCTGCTGCTTCATCTTTTGCCGCTTGAATCGCGGCGCGCTGAGCTAACTCTTCTTCAGTTGGCGGCGGCGCAGGCGGGGCTATTAAATTAAAAAACTGCTCAGGTAAATCTAAAACTATTTCTCGACCTTCGATGGTTGTTGATACAGCTGAACCTTTAATCCTATAACTGCCGAAATCTGTCACAGATGGGATCGCCAGTAATGTTTCGCTGAATTGAACTTCATCTAATATTACCGGCAGTTTCAGCCCAGCAGGACCAACAATGTCAAAATGAAAGTGAGTTTGCTCAAGTTGAAGAACTTCATCATCCACTTTTAACTGAATATGCCAGACGCCATTAAGCTTATCTTCTGGTTCAATAATATCGACAGCAATGGGTTTTTCTGACAAATAAAACGGATAACTGATTTCACGCTGAAATATGTTATTTCTGGCTTCAACCGTTAAGGTATAGTTTCCCCAAGGCTGATTAAGATTCTTTTGCCCAGTAAAAATACCATCATCTGGTACTTCATCGAGTCCTTCACCGTTATCCTTATATGAACCCACAATAATGGTACCAGTGGTGAAGTTTGCATCTGTATTTATATGATGGCTTGCAAATTTAACCGTCCACTCAATCATGTAATCGAGGCCAGGAAGTCGCACTGTTAATCCGTCACCTAACAAGCGTGAAGTGACTTTTAAACGCTCCCCTTGAAACAATGGCTGAGGAATGGGTTCCACATCAATTTCAAGGTTAGACACTTTCTGAATGGTTGAATTGGGTGCAAGGTTACCTAATAGTTGCCAAGGGCCTGGCATAGGTTTTTGAATTTTAATCATGTCACCCGTAATACCATCTACCCATTTTACCGACTCAGGATGCCTTTCTGCATACCATTTTGAACCGTCAGGTAAAACAACGATTACGGGAGCTGAGCCATACTCACGTTGAACTAATAAGGTCAGTTCATCCACCATATGATCAATCCTGAATCTATTTTTTAGTTCAGAAGCTTGAGAATATGGCACCGCTAACACTGATTGGGGCAGCATTACTCCGATCAAAACTAACAGTGACAAAATATATGGTTTAAGTCCTTTCATTCGTAACGCTATACCTTAATGCTTAAGCTTCACCTCTCCAGAGGCACTTTCCTGATTTCTGGACTAAATCAAGACGTTGATCATGCGATACTAATTCATCGGCCGTAGCTGAGATCACTTTAAGATTAAACGCATTTTGATCGACTAATTGAATACCGCCAGCCTCTTGTCCCGGCTTTTCGCTGGACAAATTAAATTTAATTTGTCCGCCCGTCATGATTAAGTAAACATCAGCAAGGATTTCAGCATCCAATAGTGCGCCATGATAAGTACGACGTGATAAATCGATGCCATAACGACGACAAAGAGCATCTAGATTGTTCTTTTGACCTGGGTGAAGATGTTTAGCGACAGTTAACGAATCGAGAATGCCACAGATATCGGCAGTCTTAGGACCCACAGGCTGAAGATTCGCAAACTCATGGTCCATGAAGCTAATATCGAACGGAGCGTTATGTGCAACAATTTCTGCGCCGTCGATGAAATCGATAAACTCTTGGGCAATTTGATGAAATCGTGGCTCTTTAGCAACACGTTCATCGGTGATCCCATGGACTTCAATCGCTTCTGGATCAATTAACTGACCCGGATTGATGTATTGATGGTAGGTTCTACCAGTCAATTTTCTATCGATGACTTCAACACAACCAATTTCAATAATACGATGGCCAATATAGACAGGCCCGCCTGCTTGGTTCATACCGGTTGTTTCGGTATCTAAAATAACCTGGCGACTTGCGCTAGAAATAATATTCATAGGTAACTCAATTAATACTTGTGTGTTTAGGTATAATTGCCAAAATTAATCTGTATTGCATGGTAACAATTTGATGTCAGAACTAAAACAAATCAAAATTTATACTGACGGCTCGTGCCTAGGTAATCCTGGTCCTGGCGGATACGGCATTGTAATGAAATATAAGCAGCAAACCAAAGAATTGTCTGACGGATTTAAATTAACCACTAATAATCGAATGGAATTATTGGCACCTATCATAGCATTAGAGGCCTTATATGAACCCTGTAAAATTATCTTAACCAGTGATAGCCAATACATGCGTCAAGGAATTACCCAGTGGATCCATGGTTGGAAGAAAAAAGGTTGGATAACTTCAACTAAGACCCCCGTCAAAAATGTTGATTTATGGAAACGTCTCGATGCCGTTAGCCAAATACACGAAATGGATTGGCGCTGGGTTAAAGGTCATGCAGGACACGCTGAAAATGAACGCTGTGACGATTTAGCAAGATGGGCAGCAGAAGCTAAACCTGAACAAGAAGACGTTAATTACAAAGCTGACTAAGAAACCTGATTTCAATTTAAATAATAAGGTTACAAGTGCATAGACTCATTTCAAATCAGCTCATAAATCAATACTCAGCTAATATCTAATGAGTTTGTTTGGGGATACTTTTTGAGTGACCTGCTCTGCCCGCTGTAGATGCTGGCGCCCATTGCGGCGCTCGTGCTTTTTTCTTTTCACGGATTGGCGTTAACGGTGACTCCATTTTCCTCGCAACAATAAGATAAACACTGCCAATACCAGGCAACCAACGTTCAATTCTATTTTGCCACCATGCGCCTTGTTGTATATCACCAATAAGTGGGTGATATACAAAGCGTTCATCCTGAAGAATTTGATACCCGAGTAACCCTAACCAATCTTTAACCCTAGCAGGCATAAAAAATTGCCCCGACCAAGGTAGCTTAGTTTGATATTTGGGCAACAGCTTACCTACGAATGCTGTGCTGACAGGATTAAAACCGCAAATAAAAATGTAACCACCACTGATCATTACCCTGTCGACTTCACGAAGCAACCTATAAGGGTCTTGTTCAAACTCGATAAGAAAACTCATCAACACCGCATCCATAGAGCCACTTTGTAGAGGTAAATGGTGAGGATCAGCAATTATCGAGGCTCCTTCACCATCATGGATTGAAAAGTGGCGTGCAATATTACAATGTAGACTGGAAATTTGATGACTGAGTGGACCTAATTTGAGTAAATGATAACCGAATATTCTTGGCCACCAATTAGCAAGTTGTTGTTCAACAGCTAATTGTATTTCTTCACCACAAGGTAATTGGTGCCAATGATGCGGTTTCTCATTTATCGCCATGAACAATTAGCCCTTAAAATTGTAAGCCTTACTTGAGTATAACGATTTTTGTTTTAAAGTACCTAAATGGATTCAATTTAATTATCTTATTGAGAACAATAAGTAAAAAGCCGTTGCTTTCAATCTTAATCTATCCAATACAACTAAATATCAATTCTATGTAAATAACCCTATATAGGTTATTGAGCAGAACGATTGCTTATCACTTCAGCAAAAGTTAACCGTTTCATTTTAATGCTCAACTAGCCGCTTATACATGGTGAATCCATTTTTTAAGCATTGCTGCTGACATCTATCCAATGAACATCAGTACCAAGCCAAATTAACGAAGTTTTATTTTCATTATTTGGTGTCTTATGGATAATCCGTTAATCTGTAGTTTCATAATTTATCAAGGTGCTTTCATGCTTTCTGTTATTTCTATCCCTGCTTTCAATGACAACTACATTTGGCTATTCCATCAAGCAGATTCTAATAAGGCTTATGTTGTTGATCCTGGTTGCGCTAAAAGTGTTTTAGCTTATCTTGAAAATGCTAAGGCAGAGGGTAAAGAACTAGAGCTAGTCGGGATATTAATTACGCACCATCACGCTGATCATACTGGTGGTATCGAGGCGCTACAACTGGCCTATCAACAAAAATTAGCCGTATACGGACCCAGTAAAGAGAACATCACTGGACTCACTCAACTCATTGAGCACGAGCAAACCTTATCACTACCATTTATAGATTCACCAGTGAAGGTTATCGAAGTGCCCGGTCATACCCTTGGTCATATTGCTTTTCATATCGACAGCGCATTGTTTTGCGGTGATACGCTATTTAGTGGCGGTTGTGGACGATTATTTGAAGGTACTGCAGAACAAATGTCAGCTTCGTTGGCTAAGTTATCTTCACTTGATAAAGACACCAAGGTGTATTGTGCCCATGAATATACCCAAGCTAATTTAGCTTTCGCCATAGCCGTTGAGCCAAACAATAGTGAATTGCAACAATATCAGCAGTCAGTTCAACACGCTAGGCTGAACAATATTTCTACAATTCCTTCCACTATTGCAACAGAATTAGCAATAAATCCATTTCTAAGGAATAACTGTACAGAAATCAAACAATCCATCTCAAGCCATTTCAATGTGAGTAATCCCACTGATATACAAACATTTAGCCTGCTAAGAGAGTGGAAAAACAATTTTTAAAAACAGGAACTAGACTAAGCAAATAAAACTTAGCGAAGACAACAAGCGTGTTTTGCTCTACAATGCCGCTTTAATTTTGACCAACACTTTAGGCTTACAAACCCGTTTAGCCTGTTTTGCAAGACTTAGGAATATCGTTTTTGATGCACAAATCTTTATATATTTTTGTCGGTGGTGTCGCTTTTTTAACAGGCTGTCAAACACTCACAACGCCAAAACCTACGCCAGAGCCTATTGCTATTCAAAAGCCTGCAGAGCCTGAAAAGACCATCGTAAAAGTTGAAAAACCAATTGAAATTACCGATGTATGGCAACGTATTAGCCTACAAATGGAAATGCCGATAGATGACCATAAACTGGTTAATCAGTACCGTGACTGGTACTTAGCAAACCCAAGGCATTTAGAAATCGTCTCCAAACGCGCTGAACCATATCTTCATTACATTGTTGAAGAATTAGAAAAGCGCGATATGCCTATCGAAATTGCATTGTTACCAATTGTTGAAAGCTCTTTTGACCCATCAGCTTATTCAGCAAGTGCTGCGTCTGGTCTTTGGCAATTAACCTCTCCTATTTCGAATCACTTTGGAGTTAAAAGCGACTGGTGGTACGACGGCCGTCGTGATGTACCAGCTGCAACCATTGCAGCTTTAGATTTTCTTGAATACCTTTATGACCGTACTGGTGAAAATTGGCTATATGCTATTGCCGCCTATAACACAGGTGAAGGTCGAGTAAATAATGCTGTTAGGCGTAATAAAGCTGCAGGCAAAAGTACTGAGTTTTGGTCATTATCATTGCCAAGAGAAACCCAGCGCTATGTTCCACAGTTAATTGCTTTATCTGATGTGATTAAGAATGCCGATAAATACGGTATAAACCTCACGCCAATCAGTAACGAGCCTCATATCGCTGTTGTTGATATACAAAGTCAGATGGATTTAAAGCTTGCAGCTGACTTAGCTGATATGAACATCAAAGAGCTTAAAAGCCTTAACCCAGGTCTTGATCGTTGGGCAACATCACCAGATGGACCGCACACTCTAGTCGTGCCTTACGATAAAAAAGATGTTTTTGAGCAAAAATTAGCTCAATTAGATCCTAAGTCGAAATTAAACTGGCACCGTTATAAAATTAAGTCCGGTGATACAGTCAGTCATATTGCTAAACGTTTCGACACTTCTGCTTCGTTTATCCGTTCAAGTAATAACCTGAAGAATAATAATATTCGAGCAGGCAGATATTTAATTATACCGGTTCCACCTGAAGGGGCTGATTTAACAACGGATCAGTTATTAGCGCAAAATCAGCTAACACCTAAAGCAATGACATACACGGTAAAATCCGGAGATTCATTGTGGGTGATAGCACGTAAATACGACGTTTCTGTAGACGCGTTAATTCGTTGGAATCGTTTACCTAAAAACGGTGCGTTAAGCATTGGTAAAGTATTGACTATCGGCTCTGCTACATCCAATTCTGGTTCAGAACGTACAGTTAATTATAAAGTTCGTTCAGGCGATTCATTGGCACGTATTGCTAATAAATTTAACGTGTCTGTTGATGACTTGATTAAGTGGAATAAGCTACATAACACTAAGTATATACAGCCTGGACAGATGCTTAGGCTGGTAGTTGATGTAAGTAAAGTGAACGCATAGCGGTTAACTTTTCATTCTATTTTCGTTATTTCAAATTAAAACGGCCAGTGAAATCACTGGCCGTTTTTGTACTCGCTTATTGAAAACTCAATTAAAGCTTACTTAACGATTAAAGGCGTCGAGCCTGCATTAATCAATGGCATATTACTGCCTTCAACTTTACCTGCAAATTTCACTTCAAAACGGTATCCAGGTCCTGACACTTTTTCCATAACCGATGCAGGTACACTAAAACGTGAAGTAATCGTTTTAGCAGGGGCTAAAGTCACATCTCTCAACGCTTGGGTATACATCATATCTTGAGATGAAGACCATACCTTTTGCCCTTTAGGATCGTACAGCCACAAGTCAGCTGTCATGCCAGAATTAAATCTTATGCTGACACTATGACTTTGGCTGTTAGTGGCAGTATGAGTTAATGACATCGCTTTACTAGGGTCTGTATATTCTTCTGCTTGTAAAAATCCGACTAATACTGTTTCAGCCATAGTTGATACTCCAGCACCTAATGTAACAGTTTTAGCTTTCATCACAGGCTCAACAACAGCAGCTTTCTCAGTATCCGCTGTCACATCTGCACTTGTTGCACTACAACCAACCAACAGCACACTTAAGCAACCTATAAAACGTTTCATTAAAACCCTCCTAATTTCTTGAACAAGCTATCTTTAAGCTTATCTGTTTCACCTTTTATCTTGGCATCAAAAAGCGCGCTAGTATCAATACCAAATTTTGGATCTTGCATACTACCTTTAATCGTCAGTGGGATATCTACACCCGCTAAAGCATCATCTCCGCCCTGTCCTGCAAGAGAACCGACGACTGATGTTGTCAGCTTATAATCCACAGTTTGCGAATCAATATTGGCGCTACCATTACCTGCTAACCGAATCAAAGGCGATGCCATTGCTAAATCTGGATTAGTAAATACCGCATTCTTTAGCGAATAACTCCCAGTTAAGCTGGTGAAATCAGTTTTAAGCTCTTCTTTATTTTCCGCAGAAAAATCGCCTTTTAACTTTTCTTGAGCGCTACGGATCATTTGTGGAATATTGACTCCGTAAAGCGAGCCATCTGCAATAGTAAAGTCACCATTTGCAATCAAGTTTTTCTTTAAGTTATCAGGGATAAGACTCTTACCCGAACCTTTAATATTAAAGTTTGCGGAGCCAGAGATTAAATCAATATCTGCAGCATCTTTTAATAACGGTCTAAATTGTACCCCTGAAAGTGACTTTTCAAAGTTATAACTTGCTACTTTTTGGCGTCCATCAAGTTTTGCTTTTGCAGTGATGCTACCTTCATAAAGGTTTGCAGAAAAATCACTCAAGTTAGCAATACCGTCTTTAACGGTTGCTTTCATATTCCAGTCTTGGGTCAATAAGTTAGACACCTTTATCGACTTAACTGTCATACCTAAGGTTAAATCGATAGTTTTTAAAGCAGATAAATCTGGCTCTGTTGCAGGCTCTGCTGAAGCTACCTTTTCAGTTGAAGCTTCATCTGATTTTTCAGATGCAGGTGGCATCATTTTATCTAGGTCGATATCACCAAAATCCATTTGAACATTAATTTTAGGGATTTTACTACCATAATTAACCTTAATATCACCCATTGCATTAATGTCCATTGCCGACAATTTACTGATAGCCACTTGTAGATTTTGAGTATCTAGCGCAACATTAATATCGGTAACTAACTGAGTCGATACTTTTTTATTTGGAATCGTTTCACCATCAACATCAGTATTAATTGTAAACCCAGCTAACGTTACTTTAGCTAAATCTTTACTGACAGTTAGCTGGCCTTCGCCATTACTGTTAACCGTCATATCAGGCATTTGAGCAGAAAAGTCATAAGCAAAATCAGCCGCATTACCCAAAGAGAATTGACCTAAGGTTAGACTATTTAGGCTAAAGACTTGTTTAGAGTCGTTGATTTCATCAATCAAATTGATGGTCGTATTAGTGATAGACACGCCGCCTATTTGTAGACTTTGTAATTTCACACTGCTCGGCGTATCAGATGAGGGTTTATCTGGCGTAGGCGTTGACTCAGCCTTAGTTTCAGCTTTATCACCACTCAGTCCATCAAGGCTGCTTGTTCCATCCTTTTTAGTCACCATGTTCAATGTCAAACCATCTAAAGAGAGCATGGCAATTTCCACCTCTTGGCTTAATAAAGGCATTAACTCAACATTAGCCACAGCTTCCTTAATCTCAACAAAGGTTGCAGGTGTGAAGTTTTCTGGATTAGATAATGAAATACCACCGAGGTTAATTCCTAATGAAGGAAAAAAGCTCCAGCTCAAATCATTTTCAATAACAAACTCTCGTCCAGTTTGTTCTTTTACTGCATCTACTATTTGTGGTTTGAAGCTGTTGAGATCGAAAAATACAGTTAAATACACCACCAGTATTAATATTACCCCAGCTACAATACCTAATAGCCATTTTAGTGCCTTCATGTTTGCATCCTTGTAAGTAAATTGAACTTTCAATTTAAAGTGACTTATATTCTATATATTAGTTTAGCTTAATACCGTTAAATCTAAAGGATTTTCCGACACTGCTATGCCATTTTTATCAGCATATAGCATCATGTCAGGCTTTATTATGACACCTTCAATTTCAATATTTACATTAACTAGACCGACATCTTTCTTGACTGTTTTTATCGGGTTACTTGCCAATGCTTGAACACCGATATCAAGTGTTTCAAGTGTCCCGACATCACGAACGGCTCCAAAAATAACAATACCTTGCCATTTATTATTAACCGCAGATTCAGCTATCATGTCGCCTAATAATGCTCGTCTGCAAATACCACCACCATCGACCACTAACACTTTTCCATTTCCAGGTGTAGCAAGAATAGATTTTACTTTCGAGTTATCTTCAAAACATTTAACAGTGACAACTTCCCCATAAAAAATAGTTTTACCACCAAATGAATTCCAGTTTGATTGAACTAGAGTGAGTTTATCTTCGTAATGATCAAATAAGTCTGGTAATAAATCTAACATTTCAGGCTCCATGTACTAAAATTAATAGAATTAACATTAATATAAACGTGTATAGCTATTGAAACAATTCATTAATCTGAATAAACTGTCGCTTATACTTTATTGTTCATGGATGAAAACACTGCAGTACTAATTATTGCTTTCAATTAACTAACCTTTCTAAGTAGTTTTCAATATGACAGATATTAATTTACAAAATGTTATTGATGCTTTCGACGAATTAGATTTTGAAAATCGCACCACTAAAAACCTTGAAAATGCACGTAACAAAGTCCAGATGAAGACATATTTATCTTCGCTGGATTATAGCTTACGTCGGATTAAAATCTTAGAAGAGGTGGTTGCAGAACTTGTTGAAGAAAAGAAAGAAGAGTTGATTAAACAAGAACATATCCAAACATACAAGGCAAAAGTCATTCAACTATCTAGAGAATTTAAAATATCTTATCAAGATGTTTTAAACATAATGGTACAGTTACAACAGCGCTAAATATTATAAACTAAACAATTCATTTTTAAGATATCAATAGCTTTCATAACTCGTTATAACAGTTTAAATCCAAACATTATATATAACTATTCTAGTCAATAATGTTATCGATAACGTTTACTCGATAATGTTTACCTAGCCAATTTTATACAGAGTTTTTGTTTGCATCGAGATTTTAAATTTTTTAATTATTATTTCTAGAATGGCACTCAATAAATCACTGATATCTATTTTACATCAGCAATCATTATATTTTAAGTGCCTTATCTCGTTAACTTATACTTTAAAATGTCCCACAATCGAACCTAATTGACCAGAGCCTTCAGCGATTTGAATGCTACTTTGAGAAAGTTGTTCATTATGCTCTTTGTTCTCTAATGACATGTCATTAATACGAGTAATGTTCATATTTAGCTCAGATATCACCGCACTTTGTTCTTCTGTAGCGCCAGCAATTTGAATATTCATTTGTGAAATATCACCGATAGCCGTTTTTATTGAATTCAGTGCCGATTCCACTTTTTGAGTCTCACCGACCGTTTCATCAGATTGAGCAATAGCCCTTTCAACCGATTGATTCACATTCTCAATCGCTTCCCTAATAGCATCGATTATGCCGTTAATTTCTCTAGTAGAGTCCTGTGTTCTGCTTGCGAGCGTTCTCACTTCATCAGCTACAACAGCAAACCCTCGACCCGCTTCTCCCGCGCGAGCAGCCTCAATCGCCGCATTTAGCGCCAGTAAATTAGTTTGCTCAGCAATACCGACAATCACATCCAGTATTTGACCTATTTGACTAGAACTTACTTTAAGCCCTTTTGCCACAGATTCCGTTTGTTGTAGCTCAGAAGATAAATCACCAATTTTAGTAATCGCATTATCAACAATTTCAGCGGTTTTATCTGCTTCACTATCTGCGACATTGGCACTTGAGGCAGCAGTTTGGGCATTTGATGCAACTTCAGAAGCTGTCATCGACATTTCATTTATTGCAGTTGCGACATTTTCGGTTTCTAATTGAACGCTAGATGATATTTGATTCGCTTGAGAAGAAATTGACGATAAGTCATTTGCGAGTGTATGGCTTTCTGAAACTGAAACTGCAACGGAAGAAACGAGCTGCTGTATTTTATTAGTAAAAATATTAAAGTTTTGCGCAATTTGATTAAGCTCATCTTGGCCATCTTCAGCTAAGCGTAACGTTAAATCACCTTCCCCTTTAGCGATATTTTCAAACGCTTTTATCGTTTGCTGCATAGGCTCAGCAATACTTCTTGTAATAACGAATAATAAAACAATAATCGGTAACCAGATAATGGTTAACAATAGTAAATATTGCATCACAAACGCTGACTTCTGCGCATATATGTCATCGATATATATACCTGTACCGATCACCCACCCCCATGGTTCGAAGCGTTCAACAACACTCATTTTAGGGCTAGGAATATCTTGATTAGGTTTGTTCCACATATAATTTACTGTGGCATTTTTTGATTGATTGGTTCGTTCAATCATTAACTGAAAAAGGGGGATTTTTTCAGGGTCTCTCATGGATAAAACATTGGTATCAATTAATTTTTTTGCAAAGGCATGTTGAACCATGATCCCTTCTAAATTTATGGTAAAGAAGTATTCATTGCCAGAATATCGAAGTTCATTCAAAGCTGCTATTGCTGCACTTTTAGCTTCTTCTTCGGTTAAAAGCCCTTGTTGAGACTGTAGATGAAATTGAGAAATGACTGAACTTGCCACTCCGACTAAAGAAGTCAGCTTAGCTTCCTTCTCTTGCACTAACACATTATCAATTCGGTTGAAGGCAAAGAAAAACATCATTAATGTCGCTAATGCAGCAAAAATAATCATTGCTAATAAACGGTTCGCGATGCTTGTTTTACGCAAGAAAAGGTAAACAGAATTCATGAGGTACCACCATATTATTGGAGTTTAACATCAGTTAACTTCATTCATGACTAGCTCCTTTCAAATAAGCCTAGTGGTTATTCGAAGAGGAACAAAGCTTCGCGCTAATAAAGCGATGACAAAGGAAGCTCCTACAAAATCAGTTAATAAAGTGAGATGTCTTCAACTCATAGTTTGGTACACATTAAACTATTTTTTCTTCATATTTATCTCACTACGACTATTGTATTATCGACCACGCTGCTCAAATATCGAGCAAAACTCATAACTTGATATGAGTTAATTGATTTCAATACAATTTTTTCCCGATTTTTTAGCGCGATATAGCGCATTGTCGCCCTGACCTATTAAGTCATTCAGGGTTAATGAATTGACGTTAGTAGCATTAAACTCATCAATTGCAGCACCGATTGAAACTGTGACTCTTAAATCTTTGTCTGGCCAATAGAGTTTTGCCACATCAGTTAAAATAGACTCCGCGACCCTCAACAACTGATCTTTATCAAAACAGTAGAACACTGATAAAAACTCTTCCCCACCGTATCGAATGTTCATTCCTGTATAACGGCCGCAATGCTGTCTGATGATTTGTGCAACACCAAAAATGACATTGTCACCAACTTGATGCCCATAACTGTCATTTATTGATTTAAAATTATCAATATCAATCATCAACAAGCTTAAAGCCTTATCGGACTGCTTAGCGTTTTGCATTAGCAGCGAAGTATTCTGAGTAAGGTAAAGCCTATTTTTTAATTCCGTTAACGGATCTGTTACGGTTTGTAAGGCTAACTTACTTTGACTTGCTCTTAACCTAAGTTGTTGGCTTCTAATTTGGCAAAATTGCTCAAAACTTTTATGAGTCTCAGAGTCTCTTCTCAAGCAGGCTATTAAGCACATAAAATAAATTGCCAGCATGATAGATAATCTATCAACTTCCTCAGCAAAATCATGTTCTAACCTCATAGGCGTAATCATTACGCTATAACAAACCGCCATAAAAGTGAGTGCAAAAAAGCAGGCTTTAAACGGCAATCTAGATAATGCCCCTATATATGCCATGACAAGGATGCCACCTGATTGATAATTAAAATCACCCTGCTCCATCGCCATTTGGCCTATATAGGTTAGTGACCAATACACACATACCACTAATGTTAGTTCTGCAAAATCAAGATGTTTAGGTGAATATCGCTTCAGGATTAGAAGTAATGCAACACAAAGGAAGGAGAAAACGAAACGTGTCATTGTGGCTAGCCAAGCATCAGCATGTAAATGTTGATAATCAAAATAACCAAATAATAAATAAATCGGGATAACAGAAAGAACAAAGCCTGAGTAAGGCAACATGACATGGTAAATATGGAAATGTTTAAAACGCCAATAGGTATATTCAGTTCGATGTATTTTAGCTGCTCCCTTCAAGTAATCGAACATAAAAGTCCCTGATTTTAATCTAATAATATAATCATTTATTTTATTGTAGAATATTGAATTTAAGCTAGCAATATTTGCACTTCAAAACAAAAATAATCAAAAAATCGTCAATCATTAAACCTAAACATAATCCGTATTGGTAATCCTTTTTATGTCAGCATTCTGATAATAAGTATGCTAAAAAAGTGAATCAGGGGGTAAAAAACGGCTTACGATTGAAGCAGTCCCGCCACAATTACAACTGTTGTTAGCCGCTATTAAAATTACCTGTTCTATCTTGCTCTATTAATTACAAACAAAAAGCAGCTATTAGGCTACTTTCTATTATTTAGCTTGGAAATAGTCTTTTTTGATTAATTGACTTCGACGGAGTCTCGCTCTTTAATTTCAAAATCAAGTACATGACGCAACTCTGAAAGACTAGCCTGCTCAAGCTTATTAACCTGGCCAGAGGTTAATAAGCTAATTGAAGTTTCAGCCATTGCAGCAATAGGCTGCTGCACTGTGGTGATATGCGGCCAAATAGTGGTTGCTAAAGGAGTATCATCGTAACCCACTACACTTAAGTCAGTAGGGACATTTAACCCTAAAGAATTAGCTACCGATATCACAGCTGCTGCCATATCGTCATTACTGGCAAATATAGCTGAAGGTTTATTCGCTCTATCCAACAGTAACTTAGCTGCAGTTAGCCCCGACTTATAACTGAACATACCTTGTTCAATATATTCTGGCGGCACAGGTAACTTTTTTGAACGCATTGCGTCTAAAAAACCTTGGTAACGTAAACGGCTTGCACCCACTTCAGGGGGACCAATGATAAATCCAATCGCTCTATGCCCTCTTGCGATCAATAGGTTAGTCATCTCATATGCGGCTTGATAATCATCCATGCAAACAAATGGTGATAAATCGAGTTCAATATCAGGTGAGACACGGATATAGGGTACATTTAATGATTTTAATTCATTTAGGATCTCTATGTTATTGCAAAGTGGTGGCAGTAAAATCAGCCCATCAACTTTTGTCTCTTCAACGAGATCACGAGTAATTTTTAATTTCTCACCCTGTGTCCCATCACATTCATCAACGACTAAGTGGTACCCACGTTTACGACAACTTTTTAACCCCGACAACATAAATTGGCTAACATAGCCTTTTTCACAAGGGGGCTCATACAGTAAACCGATAAAATATGACTTTGAGCTTGCTAAGCGTCTTGCGGAAATATTAGGACGATAGTTTAATTGGCTCGCAGCTTTTTGTACTTTAGCCCGAGTCTTATCGCTAACTTTATCATCATTATTTAACACTCTCGAGACAGTCATCTTTGAGACACCTGCCAGTTCAGCCACATTTTGGATGGTGGTTTTTACTCTTGTATTTGTCTTGGTAGTTGAACTCATAAAGGTAACTCATATAAAAAAATGTTACAAGATAACAAGGTAACAAGCCCCGTTTCAAAATCATAGTAAATAGTGCACATTCGTTATTATAAATGGATGAGAGTAATCTATAACAGACTTATAGTCATAGAGTAAATTAACTTTATAATCATTAACTAAGCATTAAACATAATATATGGGCTAATAAAGTGCTAGGCAGATTCTAACCTGGACACCAGTACTGTTATCGATAACATCGGTTTTCAGTAATATTATCCAAAGTAAAATATACCTCTTCAATGTCACAATATCTTTTCAATACAAATATCATTACTGTCTGGAGCAAAATGAAATTTGTAAATAAACAACACGATTACTGCTAGCCATATGCATGGTTTATTGCCAGCAAGCATGATGTTCACTTTAAAGACGAAATCACAAATTTATATAATTAACACACTGAAATTAATAATCTATCAATAAACGCATTCCTGGCCGAGACAGATTAAATAAAACAAAAAAGCCAAATCATATGATTTGGCTTTTTTGCAATGACATTATTACAGTGACTTCAGCATCCAAATATCACAGCCACCGTGAATAGTACCATCTAAGGGTTTATCTAAGTGTTTAAACCCTTGTTTTTCATATAAAGCAATTGCAGACGTCATACTGGCCAAGGTGTCTAAATAACACTGTGAATAGCCAAATTCTTTCGCAAAAGATATACATTGCTGCGTTAACTGTTTACCAAGACCTAATCCGCGGCTTTGGGGTAATAAGAATAACTTTCTTAGTTCGCAGATATCGGTTGAGCCATTAAAAGAGGCAATTCCCGCGCCGCCGACTATTTCACCATCAACACTAGCCACTAAATACTGTGCTCTTTGCTCTGTTATATAATGCTGGCTCATAGCATCCACTTCAGCATCTGATGGGCCAAAGCCCTCACCTACAGCGCCAAACTCTTTACCCACTGCCTTTATAATTTTTGCAACGTCAGCATCTTGCTCTACACTTATCGGTTTTATGATTATATTCATGAATTTTTGATGTTTTTGTTTGCATGTATTTTTAGATTATCAGTAAAATTTTTATTTTAAAGAAATAAATAAACTCATTTAACTAACACTATCAATTGGCGAAAAGTTTCACCTATATACGAGACTTAATCCTCGCAATATTTTCTTGGAACAGTCTCGAAATATCAGGAGTCACAATCTCAGAAACTAAATTTCCAGCTAAAATTTCATTAGCGACGGACTCAATTTCATAATTAAAACCAATGGTACTTCGTCGATCAAAAAATGATTCTATTAGGTCATCTAACTCATAAAGGTGACATTCACTGGCACGCCAAAAATCAGGAATGGCGATATAGCCCTTGTCACCAATGATATAAGCTGAGTTTGGTAGTTTACTTCTAAAAGAAGTCCCTAAAGTTGCCATTACTTCAGGGTAATTGAACATAAAACAGACTTCATCTTCCACACCATTAGGAGCAAGATGTGAACTCACATAAATGGACTCTGGAGTTTGTTCGGTAAATAAATACGCTAAAGCGATTGGATATATTCCCATATCAAAAACACATCCCCCAGCAAGCTCAGTAGAATACTCTCGAGAATCTGGTGCATAAGCTAAAGGATAACCAAAATCAGCTTTAACTTGCAAAAGTGTGCCAATTCGACCTTGCTCAAACCAATTTTTTGCTTGAATAATGGCCGGTAGAAAATATGTCCACATGCCTTCGATTAGATAAACCTGTTGTTGCTCGGCTATTTCAAATAACAATCTCGATTCTTCGAGTGTCACTGTGATCGGCTTTTCACACAGTACCGACTTACCAGCAAGCATCGCCGCTTTAGCTTGCTCAAAATGAAAATTATGAGGAGTGGCAATATAAACCACATCAACCTTGTCATCATAATACAAACTTTCATAATCACCACAAGCAACGTTCGCACCATACTGTTTAGCGAATTCTTCAGCACGCTTTTTATCACGTGCAGCAACTGCATAAAAGTTACTATTACTGACCACTGCCATATCACTAGCAAACTGATGCGCAATCCTACCTGCGCCTATAATGCCCCAATTAAGTGTTTTCATTTAAAATCCGTTTCAAGTAGTGCTGAGTATTTTATTCTCAGTTTTAACGTATATCTGACAGCGTAAATTGTAGACTAAGCGACTAATCATTGAATAGCTAGAAAACCAATTAAACTTCGCCAATTGATTACAAATTAAATAAAAAGCCATGAGAAAGAGTTAACGCCTTTCTTTTAATGATTACATGGCAAGCACTCAATCAATCAAAAATCAAAAATCAAAAATCAAAAATCAAAAATCAAAAATCAAAAATCAAAAATCAAAGCAGACTTTAAGTATTGAGTTAATACACCAATACTTTGCTAGCCTCTAATCTAAATAATTGAAAATAGCTGTAAGAATATCGATGTGTTAAGACGATAAATTAGACAATAATTGAGTGTTTATCGACATTACTGATGGAGAGTTTGATATAAGGAAAAATAATTCTAAGCAGAAAAAGTTTCACCCTGAGCAAATATTAAACAACAATAAATATGACACCATTTATTTATGCTGCAACTACCTGTTGCGCTTTTCTTAATGGATTAAGTCGATTATGCATGACCTTAATTGTTTCAAATTGCTGTAGTGTCTTAGAGTCAGTTAAAGGACACTCTTTAGACAACACCATCACTAATGCTGCTTGTAAGCTGTTTTCAACTACCATGACTAATACACGGCTGCCGTTAGCATTTAAATTAAACAACTTACCTACTTCGCAATAGACACATTCTTGGCTAATTTCAAAAAACCAAGATTTCGGCATTTGCGGTTTTAATAGAAAGTGCGCGGCAGTTGCGTTCAAAGCTGTTTGAACAATTGCAGCGTCAGACATATTGACAAGTTTTGGAAGGGTTTCAAGCATGTGTATATAGAATTTAGCGTGCTCGACACTAAATTCTGATGTTACTAATGCATCAGGAATAAGAGTTTTAGTTTTATATGGGGTTAAGAACTCCATCTCGGAACCTAATGAAATACTTAATTGCTTAAAGTTTTCATTATATTCCCACTGCCAGTCCTTATTTGGCATTAATAACATTTTTAAGTACCTAATTATAAGAATACAAACTGATAATAGATTATATTTCGGACAATATCAAAACTTAATTTAAAATATTTGATATAAAGATCATAAAGTTATAACGATCGAAAGATCGTAATTGCGATCGCTATAACTTTTTTAGATCTATAAATAAGATCGTTAGACCATTAATTAATCTAATTAGATCTTATTTAGTCTTATAGGCATTAACAATATCTTTAATTAATCCTGGGCCTTGATATATAAACCCTGTATATATTTGAACTAATTGAGAACCGGCATCAAATTTAGCTAAAGCATCCTCTGCACTATTAATTCCGCCTACGCCAATAATTGGGATCTCTCCGTTCAAATAACCGGCTAATTCTTTGATCACTTTTGTTGATAGATCCGTTAACGGCTTACCACTCAAACCACCCATTTCATTGGCATTGTCTAAACCAACCACTGCATCGCGGGTTAATGTCGTGTTGGTAGCAATCGCTCCATCAAATTTACTCTTCAATAGAGATTCAGCAATTTTCTCAATCTCTTCACTGGTTAAGTCTGGTGCAATTTTAAGGGCAATTGGAACATACTTATTATATTTTTCGGCTAGCTCAGTTTGTTTTGCTTTTAATGAGCTTAATAAATCATCTAATAATTCACCGTACTGCATTGTACGAAGGCCTGGGGTATTTGGAGAAGAAATATTGACCGCGATATAATCTGAATGCTGATATACCTTTTCCATACAGATTAAGTAATCGTTTTTACCTTCATCTACTGGGGTATCTTTATTTTTACCAATATTGACACCAACAATAATATCAGTTTTCTTAGCCATTAAGTTTCTGACTAAATTATCTACACCTTTATTATTAAAACCCATGCGATTAATGATCGCCTTAGCAGGTTTTAATCTAAATAAACGTGGTTGTTCGTTACCTGGTTGAGGACGAGGAGTGACTGTACCGACTTCTACATGACCAAAACCCATAGCATGAAAAGCATCAATTGACTCACCGTCTTTATCTAAGCCAGCAGCAAGACCTACAGGGTTATTAAAGGTGATCCCCATGCAAGTCACAGGAGCAGCACTTACATCTTGGCTGTAAAATAGGTTTAAAGGGTTGTTTCCAGTGTTTTTTAAACTCCCAATAGCGATGTTATGCGCTACTTCTGGATCCATTTGAAACATTACTTTTTGTGCCATTTTGTAAAAAAACATGCTTTCTCCTAAACCTAAAAAAAGCCCCGGCTAATTGCCAGGGCTTGTTCACTTATTATAAATAATTATCTTGGCCCTTCGCAATGAAGAATCAATAAATTAAGTTCACGTAACGCCACCGAGAATTTAGCAAAGTCATGACTTTGAGAAACTTTAAAGTCAGCTAATAGATGGAACCAGCGCTCTAACAGCTTCTCATTGTTATCAATCCATTGCTGAATGATCGAATCAGCATCACAAGTATCTGTACAAGCTCTTAGCACTGTAGAACTGAGTGCACGTTGCTGCCAATCGAGTTCTTCTCTAAATGCTGCACGAGCAAGTGCTTGCCAATGGTTAGATACAGGTTGATTACTGATTTGTTCAAGGAACCAATGTAATTCAACTTTTGCACCCAATCTAAAGTAAGTTTCAGCGACTAACTGAACTGACTTACCTTCAATTTGTGCAATCTGAGCGATATCTAATGCTGAGAACAATGTACTCATTTTAGCAACAACTTGTGCTAACTCTTGCGGTACCTTCTGTTCTGTTAATGATTTAATTTCAGTTGAAATTGCAATCACTTCAGCAGCAATCATGTACTGATCAACATTGGTTTTCAGCTCTTCAAACACAGGTTTAAAGAACGCTACCGTTTGCTCAATATTCTCACCTTTACTGCGATGGCGAATGAACCAACGGCAAGCACGGCGCATATTACGGCGCAATTGATGCAGCATTTCACTTTGTACATCAGCAGATACCACACCATTCAATTCAGTAATCGAATGAGTTAAGTCAGCTAAACCAAAAACTTCGCGGGCCATAGTATAGCAAATTGCAGCTTCAGCGACTGTGGCACCAGTCTCATCTTGCATGCGTTGTACGAAATTAAAGCCCATATCATTCACTAGCTCATTGGCTAATGACGTAGCAATAATTTCACCGCGTAGTGGATGAGCAATCATCTTATCAGCGTATTTATCTTGTAACTGCTGTGGGAAGTAAGCTGTTAGTAATTTACTTAAGAAAGTATCTTCAGTAATTTCAGCTGTCACTAACTGCTCTTTTAGCACCATCTTACCGTAAGCAACCAGCACTGAAAGTTCTGGTCTAGTTAATGGGCGGTTATTCGCTAAACGTTCAGCTAGCTCATCATCAGTCGGTAAAAACTCAAGTGCTCTATCTAGCTTGCCGTCTTTTTCAAGATATTGAATATAACGAATATGCTCTTTTAGCTGTGAAATACCGTGCGCTTGAGTGACAGAAATAGTGCGAGTTTGATCGTTACAATCTTGCAGTACAATCTCACCCACTTCATCAGTCATTTCTTCAAGTAAGCGGTTACGCTGTTTAACGGTTAACTCGCCATCTGCGACTAAAGTGTTCAACAGAATTTTGATATTAACTTCGTTATCTGAACAATCTACGCCGCCAACATTATCAACGAAATCTGTATTTACACGGCCGCCATTTGCAGCAAATTCAATACGGCCTAGTTGAGTGGCACCTAAGTTACCACCTTCACCAATAATTTTTGCGTTGAGCTCGTTACCATTAACACGAATAGCATCGTTTGCTCGATCGCCAACTTCAGCATGAGTTTCAGACGTTGCTTTAACGTATGTACCGATACCACCATTCCAAATTAAATCGACACGCATTTTAAGCAATGCTTGCATCAGTTGATTTGGTGTCATGGTGTCTAAATCAGTTTCAAGCATCGCTTTGATTTCTTTAGTCAGCTTAAGTGACTTGGCTGAACGATTGAAAATCACTCCACCTTTAGACATCAATTTAGTGTTGTAATCTTCCCAGCTTGAACGAGGTAAGTTAAATAAACGCTCGCGCTCTACATAACTTTTTTCAACGTCAGGATTTGGGTCAACAAAAATGTGCATATGGTTGAATGCAGCAACAAGTTTAGTATGACGTGATAACAACATACCGTTACCAAATACGTCACCAGCCATGTCGCCAACCGCTAGACATGTAAAGTCTGTGGTTTGGCAATCAATACCTTCTTCACGGAAATGGCGTTTAACTGACTCCCATGCACCTTTTGCTGTAATCCCCATTTTCTTGTGGTCGTAACCATTACTACCACCTGATGCAAACGCATCACCTAACCAGAAATCATACTCAATGGCGATTTCGTTAGCGATATCTGAGAATGTTGCAGTACCTTTATCGGCTGCTACCACTAGGTAAGCATCGTCTTCATCGTGTCGAACGACATCTTTAGGAGGAACAACTTTACCTTCGATAATGTTGTCACTAATGTCGAGTAAACCACGGATAAATAAGCGGTAACAAGCTTGACCTTCATTAAAGAATGCTTCACGACCGCCATCCGTAGGCAGTTGCTTACACACAAAGCCACCTTTCGCACCTACAGGTACAATGACGGTGTTTTTAACTTGTTGCGCTTTAACAAGACCTAACACTTCAGTACGGAAATCTTCACGTCTGTCTGACCAACGTAGGCCACCACGAGCCACTTTACCACCACGTAAATGCACACCTTCTACCCTTGGAGAGTAAACAAAGATCTCAAACTTCGGCAGTGGGCGCGGCATTTCCGGAATATCTTCAGGCAAGAATTTGAACGAGATATAAGGTTTATTCTCATTTTTAGATAATGTCTGATAGAAGTTAGTACGCAGAGTGGCGTTAATTAAATCTAGGTAGCGACGGATAATACGGTCATCATCTAGGCTAGATACATCTTCAAGACGTAAATCCACCTGCTCTAAAAACTTACTTAACGTACGTGTTTTTAACTTAGGATTGAATTTACGAATAAACATTTTGACCAATAAATCAGCAATTTGCGGATAACGGTTAAATGTTTCTTCAATGTAAGATTGACTGAATGTCGCATCGATTTGGCGCATATACTTAGCGTAAGCACGTAAAATAGACACTTCACGACCTGTTAAGCTGGTCGCTAAAATCATTCTGTTAAAGCCGTCATCCTCAAGCTCTTTATCCCATACTTGAGAAAGTGCATTTTGGAAACGATCTTGGCTATCGGCTAAATTATCAATAGCAGCGCCTTGCACTGTCATTAAGAAATCTAAAATCCAGAATGTATGACCGTCTGCAGTTTTCACTTCATACGGGCGCTCATTGATAACACGAAGGCCAAAGTTTTCCAGCATTGGTAAAACATCAGAAAGATGAATAGGTTCATCTTTATGGAATAACTTTAAGCGAACATTATTGTCATTCAGCGCAGTTTCTTGCGGCTGGTAAAATAACATGCCTAATTTATGGTCGTCATTCAATGCTTCAAGGTGTTGGATATCCACTACCGCAGAACTTGGCAATACATCTTCTTTATAACTTGGTGAAAATGCAGTTAAGTAACGTTTCGTGAGACCCGTACCAGATTGTTCACCTAAGGCATTGTTGAGTGAACTATGTAATTTATCTTCCCATGAGCGAGCCGCTTCAATGAGGTTTTTCTCAATAGCAGCCACATCGACGTCCATATTATTATTATCAACTTTAATGATGTAATGCGTACGCGCTAAAGTTGATTCTGAGAAGTAAGTGGTAAACTCAACATCTTCACTACTGTTAAAGTGCTGAGCCAAAATACGCTGAGTATCTTGACGTAATTTGGTGTTATATCTGTCTTTAGAGACATACACTAAGCAAGATAAGAAGCGGCCAAAGCCGTCCTTTCGAACAAACAATTTAAGTTTGTCACGATCTTGCATTTGTAATACACCACGAGCGATATGAGCAAGTTGATCTTCTTTTGCTTGAATTAGCTCATCGCGAGGAAGATTTTCAAGAATGTTCATCAAAGCTTTGTAGTCATGTGAGCGAGGGGCAAGACCCGACTGCTCCATGACACGTTCTACTTTTCCTGCAAGAAGTGGAATTTCTCGCGGGCTGCGGTTATACAAGTTTGATGCATACAAGCCTAAGAAACGGTCTTCACCAATCACATTCCCCGCTTTATCAAAACGTTTAATACCTACGTAATCTACGTAAGCTGGGCGATGAACACGGCTCTTAGTTGAACTCTTAGTTAACACAAGCAAGCTTTCATCAAGTGCTTCTTTACGAGCAGATGCTGAGAAGCTTGATAGTAATAATCCACGATCAGCTTGTTGATTACGTGAACGCGTCATTAAGCCTAAGCTAGACTCTAAATCAGGGACAAGTTCAACATCACCTTCTACGCGTTTAAGCTCGTAATAGCGATAACCGAGTAATGTAAAGTGATGATTATTCAAGTAAGTCAAGAAGTTAGTCGCTTCTTCCATTTCAGCTTTTTCGCCAGGAAATGGTTGCTTAGGTAACTTTTTAATCGTGTCAGATAATTTATCTGACATTTGTTGCCAATCATCTACTGAAGAAACAACATCAGCAAACACTGACTCTAATTCTTTACCAATGGCTTTAATATCGGCTTCGCTGCTTTGACGATCAATCTCTATTAAAAATACAGCAACGTTTTCGGTAGCTTCTGGTGCATCTTTAATAAAAGAAACTTCTTTAACCAATTCCTCATCACGGACTAATGCAAGTGGTGTGTGTAACACCATATGCGCCGTAATCCCCATGCGGTTTAATGCCATAGTGACTGAATCAACCAAGAAAGGCATATCTGGTTGAATTATTTCAATAATACTATGGGTAGATTGCCAGCCATGTTTTGACTGACTTGGGTTAAACACACGGATGTGGCTGTTGGTTTTAGCTGATTTGTTTAGCGCATTCCAAAGGCTTAATACGGCACCATAAAGGTCACTGTCATTACGAGCATTTAAGTCTTCTTTTGACATATGGGCGTATATACAATTGGCAAATTGCTCAACTTGTTTAGCTTGAGAATTAGGGATTTTTTTATGAATTAAATTGACTACATTTTCTAGTAGTACTGAAGGCATTGCATCTTTAAAGGCCATGTTGCAGTTTCCTTAAGCGTTTATGGCAGCGCTTTTATCATTATATTGGATGCTTCGGCTTGTTGATTCAGTTTAAAACTGAGATCTGGAGCAAAGTTTATTACTAATTAACTGCTATATCGAGCACTATTTTAGTGGTAGATCCTCTAATATCCTTGTTAACTCTAGAATTATAGTCACTATTTGACCAATCAAGCGTTTAGACAGACTAACTATGCAAAAAAAAAAGGAGCCTAAGCTCCTCTTGTTGATTCTAAACCGTTTGTTTACTTGGGTTTGCGCCAAAACACGGCTGATAATGCAGGTAAAATAATTATCGCACCCAACATATTCACTAAAAACATGAAAGTTAACAAAATTCCCATGTCCATTTGAAACTTAAGTGCTGAGAAGAACCAAGTACTAACACCAATCGCTAATGTTAAGCCGGTAAAGATAACCGCGCTACCACGTTCAACTAATGCTTCAAAGTAAGCTTGTTGTACTTCCATACCCTGAGTTAACTTGCCAGACATAGTGGATAAAATATAAATACCGTAATCCACACCAATCCCAACGCCCAATGCAATCACAGGTAAAGTACTAACGGCTAGACCGATATCTAGCCAAGTCATTAGCGCTTGCGCTAATGTTGACACCACATATAAAGGCACAATCACCGCAACTGTTGCTTTGAATGAACGGAAACTGATAAGACAAAGAACAAACACTGCCCCATAGACATATATCATCATTGGCAATTGCGCTTCACTTACAGCTTCATTCGTTGCAGCCATAACACCAACGGGGCCAGATGCGAGTTTAAATTGCAGCGTATCAGTGTTTAATTGCTCAGCAACTTGCTTCACTTTAGCGACCACGACTTCGATAGTTTCAGCTTTATGATCTTTTAAGAATAAGAACACAGGCATCACCGAACAGTTGCCGTTAAGTAAACCTGAAGTTGTAGGCACACGCCCTACTGCTTGCACTAAACTTGCAGTAGTTCGTGGCAGGACTTGCCATTTAGGGTTACCTTCGTTAAAACCAGCATTAACACGCTTAGACACAGACGCTAAACTTGCGGTTGATTCAACACCAGGCGTGTTACCAACCATCCATTCAAACTGATCAATTTCATTTAATAACGAATGATACGTACATGCTTCAGGTTTAGCCTCAACAATGACAGTCATGTAGTCGGTTGTTATCGAATAATTATCGGTAATATGGAAAGTATCTTGGTTATAACGAGAGTCTAAATGAAGCGCAGGTGCCCCACCCTGTAAATCACCAATTTTCATATTGCTAGCTTGCTGAAAGCCAAACCCATATAAAATTGCAGTACTAATTAGCACAATAACTGCATATTTAGGGGTGGCAAATCGTGAAAGACTGCGCCATAAATTTTCAATTTTTGCTTTTTTAATCGGATCTTCTTTAGTTGGTTTAATGGTCGTGTATGAAATAACTAAAGGTAATAGGATGAGGTTAGTTAAAATGATAACCGCCACACCAAGCGATGCCGATATAGCAAGCTCTCGAATAATACCAATATCAATTGCCAACAAGGTTAAAAAACCGACCGTATCAGATAATAACGCTACGCCACCAGGCACTAACAAACTACGAAATGCCGACGCTGATGCCGCTTTAGTATTTTGACCATCAAGAACACGGCGCCTTACAGCATTAATCATTTGAACGCCGTGACTCACACCAATCGCAAATACTAAAAATGGCACTAGGATGGACATAGGGTCTAAGCCAAAACCGACCACAGTCAGCAAGCCTAATTGCCAAGTCACTGCAACTAAACTACACACAAGCGGTAATATCGTCAGGATTAGCGACTTCGAGAACAGATAAACCATCACCGCAGTAATTAAAATTGCGATTAAAAAGAACAGTAAAACCCCTTTTGCCCCTTCAGCAACATCACCAGCCATTTTTGCAAAGCCAATAATATGGATTTTAATAGTGTCAGTTTCGTACTTACCGCGAAGTTGGTCTTCTAGTTGTTTAGCAAATTGAATGGTATTGAGTGGCTTGGTTGTAATGTCTTTTTCAGCGCCCTCTGATTCAGCCATTTCTTCATCAGTTTTAGCAACAAAGTCCATTAACTGCGCCGTTAACATGGCAGATGAATAATCATTAGAAACTAAACGACCAACGATACCCGCTTTTTCGACGTTATCACGTACAACGTTTAGTCCGTAATCATCATTACGGAAATCAGCAGGAATAACTGGACCGCCCGCAAAGCCATCTTCAACCACTTCAGTAAAACGGGTTGAAGGAGAATATAAAGATTTTACTTGTGAGCGCTCAACACCAGGGATAAAAAACAGTTCGTCATGAACTTTTTTAAGGGTATCAAAATACTCAGGGTTAAATATATTACCACTAGTATCCTCAACAGATACCATAATCCTATTAGCGCCACCAAAGTCTTTTTGGTGCTTAGTATAGGTTTTCATGTACTCATGATTGAGCGGTATGTTTTTACTGAAAGCCGCATCCATTTTTAACTGGCTAGCCTGGTAGCCAAGAAAAAGTGTAATAAGCATGAATGAAAGGATCACCCACATGCGGTTTCTGAAAAGATGGGTTTCAAATCCATTGACCAGTTTTTCTAACATCTTATCGGCCCTATTATTGTTGTTTTATTTTTATTCAAACTTAGTATCAATTCTGTTCAGTTTTAACAGTAACATTAAACATCTGTTACTTGCCCCCGATACTGAACTAACTCGTCCTGAGAATGACTATCCCTACTCTATTTGAGCTGAAATAAACCTTTTGAACCAGCAAACCAAACTTGACCTTGATTGTCGCTTTCTATGGCTACAATATTTTCACCTTGCCTTCTAGCAACAATGTTTGCACTGTCATTGCTGTCTAACTCGATAATGACACCAGCATTACCTACAAGATATAAAGTTCCTTTGTCGGTGATAAAGGCATTATTAATCGAAGATTTAACTGGCAATTCAATTTCTTGCCACTGACTAAATTGTTTATCAGTTTTAAATACATGGCCGCGTAGCCCCATCACAAAGACGGCATTATTAGCTTCAATTGCACTAAACATTGAACCTTCGTAATTGAAGGGTTGTGCGGTAAAAGTGACTCCATTGTTACTGGACGTTGCCACTAAACCTAGTTCACCTACCATTAATAATTGATTGTCAGATAACTGAATTACACGATTAAAATGCGGTAAAAGCGCAGCGCGCTCTGATAAATACAATGCTTCATCTTCAGCTTTTAAGTCTGCAAGATAAGAAACATCCTCGGGAAATAGTAACTCTTCGTGAAACTCTTGAACCCATTCTTTACCACCATCTGCTGTACGGTAAAACAGGCCATAGGCACCTACAGCGATACCTTCTTGTTCATTGAAAAATAAAATATCTAGTAGTGGCTTCTCAACTTCAGTGGACTGAAATTGCACTTGCCATGTTAGCCCACCATCTTCTGTGTGAATGATAGTGGCATCATGACCCACAGCCCAGCCTTGGTTTTCATTTAAAAAGAATACTTTGGTCAACTGAGAAATAACTGGAGAGCTAATTTGTTTCCAATCTTGCTGTTGATTAACAAGTACATGGCCACGCTCACCGACAGCAACAAGGCTATCACCAGCTTTGGCGATATCGAGTACTAAAGAGGATTTAGCCAACGGTTGGATCTGAACTGAAAGAGGATCGAATTGAGCATTAACTGGCGCAGTAGAGATTAAGCAACCTAAGCTGATTGCGACAACATTGCGAAGTGTGCGAAACGACATACAAACTTCCTTAGAAATAATAGGGGCGCAAAGCGCCCCTTAAAGGTCTTAGCGAATACCTGACGCACTTCGTCGCGCAGGTATTCGCTAAGACCTTTAAGGGGCGCTTTGCGCCCCTATTATTTCTAAG
>NZ_VKHR01000071.1 GCF_009663145.1 Shewanella sp. TC10
CTAATTTGAAGTTTGAGATGATTAAGATTTCTATAAAATCTATTGCTGTATCCCTGGTTTTATTATTACTAACGGCTTGTGGAACTGAAGACAAAATAGTGTCACTGGCTGGCAATACTATGGGCACGACTTACCATATCAAGGTAGTTAGAAACGATCGTTTGCCGACGACTCAATTGCTACAGGCTGAAATTGATATAGCGCTTGAGTTAGTCAATGACCAAATGTCGACATATAGACCAAAATCTGAATTATCTAAATTTAACCAACTTGGCATTAATCACAGTATCACTGTTTCTGAAGATACAATTAAAGTGTTCAAGGAAGGGTTAAGACTGTACGAAGTTACAGATGGCGCGCTTGATATTACATTAGGCCCACTGATTAACTTATGGGGCTTTGGGCCGGATAAAAGGCCTACTGATATCCCAAGTAAAGAAACAATTGATAGAGTAAAAGCCAAAGCCAATATTAACGGTTTTACTATTAATGGCTTAAAACTGACAAAAAATAATCCAGACTTATACGTGGATTTATCTTCGTTAGCAAAAGGCTTCGGCGTTGATAAAATAGCGCAACTGTTGAATAAGTATCAGGTTGAAGGATACCTTGTTGAGATTGGTGGTGAAATTAGCGTCAAAGGCGTAAAAGATGACGGTAACCCTTGGCGTATTGCTGTTGAAAAACCGTCGACACAAGGCGCTGCGATTCAGCAAGTTGTTGAACCTGGTAATATGGCGCTGGCAACATCAGGTGATTACCGCATATATTACGAAGAAGATGGCGAGCGTTTTTCACATATCATTGACCCGCGTACTGGCTACCCGATTAAACATAAGTTAGCCTCAGTAACCGTATTGCATCCAAGTAGCATGACAGCGGACGCCTATGCGACAGCTATGATGGTATTAGGTACTGAAGCATCTTTAGCATTAGCACACGAACAGAATTTACCAGTGATGTTGATTGAGAAAGATGGCGATGATTATGACGTGTTTTACAGTGAAGCTTATGCGCCGTATATTCAATAAATACGATATAATTTAAACAGTTTGATTCACTAAGCGATATTTCCAGATTAGAAGTAAACGTTGGAGAACATTATGAGTACCTTTATTGCAGCGTTCGTTGTGTTGTTATTATTTTTTCTATTGATGTCGGTTGGCTATATCATCAAAAGAAAAGCGGTTGAAGGTAGCTGCGGTGGTTTAGGCGTACTAGGTATTGAGAAAGCCTGTGACTGTGATGACCCATGTGATAAACGTAAACGTCGTATGGCGGAAGCTGAGCGAGAGGCTAAGCTGAATCAAAACCGTATTATTTAATCACTTGAACTTGTTATACAGTCAGTGAAGTAACATTTTTCTTTAACAAGAAAATGTCAAAATGAAGTCCAGATAAACAGCCGTTTATCTGGACTTTTTTTATGCCAATAAAAATCTGTTTCGTCATGGTTACAATATTTACAAAACTATTTTTATTACCCTTTGGGCTAACATTTGTGCTTATTTTTGTGATTTTGAACATGGTCAAATATTTAGCTTTAGCTGTAGAAGCGTGATTCTATTGAAGATACTGAAACAGGCTGATTTTTAAACCTAGTTAATAACCTAAGTTATAATGATAATGATTATCAATAACTAAGCTTATGATTTTAAAGGGTATTTGTGTTTTGTGAGTGTATGTACTATTCTGTTGGAAATTGATCCAGATCAATCTTGCATTTAAAGGACAAAATCATGAAAGGCCATCCAAAAGTAATTAGTCAGCTGAACCGTGTACTGACTTGTGAGTTAACTGCAATTAACCAGTATTTCTTACATGCTCGTATGTTTAAGCATTGGGGTTTAGAAAACCTCAACGAGAAAGAATACAAAAAGTCGATTCAAGACATGAAACATGCAGACAAGTTAATTGAGCGTGTATTGTTTTTGGAAGGCTTACCGAATCTTCAACAACTGGATAAGTTACGCATTGGTGAGCACTGTGAAGAGATGCTTGATTGTGATGAGCAGGCGTTAACTGAGCAATTAGTCGTGCTACGCGAAACGATCAAGCTATGTGAAGCTGAACGTGATTACGTTAGCCGCGATTTATTAGAAGACTTACTTGAAGATGAAGAAGAACACTTAGATTGGATTGAGTCTCAAAAAGAGCTAATCGGTCAAACGGGTATTCAAAACTACCTTCAATCACAAATTAAAGATTAATAGGAAATTATCATGAAAGGTAACCCAGAAGTCATCGCAGCGCTTAACTCACTATTAACGGGTGAATTGTCAGCTATGGACCAGTATTTTGTACATGCACACATGTATGAAGATTGGGGATTTGATGAATTATATACTCGTATTCTTCACGAATCAGATGATGAAAAAGCTCATGCAGCAAAACTTGTGCAACGTATTTTATTCCTTGAAGGCACACCAGATGTTGCAAGCCGTGAAGCATTAAACATCGGTAAAGATGTTGAAGAAATGCTTAAAAATGATCTTAACTACGAATACGCAGTTGCAGATCATTTACGTGAAGTCATTGCTTTGTGTGAAGCGAAAGAAGATTTTCAAACACGTGAAATTTTAGAAGTATTACTAGACGATACTGAATCAGATCACATGTACTGGTTAGAGAAGCAAATTCGTCTTATTGATCGTGTTGGCTTACAAAACTACTTACAGACAAAAATGTAATCTTATTGATAGCATTTTTCTGTTTAAGCCCAGCTTGTTAGCTAACAAGCTGGGCTTTTTTGTGTCTAAAATTTATGAAAATGCTCGTTGTTGTAAGCATTTTCTTGCTTTTATCTTACCTTGCTATCTTTAATAAACAGTCATAAGACTGTTGTTGATGTTTCAAAATATTAGTATACTGTTTTTATATACAGTATTGGTGCGCTTCGAATAAACAGCTAGTGCGCTTCGAATAAACAGCTAGTGCGCTTTGAATAAACGGCTAGTGGATTTGAACAAACATCTCGTTAGTGCTTTGCAATTGGCTTTTCAGTAAAACATAAATAGGCTTATGCTGATTAGCTAAACCTTGAAGAATCTTTAAATACTCATTCATTCACTCAACAACACTGACTAATCTAGTATGCGAAAAATTATTCATATCGACATGGATTGTTATTTTGCCGCAGTGGAAATGCGAGATTTTCCAGAACTGCGTGGTAAGCCGCTTGCTGTGGGTGGTCGAAGCGATCGCAGAGGGGTTATCAGCACCTGTAATTATGAGGCTCGTGAGTTTGGCGTACGTTCTGCTATGTCGAGTTATCATGCGCTAAAGCTTTGCCCCGACCTTACCTTAGTCCCCGGTCGAATGGATGTATATAAATCTGTATCTGTACAAATTCGAGAGATTTTTCATCGCTATACTGATTTGGTTGAACCCTTGTCGTTAGATGAAGCCTACCTTGATGTTACTGATTGTGACGAGTGCAAGGGGAGTGCGACCTTGATTGCAAAGGCTATTCGACAAGAGATTTTTGATGTCACCGGTCTAACGGCATCTGCTGGGGTAGCCCCTATCAAATTTTTAGCCAAAATTGCCTCGGATTTGAATAAACCAAACGGCCAATATGTGATCCCGCCTGATGCCATTGCTGAATTTGTAAAACCACTTTCGTTAAATAAAATACCTGGAGTAGGTAAAGTCACTTCTGCAAAGCTTGCAGCATTAGGGCTCAACACATGCGAAGATGTGCAGCGCTACCCAAATGATAAGCTAATTAATGGCTTTGGAAAATTTGGCCGGGTGCTAATCGAGAGAGCCCAAGGTATCGATAATCGTCTTATTAGCCCTAATCGAGTGCGCAAGTCAGTCGGTGTCGAAACCACACTTGCTCAAGATATTTTTACTTTAGAGCAGTGTAATAATGTGATGCCTCAGTTGATCCAAGAATTGCTTGCTCGAGTCAACCGCAGTGCGAAAGATAGAAAAATACATAAACAAGTGGTGAAGCTTAAGTTTAATGATTTTAAACAAACCACCATTGAACATCGTAGTGACGAGATAACCATTAATTTGTTTCAGGACTTATTGGCTCAGGCATTAGAGCGAGCAAATGGCCGTGGGATAAGATTGGTCGGTGTATCGGTTGGCCTAGCGGATATAGCGCTAGAAGCTCCAGAGTCATCCTATAATAATGAGCAATTGGATTTAAACTTTTAATCTATATCAACAGGCTATTATCAAACATTATTACCAACAAAAAAGCTGCCATAAGGCAGCTTTTTTAAGATAAAGACTAGTGTCTAAATTTCAATGATTAGTCTTTTGCTGGAATACGCTCAAGAACCGCTAGCAACAGCTCCCAGTATTGACCAACGGTAGTAATGTTTACCATTTCATCTGGGCTGTGTGGGAAGCGAATGGTTGGGCCGATAGAAACCATATCCATTGTTGGGTAAGGCTCTTTAAATAACCCACATTCGAGACCTGCATGAATCACCATGATTGTTGGGTCTTTTTTATAGATATCATTGTATGTGTCACGGACAATGGCCATAACTGGCGAGTTATTATCTGGTTTCCAGCCCGGGTAAGCACCCGATAAACCAATACTTGCACCCGACAGGTTAGCAAGCGCTGTTAACTGGGTTTCAATCTCAACACGACCTGAGTCGATTAGCGAGCGAATGAGACATAAGACTTCAACAGATTCATTTTCAGTGTTGATGACACCTACGTTTAATGACGTTTCAGTTACGCCTTCAACTTCATCACTCATGCGCATAACGCCATTCGGACAAGCATGAAGTAAATCAACTAAAGTATTTTGCGCATCTTCACTCATGACTTTTTCTGGCGCATCCACAGTTGCTAATGTGAGCAACATATCCGGATCGGCAATCGATAACTCTGCACGCACAATTGCTTGGAACTCAGCAATAGCATGCTCAAGTTTGGCTTTATTGTCACTTGGTAACATAAAGCTGATGCTAGCTTCACGAGGAATAGCGTTACGAAGTGAGCCGCCAGTAAAGTTAACGAGCTCTAGTGCAAGTTCGTCTGCATAGCTAAATAAAAAACGCGCCAGTAGTTTATTGGCATTGCCACGGCCTAAATGAATGTTAACCCCTGAGTGACCACCTTTAAGGCCTGATAGGGTTAGGCTGAAACTTGCGTTAGTCTGTTCAGGAGCTTGCCACGACATAGGTACGCTTAGCTGTGCATCGACACCGCCAGCACAGCCCATATAAATCTCACCTTCTTGCTCAGAATCGGTATTAATTAAAATATCAGCATCTAACATGCCAGCTTCGAGGCCAAAAGCACCTGTCATTCCAGCTTCTTCATCTATGGTCAATAACACTTCTAATGGACCATGTTTAATGTCATCTGCACCTAGTACTGCCAATGCTGACGCCATACCAATGCCATTATCAGAACCAAGTGTGGTGCCATTAGCTTTTACCCATTCACCATCGACGTAGGCTTCAATTGGATCTTTTTCAAAATTATGTTCTTTGTCTGAATTTTTTTGCGGCACCATATCAATATGGGCTTGCAGTACGACAACTTTGCGATCTTCCATACCAGGGAAGGCAGGCTTTTTAATGATGAGGTTGCCAACGCTATCTTCTACAACGCTTAAGCTTTTTGACTTTGCCCACTGCTGGATATGTTCACTTAATGCTTGTTCGAATTTCGAAGGATGAGGAATAGAACAAATTTGTTCAAACCATTGCCATAGCGGCTGAGGATATAATTGATTAATCGCTGTCACGAAGACTCCCTTATTTGTTTTTGAAGTGGGAATAGATGGCCAACAGTCTAGCATATCAAGCTAGATTGACTGTGATCTGTGACGATATGATTGTTTGTTCTATAGCAAATATATGTAAATAAATATTAACTCTCGATTGGTTTGAATTTTATATACTTTGATGATGCTTAGTGGCTATTATTTATGACTTAATTTCAAACGGTTTAAATGCAAACGGGTAAGTTTGAAACTATTTTTTTAAATGCCTAGTTTCAAAATGCTCAGTTTCAAACGATAGAATGACAAGTTGTTCATACCTCAATAAAAAATACTAAAAAGGAAGGCTCATGTTTCAAGTGAATTTAGTCGATGTTCAAAATGATGAAGCTATTTTTGAAGGTAATGGTTGGGATGCCGTTATTGTTATTGCCTCAGACTTAGACGCAATTGCTCAAGATGAAATCAAGTTGTTAGCTAATCATGCGAAACAAATCGATCAACGAATTGGTCATAGTGCGACCCTATTATTAGCCCCAGGCTTAGCGGGCGGCCGTTTAATTGTGTCACCAGTGTTGAATGCTGAAAACGAATACAGTGATGTTAACGTATTTGCTAAAGCTGCTCGCGAAGGTATTGCTATTGCAAAAGCTGCTGGCGCAGTTAAGCCTTTATTAGTCGTGAGTGAGCATAGTGATGTCCGTTACCAGTATGCAAAACAAGTAGCAGCATTAGCGTGCGGCCAAGAGTTATGGCAATCACTTGAATATCGTGAAGCTGAACAAGCTGCACCTTCAATGTTAGCTATTGGTTTATTGGTTTCAGACTCTTGTTCTGAGTTGCTTAACGCGGTTGAAACCGGAAAAGTACTTGCCCGAGACTTATGTGGAACTGAGCCTGAAAGAATGGCAGCGCCAGCATTTGCAGACTATTGTGTTGAAGCATTTGCAGGCAGCGGTTTAACTGTTTCAGTGGTTGAAGAACAAGAAGAGTTGGAGCGTGACTACCCATTACTGTGTGCTGTAGGACGGGCGTCTTTTTGTGTTCCGCGTCATCAGCCTCGGGTGGTTAAAATTGAGTATGCTGCAGAAGGGGATATTGAAAAAACCTTCTTATTCGCTGGCAAAGGGGTGATCTATGATACTGGTGGAGCGGATATAAAAGTGGCTGGCGGTATGGCTGGAATGAGTCGTGATAAAGGCGGCGCAGCAGCAGTTGCAGGTTTAATGAAAACCTTATCCATATTAAAGCCTAAAGGTATCCGAGTTATTGCAGAGTTAGGTTTAGTGAGAAATAGCATTGGCAGCGATGCTTTTGTACCTGACGAAATTATTAATAGTCATGCAGGAGTGCGAGTAAGAATAGGCAATACTGATGCCGAAGGGCGTTTAGTGTTAGCTGATTTATTATCGCATTTACGTATTAAAGCTGAATCAGCAATTAAACCACAGTTGTTTTCTGTGGCAACATTAACGGGGCATGTTGTTCGTTGTTATGGTGGCTATACCGCGATAGTTGAGAATGCGGTTTCAAAAAACATGGGCATTGGTAGCGGTATTGCTGAGATAGCCGATCTATGGGGCGAGTCAGTTGAGCTGTCTCGTTTGCGCCATGATGACTTTGCCAAGGTAAATAATATCTCTGGCCAAGGTGAGTTACTGTCTTCAAATAACGGACCTTCTGCTATTACGGCACGTGGCCATCAATATCCAGCTGCATTCTTGATTAATGCATCTGGCTTAAGTGAACATGGCTCTCAGTCTACAAAGCCATTGCCTTTTGCTCATATTGATATCGCAGGTAGTGCTACAGAAGGCCACCCACTGTACGGAAAGCCAACAGCCTCACCGTTGGTAACTTTATTACAAAACGCATTGAAGTCGATTTAGTAGTATATATTTTAATCAAGCACTATATATAGTGGCTTTGTTGCAAAAGTAACAAAGCCATTTGTCTTTATATAGTCATACAAATGTAATTTTGTTACTTTATTGGCTGTTTTAAAATTATTTTCAAATAATACTTGTAATAAAATTACAATTTGGTATTATTTATCTCGTTGAAGAGCACGGTGCTTTTCAATTCTAGTTCATCCAGGATGGATAAAGTCTCCAAGGAATCGAGTAAGAAAGTTGTCTCAATGGATTGAGTAAAAGTAAGTTCCAAGGAACCGAGCCCAGCAAGACTAGGTTTTAAACAACTTTATTTGGAGTATTTACTATGTCTTATACAGGCAATCAATATATTTATTGGCACAACACTTGGTTAAGTTCTGATGCTTTAGCAGGTGGTTTATATGCCATGACATTCAAGGGCTAACCCATCCTTGAATGAAAGCTTTACCCGTATCAACCCTTTTTTCTGTCGCCTAACGGCGAGCTTAGACAACAATAAACTAGTTCTCTATTGCTAGTTTATTTTGAAGTTTTATCACTTAATGGTGATTCAGTTTTCCCATCCCCATACCGGAAAACTTTTAAAACTTGTCAGCCTACTCATTGAGTAGGCTTTTTTTTGCCTTTATTTTATAAATTTCTTCAAATCAACCAATTAAATTGTCTTTCTAACAAATATGAGTGTTTATATTGTGAATATGGTTATGAGCCATATAAATACCTATAATCCTTGTCATTAAACTGTCACCTTTTATTCGCTCTTCACAAATTGTGAATGGGTTAAATAAGAGTTTACTACTCTCGTTCCATTCCCTTTTTCAAGGATTTAAGTTTCATGTTAGAGAAACTGTTCAAACTCAAAGAAAACCAGTCAAATTTAAAACAAGAAGTGATTGCGGGTATTACGACCTTTTTAACCATGGCGTATATCATTTTTGTTAATCCAATGATGCTTGCAGATGCCGGAATGGATCAAGGGGCTGTGTTTGTTGCTACCTGCTTAGCGGCTGCTGTGGGGTGTTTAGTGATGGGCTTAGTGGCTAATTATCCTATCGCGTTGGCTCCTGGAATGGGATTAAATGCTTTTTTCACTTATACCGTTGTGGGTGAAATGGGCTATAGCTGGGAAACTGCATTAGGTGCAGTATTCATGTCGGGTATTTGTTTTCTTATTCTATCTTTAGTGAAAATTAGAGAGTGGATTGTCAATAGTATCCCGATGAGTTTACGTCTTGGTATTGCTGCTGGTATTGGTTTGTTCCTTGCCTTTATTGGCCTTAAGGCTGCAGGCATTGTTGTTGCAAGTCCAGCAACTCTGGTCACAATGGGTGATATTACTTCATTCCCAGCTGTGATGGCTGCGTTAGGTTTCTTTTTAATTATCGCTATGGTTCAGCGTGGGCTTAAAGCTTCAGTTATTTTAAGTATTTTTATTGTGACTGCATTAGGCTTGGCCTTTGGTGACGTAACTTATAATGGCATTGTTTCTATGCCGCCATCTGTTGCACCGACCTTCATGAAAATGGACTTATCGAGTGTGCTCGAAATCAGTATGATTTCAGTGATATTTGCTTTCTTATTTGTCGATCTCTTTGATACTTCAGGCACCTTAGTTGCAGTGGCTCAGCGTGGTGGTTTCCTTGATGAAAAAGGCCGCTTACCAAGAGTGAAACGAGCACTGAGTGCTGATAGTTTAGCGACAATTGCGGGCGCGAGCTTGGGGACTTCAACAACAACCAGTTATATTGAAAGTACGGCAGGTGTGAGTGCTGGCGGACGAACGGGCTTAACAGCTGTGGTTGTGGGTATTCTATTTATTCTGGCGTTATTCTTTGCACCACTTGCTGGAATGGTACCCGCCTATGCGACTAGTGGCGCGCTATTTTATGTGGCAATTTTAATGATGTCTGGTTTAGTAAATGTTGAATGGGAAGATTTAACTGAAGCAGCGCCAGTGGTGATTGTATGTTTACTGATGCCACTGACTTTCTCTATTGCCAATGCAATTGGCTTTGGATTTATCTCTTACGCTGTCATTAAAGTTTTGACTGGTCGCTTTAAAGATTTGAATTTAGGTATTGTATTTATTGCGGCCTTATTCTTAGTTAAATTTATATATGGTTAAACAGTTGAGATGTTGGGTTTAAGTTAATTGTTTGCGTTGTTTTTACTCGCTTGCTTTGAATTTAAATCCTCAGCTACTGTTTTTACAGGCTTCAATCAATATGTCTTGTTAGCTAAAATAAATCGATTTATTGATTTTTTGTTAAGGGTTATGCATTGCATAGCCCTTTTTTATGCAGAATCATAATCTATGTCATGAATTTCTTTTAACATAGCTAAGCATTGCTATTATTCTTTAGTCTAATTAGGTATAAAAATCTTCCACTAAAATTGTTTTGTTTGGAAAGGTACCAATGTCTTACCAGCGGGTAGTAGTAAAATTAGGCACCAGCGTGCTGACATCAGGCAGTAATAAGCTTGATAAAGCGCATATGGTTGAATTAGCGCGACAAATGTCAGCGTTAGTTCGTTCTGGCGTTGAAGTTGTGCTTTGCACATCAGGCGCAATAGCTGCAGGGCGAGAGCACCTTAAATACCCCGAACTCCCCAATGACATGGCCCACAAACAACTTCTTGCAGCTGTCGGACAAAGTCAGTTAATTCTTGCTTGGAGTGAAGTCTTCAGCATTTACGGCTTGCATGTCGGTCAGCTGTTGCTTACTGGCGCTGATTTACATGATCTTGAAAGATACATGAATGCAGGCGATACGATTAATGTCTTGTTAGAAAACAACATTATTCCAGTCATTAATGAAAATGACGCCGTTGCGACCACTGAGATTAAAGTGGGCGATAATGATAATTTATCTGCCAGAGCGGCATTGCTATGTGATGCCGATCTGTTAGTGCTACTGACGGATCAAAAAGGTCTGTTCGATGCAGATCCGAGAACTAACCCCAATGCCAAATTAATCACAACCGTAGCCACCATTGACGACAACTTACGTCAGTTAGCTGGCGGTGCAGTATCAGGGCTTGGCACTGGTGGTATGGCCACAAAATTGGAAGCCGCAGACATCGCTAATAGAGCCGGTGTTGAGGTGGTGATTGCTTCAGGCCATCATCCAGAAGTTCTCACTAAAATTGCTAGCAAAGAAGCAATTGGCACTCATTTTAGTGCGATTAAAAACCCACTAAGTTACCGTAAACAATGGATCTTGGTAGGACCTGCTACAGAAGGTCGATTTATACTTGATGACGGTGCATGTCATGCGGTGGTTGAAACTGGAAGCAGTTTACTATCGAAAGGTATCGTCAGTATTGAAGGTGAATTCGAGCGTGGTGCGATTGTGTTATTGACCGATCAATCTGGCAATGAATTAGCTAAAGGTTTAACCCGTTACTGCTCACGTGCGATGAAGCTTATTGCAGGCAATCATTCAAATCAAATTGAAGAATTAATTGGTTACGATTATGGCGCTTCTATAGTGCATCGAAACGATATGGTTCTATTAGACTGCGAACAATTTAAAGGAAGTAAACATGCTTCATAAAGAGTACTTAAATACATTAGGCAAGCAGGCAAAAGCGGCAAGCTTTGCGTTGGCAAATCTATCTAGCCAGAAAAAGTCTGAGTTATTGCACTGTATTAGTGAACAACTATCACTGAATAGTGAATCTATCTTGGCTGCCAATGCAAAAGATGTTGCCGCAGCTAAAGAAAATGGTTTAACAGATGCCATGATTGATCGCTTGTTATTAGATAATGATAGATTAAGCGGCATCATCGCAGACATTGATAATGTCATTAATCTTGCAGATCCTGTCGGAAGTGAATCGAGCAGCCAGCTGCTAGACAATGGATTACGTCTAACCCAACGCCGAGTGCCTTTAGGGGTTGTCGGAGTGATTTATGAAGCTCGACCTAATGTGACTGTTGATATTGCGGTGCTGGCATTAAAAACCGGTAATGCGGTGATTTTACGTGGTGGCAAAGAAACACTGACTTCTAACCAAGTATTAAGTGATGTCATTCGTAAAGCATTAACCCTTCAAGGCTTGCCTGAAAATGCAGTTCAGTTAATTAATTCAACAGATAGAGAACTGGTAACTGGATTACTCACCTTAGATCAGTATGTTGATATGATTATTCCACGTGGTGGGCAAACGCTGCAGCGTTTGTGTGCAGAAAAAGCCAGTATTCCTGTCATTCTAGGCGGTATTGGTATCTGTCATTTATACCTCGATAAAATGGCAGATCTTAGCCGCAGTGCTGAAGTCATTATCAATGCCAAAGTACAGCGACCAACAGTATGTAATGCATTAGATACTCTATTGGTTCACCAAGCTGTAGCCGCTGAATTTTTGCCAAGGTTATTTGCACAAATGTCGGCACTAGGCGTTAGCTTTTATACTTGTGAAAAAACCAAAGCTTTGGTTGATACTCAAGCTTTTGAAGTCCATTCAGCAACAGATGAAAGCTATTCAACTGAATGGTTATCGCTGACATTGGGTGTGAAGGTGGTAGAAGAGATTGATGAGGCAATCGATCATATCCGTAAACATTCAAGTGGCCACTCTGAAGCGATTTTATCTGATGATATTAATGCCACTTGTCACTTTATGAATCAAGTCGACTCAGCTGCTGTGTATGTCAATGCGAGTACTCGATTTACTGATGGCTCGCAATTTGGCCTAGGCGCTGAAGTTGCTGTCAGTACACAGAAATTACATGCTCGTGGGCCAATGGCACTCGATGCGTTAACCACATACAAATGGTTAGCAACAGGTGACTACACTGCGCGCGGTTAACTTGGTTTTGTATACAGGCTGTTAGCATTGATAAAAGCACTTCGGTGCTTTTTTTGCTTTTTAGCATGCTATTTTGAAGAGGGGTTATGCTTTTAAGTAGAATATTTCAGCTAGTGAATCTCAGATTAGCTCTAAATATTAAGCTGTTAAAAGTAAAACTAGCTGTAAATTACTGGGTGTAAATTACTGGGTGTAAATTACTGATTGTAAATTAAGTGGCTTGGCATGGGAGGAATAGATAGGCGTAAATATGTGGCATAACACCAAACGCCAAAACTACTTAGGGTCATAATAATGGCCGCAATTCTGGTGGCTTGTACATACTCCTTCATATACGGAAAATACTTTGTTTGAATGCGATTGGTAAAATAAACTGCAGGAAAAATGAAAACACAGATATACATAGCTGGATACTGAGTGGAACTGTCGCCATTTAAATACTCGAAAAGCATGATGCATACCGTAATTAATAAACTGGTAATACGGATCCTTGTTTCCACAGCATCACTAAAATTCCATCGAGGCATTCCCATTGCCATTTTCTCCATCACTTTTATTTGTCTGCAACATATTAATAACAAGTAATAAGCTGGCTGACAACTAGCATGCTAACGTTAAGTGCTGAAGGTCGATCTTTTAACCTTGATGGTTAACTCTTAAACTGAACTTAGCTTAATTATTATCTCATTTTTAAGGTCTCGAACCTTATTCATTGGCATATCGAGTTTTTGATATCCGCATCAACTTAGGTAACAGTTTCGGGAGGACTTTTTGTAGCATTAACCCCGATAAAATAAAGCATAAACCAATATATGTACTGACGGTTATTTGCTCTTTTAAAATTACCGATATTAACCCAACTGACAGCACAGGGGTTAAAAATACCAGTGTGGTGATATTAGAGGTTTTATTGGTGGTTTTAAGCGCCATTAGCCATAGTACGAACGTTAACCCCATTTCAAAAAGCCCAACATACATACCTGCAGTAAGTGCTGACCAGCTAATGAACTCAATCGGCTGATGGAGCATCATGGCAACCGTTACAAAGGGTAAGCCTATTAAAAAGCTCAGTAGCAAACTAACAATAGCATCGCCATCATCTTTAGTGTTAATGACCCAATAAAAGCACCAAATCACCGTGCTGCTTAGCACAAAAGCGATGCCTGTTGGGCTGTCAAAGTTGAAACTGGTAAGGTTACCGCCGCTCGCAATCACATACACACCGCTATAAGCAATGATGGCAGCGACTACGTCAGTCTTTGTTAGTTTATGACCCAGTAAAGGCACAGCCAGAATAGGCAGTAAAATAGCCCAAGTGTAATTGAGTGATAAAGCTTGCTGGGCAGGGAGCAAATCATAGGCTTCGAATAATACGTAATAGTAGAGAAATGGATTAAGTAACCCTGTGAGTAAATAAAAAAATGGTCGATGAATAAACTGCTTGGCGATTAATCCAAACTTTCCTTGAGCGACGACAATTACGCCTAACGCAAATATAGACGTCATAACGGCAACAAAAACTAATTGCAGCGGTGTGAAGTAGCCAAGTGCAATTTTAAATGCAGTCGCAACAGTCGACCACAGTAATACCGCCAACAAGCCATATATGTAAGCTAGAGAAGTGTTCGACAATGTCTTTCCTATTTGAAAATAAAACGCAGGATTAATATTTTTCGAGATTGTATGCAATATACAAAGTGGGCGCACTCTTTATTTTCAATTTGCTTAAGATATTTTTAATAAAATTTACGATCTAGCCCTTGTAATTCAGATCGCTGTCCCAATATATGCAGTAAGGCTGATATGAGAGGCAAAAAAATTAGGACTTGAATTTACAAATCCTGACCCCATATCAACAACCATAAGCAAATTTAGAAACACTAAAATTTTATATTTCGGAGATCCTCATGGGCAAAATTATTGGTATTGACTTAGGCACAACGAACTCTTGTGTTGCTGTCCTTGATGGCGACAAAGCTCGCGTAATTGAGAACGCTGAAGGCGAACGTACTACCTCTTCAATCATCGCATACACTGAAGATGAAACATTGGTAGGTTCACCAGCTAAACGTCAAGCGGTTACCAACCCAACAAACACTTTCTTCGCGATTAAGCGTTTAATCGGTCGTCGTTTTAAAGATGACGAAGTTCAACGTGACGTTGACATCATGCCTTTCAAAATCATTGGTACTGACAATGGTGATGCATGGGTTGAAGCACACGGTAAGAAAATGGCTCCACCACAAGTTTCTGCTGAAATCTTGAAAAAGATGAAAAAGACTGCAGAAGACTTTTTAGGTGAAGAAGTAACTGAAGCAGTTATTACTGTTCCTGCTTACTTTAACGATTCACAACGTCAAGCAACGAAAGATGCTGGTCGTATTGCTGGTCTTGATGTTAAGCGTATCATCAACGAACCAACCGCTGCTGCATTAGCTTACGGTATCGATAAGAAGCAAGGCGACAATGTTGTTGCTGTATACGATTTAGGTGGTGGTACTTTCGATATCTCTATCATTGAAATCGATAGCAACGATGGTGACCAAACTTTCGAAGTACTTGCAACTAACGGTGACACTCACTTAGGTGGTGAAGATTTCGATAACCGTTTAATCAACTACTTAGCTGATGAGTTCAAAAAAGAGCAAGGTCTAGACTTACGTAATGACCCGCTAGCGATGCAACGTGTTAAAGAAGCTGCAGAAAAAGCGAAAATTGAACTTTCAAGCACGACTCAAACAGAAGTTAACCTGCCTTACATCACTGCTGATGCAACAGGTCCTAAGCATTTAGTTGTTAAGGTTACACGTGCGAAATTAGAGTCTTTAGTTGAAGACTTAATTCAACGTTCTTTAGAGCCTCTAAAAGTTGCTTTAGCGGATGCTGACTTATCAGTTTCAGATATCAATGAAGTGATTCTAGTTGGTGGTCAAACACGTATGCCTAAAGTACAGGCAGCAGTAACTGACTTCTTCGGTAAAGAGCCACGTAAAGATGTTAACCCAGATGAAGCTGTAGCAGTAGGTGCGGCAATTCAAGCTGGTGTTCTTTCTGGTGATGTGAAAGATGTATTGTTACTTGACGTAACACCACTTTCATTCGGTATCGAAACTATGGGTAGTGTAATGACTCGTCTAATCGAGAAAAATACCACTATTCCTACTAAAGCACAGCAAGTTTTCTCAACTGCAGACGACAACCAAAGTGCAGTGACTATTCACGTACTTCAAGGTGAGCGTAAGCAAGCGAGCTACAACAAATCTTTAGGTCAATTCAACCTTGAAGGTATTGAGCCAGCTCCACGTGGTCAGCCACAGATTGAAGTTGTATTTGATATCGATGCCGATGGTATCTTGAATGTATCAGCAACTGATAAGAAAACAGGTAAAGCACAAAACATTACTATTAAAGCTAACTCTGGTCTAAGCGACGAAGAAGTAGAGCAAATGGTACGTGATGCTGAAGCACATGCTGATGAAGATGCTAAATTCGAAGAGTTAGTTCAAGCGCGTAACCAAGCTGATGGCATGGTTCACGCTACGAAGAAGCAAATCGAAGAAGCAGGCGAAGCACTACCTGCAGAAGAAAAAGAGAAAATTGAAGCTGCAATGGCTGAAGTTGATACCGCAACTAAAGGTAACGACAAAGAAGCGATTGATAAAGCAACTCAAGCATTAATGGAAGCGTCAGCTAAGTTAATGGAAATTGCTCAAGCGAATGCACAAGCGCAGCAAGGTGAAGCTCCAGCACAAGATGCACAAGAAGCTAAGCCTGAAGATGACGTTGTTGATGCTGAGTTTGAAGAAGTAAAAGACGACAAAAAGTAAGCTAATTAGTTAGTTAACTTTCAGGCGGGCGTTGGGAGAAATCTCTAACGCCCGTTCGTACAATACCTGCTTGAGAAAACTGAGATTATGTCAAAGCGAGATTATTACGAAGTTCTAGGTGTCGGTCGCGATGCTAGTGAACGAGAAGTCAAAAAAGCCTATAAGCGTTTGGCGATGAAGTTTCACCCGGATCGCAATCCTGGTGATGAAGAAGCTGAAGCAAGCTTTAAAGAAGTTAAAGAAGCTTACGAAATTCTAACCGATGCCAATAAAAAAGCGGCTTATGACCAATTTGGTCATGCTGGTGTTGATCCTAATCGCGGCGGCGGTGGTCATGGTGGCGCTGGTGATTTCGGTGATATCTTCGGTGATGTGTTTGGTGATATTTTTGGTGGCGGTCGCCGTGGTGGTCAACGTCAAGCTGCTCGTGGTAGTGACTTACGTTACAACCTTGAGCTGTCACTTGAAGAAGCTGTTCGTGGTTTATCTAAAGAGCTACGCATTCCAACACTTGCAGCATGTGACTCTTGTGACGGTAGCGGCGCTAAAAAAGGTACTTCGGCTACAACATGTGGTACATGTCATGGTCAAGGCCAAGTGCAAATGCGTCAAGGCTTCTTTGCTGTTCAGCAAGCGTGTCCAACTTGTCATGGTCGCGGTAAGATCATTAAAGATCCATGTAACAAGTGTCATGGTGAAGGTCGCGTAGAAAAGAGCAAAACCTTATCAGTAAAAATTCCTGCTGGTGTTGATACAGGTGACCGTATTCGCTTATCTGGCGAAGGAGAAGCTGGCGAGTTTGGTGCACCTCCTGGTGACTTATATGTTCAAGTTAGCGTTCGTGAGCACGCTATCTTTACTCGTGATGGCAACAACCTATACTGTGAAGTGCCTATTTCATTCAGCAAAGCTGCCCTTGGTGGTGAGATTGAAGTACCAACACTTGATGGTAAAGTAAATCTTAAAATCCCAGCTGAGACGCAAACTGGTCGTATGTTCCGTATGCGCGGCAAAGGCGTTAAGTCAGTACGAAGTCATGCAGTTGGCGATTTGCTTTGTAAGGTTGTGATGGAAACGCCAGTTAATCTTAACGAGAAACAAAAAGAATTGTTGCGTGAGTTTGAAGCGACATTAACCGGTGAATCAAAGAAACACAGCCCAAAAGCTGAGGGATTCTTCGACGGTGTTAAAAAATTCTTTCACGATTTAAATAGCTAATTATTGCTATAGTCATAAATCGTCACAGATAATTGAAAGGCTGATTACTTTGGTAAGCAGCCTTTTTTATTGCCAGTAATGTTAATTTAGTCGCAATTAACTAGTCACAATTAACTAGTAGCAATTAACGTTTAAGCATTTCACATTTTAGTTTTTCAAATTTTAGTATTAAGCGCTTTTGTATTTGAGCTTGGACTTTATCCTATTTAGGGCTATCCCATGTCGTTTTCATCTTTTCTACTTAACCCCAAATTAATCGATGCGTTGCCTGCTTCTGTTGAAAGTGCAACTGATGTGCAAGCCCGTGCTATTCCCGCTATTTTGAGCGGAAAGGATGTGATAGCGCTGGCGCAAACCGGCAGTGGAAAAACATATGCTTTTGGTTTGCCTATTTTGCACAGCATTAGTCAAAATAAATTGCAGAAAAACTTAGCGTCATCACCGGAATCTATTTCAGGTTTGATTATCGTGCCGACAAGGGAGTTAGCCAAACAAGTGGCTGATGACTTAGCAAGAGTATCTGCAGGCCTAAATGTTCGTGTTGATACTTTGTGCGGTGGTGAAGATTTAGAGCTACAAGTTAAGCGATTAACTATACCCGCCAGTTTAATTGTCGCAACACCGGGTAGGTTACTTGCGTTAGTAAAACAAGCTTCAGTATCGCTTAATGAGGTAAAGTATTTAGTGCTTGATGAAGCGGATCGCTTGTTAGACATGGGGTTCATTGCAGATATTAATGCGCTTATTGCGCTTATGCCTGAAAGACAGACAATGTTGTTTTCTGCAACTATGCCAGAGCCTTTAGATAAACTAACTAAACAAATTTTATCAGTAGATAGGCTGCGGATTGAGACAAGTGCGGTTAACTCAGCTGTAGAAGATATTGCTCAAACTATTTATCACATCAATAAAGGCAGTAAAGCTAAAGCGTTAATTGAGCTGATTAAGCACAACGATTGGTCTCAAGTTGTAGTGTTCGTTAATGGCAAATCCGATGCTGATGGCTTGTGTAAAAAGCTAACTAAAGCAAAAATAAATGCCGCTGCGCTCCATGGTGATAAAGAGCAAGTCATGCGCGCTGAGATACTGCAAACATTTAAGACAAAGCAGCTTAATGTATTAGTGGCGACAGATGTTCTGGCGCGCGGTATCCATATTGATGCCTTACCCGTTGTGATCAATTTTGATTTACCTGACCAAGCAGCAGTGTATGTACACCGTATCGGCCGCACAGCTAGAGCGGGACTCAGTGGCGTTGCTATATCGCTTATTAGTCATGCTGAAATGCAAAACTTATCAGCTATTCGAGCGCTTACTGGCCTAGTGCTACCTTTGAGCGAACTTGAAAACTTTCCTGTGACTGATAAACCTGTTGATCCCAATAGCAAAAGACCGCCTAAGGACAAACAAGCTAATAGACGCACGGCAAAAAAACGCAGTATTCGTGATTTTTCTAAAACTAGAAAAACTAACTCAATTAATACTAAATGAAATAAAGCTAACTGAGCTGAGGTCACCGCAGCGTAAGTTAACTCATTGGGAAATAAATCAATGGCCGATGAGTCACTTTGCTGATTCAGAATTCACCAACTGATCCTAATTGGGCTTGGCATTTGAGTGTTACCGATTGCAGCAATAGTTTAAAATAGTTGCAAATAGATAGGGTTATTCGTAACAAATCATGATTTTAAGGGATGAAAATGAATAAACTGGCGTTGATATTAGGTGTCTCTATATTGCTGGCGGGTTGTGCTACTACTAAGTCGCCAACGGGGCGAAGTCAGGTGTTGTTATTTGATAAAAATCAGATGACAGAAATGGGTGCGCAGTCTTTTTCTTCAATGAAAAAAGAGCAAAAAATCAGCAGTGATAAACAAAAGACTGCCTATGTAAATTGTGTGGCTAATCGAATTACTGCGGTACTGCCTGATCAGTCTTTGCAATGGGAAGTTGTGCTGTTTGATTCTGAGCAAATTAATGCCTTTGCTTTGCCTGGAGGTCATATAGGGGTTTATACCGGATTACTGACCGTGGCAAACGATCCTGATCAACTTGCAACTGTAATAGGCCATGAAGTAGCACATGTATTGGCAAGACACGGTAATGAACAGGTGTCCCGTGCACAATTAACCAACACAGGCATGCAACTGGCTGATGTGGCGTTGGGTGCGGGCGGTGTATCTAATAAAGATATGTATATGGCAGGTTTAGGTTTAGGGGCTCAAGTGGGTATTTTGCTTCCTTTTGGACGAGATCAAGAAAGTGAAGCAGACGAGCTTGGTTTAGAACTTATGGCGAAAGCGGGTTTTAACCCTGCAAAAAGCGTCACTTTGTGGCAAAACATGGCGAAAGCAGGGGGAGAGCAAGGGCCTGAATTGTTTTCAACTCACCCGTCACACTCTACTCGTATTTCTGATTTAAAGGCACTGCAAACTAAAGTCACGCCTTTATATTTAACCGCGAAAAAACAAGCCTTAAATCAATGCCAGTAAAGCTTGTGAAAAATAGTCATAATCACCGCAGATTAGCGCACATCACGCTATAAAGTGTGGTAAACTGCCCCGCAAATTTTAACTGATGAATTGAGAGTATAAAAGTTATGTCAGAGTTCAACACAATGGAACAGCAAGCAAGTTACGGTGTAGGTCGTCAAATGGGTGAGCAACTAGCTGCTAACTCTTTCGAAGGTATCGATATCCCTGCTGTACAAGCTGGTCTTGCTGATGCATTTGCTGGTAAAGAAAGCGCTGTTGCAATGGAAGACTTACAAGTGGCTTTCACTGAAATCAGCCGTCGTTTACAAGCTGCTCAAGAAGAAGCTGCTGCAGCTGCTTCTGCAGAAGGCGAAAACTTCCTAGCTGAAAATGCTAAACGTGAAGGCATCACAGTAACTGATTCTGGTCTTCAGTATGAAGTTATTGCTCAAGGTGAAGGTGAAAAACCAACTCTTGATTCAACTATCCGTGCTCACTACCACGGTACTTTCATTAACGGTGAAGTATTCGATAGCTCTGTAGCTCGCGGCGAGCCTGCTGAATTCCCAGTTTCTGGCGTTATCGCTGGTTGGACTGAAGCATTACAACTAATGCCAGTTGGTACTAAGCTTAAATTATTCGTTCCACAACACTTAGCTTACGGCGAACGTGGTGCTGGTGCTTCAATCCCGCCATTCTCGGCGTTGGTATTTGAAGTAGAATTACTAGAAATCGTTTAATGATTAACGCCTAAGTAAGACTTAGGCGTTTTTGTATCACTGGGAGAAAGACATGACTGCAAAAGTAAGAGTCGCTGTTGTTGGTGCCAGTGGCCGTATGGGTCGCACATTGATTGAAGCTGCAAAGCAACATGAAATGATATATCTAGGTGCCGCGGTTGAACGCACAGGTTCTACACTTATTGGTGTAGATGCTGGTGAGTTGGCTGGCGTAGGTACTATGAATGTCGCGATTACAGATTCATTAGACATAGCATCAGAACACTTTGATGTATTAATTGATTTTACCTCTCCAGAATCGTCGCTTGTTCACCTTGATTGGTGTTCAAAAAATAATAAGGCGATTGTGATTGGTACAACAGGTTTTAATCATGCTCAAAAAGAGATGATTAATGCGTTTGCTGAACAAACACCTGTTGTGTTTGCTCCTAATATGTCTGTTGGTGTTAATTTAACGCTAAAACTATTAGAGCTGACGGCTAAAGTCATGGGTGATTACACAGATATCGAGATTACAGAAGGGCATCATCGCTATAAGAAAGATGCACCATCTGGCACGGCATTAAAAATGGGTGAAGTGATTGCTGATACCCTAGGTCGAGATCTTGAAGAGTGTGCTGTTTATGGTCGTGAAGGTATGACCGGTGAACGTGATAGAAATACCATCGGTTTTTCTACTATACGTGCTGGTGATATTGTTGGTGATCATACAGTGATGTTTGCCGATATTGGTGAGCGAGTCGAAATAACCCATAAAGCGACTAGTCGAATGACATTTGCTAATGGTGCAATGCGTGCAGCCTATTGGTTATCCGATCAGGATTCAGGCTTATACGACATGCAGCAAGTGTTAGGTCTCAATTAATATTTAAAAAAACCACCTTCGGTGGTTTTTTTTTGGAAATAAATTTTCCCAAAATAAAATAACTAAGCATAGACGCTTTAACTTAATTCATATAAAATCGCTGGAATTTGCCAAATTTTCGTAAGTTGGTAGATTTGTAAAAATTAAATACAAATAATTTCAGTGGCTTGGCTCTTTTTTTTGGAGGTCGCGTTGACACAGTCTGCCTTACTCGTACTCGAAGATGGAACCGTATTCTCTGGCACAGCAATTGGTGCCGATGGACTTACTGTTGGTGAAGTAGTTTTTAATACTTCAATGACAGGCTATCAAGAGATTTTAACGGATCCATCATATTCTCGCCAGATCGTAACTTTAACTTACCCTCATATCGGTAATACCGGCACAAACGATGAAGATTTAGAATCTGATTCAGTTCATGCATGTGGTCTTATCATTAGGGATCTACCTCTATTAGCCAGCAACTTTCGTAACCAGCAGTCATTAAGCGATTATTTAAAGTCGAATAATGTTGTGGGTATCGCGGATATTGATACACGTAAATTAACTCGTATTTTACGTGAAAAAGGTTCGCAAGCCGGCTGTATTATGGTTGGCGATATCGACGAAGCTAAAGCATTAGCTGCAGCCAAGGCATTCCCTGGTTTAAAAGGCATGGATTTAGCCAAAGAAGTCACGACTGAGTCTACTTATCAATGGCGTAAAGCTAGCTGGCGTTTAGTTGGCGGTTTACCTGCTGAGACTCCAGAGTCAGAACTTAAATATAAAGTTGTCGCTTTTGATTACGGCATTAAACGTAACATCTTACGCATGTTAGTTGACCGTGGTTGTGATGTGACCGTAGTACCTGCACAAACTTCTGCTGCAGAAGTACTAGCAATGAATCCTGATGGGGTTTTCCTATCAAATGGTCCTGGAGATCCAGAGCCATGTGATTACGCTATTACGGCTATTCAAGAAATTCTAAAGACTGACATTCCAGTGTTTGGTATTTGTCTTGGTCACCAGTTGCTAGCATTAGCATCAGGGGCTAAAACCTTGAAAATGAAGTTTGGCCATCATGGTGCTAACCATCCTGTGAGCAATATTGAAAAAGGTAATGTGATGATTACCAGCCAAAACCATGGTTTTGCTGCTGATGAAGCCACGCTACCTGCGAACATCAAAGTGACTCATAAGTCATTATTTGATGGTTCACTTCAAGGTATTCACCTTACTGATAAGCCAGCGTTTAGTTTCCAAGGCCACCCAGAAGCGAGCCCTGGACCGACAGATGCGTCACCACTGTTTGATCACTTTATTGATTTGATTGAGCAATTTCGCCAAAACGCTAAATAGTTAGGTCACTCGGAGAAGATAGAAGCAATGCCAAAACGTACTGATATTAAAAGTATTCTAATCCTAGGCGCTGGTCCAATTGTGATTGGTCAAGCGTGTGAATTTGACTATTCAGGTGCTCAAGCGTGTAAAGCGCTACGTGAAGAAGGTTATCGAGTTATCTTAGTTAACTCTAACCCAGCTACCATTATGACCGACCCTGAAATGGCCGATGCGACTTATATCGAGCCAATTCATTGGGAAGTGGTTCGTAATATTATCGCTAAAGAAAAGCCTGACGCGATATTACCTACAATGGGTGGTCAGACTGCACTTAACTGTGCACTTCAACTTGAGTCTGAAGGTGTTCTGAAAGAATTTAACGTTGAAATGATTGGTGCGACAGCTGACGCAATTGATAAAGCTGAAGACCGTAGTCGTTTTGATACCGCAATGAAAGCCATTGGTCTTGAATGTCCTCGTGCTGGTATTGCTCATACAATGGAAGAAGCGCACGGTGTATTAGACCAAGTTGGCTTCCCATGTATTATCCGTCCTTCTTTCACCATGGGTGGTAGTGGCGGTGGTATCGCATACAACAAAGAAGAATTTGAAGACATTTGTTCTCAAGGTCTTGAGCTTTCACCAACTAGCGAGTTATTGATTGATGAATCGTTAATTGGTTGGAAAGAGTACGAAATGGAAGTAGTTCGTGACCGCAACGATAACTGTATTATCGTTTGTGCTATCGAAAACTTCGATGCGATGGGGGTTCACACTGGTGATTCAATCACAGTTGCTCCAGCGCAAACTCTAACAGATAAAGAATACCAGTTGATGCGTAATGCTTCTTTAGCAGTATTGCGTGAAATTGGTGTTGAAACCGGTGGTTCAAACGTTCAGTTTGGTATTTGTCCAAAGACCGGCCGAATGGTCATCATTGAGATGAATCCACGTGTTTCTCGCTCATCTGCATTAGCATCTAAAGCAACAGGTTTCCCGATTGCTAAAGTGGCAGCCAAATTGGCTGTAGGCTTTACCCTTGATGAGTTAATGAATGATATTACTGGTGGTCGTACACCAGCATCATTTGAGCCTGCAATTGATTACGTTGTTACTAAGGTTCCTCGCTTTAACTTCGAGAAATTTGCTGGTGCTAATGACCGTCTAACGACGCAAATGAAGTCAGTTGGTGAAGTGATGGCGATTGGCCGTACTTTCCAAGAGTCGCTACAAAAAGCATTACGTGGTCTTGAAGTCGGTCGTAACGGTTTTGATTCTGTTATCGATATTTCATTGCCAGAAAGCATGCAGCAAATTCGCCATGAATTAAAAGAGCCTGGTGCTGACCGTATTTGGTACATCGCCGATGCATTCCGCGCTGGCCTTAGTCGTGATGAAATTTTCAGACTGACTAACGTTGACCATTGGTTCTTAGTTCAAATTGAAGACTTAATTGCTCAAGAAGCAAAAGTTTCAGAAGTGGGCATGTCTGGTCTTAACCAAGAGTTCTTACTTAAACTTAAACGCAAAGGTTTTGCCGATTCACGTTTAGCTGAAATCTTGGGTGTGAGTGAGACTGAAGTTCGTAAAATTCGTGATAGCTACGGTATGCACCCTGTTTATAAGCGTGTTGATACTTGTGCGGCGGAATTCGCGACTGACACTGCTTATATGTACTCAACGTACGAAGAAGAATGTGAAGCTGCGCCATCAACGCGCGACAAAGTCATGATTCTTGGTGGCGGTCCTAACCGTATTGGTCAAGGTATTGAGTTTGATTACTGTTGTGTTCACGCTGCATTAGCATTACGTGAAGACGGTTACGAAACTATTATGGTTAACTGTAACCCTGAAACAGTATCAACTGATTACGATACATCTGACCGTTTATACTTTGAACCGGTTACGTTTGAAGATGTACTTGAGATTGTACGTATTGAAAAGCCAAAAGGCGTGATTGTTCAATACGGTGGTCAGACTCCACTTAAACTTGCTCGTGCACTTGAAGCAGCAGGCGTGCCTATCATTGGTACAAGCCCAGATTCAATTGACCGCGCAGAAGATAGAGAGCGCTTCCAGCAAGCGATCCAGCGTCTTGAAATGAAGCAACCTGAAAATGATACTGTGACAACGGTTGAAGGTGCGGTAATTTCAGCTGAGCGTATTGGTTACCCATTAGTTGTTCGTCCATCATATGTACTGGGCGGCCGCGCGATGGAAATCGTTTATGACGAGCAAGATTTACGTCGCTACTTCAATGAAGCTGTTAGCGTATCGAACTCATCTCCAGTATTGCTTGATCGCTTCTTAGATAACGCGATTGAAATTGATATTGATGCTGTTTGTGATGGTGAAATCGTGGTTGTTGGTTCAATCATGGAACACATTGAGCAAGCCGGTGTTCACTCAGGTGACTCAGGTTGTTCATTACCGCCGTACAGCTTAAGTGAAGACGTGCAAAACCGTATGCGTGAGCAAGTTGCAAAATTAGCAATGGAATTACGCGTTATTGGTTTGATGAATGTTCAGTTTGCGGTTAAAGATGATGAAATCTACATGATTGAAGTTAACCCGCGTGCTGCACGTACAGTCCCGTTTGTTTCTAAAGCAACTGGCATTCCATTAGCGAAAATTGCCGCTCGTGTTATGGCGGGTCAAAGCTTAGCGTCGCAAAACTTTACTAAAGAAGTCATCCCACCGTATTTCTCAGTGAAAGAAGTGGTATTGCCATTTAACAAGTTCCCAGGTGTTGACCCAATGCTTGGCCCTGAAATGCGCTCAACGGGTGAAGTCATGGGCGTAGGTGACACATTCGCTGAAGCCTATGCTAAAGCACAGCTTGGTGCTACAGCAGAAGTGCCTAAGTCTGGCCGTGCGTTAATTTCTGTTCGTAACAGTGATAAAGCACGTGTCGCTGAACTTGCTGCTGAGCTGATTGAGTTGGGTTATCAAATTGATGCAACTCATGGTACTGCAGTTATTCTAGGCGAAGCGGGTATTAACCCTCGTCTAGTTAACAAGGTACACGAAGGCCGTCCACATATTCTCGACCGTATTAAGAATGGTGAATACACTTACATCATCAATACGACAGAAGGGCGTCAAGCGATTGAAGATTCTCGTCAAATTCGTCGTGGTGCACTACGTTACAAAGTGAACTATACAACGACGCTAAATGCTGCCTTTGCTACTTGTATGGCGCATTCAGCTGATGACAGAAATAACGTGAGTTCTGTACAAGAACTTCATGAAAGAGTTGCGAAAAATTAATTTTATTTAATTAATTGCTGATTTGATTAAAAAGGCTGCATTCGAATGYAGCCTTTTTAATC